>JBKHFW010000029.1:0-40326 GCA_046540025.1 Phycisphaeraceae bacterium
ACCTGCGACCTTCGGTTTAGGAAACCGGTGCTCTATCCGACTGAGCTACGAGGGCAGAAACGCAAGGCTCTTCTGGCAGACATCTTAGCGGAGCATTGAAACGGCATTTCCAGCGATGGGCCCGCCCCCGGACGCCCCCCGGACGCCCCCGGACGACCTCGGAGACGCCAAGCCGGAAGCCGTTTCAATGTCAAAGAAGACCAAGCCAGTGGCCTGACGCGGACATTGTAACCCGTACCGCCGCGAATAACAGGCAGTGGCGGAAGCGATTCAAGGGGCGGGACGACGACTTCGGCGGTTGGGACAACTCAGAGCCGCCCTTCAGCAGTTCCAGCGCGACTGGCCTTACCTCGAGCGAGGCGAAACGCCCCCGCCGATCAGGCCGGAGGGCGGAGTGACGCTGCTGGACGTGGCAGACCGCTTCCTCGCCCTCAGGCGGCAGCATGTTGAAGATGGGGAGATCAAGCTCAGGACGTGGCACGAGTACCGCCGGGTGGCTCAGTTCGTCGTGGACTTCTTCGCCAAGACCGCCCGGCTCAATCCCTGACCAGGGGGGACTTTGCGGAATTCCGCTCCGAAGCCCTGAAGACGTGGGGCGCCCTGGCGGTAGTCGGGCGAGGAACTGGCGCCGAGGACGAGCGCCGAGGTGGACTGAACGGCCCAGTGCGGGGGCGCCCGGTCTCCGCGCCCGGGTTCTCACGTGCCCCCGGAGCGGCGGCCCGCGCGGCGACCTATGATTCCGTGGCGTTCTCGCCGCAGTCGCGAAATCGGCCCGGCCCGGGCGCGGGTCGCCATTGCTCGCTCCGCGGCGAACTGCCGTGTTCCTTCCGCGGGCGGCCAGCCCGCCGCACCCCGGAGGAACTGCTTGCGTGCCCGGGCGGGAGGCGCTGGATGGCCGGAGCGATGGCATTTCGCCGCGGATGGCGTCTCGGCTGGCGCTGGTGCCGCCGCTGGTCGCCCGTGCTCGTGCTGGGCGCGCTGGGGCTGGCGCTGACGCTGGGCCTCTTCCAACTCGTCCGCGAGCGGCAGCGCAGCCTGACCCGTGCCCGCTTTGAGGTTCTCGCGACTGGCCAGGTCGCCCGGCTGGAGGCGGAAGTCCGCAGGAATACCGGCGCGCTGGAGTCCATGGCCACGCTGTTTCTGGCGTCGGAGCAGGTCACGCCCGACGAGTTCGAGACGTTCGCGGCCCGCTGGCTCGCCCGGCCGGGCGTCAAGGCGCTGATGTGGATGCCTCGCGAAACCGTCGACGGCGAGGTGGTCTACCCGGTCCAAGGCGTGGTCAGCAACGAGCCGGAGATCGGCCAGGCCCTGCTGGAGGAGCCGCTGCTGGAGAACCCGGTCGTCGCCCGCGCAGCCGAGCAGGCCCGGCAGCGAGGCGGCCCGGTCGCCACCCCGCCGCTGAACCTGTTCCCCGAGCGCGCCGACGGGGTGTTGACGATCTTCCTTCATCCGCTTCCTGCCCGGCGGCCATCCGGCACCCCCGCGCACGACCCGTCCCGCGAGGCGCTGCGCGGGTTGATCGCCGGCGTATTCGATTTCAGCGAAACGGTGAGGGCATCGCTGCCGCGGGTGTACCGCACGGAGCTGCAGTTGGTGATCCGCGACCGCACGAGCGGACAGCCCGAACGGATCATCTACCCCTTGCCGCCGCCGGGCGAAGCGGTGGAAGCGCCGCCCGCCGGGGCCGGCTGGTACGAGCAGGAACTCATGGTGGCGAACCGGCGCTGGCTGGTGAGCGCCCTGCCCGTCGAGGTCTTCCTTGCCCGGCGGTCGAGTTGGGTGCCGCTGGGCGTTCTGCTCGCCGGCCTGACCATCACGCTGCTGCTGATGAGCTCCACCGGGCTGCTGCTCAATCGCGAGCGGCACATCGCCCAGGAAGTGCGCCAGCGCACCGCCCAACTCGAGCAGACGCGGAACAACCTCGAGCAGCAGATCGCTCAGCGCCAACGGTACGAGAACGCCCTGCGGGAAAGCGAGGCCCGCTTCCGCGCTGCCTTCAATCAGGCGGCGGTCGGCATCGCCCTGGTCGACCTCGAAGGCCGCTTCGTGCAGACCAACGAGCGGTTCTGCCAGATCGTCGGGCGAAGCGCGGAGCAGCTCCGAGGCACGCGCTTTCTTGACCTGACCCACCCCGACGACCGCAGCTCCAACGAGCGGAACTTCCTTCAGACCGCGGCTGGCGAAATCGACCGCTACAGCCTGGAGAAGCGTTATCTCCGCCCCGACGGGAAGACGATCTGGACGCGCGTCACCGCCTCACCCGTGCGCGACGCGACGGGCACTCCCCGCTACAGCCTCGGCGTCGTCGAGGACATCACCCAGCGAAAGAGGGCGGAGGAGGCGCTCGCCCGCCAGCACGCCGTGCTCGAACGCCGGGCGAGCCAGCTGCGCGACCTCACCGCCGAGCTCACCGATGCCGAGCAGCGCGAACGCCGCCGACTCGCCCAGCACCTGCACGACCACCTCCAGCAGCTCCTGGTAGCCATCAAGATGCGTCTCGGCCAGTTGTGCCCGCGCGGCGACGAGCGGGCCGGCGAGGCCGCGGAGCAGATCAGCCGACTGCTCGACGAGTCGATCGAAGCCTCGCGCACCCTCACGGCCGAGCTCGCCCCGCCGGTGCTCTACAGCGCGGGACTGACCCCCGCGCTCGAATGGCTCGGCCGCTGGATGCGCGACCGCCACGGCCTGACTGTGCACGTCGATGCCGACCCCGACGCCGAGCCGAGCGGCGAGAGCCTGCGCACGATGCTCTTCGGCGGGGTGCGCGAGCTGCTGTTCAACGTCATCAAGCACGCCGGCACGAACGAAGCCTGGGTCCGCGTCAGCCGCAGCGGCCAGCGCAGAACGCAGATCGTCGTCGAAGATCGCGGGGCCGGCATCGACCCGCAGCGGGTGCTCGCCGACGCGAGCGGCGGCGGGTTCGGCCTCTTCAGCCTCCGCGAACGCCTCGAAGCGCTGGGCGGACGGATGACCGTCGAAAGCGGGGCCGGCGAAGGCACGCGGGTGACCCTCGTCGCCCCCCTGCGGCCGGCCGAGGCGCAGGCCGAGCTGGAAACCGCCGGGCCCGGCCCCGCCAGGCAGCCGCAGGCCGACGACAACCCGCGCATCCGCGTACTGCTCGCCGACGATCACCAGGTGGTGCGCGAGGGGCTCGCCAATCTGCTGCGCAGCCAGCCGGACATCGAGATCGTCGGCGAAGCGGCTGACGGCGCCGAGGCGCTCGATCAGGCCCGCCGACTCCAGCCCGACGTCGTGGTGATGGACGTCTCCATGCCCCGGCTCAGCGGCATCGAGGCCACCCGCCGGGTTCGGCAGGAGTTGCCTGACACGCAGGTGGTCGGCCTGTCGTTCCACGAGGAGCCCGAGATCGCCCGCGAGATGCGCGAAGCGGGAGCCGCGTCGTATCTCACCAAGGGCGGCCCGGCCGAGGATCTGCTCTCCGCCGTGCGCAGCGCGTGCGAAGCGGGCAGACCGTCCTGAGCCGGCCCGGGGCCACGCAGGCGCTGAGCGCCCCCGGACGGGCCGTGCGACCGGGGCCGGTGCTGACGCTCCCCCAGGTGGGGGCAGAGCGCCGGCGCCGCCCCAGCCTGAAGTAGCGTGGAAATCGGGGTCAGCGGCTTTCGCCAACCATCACCGGCTGCCGCCGCCGGCCCCATCGGCCGGGTTGGGCTTCGAAGACGCCGGGGATGGTCTCGCCGCAGCTTCCGCAGCGGTTGCCCTTGAGGCCCCACCTTCCAAGCTCGTGCCAGCTTCGCTCGATGAGCAGTTCGCCGCAGCTCGGGCACCAGGTGCTCTCGCGCATCGGGTCGTGCACGTTGCCCACGTAGGCGAAGCGCACCCCGGCGTCCATGGCGACGTCCCGCGCCTCCACCAGCGACTCGGCCGGCGTGGGCGGGATGTCCTTCATCCGGTAGTCCGGGTGAAAGGCGGTAAAGTGCATCGGGACGTCGGGGCCGCAGGTCTCGACGACCCAGTCGCACATGCGGCGGATCTCGCCGGGCGAGTCGTTCTGGCCCGGAATCACCAGCGTGGTCAGTTCGGTCCAGACGCCGGTTTCGTTCGCCAGATAGCGAATCGTCTCCAGCACCGGGGCGAGGTGGGTCTGGGTGAGCTTGCGGCAAAAGGTCTCCTCGAACGCCTTGAGGTCGACGTTCGCGGCGTCGATGTGCTCGAAAAAGGCCTGCCGCGGCTCGGGGCTGATGTAGCCGGCGGTCACGGCGACCGTCCGGATCCCCTCCCGGCGGGCGACGCGGGCGATGTCGATCGCGTACTCCGCCCAGATCACCGGGTCGTTGTAGGTGAAGGCGATCGATCGGCAGCCGGTCTCCTTCGCCGCGGCGACGATCTGCTCCGGCCCGGCCTCGCCGGTCAGGCGGTCCATCTCCCGGCTCTTGGAGATGTCCCAGTTCTGGCAGAACCTGCAACCGAGGTTGCACCCGGCCGTGCCCAGGCTCAAGACCGGCGTCCCCGGCAGAAAGTGCGCCAGCGGCTTTTTCTCGATCGGATCGATGCAGAATCCGCTGCTGCGCCCGTACGTGGTCAGCACGAGCTTCCCATCCGCGTTCGCCCGGACAAAGCAGAATCCCCGCCCGCCGGCCGGGATGTGACACTGCCGCGGGCAGAGCGTGCAGACCACCTTCCCCGACTGCGGGTGAGCGTGCCACCAGTTCGCCTTATGTTCCGTGTCAAATGTCGCACCCATAGGTGTTTATTTTAAGCGCCGGCCGGCCGGAAATCCCGCTGCCGGGCGACTTGATCGGGCTTCGCCCGAGTGGGCGGGTCGGCTGGAACCGGTCCTGAGGGGCCGTAAACGTGGAAATCGCCCTCCAAGGCGCCTAGTGTTTTTCAGGAAGGGAAGCACTGATATGCAAAAGATCGAAAATACGACGGATCATTCGGGCCGCCCGCTCGAGCGAGGCGACACGGTCACGACGCTCAACGGCTATCTCACGGCGCGCATCAGCGACATCGCCGCGGAAGGCGAGATGACGTTCGTGCGTCTGAGGCCCCTGCACCAACCCTACGGCCCCGGCACGTGGCATGCGGCCGACCGGGTGATCTGGGTGTCGGCCTCGAACCGCCGCAAGAAGAAAAAGAAAAAGGCCGCTGCCGAGAAGAAAAAGGCGGCGACCAGCAACTCAGCGAGCTGATCCGGTTGTATCGGCAGGCCGCTGGCGACAGCTTGAATCTTTTCCGAAAAAGTTTGGCCCTTCCCTGACTGTGAGGTAGGATCACAGCGAGTCAACTCGGCCAGGGAAGGCCGGGATCCGCCGCGGAGAGGGACACGTTCGCGGAACCCGGAAGAGAGAAGCGGAAAAGATGAGACGCAAGCGAATCCTGTTCAGGAGAGGTGGTTCCTCTCTACTCGGTGCGGTCGCCCTGACCTTCGTCGCCCTGTTCGCCGGTGCCTGCGTGATGGGCGTCGCCGATCTGCCCACCGCCGCCGCGGTGGACCCGGTTCGGCCGACGATTCACGCCCCGGCCAGCCCGGCCGCCCCCGCCATGATGCGGACGGGTGCCGAGTTCGACGTCCACCCCCAACCGATCGCCACGACGCCCGAGCCCGCGACGACCGAGCCGGAGGTAACGCCGGAGCCGGCCCCCGCAGCCAGCCCGGCGGAAACCGTCCGCAAGGCGGTCAGCCGACCCGACGGCGTGCGGTTCGACCAGCGCCCGCTTCGCAAGGTGCGGGAGATGAGCATGGTCGTCACCGCCTACAGCCCGGACGAAAGGTCCTGCGGCAAGTGGGCCGACGGCATCACCGCCTCGGGCTACAGCGTCTGGACCAACGGCATGAAGCTCCTCGCCGCCGACACCGACGTGCTGCCGTTCGGCACGATCCTCACCGTGCCCGGCTACAACGACGGCCGACCCGTCCAAGTGCTCGACCGCGGCGGCGCCATCAAGGGCAACCGCCTCGACGTGCTCTACCCCACCCACGAACGGGCCCGCCAGTGGGGCCGACAGCGGCTGACCGTCACCGTGTGGGAATACGCCGACTGAGCCGTCGACAACCGAACCCGCAAGGCCGCAGGTGAGGCGCCTGCGGCCTTGATCTTGCGCCGTGGCCCCGGGGGCAATCCGCCCGACTCGGCTTCCCATCCCCGCCCCCCCGTTCGCCGTCAGCCGCTGCCCTCCCTCCTCTCGCTTTCCCCACCGGCACCGTATAAAATCCAAACCATGACGGAATCGGCAGCCGAAACCGACATCAAGCTCAGCAGCCCCGTCACCGACCTGCCCGGCGTCGGCAAGCGGCGCGCGAGGCTGCTCGGCAGGCTCGGCATCCGCAGCGTCACCGATCTGCTGCGCCACCTGCCCCTGCGCTACGAGCGCCACGCCGGCGAGGACGCGATCGATCGCCTCCAGGTCGAGACGATCGGCTCGGCCCGCGGCGTCATCTCCGCCGCCCGATGGGCACCGTCCTTCGGCTACGGCAAAAAAGGGCGC
This sequence comes from Phycisphaeraceae bacterium, assembly GCA_046540025.1. GTDB lineage: Bacteria > Planctomycetota > Phycisphaerae > Phycisphaerales > Phycisphaeraceae > JBKHFW01. The sequence goes on from JBKHFW010000029.1 coordinate 6,448, forward strand.
TTCGAGGCGACGCTCCAGGACGCGACCGGCACGCTCAACCTCACCTGGTTCAACGCCGGCTACCTGCGAAACCGCCTCCACCCCGGCATGACCCTCCGCGTCCAGGGCAAGGTCAAGCTCTACAACGGCTATCCGCAGATGGCCAACCCCAGGTGGGAGGTGCTCGACGAGGACGCGGGCGACGTCCCCGCCCACGAGGCCCGACTGCGCCCGGTCTATCCCGCCACCGAAGACCTCGCCTCGCCCGCCATCGAGGAGCTGATCGCCTGCGCCCTGCCCCGCGTGCTCGACCAGCTCCCCGACCCGCTGCCGGGCGACCTGATCGACCACCACGCCATGCCCGGCCTCGCCGAGGCGTTTCGCATGGTGCACCAGCCCGAAACCGAGGACGACGCGGCCGCGGCTCGGAGGCGGCTGGCCTACAACGAGCTTCTGCTGCTTCAGCTCGGCATTCAGCTCAAGCGGTCGTTCGTGCGCGAGAAGCTCGTCGCCCCGCCGCTCGAGACCAGCGAGGCCGTCGACGCCCACATTCGCGAGCGCTTTCCTTTCGAGTTGACGAAGGCCCAGGACAAGGTGCTGCGCGAGATCGCCGGCGACCTCGCCGAGAGCAAGCCGATGAACCGCCTGCTCCAGGGCGACGTCGGCTCGGGCAAGACCGTGGTCGCGCTCTACGCCCTGCTCGCGGCCGTGATGAACCGTAAGCAGGCGGCCCTGATGGCCCCGACCGAGCTGCTCGCCGAGCAGCACTACCTCTCGATCTCCACGATGCTCGAAGGGGCGCAGGTCCGACTCGCCCTGCTCACCGGCGCCCAGCCCGCGCCCGGCTCGGCCGAGCGCACCGCCCTGCTCGGGCAGATCGAGCGCGGCGAGATCGACATCGTCATCGGCACGCACGCCCTGCTCACCGAGTCGGTCCGCTTTCAGGACCTCGCTGTCGCCGTCATTGACGAACAGCACCGCTTCGGCGTCGAGCAGCGGGCGGTGTTCCGCTCGAGCGAAGGCAAGGCAGCGACCGGCGACGACGGGCGCCGGCGCGTGCCGCATCACCTCGTCATGACCGCGACGCCGATCCCGCGCACGCTCAGCCTGACCGTCTTCGGCGATCTCGACGTCTCCACCATCGGCGAGCTCCCGCCCGGCCGAACGCCGATCACCAACCGCGTCGTCGGTGAGGACAAGGCCGACGAGGTGTACCGCTACCTTACCACCCGGCTCGAGCGCGGCGAGCAGGCGTACGTCGTCGTTCCCGCCATCGAGCCGGGCGAGCAGGACGGCCCCGCTCAGCTCAAGACCGTCCGAGAGCACGCGAAGCTGCTCCAGGACAAGTTCTGCCAGGGCTACAAGGTCGCCGCCATCCACGGAAGGCTCAAACGCAGCACCCGCGAGCAGATCATGGACCGCTTTCGGCGGGGCAAGATCCACGTCCTCGTCGCCACGACGGTGATCGAGGTCGGCGTGGACGTGCCCACGGCGACGGTCATGGTGATCGAGCACGCCGAGCGGTTCGGCCTCGCCCAGCTCCACCAGCTTCGCGGCCGCGTCGGCCGGGCGCCGGACATGCGCAGCCTCTGCGTCTTCGTCGCCGAGCCGACCACCGAGGACGCGCAGAAACGCATCGAGGCGATCAGCTCGACCAACGACGGGTTCCGCGTCGCGGAGATGGACCTCGAGATCCGCGGCATGGGCGACTTCTTCGGCACCCGCCAGAGCGGCCTGCCCCCGCTGCGCGTGGCGGAGGTCCCCAAAGACATGGACCTGCTCATGCTCGCCCGCCGGGACGCCGGGGCGATCATCGAGAACGACCCCCTGCTCGCGAGCGACGAGCACCGCACGCTGCGCAAGATCCTCCTCCACCAGTATGGCGAGGCGCTGGGGCTGATCGACGTGGGGTAATGGCTGTGAACCACAGAGACACGGAGAGGAGAGGTTTTGCCACAGATGAACACAGATAGACACAGATAGAGGTATTCGGAGGGGCGAGAAGAGAGAGACAGGGAGAAAGATAGAGAGCTCGGGCCAGGGGCTGTGATTGACACTTTGCTGGTGGGCGCCACACAGCACGCCGCTCAGGCTGGGGCCAGAGCACAGGGCAGGCTGGCGCGCTACTGCATAGCGCTCCTCATGGAAGAGAACAGCGAGAGCGTCCACGGCACGCCCCGACAAGCACCTCGTTGCGACCTCCTATTCTCTTTCTATCTGTGTTCATCTGTGTTGATCTGTAGCTGAACTTTTCCCCTCTCACCCTCCTTGCCTCCGTGGCCTCATACGCTATACGCCAGACGCCAGACCCTATGCAAACAGCCGTACTCAACATCGTCGGCCTCACGCCTTCGCTCATCGGCGAGCACAGCCCGAACCTCGCCCGGCAGGTGAAGGCCGGCCAGCTCGTGAATCTCCAGCCCGTCCTGCCGGCCGTCACCTGCTCCGTCCAGGCGAGCATGCTCACCGGCCAGCCCGTGGGCGAGCATGGCATCGTCGCCAACGGCTGGTACCACCGCGACACCGGCGAAGTCCGCTTCCGGCACCGGTCCAACCGGCTCGTCGAGGCCGAGCAGGTGTGGCAGACGGCCCGCAGGCGCGACCCCTCGATCACCTGCGCGAGCCTCTTCTGGTGGCACAACACGCACGCCGACGCCGACGTCGTGCTCAGTTCGCTGCTGGACGAGCGGATTCGGCTGGACCGGTCGACCGAGTGAGCCAATTTGGCGTCCAGGCGGCGGCAAGCCTCGGCTCGGGCGTACGCTCCTTCCCGGCACGCACCCAGGCGTAGTCCGGCTCGATCATCACCCGCGGCGCGCGCGGCGCCAGGCACCCGGCCATCAGCCCCGCCGTCAGCACGATCCATCCCGCTGCGAAGTAGCGTCTCATCTCGCCTGTTCTCCTGCTTTCGCCGGCTCACCCGACGTCACTTGCGACCACGCCACACATCGGCCCGCCGTCCCGGCGAGCCCGCCTCGGCCGGTGCAAAAAGCGGTTATCGGCCCACGGAGGCGACCGGCGCACACCCGCCCCGGCCGCCGCGGCCCCAGCGGCACAGGTGCTTCTTCATTTTTGGCAAAACCGGTTTGACGAACGGGTTATCGGAACCGAACATGGGCGGTCTGCCGCGGCTGAAGACGTACCCCCGGCCGACGCGGAGATCCGGATGTCCGACCTGCCCCAGTCTGCCCTGTTCGCCTGCGAAGCGGCTGACCCCGCCCCGCCTTCCCGCCGCCGCGCCGCCGCCCGGGCGATGCTGCGGATGTGCAATCTCGGCTCGGGCTCGGGCGGCAACGCCACCGTCGTCTGCGTGGGCGGCGACGCCCTGCTGCTCGACGCCGGCTTCGGCCCGCGAACGACGCGGCAGCGCCTCGCCCAGGCGGGGATGGAGCTCGAGCAGATCCGGGCGATCTGCCTGACCCACCTCGACCAGGACCACTTCCGCCGCTCCTGGCCGCGCACGCTCGCGAAGCTGGGCACCGAGCTGTTCGTCCACCGCTGGCACCTCGCGGACCTCGACCGCCTGCCCCACGCCGGGCTCCTGCGGGAGGCGGGGCTCGTGCGCGTCTTCAGCGACCGCCCCTTCGAGCCCCTGCCCGGCGTGCGGGCGAGCTGCGTCCGCTGCCAGCACGACATGCAGGGAACGATCAGCTATCGCCTCGACACGCCCCACGGCTCGGTGGGCCTGGCGACCGACCTCGGCCACGCGCCGCCTGCGCTGATCGAGCACCTCGCGGGGGTGGATCTGCTCGCCATCGAGTGCAACTACGACGAGCGGATGACGATCCACAGCTCGCGCCCCAGCTTCGTCAACCGCCGAAACATGTCCGACTCCGGCCACCTCTCCAACGAGCAGTCGCTCGAGGCGGTCCGGCAGATCGACCGCCTCAGCCCGGGCGGCAACCCCCGGCAGATCGTGCTGCTGCACCGCTCGAGCCAGTGCAATCACCCGATGAAGGTGAAGCGCGTCTTCGCCCGCGAGCCGCGCATCGCCCGGCGGGTCAGCCTGACCGAGCAGCGCAAACGCACCCGCTGGTTCAGCGTCCGCCCCCAGCCCGCCGTCACCCGCCACCAGATGCTGCTGGGCTTCTAAATAGCTGGAATAAGAAAATTTCCCAGCAAATCGGCGGGGTTCCTCCTACCCATTCCGGGTTGAAAAACCTATGCTGCCCCGAACCGGCTTTTTGAGAATCGCGTAAAAAAGTGCGAAACGGCTCAGCCATCGAGCCGATGGGCCTCAACAGGCCCACTCATTCTTGCTTGCGGAGTTGTTGTGATGCAACACGATCGCCTCGCCTCGGTGCTGCTCGAGAAGAACCTGCTCAGCCAGGATCAGGCCCGGGAGCTGCTCGACCGCACCGGCTCACGCCCGTCGCAGTTCGGCCAGGTCGCCGCCGAGCTCGTCGGCCTCAGCGAGCACGACCTCTGGACCCGCCTCGCCGACGCCACGCTCGACCGCTGGCCGCTGACCAGCCTCATCTTCGAGCGTTTCGATTACGACTGCCTCGATGAGCTCACCCCCGAAACCGCGTGGGACAACCTCGTCCTGCCGCTTCGCCGGGAGAACGACGAGTTGGTCTGCGCCACCACCGAGGAAACCCTCGCCGACGCCATGCGCCTCACGCAGGGTCGGCCGGTCAGCTTCGTCATCTGCGAAATGCGCCCGCTCGAGCAGTTCATCGCCGAGCGCTACAGCTACGAAGGCGTCGACCTCGCGGGCTGACCGCTTCGCCCGTCCGCCTGCCCGGCTGATGCCCCCCCGCGGCCGAGTGCCACGCACCACGCCGCAGGCTGGCTGCGTCGACTGATGGCGCCGAGCGCCCCGGGCAGGCAGGCGGCTGACCACACACAGCAGCCTTCGGCATGGTGGGTGGCACCCCGGTCAGGCCTGGGCTGTCCCCCGCACTCACCCCCGCAACGCCGCCACGATCAGCGGCGAAAGCAGCATGACAAGAAGCCCCAGCGGCATCAGTCCGCCCCGGCGAAAGTCATAGTCCGCCGCGATCCGCGACCAGGGGTGTCCCAGCACCCAGCGCCCGAATACGACCTCGAACGCCAGCGTCAACGCGACCCACACCGCCCCGGCCAGCAGCAGCTCGCCGGTCCCCTGCGCCCCCGTCCACGGCACCCCGAACCACGCAACCGCGAACACGATCCCCGAGCCGGTGACGATGCCGACGCGGTTCGCCCACGCCTCACCCACCCGCGGCTCGAGCAGCAGCCCGCGCAGGACGCCGTGAATCACTTCCGCCACCATGATGGCGAACCAGACCGCGATGATCTTGCCGAGCAGCATGGCGGGGATTGTACCCGCGGGGCGTCATCCCGGGGCCGGGTGGGACGGTCTGACCCGAAGCCCTCGCGCCCCCACGGCCTGCCGCGGGTGCGGTCAGACCGTGCCACCCGGAAAAGCGATCTCACGCCAGCTTCCGCGTCGCGACCGTGCCTTGCTTGGTCGTCTTCACGTCATAGCCCGCCTCGATCAGCTTCCGGCGGATCTCGTCGGCGACGGCGTAGTCCTTCTCCGCACGGGCCTGGTCGATGCGGGCACACTGCTCGGCGATCTCGTCCTGCTCGCCCGTCTTCTCCTCCGCCTTCGGCAGCACGGCGAGGACGTGGTCCATCGCCCGCAGCACCGCCAGCGAGTCGGCCGGGGCGGCCTCGGCGTCGCGGAGGAACTCGAACAGCGTGCCGATCGCCCCGGCGACGTTGAGGTCGTCCGCCAGCGCGTCGACGAACCGCCGCAGGGCCGGGTGATCGCGGTCGAGCTCAGCCGTTTCGCCGCCGGCCTTTTCCTCGAGCCTCGCCGCGGCGTCGCGGATCTTCTGCACCGCCCGGGCCGAGTCCTCCAGGCCCTGAAGGCGAAAGTTCATGTTCGAGCGGTAGTGCGCCTTGAGCAGTTCGTAGCGGATGACGACCGGGTCGATGCCCTTGTCGACGAGGTCGCGGACGGTGTAGAAGTTGCCCCGGCTCTTGGACATCTTCTCGCCCTCGACGAGCAGGAACCGCGTGTGCAGCCAGTAGCGAGCGAAGCGGTCCTCGCCGGTGTAGCTTCGGCTCTGGGCGATCTCGCATTCGTGGTGGGGGAAGATGTTGTCCTCGCCGCCGGTGTGGATGTCGATCTGCCTCGCCTTGTGCAGCGCGAGCGCCATGGCCGAGCACTCGATGTGCCAGCCGGGATAGCCTTCGCCCCAAGGGGATTCCCACTTCATGACGTGGCTGGAGTCGGGCTTCCAGAGCAGGAAGTCGGCCGGGTGGCGTTTGGCGGCCTGGTGCTGGTCGAGCACGCGTCCGCCCGCCCCGCCGCGCAGGCGCTCGAGCGTATTGCCCGACAGTGTGCCGTACTCGGGGAACTTCTCCACGCTGAAATAGACCGCCCCGTCCTCGGCGACATAAGCGACGCCCGTCTCGATCAGCCGGGCGATCATCGCCTGCATCTCCTCGATGTGCCGGGTCGCGTGGGGCATGTGCTCGGGCTCGTCGGCGATGGCGAGGCGAAGCTGCCTCGCGTCCTCGACGAACGCCTTCGCGTAAAACTCGGCCACCTGGTAGGGGTCGCTCGGGTCGGAGACCTCGTCGGCGGTGAGCTGGCCCGCCTTCTTGGCGGTCTTGATGCGCTCGACCGCGACGGCCATCTTGTCCTCGCCCCCGCCGTCGGCGAGCTGGTCCTCGGTCATGTGGCCGACGTCGGTGATGTTCATCACCTGGTGGACGTCGTACCCGGCCAGCTCCAGGAACCGCCGCAGCACGTCGGCGAAGACGAACGCGCGGAAGTTGCCGATGTGGGCGAAGTCGTACACCGTCGGGCCGCAGTTGTACATCGTCACCCGCGGCGAATCGATGGGCTCGAACTTCTCAACCTGGTGCGTCAGCGTGTTGTAAAAGCGAATCTCAGCCATGGCAGGATTGTAGCAGAGGGAAAGTGGCTGAGGAGAGGCGGGGGAGCCACCCAGCCGCCAGGCCACAAGGCGGGGCCACCGCGAAGCTGTGGCGGCCCGACTGAGCAGTTCCCGCCCCACGCAGCTGGGTGGCCGGGTAGCTGGGTGGTTTCCGCCTCTGCAGCCTCTCCGCCCCTCATCCGCCGTTGCTCGGCGTCGCCTCGGACGCGAGCTTCTCCACCCGCACCCGGCGGACCTTGGTCCGCTCCGCCTCGGTCACGGTGAAACGCAGCCCCGGAAACTCGAAGGTCTCGCCTTTCTCGGGGATGTGCCCGAGCGCGGCGAAAACGAATCCGCCCACCGTGTCGTAGTCCTCGTTCTCGGGCAGGTCGAGGTTCATCTCGTCGTTAAGATCGTCGATGCGCATCCGCGCGTCCACGACGGCCGTCTTCTCGTCCAGCGTGGATATCTGCGGCTGCTCCTCGGTGGGCTCGTACTCGTCGCGGATGTCGCCGACGATCTCCTCGAGGATGTCCTCGATCGTCACCAGCCCGGCCGTGCCGCCGTACTCGTCGAGCACGATCGCCATGTGGACCTTTCGGCCCTTGAACTCGGCAAGCAGCTCGCGCACCGACTTGCTCTCAGGCACCATGAACGCCTCGCGGACGACGGTGCGCAGGTCGAACTCGTCGCCGTCGCCGAGGAAGCGGATCATGTCCTTGGCATAGAGGATGCCCACGACGTGGTCCAGGTTCTCCTCGTAGACCGGGATCCGGCTGTGGCCGAAGTCCATGATCGCCTGCTTGACCTCGAACAGGCTCGAGGTCGCCTCGATGCCCTTGATGTCGGTCCGCGGGGTCATGATCTCCTCGGCCGTGGTGCCGGGCAGCTCGAACACCGCCTCGAGCATCTCCTTCTGCGCCTCGTCCACCGACGCCTCGACGTCGTGCTCCTCGACCACGCTGAGCACCTGGTCGCTGAGCTGGTCCTCGGCCGAGACGAGATCCGCCCCCGAGATCCGCCGAATCAGCGGGTCGAACAGGTGCAGCGCCGCCACCACCGGCCGAAGCACCACCAGCAGCACCCGCATCAGCGGCATACTCGTCGCCAGCAGCTCCTCGCAGCGATACCGGGCCCAGCTCGTCGGGATCGCCACGCTGAACACGCTCAGCACGACGCCCGCAATGCCGAACGCGACCGCATAGCGCGGCAGCCACGCCCAGATCCCGGCCCGCAGCTCCACGGCGTACAGGATGCTCAGCACCACGACCAGACTCAGACAGGTGCGCAGCGTCGCCGACAGCAGCATCTGCCCCGGCAGGCGCACGATGAACGGCTCGAGCTCGCCCAGCCGCCCCCGGCGGTCCAGCACGTCGGCCAGCCGCTTGCGGGAGAAGGTCTTCATCGCCACGTGCAGGGCGGCGAAATAGCAGCTGAGTACAGCCGCGATCAGTGCAATGGTGATAGCCAGATTCACCTCGTAAGTCCGAATGCCCCGGGACTCGCTCAGCGGGCCGTCGGCCCTTGCGAAACGCGGCAGGCCCAACCGGGGCGGGGACCCTGCCAACTGGTCATCGCCGCCACCCCCGCGGGTGCCGGCGGTCCGTCACAGGCTGCCGAAGACCGGCCCGAAGCCGGCCCGCGTCAGCAACGCATCCTCGCGCCGGTGCATTTTCCGGGCGCTGTCAGGGTCATGATCGTCCTCGCCCAGCAGGTGCAGCAGGCCGTGCACGGCGTACAGCAGCACCTCCAGCCCAACCGCGTGCCCGCGCTCGGCCGACTGCCGGGCGGCTTCGTCGAGGCAGAGCACGAGATCGCCCTCCAGTGGCTCATCGGGGTGCTCCCGCAGGTCGAAGCTGAGCACGTCGGTCGTGGCCGGCTCGCCGAGGTACTGCTCGTGCAGGGCGCTCATCCGGGCATCGTCCACGACGACGAGGCTGAGCTCGCCCTGCTCGACGCCGGCGAGCGCAGCAATGCGGGCCACCTGGCCCGGCAGCCAGCCGGCCAGGGGTGGGTCGGTATCGTCGGTTTTCATCAGGAGCTCGACCTGCAGCCGGGGCGCTTTGCCGCCGCGACCGGGAGGTTCGTCGGAGGACGATCCGCCGGCACCGTCGGGGGCGGCTGGGTCGGCTTCGCCGGGATGGGAAGAAGCTGATCCGGTCTCGGACACGTCAGGGCCTGCGCTGGGTTCAGAAAAGACCAATCCGCCTCGCTCACGACGCCGAATTGTAGTGAATCGGCAGGCGTTCGCCAAGCGGCCGCGACAAAATTGCGGCCCCGCCCGGGGCGATCTGCCTCGCCGGGTGTCGCGGCCGGGTTCGATCACTCGCCGCGGGGCTCGCGTGTGCGGACCATGGTCACGCAGTTGCCGGCCTCGTTGAAGCTGACGTCGGTCATGTAGGCCCGCATGAGCATGACGCCGCGGCCGTGTGGCCGGGTGAGGTTCTCCGGGGCGGTCGGGTCGGGCAGATCGTCGGGCTGGAACCCGCAGCCTTCGTCGCAGATGGCGATGCGGATGGTTTCGCCCGACACCTCGGAGTCGATGGTGACGCTCTTGGACTCGTCGCCGCAGTTGCCGTGGCGGATGGCGTTGGTGACCGCCTCCTCCAGGGCCAGCCGGACGGCGAAGACGGTCTCCTGGTCATAACCGGCCTGCTCGACGGTGTCGAGCACGGTCTCCAGGACCCGGGGCACCTCAGAGAGCCGGCTGGGAATGACCATGTGGCGGGACTCGGAGCTCATGACGCACTGCGCCTCACTTGAAGGTCGCCAGCGCCTCTTCGTTGCTGTCGTGGATCTGGAAGAGCTTGTTGAGCCGGGTGATGACGAACACCTCGTAGATCTGTGGGTCAATGTTCGCAAGGCGCAGTTGCCCCCCCTTTTCGCGGATACGGTTGCTGACGTTGATCAGCGTGCCCAGCGCAGCCGACGACAGATGCTCGACGTTGGTGAAGTCGATCAGCAGCTTGGGGCTCGCCTGCGGCTCGATGAGCGAGGCGATCTCCTCGCCGATCTGCTGGATGGCGGCTTCTTCAAGAATGTTGCGATCGACGAATTCGATCCGCGTCACACCCTTGTCTTCCTGGTGTACGATGATCCGTGAGCCCTCGCTGGTCATCACCTGCTAACTCCTGCTAAAAGGCGCCCGGGCGAAACTGCGGCCGGGCGATCCTGTCTGTACTGCTCATGCTTTCAGTACGGCCGGGGAGACTCCGCCCCGCCAGCCGCCAGATCGCGTCCCGTTTTCCTCATCGGACGACTGCCCCCCCTTTCTTCAGCCCGGCGGCCGGGAGAGGGGCATTTCTATCCTACAGCTTCAGCCGCCAGGGAAAAGTAGCTTGCCCCCAAAGCGCCCTCTTTTCCTGGCCGATACAACCGGCAGACGCCCCGGCATCTGCCGCCGTCATGGCCGGTGACCGCCGGGCGTGGTAAACTCGGGCCTGCGCCACACAGGCCCTTCAGCATGGAGGCAAATGATGAGCCTGCCTTACAAAATCGCGCTGCTGGTCGCCGTCGCCGTGACCATGGCCGTCATCGGCTATTCGGTCTTCTCGGGCGACGAACAGTCCGGCCCCGACAGCGCCGAAGCGAGCCCCGCCGCAGCCGAGCCGCCCGAGCGGCCCAGTCTCGCCGACCGGTCCGAACCCGAGCCGGAGCCGGAGCCCGAACCCGAGCCCGCGCCGGCAAGCCGGAAGACCCCCGGCCCGGCAGGCGATTCGCTCGCCCGCCTCAAGCAGCTCCGCGAGCAGCGACTGCGCGAACGCAAGCAGCGCGATCAGCAGGCCGAGCAGCAGGCCGAGCAGGCCGCGGACGAGAGCCCCTTCGGGTTCAGCGAAGATGGCCCCGCCGACCGCCACCGCTCGGCCGTGACCAGCCCGCCGCCCATCGACGAGCCTGCCGCCCGCACCGAAGGCCAGCCCCGGCCCGACGCCGACCAGGCCCAGCCGAGCCGTACCGCCGCGACAGATCCCCCCGTCCGGCCGGCCCCCGACGACGGCCCCGCCCGGACGGCCCCCTCGGCCACCGGCACCGCCGCCCTGCCGAGCCCCTCGCCCGACGCGACCACGACGACCCCGTCCTCGCCGGGCACGACCGAGGCCGAGGCCGAGCCCGAGCCCGAGCCCGAGCCGACCCGCACCACCCGCGCCGAGGCCCGGCGAGAGCCGCCGTCCGAGCCCGAGTCCTACACCATCGAGTCGGGCGACAACCTCTGGATCATCGCCCGCAAGCTCTACGACGACGGCAGCCGGTGGAGGGACATCGCCCAGGCGAACCCCACCGTCGATCCGCAGAACCTCAAGGTCGGCCAGAAGCTGCGCCTGCCCGGGGCCGAGCCCGCCAGCCAGGCCGACCGCCGCGACACCAGCGACGACGGCATCACCGGCGAAGGCGTCCGCTACAAGATCGCCCCCGGCGACACGCTCTCCCGCATCGCCCGGCGGTACTACGGCGACCCCGGCAAGTGGCGCGTCATCTATGACGCCAACCGCCAGCGGATCGGCTCCAATCCCAATACACTGCAGGCAGGCAGCCCGCTGCTCATCCCCCCGGCCGGCAACTCCGCCCGCTGAGCCGGCGCGATCGACCGTCCGAGAACGCCCGACTGGAAACGCGATCCATGAACGTCATCATCACCGGCGGGGCCGGCTTCGTCGGCTCCAACCTCGCCCGTCAGATCCAGGAGCAGTGGCCCGAGGCTCACCTGCTGATCATTGACGATTTCCGCAGCGGCAGCTTCGCCAACCTCTCCAGCGAAGGCGAGGACGGCTGGAGCTATCGCGGCTCGGTCATCGCCCGCCCGCTGCACGAGCTGGACCTCTTCGACGTCGCCGACGAGTTCCAGCCCGACGTCATCTTCCACCAGGCGTCGATCACCGACACGACCGTCAGCGACCAGGCAAAGATGATCGCCGACAACGTCGAGCCGTTCGAGTCGCTGCTGGCGCTCGCGGTCGAAACGGGCGTCAAGCTGGTCTGGGCCTCCAGCGCCGCGACCTACGGCGTCGCCGCGAACGGGGCGACCGCGGCCCGGCGCCCCTTCCGCCTCGAAGACGCCGGCCGACCCGCCAACGTGTACGGGTTTTCCAAGTGGATCATGGAGAACCTCGCCCGCCGAACGCTCGAGGAGGCGCCCGAGGCGCACATCGTCGGGCTGCGCTATTTCAACGTCTTCGGGCCCGGCGAGCAGCACAAGGGCAAGATGGCGAGCATGATCTATCAGCTCGGCCAGCAGATGCTCGCCGGCAAGCGGCCGCGGCTGTTCCACGACGGATCGCAGGCCCGCGACCAGGTGGCCGTGGAGGATGTGGTGGACTGCAACCTTGCCGCTGCCGAGGACGAGGCGGAGAGCGGGATCTACAACGTCGGCACGGGCGAGACGACGAGCTTCAACCAGATCGTCGCCGCCCTCAACGAGGCGCTCGGGACCGCTTGCGAGCCCGACTATTTCGAGAACCCCTACGCGTTCTACCAGGACTACACCTGCGCCGATCTGGCGAGGACGAAGCAGGGGCTGAGCTGGTCGCCCCGCCGCGAGCCGGCGCAGGCGATCGCCCGCTATGCCCAGTGGATGAAGCGTCAGGCGGGCCCGCGCGAAAAAGACGCCGGAAAGGCGTAAAAACTGCTGGAACGACTGATGAGCCGATCTATAATCGACCGATAGTGAAGACTGACAAGTGAAGATTGCTCTTGAGCCGAGGCCGACCAAGCGGCTGATTTTGCTCGAACCGATGACAGAACCCCAAGGGAGCAGAGACTGGGCGCGAAGATCAAGCCTCCATGAGTGGAAGATCGGGATGCCCCAGCGACGCACCCACCTGAAACTGGGGTTCGAGCAAAAAGTCGCCGGCCCGGCCTAAGAGCAATCTCGCTTAAAACGGCTTGCCTGCTCACGCGGGCAAGCCGTTTTTCTTTGCGCCCCTGGAACCGCTCTTCTTTCCGCGACGCAGCGGCCCCGCCCCGCTACAATATTCGCCATGGCCGGTAACAGCTTCGGACAAGCGTTTCGCATCACCACCGCCGGGGAAAGCCACGGCCCGGGCAACGTCGTCATCATCGACGGCGTCCCGCCGGGGTTCCCCCTCACGGCCGACGACCTGCGCCCCGACCTCGAGCGCCGCCGGCCGGGGCAGTCCCGGATCGTCACCCAGCGCAAGGAACCCGACGAGCCGGAGATCCTCTCCGGCGTCTTCGACGGCCGAACCACCGGCACCGCGCTGGCGATCCTCATCCGCAACACCGACCAGCGCTCCCGCGACTACGCCGACGTCCAGGACAAGTTCCGCCCGGGACACGCCGACTACACCTTCGAGGCCAAGTACGGCCTGCGCGACTACCGCGGCGGCGGCCGATCGAGCGCCCGTGAGACGGCCGCCCGCGTCGCGGCCGGCGCGGTGGCGAAAAGAATCCTCGCCTCGGCCGGGGTGCGCGTGCTCGGGTTCGTCCGCCAGATCGGCCCGCTGGTCGCGCAGGTGGGCAATCCGGAGAAGCTGACGCTCGAAGAGGTCGAGGCGAGCATCGTCCGCTGCCCCGACCCGGACGTCGCGGAGCAGATGATCGATCTGATCGAACAGGTCCGCCGCGAGCAGGACTCCATCGGCGGCGTGGCGGAGATCGTCGCCACCGGCGTCCCGGCCGGCTGGGGCGAGCCGGTGTTCGACAAGCTCAAGGCCGACCTCGGCAAGGCGATGTTCTCCCTTCCCGCCGTCATGGGCGTCGAGTACGGCCAGGGGTTCGACGTCGCCACCGCCCGCGGCAGCGAGAACAACGACGCCTTCCTCCCCGCGGCGGCCGGGGAAGAAGAGGATCGCGAGGGCGAGGACGCCTCCGCTGCCTCCGAGCGCAGCCTCGAGGCCGTCGAGGAAGTCGAGGCCGAGGCGCCGCCTCACACGCCCCGGGGCAAGCGCATCACCACCGCGAGCAACCGTCACGGCGGGATGCTCGGGGGGATCTCTTCCGGGCAGCCGATCATCCTCCGCTGCGCCATCAAGCCCACGAGCAGCCTGCCCCGCGAGCAGCCCACCGTCACCCGCGAGGGCGAGCCGACCACGATCGCCACCCGCGGCCGACACGACCCCTGCCTGCTGCCGCGCTTCGTGCCTGTCGGCGAAGCGATGGCCGCGATCGTCCTCGCGGACCACATGCTGCGACACCGCGCCCAGTGCGGCCAATAGCCAGGCGCACGACTCGCGCCGACCGGGGAGAGGCCGGGCTGCGGCGACTTCCGATTGGACGCGCACGTGAACTTTGCCGACCTGGACATGTACTGCCGCGAGTGCGGTTATCCGCTGCACGGCCTGCAGTCGCGGTCCTGTCCCGAGTGCGGGATGCCGTTCAACCCGCTCGAGCCGAGCACCTACAGCACGACGCCCGAAACGGATGACGAGAAGCAGCGGCAGCAGTCGATCCTGCCGCCCCGCTTCGTGATGTGGACAAAGCTGGCCGGCACGATCACCGCCCTGCTTCTGCTGCCGGGTGGGCTGGTCGTGTGGGAGGCGGCGGCGGCGGGTCGGCAGCTCGCCAACGCGAGCGCGTGCCTGATGTTCCCGCTGTTTCTGGTCTGGCAGTTCCTGGTGACCGTCCTCGTGCTCCGCCGCTGGCCGCCCAGACAGGGCAGCCTGACGCCGCCGCTGGTGACGGGGCCGCTGCTGGGCATGACGCTGGGGCTGATTTGCGGCCTGCTGATTCCGCCCGGGCCGGTGCTGATGATCCCGGGCATGCTGCTGGGGGTCGTCGTCGGGCTGCTGCACGAGTATCTCGACGCCGCGAGCCACGGCCTGTGAGCGGGCTGGAGCCAGAGAAAAGGCCCGGCAAGGGACGAATCCCAAGCCGAGCCTTCCGGGGGCAACATTGAAAAGCGTCAGTCGGCGGGTCGGAGAGGCGATTGGCAGGACCCACCAGCGGTTCATATTATCCCCCCCGATTCGGCCGGACAAGATCAAGATCCGCAAAAGCGCCTTTTTCACATTCACCGCCGCCCATCAGGAGGAAGAAGCATCATGCCCGGTCACTCGAGCATCCGCATCGGTTTCCTCGGCGCGGGCGGCATCGCCCGGCAGCGCACCTGCCCAACCTCGCCGCCATCGACGGCGCGGCCGTCGTCGCGGTGTGCAATCGCAGCGCAGCGAGTTCGCGCAAGCTCGCCGAGGCCTTCGGCAAGCGAGCTTTGAGCCAGTGCGTCAGATAGAGTGTGGACATGACTGATCAGACTCCCGAACCGCTTCATCCCGAGCGTCTGACCTGGGCGGCCCTGCTGGGGCAGTGGGTGGAGTTCGCCAGGCGTGCAGTGGGCCTGCCGGAGACGGACGAAGGCCAGCGGATGCGCGACTCGGTACCCGACGTGATCATGCTGCAGGCGGTGTGGTGTGCGCTTCGCGAGATCGGCGACCTGCCGCCGGCCGAGCGGGCGATCGGCCTCGACCGCGCCGGCGTGCTGATCGAGCGGCACAGCGAGGCGCTGCGCCAGCGTTGGGAAGGCGAGGCGATGCCCGACGCGCTCGCCGAGCTCATCGGCGACGCCGAGGCCGCCCTGAGCAAGGCGGAGCGCAGCCGAAGCGGCGAGGACGATGCGGGTTAACCACGAAGGCACGAAGAAGACACGAAGGGCACAAAGAAAGAAGAGAGAAGAAGAGTCAGCCACAGATGGCCACAGATCAACACAGATAGAGAGATAAACGGCAAGGAAAACAAGGAGAAGCGGGAGATCGCAAGGCGCGATTCCGTCTCGACTCTGCGGACTGCTTCCCTCCTGCCCCTCAGCTTTTCCGGTCTCCGCCTGTTTCTTTATCTGTGTTCATCTGTGGCCATGGGTGGCTTCTTTTTCACTTCACTTCTTCGTGCCTCCTCGTGCCCGTCGGGTCTTCGTGGCTCACCCGATCATCCATACCCCAGCGCCGCGAGGTCGTCTTCGTCGAGGCCGAAGTGGTGGCCGATCTCGTGCAGGAGGGTCACGTGGATCTGGTGCTCGAGCCGCTCGCGGCCGGTGGGCGTGGGGGTGTAGCCGGCGACGCGGAAGATCGGCTCGCGGAAGAGCATCATCCGGTCGGGCATCCTGGCCGTGTGCTCCACGCTGCGGTCGGTCAGGGCGACGCCCCAGTGCAGTCCGCACAGCAGCGTGTCGCGCGGGTCGAGTTCCATCTCCCGCAACAGGGCCGGGCCCGGCTCGTCCTCCACGATCAGCGGCACCTCCTCGAGCAGCGCGTGAAGCTGATCGGGCAGCTCGTCGAGGATATCCTCGAGCATCCGGTCGAAGAGTCGTCTCTGGCTGGAACTGATCATCGCTGCAATCTTCGCATGCCCGGGGCCGGGTTTCCACCGCCCGATTCGCGACGGCGGCCTCGCGTCATCGCTGGAGGCGGTCTAAAATAGAGGATTCCATGAACGACCGCCCCCATTTTTTCGATCTCGATCCCGATTCCCTCGCCGCCCTCTTTGCCGAGTGGGGCCTGCCCCGCTTCCGCACGAAGCAGGTGATGCAGTGGGTGTACGCAAAAGGGGTCGCCGACCCGCAGGCGATGACCAACCTCGCGCAGAAAGACCGCGACCTGCTCGACGATCGCCTGCGCTTCGTCACCGGCTATCCCGTCGGCCACCAGCTCGCCACCGACGGTACGCAGAAGCTGCTGCTGGACTGGGACGCCGGCCGGGACGAGCAGGGCCTGCCCGTGCTCGGCGGCAGCGCCAGCCAGACCGAGTGCGTCATGATCCCCTCCCAGCGCGGCCGGGATCGGCGGACCGCCTGCATCTCCAGCCAGATTGGCTGCGCCGTGGGCTGCCGGTTCTGCGCCTCCGGCCTGGGCGGGCTCGACGGCAACCTCTCGGCCGGGCAGATCGTCGAGCAGGTGTGGCAGCTCGGCCAGCTCGACAACGTGGGACGGATCACGCACGTCGTCTTCATGGGCATGGGCGAGCCGCTGGCGAACTTCCCCGAAGTGGCCCGCGCCGCCAGGACGCTCATGGCCGACTGGGGCCTGGGCATCTCCGGCCGGCGCATCACGATCAGCACGGTCGGCCTGCCGGCGCAGATCCGCCGGCTCGCCGACCTCGAGCTGCCCCTCACGCTGGCGATCAGCCTGCACGCGCCCAGCGACGAGCTCCGCCGACGGCTCATCCCCTGGGCGGAGAAGGTGAGCGTGGACCAGCTCATCAGCGCGGGGAAATACTACTTCGACCGCACGGGCCGGGAGGTGACGCTCGAGTACATCCTGCTCGGCGGGGTGAACGACCAGCCCGAGCACGCCCGGGAGCTGGCGAGCGTGGCGAAGCGGCTGCGGAGCAACGTGAACCTCATCCGCTACAACGAGGTGCGAGGCATGCCCTTCAGTCGGCCGCGCACGGAGGACGTACGGCAGTTTCGGCAGATCCTCGAAGCCGCCGGGGTGAACACGCACATCCGCGCCAGCCGCGGCCGGGACATCGCCGCCGCCTGCGGCCAGCTCCGCCACGAGCAGGCGGCCGCGTCATGAGTAGGATCAAGTGGCCGAGTGACCGAGAAGGAGGGATCGGGTGGCACGGCCTGGCCTGCACGTCAGCAGCCATCCGCCATCGACCCCCGAGTTCATCCCCCCGCCTTGCGGATGCGCAGGACGTGCATGATCGTGCGGAGGATGATCCAGAGGTCCATTGACCAGCTCATCTTTTCGACGTACTCGAGGTCGTAGCGGATCCACTCCTGGAAATCGAGTCCTGCCGCGCGGCTGCGCTTGACCTGCCAGAGCCCCGTCACGCCGGGGCGGACGCTGAGACGCGCCTCGCGCCAGGCGGGGCAGTACTGGTTTTCCTTGTGCGGGCTCGGCCGGGGGCCGACGACCGACATGTGCCCGGCCAGCACGTTGAGAAACTGCGGCAGCTCGTCGAGGTTGAATCGGCGGAGAAAGCCGCCCACCTTCGTCAGCCTCGGGTCGTTCTCGATGTAGAACTGGGGTCCGTCCGCACGGTTCTCCGCCTGGATGCGGGCCTTGATCTCGTCGGCGTTCTTGAGCATCGAGCGGAACTTGAGGCAGGGAAACTCCGCGCCGCCCCGCGTCTGTCGGCGGTGGGCGAAAAAGAACGGCCGACCGTCCTCGAGCCAGATCGCCAGCATGAGGAAGGGGAACAGCGGCAGCGTCGCGCCCAGTACGGCCAGGCTGAAGGCGATATCGAAGCTCCGCTTCCCCAGCCGCTGCGCCCGGCTGAGCTCCCGGGGCCGGGCCGGGGGCTCGATCACCTGCGCCGGCTCCGCGGGCGGGGGCGGCGGGTCGTCCACCACCGGCCGGGCGCCGGGGTCGTCCCACAGCACCGCGGGCCCGACGAGGCTGTCGACGTCCTCCAGCCGTCGGCCGGCGCCGATCCACACCGGCCCCACCACGCGGGTCCGCTCGGGCTCGCGGGTCGCGGCGTCGGCCCAGACGCTCTCGCCCCGGCGGTCGGCGCGGGGCACGGTCAGGTCGGGCCGCTGCCAGATGCGCACGAGGTCGCGCACGAACCGGGCCTGCTCGTCCGCGTCGCGATCGTCGTACAGGTCGGCCGGGACGGACACGGTCGTCCGCTGCTCGCGGGGGATCGCCCGCCGGAGGAGCTGCCACGCCGTGCGCACGTTCGGCATGTCCTGCCAGAGCCGGGCGAGCGTGCGCTCCGGGGTCAGCCCCACGCGGTCGAGTCGGCGGTCCGCCCGCTGGTAGAGCCGCTGAAAGCCGGCGAAACGGTTCGCCTCGTCGGCGAGCACCTGTTCGCGGTATCCCTGCTCGATCCGCGCGTGCAGCCGGGCGACGACCAGCCGCGGCCGATGCCAGCTCAGGGCGTCGACGAGCGGGTCCATCTGGAAGCTCGCCAGCGTCCACGGCGGAACGAGCAGGAACAGCTCCGCCTCCGGCCGAAGCGGCTGGGACTGACCCTGGCGCACCACCTGCACGCCTCGCGACGCCCAGAAGCGCTCGTGAAGCTGGGCCGGCGTGAGTCCCCACATGGTTCGACCGGTGTCGTCCGGGAGCGTCTGTCGTCGAGCGGCTACGATCATGGCTTCTCACTGCACTTCGCAGCGCGCAAAGCGGGCACGAACAGGTCACGAATCTCCTCTCGCGGTGCGTGCTGCATCAGCCCGCATCCGTGCCGGCGAGCTGCCGGTCATGGGAGTTCCGGCTGGCCGGCCGGGACTGACTGCAGCATGCGACCGCCGAGCCGATCGGCCCGTAGCGGGCGGTGACGGCCGGGTCGGCACTGGCTTCCGGGCGGCGGTACTGGCTTCGCCTGGAGAAGCTCGCCGCACTGGTCGACGAACGCTTGAGGTCGCTGCCGCGAGCGTGGTTGAACACGATGCCCGCGACCCTCGCGCCGATCTCTTCGAGGTGCTCGTGCGCCTTGCGGATCATCTGCCGCGACTCGCCGCGGGAGACGACGAGCACGACCCGGTCCGCCTCGGCCGCGGTCATCGAGGCCTCGATGCTGCCGAGCACCGGCCCCGTGTCGACGAGCACCGTGTCGAACCGGCTGCGCGCCTGGGCCAGCAGCCGACGCGCCGACGCGGTGGACAGGTCGCCCACCTGCTCGGGCCGGGCGCCGCCCAGCGGCAGCAGCGAGAGGCCGCGGATGCCGGTCTCGACGATGCAGTTCTCCAGCGGCTGACCGTTGCAGGCATCGAGCAGGCCCGGCGGGCTGGCCTCGGCGGCCTGGCGTGCCTCGTCGATCTGCTCGGCGTCGAGCAGGCCGCTGGTCAGCAGCACCTGCTCGAGCGGGCGGTCGGTCTCGCGGGCCTGCTGCTCGGCAGCGGCGAGGTCCGCCTCGCTGAGCAGGTGCTGCTGGCGGATCGCGTCGGCGAGCGGGACGGGGATCTGCTCCGCGAGCCGCTCGGTCAGCCCGCCGCCGACCACGTCGCAGTCGATCAGCAGCGTGCGGTCGCCGCCGGCCGCGAAGGACAGGCCCAGCGCCGTGGTCAGGCTGGTCTTGCCCGAGCCCGCCGCCGGGCTGGTGACGACGAAGACCTGCCCCTCGCCCTGGTGGTCGAGCTGGAGCATCGTGCGCACCTGATGCAGGCTGTGCGCCGCGGTGGCGAGCTGCTGCGAGTCCTGCCCGCTGTCCGACAGCGTGGGCAGCACGCCGAGCAGACGCACCCGGGGCAGCTCGGCCTGGGCGTCACCGAGGCGGCGGAGCCGCGAGTCGAGCAGGCCGACCAGCATGATCAGCCCCACGCCCGTCGCCGCGCCGCCGAAGCCGCCGAGGCCCGCCATCTGCACCCGCTTGCCGCCGTTGGCGGGCCGGGTGGGCAGGTCGGCCGGGGTCATCGCATCGACCCGGCGGGCGTAGGGCACCTCGAGGTTGAGCGACTGGATGCGGTCGCGGGTCGCCTGCAGCTCGTTCTGGTTCTGCTTGATCCCGGCGTCGATCTCGTCCAGCCGGGCGAGCTGCTGGCCCAGTTCGACACTGTCGCGCTCGACCTCGCGGAGTTGGTCGGTCAGCGTCTCGCGGTAGCGATTGAGCTGACCGGGACTCGCATTCGCGAGGCTGTCCTCGTCGCTGCCCATGGTCGAGGCGGGGCGCGACGCCATGGTAGACGCCCGGCTCTCCGATTCGCTGAGATATTCCTGAATCTGCCGATTCACCTGCGCCATATCCGCGACGTTGCGGCGAAGCAGGCGATGGTTCTCGCCCATGCCCATGTTGCGCTGGCTGCTGACGAGGCTGCGCAGCCTCGCCTGCCGGTCGAGCAGGTCGGCGAGCTGCGGGTCGCGGGCGGCGAGCTGCTCGAGCGATCGGCTGTTCGCCGCCTGGCTGGCCTCGCTGCCCTCGAACGCCTGGAGGTGCAGGCGGACCTGGCGCAATCGGGCCTGGATGTTGCCGAGTTCGCTGATGCGCTGCTCGTGCAGCCGGGCGAGGCCCGCGGCTCCGTAGTCGCCGGCGAGCTGTTCCTTCTCGCTGCGCAGTCGGCTGAGCTCGCCCACGAGCTCGTCCCGCCGGCGCTCGAGGATGGAGAGCTTGCTGGAGAGCTTCTGGCGCTGCTCCTGCTGGCTCGCCCGGCGGTAGGCGTCAACCACCGCCATCGCCCCGGCGCGGGCGATGCGCGGCGTGTCGCCGACGAAGCTGATCTCCACCACCTGCTCGTCATATTCGCGATCCGCGTCGAGCCGGGCGTCGAACGCGGCCGGGCCGTCGATGCCGCTCTCCTCGGCGACCTCCTGCCACACCGGCTGCTCCATCGCCCGGGCGGTCAGGGCGCCGCTGTCGATCATCTTCGTCTGCGCATCCATGTACGCACCGAAGTGACGCGGCCCCTCCGTCTCGGGGATCGACTGGAGCACCGGATCCTCCTCGGGAGAGATCTCGAGGAACGCCCGGCTGCGATAGCTGGGCTCGACCGAGCTCCACCCGGCCACCGCGCCGATCGTGCCCAGCACCAGCGCCAGGCCGATCGCCCACGCGTACCGCCCGCGCAGCAGCGCGGTCAGCGGACGCCGATTCTCCTGCGGATCCTCGTCGGTCTCGAGGGTCTCGACGACCATTGACGGTGAGTTCGATTTCGGATCGTAACGACTCATGCGTTGCCTCCTCCAGAGTTCCCGAGGCGGAGCCTTCGGGGCGGGCGGGCTGACACACATCGGCCTCGCCGCATTTCGCCGGGCAGCGGCAGGTGAGGGGCGGTCCCGCCGACCCGGCGCCGGGTTTCTCCAAACATCCCTCTGCGCTTCCGTCTCCCTTTCCCCTCCCCCTTCAGGCCCGCTCGTCAGCCACCACGAGGCGATCGATCGCCTTCTCGCCCTCCCCGACGCTCGCCCCCGGGCAGACGACGCTGCGGGCGACCACGGCGCCGGCCTCCACCCGGCTGCCGGCGAGCACCACCGCGTCGTGCAGCACAGCCGAGGGATGCACCGCCGCGCCCGGCTCGACGAGCCGAAAGCTCGGGCGTCCCTCCATCTCCGCCCGGCTCGCATCGTCGCGGCAGTGGTAGCGGCGCAGGGCGGCGAGATATTCCTCCCGCGTGCGCACGGGAGCGCCGAAGCGGCGCTCGCTGCCGCAGACGACCACCTCCCGGTCCCGGGCGATGGCGGGCAGGGCCTGTTCCTTGAAGTCGATGAATCCGATCCGGGCGATATCGCGCAGCACGCCGCAGCGCAGCAGCATCGCCCCGCCCGGCGTGCCGTCGGGCAGCGAGAGCAGGCGGACGTCGCCTTCGCTCGACGCCATCGCCGCGACCAGCGGCGCCAGCGGCTCGAGCTGCACCTGCGCGGCGTCCGCGACGAGCAGCCACTCGTCATCGCCGTACGGCCGGGCGAGGTCGTGCAGCAGGCCGCCCGTGCCGCGGAACTGCAGCGGATCGCGCTCGACGTAAAGTTCCGTCGGGTGCTCCCACGCCTGCAGGCGGGGATGCGGCGAGCCGTGATCGATCATCACCCGGACCGGCAGATGCGACAGCGACAGACCGTGGCAGAGCGTCATCGCCTGCTCCTGCCACGCCTGGAACAGGTTGCGCTGCCCGGCAAGCGGCAGTTCGAGCACGAACCGCCCGACCGAACGCCGCAGCGGACTGGGGCGGACCGCGCCCGCCAGCAGCACCATCGCCCGAAGCCGGGCGAGCTCCGGGTGCTGCCGCGGCGGCCAGGGCTGCTCCCAACTCTGCGCGAGGGGAAGATGCTTGTAGGCGCCGATCGACATCATCGCGGCTCCTGCTCGGCTGTATCTGCCATACGGGTTTCCTCTCGGCTGCGAGCCTTTCGGCCGGCGAGCGTCCGGCATCGCCGTGCCCCCGCTTCACCCAGCATCCGTGCGGCGAAGGGCAATCCGTCCACGACGTACCGCCGGGCGAGCCGGCGCGGCTCCTGCCCCAGGCGGTGAAGCCATTCCAGCCCGGCCCGCTGCATCCACACCGGAGCCCGGCGGACCTGCCCCGCCAGAAAGCCGAGACTCATCCCCACGCCCAGCCACCACGTGCCGGGCAGTTCGCTGCGCATTTCGCGGATCAGCCGCTCCTGCTTGGGCGAGCCCAGCGCCACGTACACCACGTCCGGCCGAGCCTGGCGAAGCTGCTCCCGCAGGCCGTCGATCTCGCCGTCACGCTGCTCGAACCCCGGGGCCGGGCAGGCCGTGCCCGCGATCCGCAGCCCCGGGCACCGGCGCTCGAGCGCCGCCCCCGCGGCGTCCGCCGCACCGGGGGCACCGCCCAGAAGAAACAGCGACCGCCCCTGCCGACCCGCCTCCTCGGCCAGCGTGGAAACCAGCGACGAGCCCGCCACCCGCTCGGGCAGCGGGGTGCCCTGAAGCCGGCTCGCCCAGATCAGCGGCATGCCGTCGGCGACGACGAGATCCGCCTCTTCGAGCATCCCGCGGAACTCGGCGTCGAACCGCGCCCGGCGAAGGTGGTCCAGATTGGGCGTGATCACCCAGCCGCCCCGGCCGACCTCCAGCGCCCGGAGCACTTCGTCCACCGCCTCGGTTTCCGTCAGCGCGTGGACCGCGACGCCGTGCAGGTCGACGGTCCGCAGCCGACGCGCCCGCGCTTCGCGGAGCGGGTCGTTCGGCCGCGGCCGCACTCGGTGTGTGTTGGCGACCATCATCACCCTCCTCAGCCGCCTCCCACGCGGGCTCGACCGGCCGCGGCCGGCAGCTGATCCCGAGCGGCGGAATCTTCCCGCGACCGCTCGGCGAAGCGGCGCAGGGCGTGGAGATACCGTTCCACCTCCGGCCGAACCTCGCCTGCCACGGCCCGCTCCATACGCCGCGTCTGCGTGTCCAGCCAGGTCACGTGCTCGACCGACAACTGCTCGTAGCTCACCCGCCGACCCGCGAGCGGGATCCCGTCCGCCAGCCGCTCGATCGCCTCGGTCTGGGCCTCGAGCGGGCCGCCGTCGCCCGCGAGGTAGTCGAAATAGGCGAGCAGCGGCAGATTGTTCCGCTCGGGCGGGACGTACCCGGCCCGGCGCGTGAGCGTCTTGTACTGGCAGGCGAGCTGGGCGGGGTGGACCATCTCAGTGCCGTCGATCCCCAGCGTCGAAATCGCGCCCGCCTGGCTCTGGGGGTAGAGAAACGTGTCGTACTGGATCCGCCGACCGTCCCGCCGGGCCGCCCGGTTGAACAGGTCCAGCGGGTGGTGCCGCCGGCGGACGTGCTCGACGTCGAACATCATCTCGAACGTCACCGCCAGCCCGTCCTCGAGGGTGATGCCGTTGCCGACGTACATCTCCACACCGAGGTAGTGGTCCCGCCGCTCGCGGATCGCCTCGTACCGCTGCTCGATGAGGTGCGGCTCGAGCAGCATGGCGTCGAGGTCGTGCAGGATGGCGTATCGCGTGCGGGTGGCGGCGATGCCCAGCACCCAGTTCAGCCAGCAGTAGCACCACGCCGAGCCCAGCGCCTTGAGCGCGAGATCCTGCCAGCGGCTGTAGTAGATCACCCGCAGCGGCAGTTCGGGGTAGCGGTCCCGCATCGCCGCCTCGCGGTCGAGCGCCTCGGGCCCGGGCCGGCAGTCCATGACGAGGATGATTTCCCGCAGGTGCTCGCGCCGCTGCTGCTCAAGCATGGCGAGGTTCGCCTCCAGCACGGCGGGCAGGGTGCGGATGCACCCGATCACAATCGTGTAGCCCGGCTCGGGGTTTCGCATCGGCTGCCAGCGGGCCGTCGTCCGCAAAAGCTGACGGACCGGCCACAGCCGGGCGTGCGCCCCGTAATACGCGGGCCAGCTTGCATACTTTTCGTTCACGACTGAACTGCTCCCTCCTGGACGTCGCATCGGGGCCCCGGGGGCCCTGCTTCCCTGCTGTGGCCGTGCCGCAGTGCCAGGCGTGGTCATCACCCGCCGGCGGCGCAGTCGGCCGCGATTCGCTTCCGTCCGATCCTAGCCCGGCGACTGGCAGGTGAAGGCTGGAATGGCTCCGAAACGCCGCACATGATCGGTTCGCAGCCGCGTTTCCGACTTTCCCCGAACCGGCATGGGGCGAGTTCCCCCAGTCGGGCATGGCCCTTTCGCCTCTCTCCGGGCCGGCCTGGCAGCGCCGCGAATTCGCCGCCCGGGCTGCCGCGCCGACTGTCAGAGGCGGGGCTGGAAAGCCAAGCAACGGAATCCGACCTATGATGTGGCCCCATGATTGTTGATTCGGCCACGATTCAGGTGCGTAGCGGCAAAGGCGGCGACGGTTGCGTCAGCTTCCGGCGCGAGAAGTACATCCCCAAGGGCGGGCCCGACGGCGGCGACGGCGGCCGGGGCGGTTCGGTCGTGCTCGTCGCCGACCCCGAGGTCGAGACCCTGCTCGACTTCGCCGGCCGGCACCACTGGCGCGCCGAGAACGGCGGGCCGGGCGGCCCCAAGCAGCAGCACGGCCGCGACGGCCGGGACCGCGAGGTGCGCCTGCCCCCGGGCACCCTGATCTACGACGAGGAGACCGGCGAACTGGTGGTCGACCTCGACCAGGAGGGCGCCCGCTTCGTCGTCGCCGAGGGCGGCAGGGGCGGCTGGGGCAACGAGCACTTCAAGAGCTCGACCAACCAGACCCCCCGCCAGAGCACGCCGGGCGAGCCGGCCGTGGAGCGGACGCTGAGGCTGGAGCTCAAGCTCATCGCCGAGGTCGGCCTGGTCGGCAAGCCCAACGCGGGCAAGAGCACGTTTCTCTCCCGCGTCAGCCGGGCGACGCCGAAGATCGCGGACTACCCGTTCACGACGCTCGTGCCCCAGCTCGGCATCGCCGAGGTGCCGGGCGATCGGCGGATGGTGCTCGCGGACATTCCGGGCATGATCGAGAACGCCCACGCCGGCTCGGGCCTGGGCACGCGGTTCCTGCGTCACATCGAGCGGACGCGGGTGCTGCTGCACCTGATCGAGGTGGACCCGGCCGACGGCACGGACCCGGTGGAGAACTACCGGGTAATCCGCGAGGAGCTCGCCCGCTACTCGCCCGAGCTCGCCGCCAAGCCGGAACTGGTCGCAGTGAGTAAGATGGACCTCGCCGGCGACGAGCAGGACCAGCTCACCGCCATCGAACTCATCGAGGAAGCCCTGGGCCAGCAGGTGCATGCCATCAGTGCCGCCACCGGCCAGGGCATTCCCGAACTGCTCGAGGCGTGCTGGGAGCAGCTCGCCCGGAACCGGCCTCCGCGACGCGGAGGATGGGAAGCCGCGGCAGGCGAATCGCCGCGGCCAGGAGAACGAGAAGAAAAAGGGGCGCCATGATCAAGGTGAACATGCTGGCGGTCAGCGTCGGCAACACGCGCACGCGGCTCGGGGCGTTCGTCGAGGGGAAGCTGGTGGAGTCGGCCACCTTCGAGAACCGCCGCAAGCAGGACCTCGCCGACGCGATGGACCACGCCTTCAGTCCGCTGCGCGAGCGCGAGGACACGGCCGTCGTCATGTCGTCGGTCAACCCCGCCGCCAGCGACGAAATCGAAAAACAGGTCCAGAAGCAGGTCGGCAGAGCGGTCCACCGCGTGGAACGCGATCTGCCCATCCCGATCGGGCGACAGCTCGATCCCGAGGCGATCGTCGGCGAAGACCGCCTGCTCGACGCGGCCGCCGCCTACGACGTGCTCAACCAGGCCTGCGTCGTCGTGGACGCGGGCACCGCCATCACGGTCGACTTCGTCGACGGCGCGGGCACCTTCCACGGCGGGGCCATCGCGCCGGGGGCGCAGCTCCAGCTCGACAGCCTGCACCAGCGCACGGCCATGCTGCCCGAGGTCGAGTTCGACCGGCCCGCCGAGGCCGTCGGCCACAACACCGTCGAGGCGATGCGGGCCGGCGTGTTCCACGGCCTGCGCGGGATGCTTCGCGAGCTCGTCGAGCACTACGCCGAGCAGGCCGGCATGTTCCCCATGGTCGTCGCCACAGGCGGGGACGCCAACCTGCTTTTCCGCGACTACGATCTGGTCGACCGCGTCGTGCCCGACCTGACGCTCACCGGCATCGCGGTGACGCTCCGCGTCGCCCTGGAGAACCAGGGCAAGCAGTAGCCGCCGCCCCGAAGGGGGAAACACGCCATGGCAAAGGCTGACGACACCCGGCCCCGCACGCTGCTCACGCTGCGCCTGATCTGGGCGGCGATGCTGATGAGCCAGCTCGTGTTCTTCCTCGTCGTCGCCTTCGTCCTGACCGAGGCCCGCGGTGCGACGCCCGACCTCCACCCCATGCTGGGCTGGATCGGCGTCGGGTGGTTCGTCGCCGCGACGGCGATGGGCTACTTCGCCCGCAACCAGATCTACAAATCAGCCTGGCGGGAGCACGCGATCGCCCCCGGCGGATACCTCACGGGCAACCTCGTCCTGCTGGCGCTGCTCGAGTCGGTGGGCCTGTTCTCCATCATCGCCCTGCTGGTCACGGGCGTCATGGTGCCCGAGATCCTGCCCGCCATCGGCGCGCTGGTCGTCTTCGCCATCAACTTCCCCACCGGCCACGCCATGCGCCCCCACCCGCCGGGCGAGGTCGGCCGAGTCGAATGACCGCCCCGCCCGACACAAGACTCGCCCTTACCACCGCCCGCCAGCCCGGCGCGGTCGCCGTGCTGCAGTTGCAGGGACCGGCCGCGGGCGAGCTGCTCTCCCGCCTCACCGGCCAAAGTGACTGGCAGCCCGGCCGACTTCGGCTGTGCGATTTCGCCGGCATCGACCAGGGCCTCGCCGGGGTGCTCCGCCCCGACTGGGCGCAGCTCATGCCCCACGGCGGGCCGCGGGTGGTGCAGAAGATCACCGATCGCCTGCTCGAACTCGGGGCCGAGCTCGAGCCCGCCCCCGCCCCGACCGAGGTCTACCCCGAAGCGGACTCCGCGCTCGAGGCGGAGGCGCTCGCCGCCATCGCCCGCGCCGCCAGCCCGGCCGCGATCGATCTTCTGCTCGACCAGCCCCGGCAGTGGCGCGACTGGCTGGCCGCCGGCGACGGGGCGGAGGATCCGGGCCGGATTCTTCACGAGAGCGACCGCCTCGACCGCCTGGTCCAGCCGGCGACGCTGGTCGTGGTCGGCCGGGCGAACGTGGGCAAGAGCACGCTCACCAACCGGATGCTGGGGCGTTCGGTGAGCGTCGTCGCCGACCTGCCGGGCACGACCCGCGACTGGGTGGCCGCGCTGGCGGAGCTGAACGCCCCTGCCGCCCCCCCGGGGCAGGCGGGCGTGGCTTTGCGCTGGCTCGATACGCCCGGGCTTCGCCGGGAGGCCGAACCGCTCGAACGCGAGGCGATCGAGCTGGCGCGGCAGGTGATCGCCTCCGCCGACGTGCTGCTGGCGATGCGCGACCCCGATTCGGATTGGCCCGGCTCGGCCGAGCTGCCCCGCGAGCCCGAGCTCTGGGTGCTGGGCAAGGCCGACCTCGCCCCCGCTCGCCCGGCCGGCGACGGCAGCTCGCCCGACGCCCCGCTGCCGGTAAGCGGCGAAACCGGCGACGGGGGCGAGGCGCTCGAGCAGGCGATCCTCGCCCGGCTGGGGCTGGACGGCGTCGAATCCGGCACGCCCTGGGCGTTCTGCCCCGCCCTGCGTCAGGCCGTCGCCGCGGACGATCGGGCGGCGATCGCCCGACTGTTGGCTGCGCGCCCGGCCTGACCCGTGGCGGCGGCTCGAACATCCGGAAGCGGCGGGCCGTAGGATGGAAAGAAATCGGATGAGGACCCGATTGTCCCATGTGTGAGGCTCTCAGACGGGACTGCGGGTAAATTCGGAGTCGAGACTCAGGACCGACGGGGTCCCGGGACGATATAAACTCCACGGCCGGGTGTGCGCCCTCGATTCGGCCGAGATCGTGCCGGCAGCAAACCCCGAAGCGCTTGCGACTTGCCGGCATAAACCGCATAATGGCGCTATCTTCCGCAACCAGCCATGGTTGGCGACTTTCGCATCAGGATTTGCTCATGGCTCACAAGCGACGTCCACTGGGCGAGATTCTCAAACGTTGGGGACTGGTCAACGACCAGCAGATCGAAGAGGCCGCCAAGGTGGCCGCCGGCTCGCGCAAGCGGATCGGCGACGTGCTCACCGACCTCGGTTACGCCAATCAGAATGACGTGACCAAAGCCCTGGCCTCCCAGTTCGACATGGAGTTCGTCGATCTGGATCAGCCCAACGTCATCGACAAGAAGAATCTCGATCTCATCCCCACCGATCTGATCAAGAAGTACCTCGTCCTGCCGCTGGGCAAGGAGGGCAACAAGATCAAGGTGCTGGTCCACGACCCGATGGACCTCGCCCTGGTCGACGACCTCCGCTTCCGGCTCGGCGCGGACATCGAGCTCGCGCTCGGCGCCCGCAGCAAGATCCGCGAGTACATCGATCAGATCCTCTCCGAAACCCGGGCCAGCATCGACGAAACGGTGCGCCAGCTCACGATGGACCAGTCGATCGACCAGTCCATCGACCAGTCCATCGATCAGTCGATCGACCGCGGCGCGTCGCTGGACATCTCCGGCGACGGCCTGCAGGGCGACGACGCCCTCGACGCCCAGGGCGCGCCGATCATCCGCCTCGTCAACCAGATCATCAACGAGGCGGTCAACAGCCGGGCCAGCGATATCCACATCGAGCCCTTCGAGGACCGCGTCCGCCTGCGATACCGCGTCGACGGCGTCTGCCACGAACGCGACCGCATCCCCAAGCGGACCCAGAACTCGGTCATCACCCGACTCAAAATCATGTCGGGCATGAAGATCGAGGAGAAACGCGTCCCGCAGGACGGCCGGATCAAGAAACGCGTCGGCGGCGATATCATCGACTTCCGTGTCTCGGCCTGCCCGGCCTATCACGGCGAGTCGGTCGTGCTGCGTATTCTCCGGCCCGACTCGGTGCGCATCGGCCTGGAAAACCTCGGCATGCGCAGCGACACGCTGGATACCTTCAACCGCATCATCCGACGCCCCAACGGCATCTTCCTCGTCACCGGGCCCACCGGCTCGGGTAAGACGACCACGCTGTACTCGGCCCTGGACGTGCTCAACCGGCCCGACCGCAAGATCATCACCGCGGAAGACCCGATCGAGTACAACTTCAAGGGCATCAACCAGTGCCAGGTCAACGAGGAGATCGGCCTGTCGTTCAGCAAGATCCTCCGGTCCATGCTGCGTCAGGCGCCGAACATCATCCTCGTCGGCGAGGTCCGCGACAAGGAGGTCGGCGAAGTGGCCGTGCAGGCCGCCCTCACCGGCCACCTCGTGTTCTCCACGCTGCATACCAACGACGCGCCCTCCGCGATCACGCGTCTGGTCGACATGGGTATCAAGCCGTTCCTCGTCGCCAGTTCCATCCAGGCCGTGCTCGCCCAGCGCCTCGTGCGCGTGCTCTGCGATCACTGCAAGGAGCCGGAGACGAACCCGAACACCCGGCTGATGAAGCTGTGCGGCCTCAGCGACGAGGATCTCGAGGACCACACCATCTACAAGGCCGTCGGATGCACCCGCTGCGGCAACACCGGTTACCGCGGCCGACGGGGCATCTACGAGCTGATGGTCATGAACAACGAGCTTCGGGAGCTGGCCTTTAACCGGGCGCCGCTGTCCAAGATCCGCCAGGCCGCTCTGGCGACGGGCATGCGGAACCTGCTCGGCGACGGCCGACTCAAGATCCTCGACGGCAAGACGACGCTCGAGGAAGTGGCGGGCACCACGCAGGTCGAAGGCCTCGTGGATCTCTCCACGGACGAAGAGGAAATGGTAGCCTGAAGCTTCCCGCCCGGGCCCCGATTGAACTTTCCGCCGCGCGGCTGCGCGGCCTGAGCTGGAGTGACTGATGTCGACCCTGCACATTGACCGCCTTCTGGATACCGTCATCAAGCAGCAGGCGAGCGACCTGCACCTGACCGTGGGCAAACCGCCGACCCTGCGTATCCGCGGCCGGCTGGTCGAGCTCAAGACCAAGGTGCTCGAGCCCGCCGACACCGCCGAGCTGATGAAGGCGATCACGCCCGAACGTTCGCAGAACGAACTCCAGGAAGAAGGCGGCTCCGACTTCGGCTTCGCCTACGGCGATCAGAGCGACGAGGAGAACTCGGCCCGCTTCCGTGTGTCGGTTTTCCGCCAGAAGAGCGACGTGGCGCTGGTGCTGCGGCGGATTCCCAACAAGCTGCTCTCGATCGACGAAATCGGCCTGCCGCCGATCGTCCGCGACCTGCTCAGACGGCCCCAGGGTCTGTTCCTCGTCACCGGCCCGACCGGCTCGGGTAAGACGACCTCGCTGGCGTCGATGATCAACGACATCAACGAGAACCTCGACCGGCACATCATCACCGTCGAGGATCCGATCGAGTATTACCAGCCGCACAAGAAGAGCATCGTGAACCAGCGTGAGGTGGGCTCGGACGTGCCCAGCTTCGCCGAGGCCCTGCGTCGCGCCCTGCGTCAGGACCCCGACGTCGTCCTCGTCGGCGAAATGCGTGACCTCGAGACCATCGAGGCGGCCATCCGCGCTGCCGAGACGGGCCACCTCGTGTTCGGCACGCTGCACACGACCGGTGCCTCCGGTACGATCAACCGTATCATCGACGCCTTCCCGGTCGCCCAGCAGGAGCAGATCCGCATTCAGCTCTCGGTGTCGCTCAAGGCGGTGCTGAGCCAGCAGCTCCTGCCGCGCATCGACCGCAAGGGCATGGTCGCGGCGTACGAGTTCCTGGTCGTCACCCCGGCGATCAGCAACCTGATCCGCGAGAACAAGACGTTCCGCATCAACTCCGCGATCCAGACCGGCAAGAAGTTCGGCATGCAGCTCCTCGACGACCACCTCTGGTCGCTCTACGAGCAGGGCGCCATTGCCGCCGAGGCGATGATCGACAAGGGCCAGAACCCGAACCTGCTCACCGAGAAGGTACACCGGATCGGCAAGCAGATCGGCCGCGTCGAGCTCGACAGCGAGGACATCGAGGCGAACTGAAGCGGGAGAAGAGGCCAAAAAAGTCGGTGAGCCGCTTGCCCGGATGATCCAGAATCCGTATAGTGTGCGTCTCACCGACGGACGGGGCTGTAGCTCAGTTGGGAGAGCGCTTGCATGGCATGCAAGAGGTCAGGGGTTCGAATCCCCTCAGCTCCACTTTGCGGCAAACCGCATCAGGAAAGGGACTTGGGCAATCGCCCGAGTCCCTTTCTTCATGGATGAACTCGGGGGCGTGGCCACGGTTTTGGCCACAAATCAGCCGGCGGAACGCGCTCCCCAGGCGGGGAAACGCGGGCGGTGGCGGGTCAGCCGTAGCGGAGAGCCAGCTCGCGGAGCAGGTCCAGCTCCCGCCGCTCCCGCTCGCTCTGGCCGTAACCGGCCGTCGTGGCCACGCCGCTGTGGCCAAGCAGGAGCCGCGCCGCCTCGAGGCCCTCGCTCTTCTCCAGGGCGGCCTCCTTGGCGTGGCGGAGCTGGTGCGGGCTCCAGCGGTGGGCCTGCTGCCAGGCGAGCACGGCCTGCCACCGCTCCGGGCCCAGGCGACGCTGCCACTCGGCGAGCGTCTCGGGCCGCCGCTTCTTCCGCTTGCGGCCCGTCCAGTGCACCTCCTGGCGGGCCAGTTCGCCCTCGGGCGGAAAAGCGCGGCCGCAGGCGCGGTGGATGGCCCGGCGGTAGCTGGTCGAGGTGTAGCGCCGGGCCATCGTTCGGCGGGCGCTGGTGGCCGCACTCTGCCGGGCGGCCGCCCGCGGGCTGAACAGGTAGGCGGCGAGGTTGGTCCGCAGGTAGGGCTCGAGGATGGCCTGCCCCTGGGGGCCGATCGCGATGACGCGGTCCTGTTGGTGGTGCTCGCCCTTGTGCTCGGTCGGCCGGTAGAGCCAGACGTCGCCGCTCGTGTCCAGGTCGCCGGTCCGCATCACGCACACCTCGCCCGGCCGCATGCCGGTGTGCCACTGGATCTGCACCATGGCCGAGACGGTCGGGCTCAGCTCAGGCAGCGTGTCCGCGACGGTCTCCCAGGCGACGGCCGCCACCGTCTCGGGCTCGCCCGCCCGGCAGCGGCCGCGCTGGAGCCGCTTGACCGTCGTGAGCCGCAGGGCGACGTCGGGGTGCACGTGCCCCTGCTCGGCCCCCCAGCTCCAGGCCTGCCGCACGATGGTCAGCCAGGCGTTGATCGTGTTCCGCCTGGCGTCGGGCTGGTCCAGGCTGTCGCGGTAGCGGGCCAGCCGCGGCGGGGTCAGCTCATCGGCCGGCAGGTCGCCGAAGAGCTCAATCAGCCGCTGCAGGGCCGACTGGATGTTCCAGACGTGGCTGGTCGGCTTGCCCCGTTTGGTGTAGAACCGCTGGGCGTGCTCGAGGTAGCTGACGCAGAGGTCCGCGATGGTCAAGCCGGTTTTCGCGGCTGGGTTGCGCACCCCCGCGTCGATCCGCCAGCGCTTGATCCACTGGCGAAACTCGCGGCGGACGGCGGCCTCGTCGCCGTAGAAGCGCTGGGTGTACTGGGGCCGGCGGCCGTCGACGAGCTGCTCGCCGCGCCAGCGGGTCCGCCAGCGGCCCGGCCGCTCTTCGGTGGGGGGGTGGGGGCTCCTTTGTGGCCACGGCTCAAGCCTCCTGGTCACGCCTGGATCTTCAGCCGCGTCTCGCGTCCCCGGCCCCGGCGGGCCGGCGAAGTGCCCTCTCGTGCCTGCTGCAGCACGGCGTCGAGGTCGACGCGGTGCCACTTCCGCGGGCCCGGCAGATCCAGTGGCTCGATGCGGTATCGAGACCGTATTGTATCCATCGAGCGCGGTCCCGGAAGCATGAGGTACCTCGCGGCCCGGGTGTCGTCGAAAATGTCGGGATGGTGTTCACTCACAACTGAGCTCCTTTCTCGCAGCTCAGCCCCCGCTCCACGATCCGCGGCACCGCCAGGGCGATGCGGCGGGCGTCGGCGAGCGAGGGGCAGGAGACGCGGAGCACCACCTCGACGAACAGGCCTGGTGCGTCATCAGGGTCGATGTCATCCCGCCGGCCGCTCAGCGGATGCTCCAGCGGGACGTACCGCCAGCCTCGCGTCCAGGCCATCGGTGGATGCCGCTCCGCCGCGACCTCCCGGTCGCGCTCCTTCGTCCAGGGCTCGCTCTGGTAAATCCGCTCGATCATGCAGTCCTCCCTCCGCCCGGAATCCGCTCGACGACCACGAACCGGCCGTGGACGAGGTGCTCGCTGCGGCGGACCGGGTCGAGGCGGATCAGGACCGCTAC
>JBKHFW010000030.1:0-39285 GCA_046540025.1 Phycisphaeraceae bacterium
TCGGGTGAACTTGGCGATCGACGCCTTGGACACCAGGTTGCCGACGACCGGGGTGTGCAGAAGGAGCCAGTCGGTGGTCGCCTTGCCGGCGGTCGTCTTGCGGATGAGCTTGAGCAGGAAGAAGATCGCGATCGGCGACAGGGCGATCCAGACGATGCCCGGGATGGTCTGATCCGGATTGGCCGCCGTGCCGCCGAGATACTCCAGCAGCGGCCCGGCGAGCCAGGCGCTGGCGGAGATGAGCATCTTGGTCATCGCCGGCAGCTCGATCTCGAAGTCGGCGAAGATGTCCTGGAACTTGGGCACGATGAAGACCATGATGCCCAGCAGGATGACCGCGGCGACGAAGAGCACGACGGCGGGGTAGATCATCGCGCCGATGATCCGCCGACGCAGGCGGGCAGCCTTTTCCATGAACTCGGCGAGGCGCTGGAGGATGAGCTCGAGCACACCGCCGACCTCGCCGGCCGCGATCATCTTGGTGTACAGCCGGTCGAACGCCTTGGGGTGCCTGGCCATCGCGTCCGAGAGCGTGGCGCCGCTGGAGATGTCCTCGTGGATGTCCTGGAGGATGTCCTTGAGCTTGCCCGGCTTCTGCTGCTGCTCGAGGATGCTGATCGAGCGAAGCAGGGGCAGGCCGGCGTCCTGGAGCGTCGAGAGCTGGCGGGTGAACTGGGTGAGCTGCTTCTGGCTCACGCCGCCGATGCTGATGGAAATATCCATCGCGCTCTTTTTCTTCTTGCTCCCGGCACCGCCACCGCCGCCGGACCCGCGGCCGGACTTCTTGACCTTCTGCTCCCGCACGGAGGTGGGGAAGTAGCCCTGGCTGTGAATGCGGGCGATGGCCTCATCGCTGTTGGCGGCGGTGACTTTGCCCTTTTGTGGCCGTCCCGCCTCGTCGAGTGCTTCATACTGGAAGGTTGGCATGGCCTGAATCCCTCTTGATGGAATGAACCGGGATTTCCCGCTTGCGGTGATTTACTCTTCGGTCATGGTCTCGCGGACCACTTCGTCGATCGTGGTCAGCCCGTCGTAGATAGCCAGCAGGCCGGCCTGGCGCAGCGTCCGCATGCCTCGCTTGCGGGCCTCGGATCGCAGCACCTGGGTCGAGGCGTTCTGCATGATCAGCTCGCGCATCTCGTCGTCGAGCACCATGATCTCGAAGATCGCCATTCGCCCGCGGTAGCCGCTCTGGTTGCAGTAGTCGCAGCCCCGGCCGCGGTAGAGCTCCCGGCCGTCGAGGTCCTCCGGGCTCAGG
This sequence comes from Phycisphaeraceae bacterium, assembly GCA_046540025.1. Taxonomy (GTDB): domain Bacteria; phylum Planctomycetota; class Phycisphaerae; order Phycisphaerales; family Phycisphaeraceae; genus JBKHFW01. The sequence goes on from JBKHFW010000030.1 coordinate 1,259, forward strand.
CTGAGCTGGAGCAACTCCTCCTCGCTCGGCGTGTAGGCCTCCTTACAGCGCGGGCATATCTTCCTCACCAGCCGCTGACCGATGATGCCCTCCAGCGTCGCGGTGACGAGGAAGGTCTCGAGCCCGAGGTCGACCAGTCGGGCGATCGTGCTCGGAGCGTCGTTGGTGTGCAGCGTGGTGAACACGAGGTGGCCGGTCAGCGACGCCTGCACGGCGATCTGGGCCGTCTCGAGGTCACGCGTCTCGCCGACGAGAATCGTGTCGGGGTCCTGACGCAGGAAGCTTCGCAGCGCCGCGGCGAAGGTGAGCCCGACGTCGGGGTTCACCTGCACCTGGACCAGGCCGTCCATGTCATACTCGACCGGATCCTCGACGGTGAGGATCTTGTCCTCGGGCCTGTTCAGCTCGTGCAGGGCGGCGTAGAGCGTCGTCGTCTTGCCCGAGCCGGTCGGGCCGGTGACGATGACAATGCCGTTGGGCTTGTTGATGAGCTGGCGGAACTCGTCGATGTCGTCGTGACGCATGCCCAGGCGGTCGACGTCGAGCGAGACGTTCGAGCGGTCGAGCACACGCATCACGACCGATTCGCCGAACATCGTCGGCAGGACGCTGATACGCAGGTCGACCGGCTGGTTGTTGACCACCAGCTCGATCCGGCCGTCCTGCGGGAGCCGCCGCTCGGCGATGTTCAGGTCCGCCATCACCTTGATGCGGCTGACGATCGGCATCGCCAGGTGGCGCGGCGGCGGGATCATCTCGTAGAGGACGCCGTCGATGCGGTACCGCATCTTGAACTCGTCCTCGAACGGCTCGAAGTGGATGTCGGACGCCTTGTCCTTGATCGCCTGGAGCAGCACGAGGTTCAGCAGCCGCTTGACCTTGTTGTCGTCGGCGGCCTCGACGAGCTCCTCGAGGTCGATCGACTCGCCGCGGTCCTCGAGGGCCTCGAGATCGCTGCTGGAGCTCAGCTCGGCGACGAGGCTGGACAGCGACTCCTCGTCCTCGCCGTAGTAGGTCTGAATCCGCTTCTCGACCTGCTCGGCGGGGGCGACGACGGCGTTGACGTTGAAGCCCATCAGCAGCCGAAGGTCGTCGAGGGCCCGGAAGTTGTCGGCGTTCTTGAGCGCGACGGTGAGGGTCTTGCTCGCTTCCTCGTAGGCGATCGGGAGCACCTGGTACGCCTGGGCCGTCTCGGCCGGCAGCAGGCGGATGGTGTCCTCGCTGATGTCGTAGTCCTCGAGGTCGACGACCTCCATGCCCGACTGGGCGGCGAGGGCCAGGTTGACGTCGTCCTGGGTGACGTAGCCGAGCTCGACGAGGAGTTGCCCGAGGGTGCCGCGTCGCTTCTGCTGAAGCGCGAGCGCCTCCTGGACCTGGTCGCGGGTCGCCTTGCCCATGCGGTTGAGGATCCGCCCGAGTCGGCGGCCGCGCAGGTCCTTCATCGAGGCTTTCTTGGTGCCGGTGCTCTGTTCTGCCATGGGTCAACTCCGTGCCCGGGAAGGGGCTGGTATCGGTTCGGTCGGTCTCCGGTCCATCGGGACCTCGCCGGGTCGACATCGGCCGCGGCCGCCGGGACGGGCCTGGCGGCGTGGTGGGGGATCTGAGCCGAAGCGGAGGAGTTCAGCAGCGCGAGGCCGATCCCGGTTCGCGAGCCGGGCCCACTGCCCGCCGGGCGCCTCCCGGACGCCGGCTCGTCGGACCACTGGGTACTTATCGGCCAAACAGGAGCGCGACTGCTCATTTCTCCGACCTCTCGTACGGCGGGCAGGGCGACCCCTCCGGCAGGTTGCCGCCCGTCTCCGCCTCGGAACCGCTCAGACCTCTCGACCGCGCGGCCGAAAATCCAAGTGTCCCTCCTCCTTGCTCCGCCTCGACCGGGTGAGCCACCACCTGTTGTCGACTCGGCGTGCCCGGTATGGATACCTATCAAATAAGACCGAACAGAATCAGGTGGGCACGGCAAGTCAGGCTCTACTCGCATCATAACAGCTGTCGGCCGCGACACAAGCCTTCTCAGCCCCGTCGAAGGACTGGGACACGTGGAATGCGGTGCACTCGATGCCTCAGCTTTCCTCGCGAGGCAGGGCCTGTTCGAGGTCGATCCATGTGCCGTGCTCGGCCACAGGCCCGTCGGCAGGGCGCTTGCGCAGCTCGCGGACCAGGTCGCGCATCGGCGAGGGGACCGGGGCTGTGAAGGTCATCCATTGGTCGGTGATCGGATGGGTGATCCCGAGCATCGTCGCGTGCAGGGCGGGTACCGCCATGATCAGGTCGCGCCGGCGGGCCACCTGCTGCTCCAGGCGGTCGCCCTCCTCCCGGGGGCGGGCGTAGGTGAGGTTCGGGCGGTAACCGGCCGGAAGGGGCGGCTCCTCCAGTTCGGGCGTGCCCACCGGTTCGCCGCCGTAGAGCAGATCGCCGACGATGGGGTAGCCCAGGTACTGCAGGTGAACGCGGATCTGGTGGGTTCGCCCGCTTTTGAGCTCGAGCTCGACGAGGCTGTAGCCCTCGTAGCGTTCGCGGACGCGATAGAGCGTGACAGCCTCCTTGGCGGAGGGGTCGTGGCGGACGGCCATCGCTTCGCGGACGATCGGATGCTTGCCGATGGGCTGCTCGATGACGCCGCCGGGCGGGTCGGGGCAGCCGTGCACGATGGCGAGGTAGACCTTGAGGTTCGTGCGGTGCTCGAACTGGCGAGCGAGCTTCCAGTGGGCCTCGTCCTGCTTGCCGACGACGATGACGCCGGTGGTGTGGCGGTCGAGTCGGTGCACGATGCCGGGCCGGGCGTCGTCGGCGCCGACGTGGCTGAGGCCTTCGATCGAGCCGTCGGCGTGGCTGGCGCGTTCGCCGCGGGCCTGGGTGAAGTGCCAGGCGAGGGCGTTGAGCAGGGTGCCGGTCATCTGCCCCCGGGCGGGGTGGACGATGATGTCGGCCTGCTTGTTGATGACGATGAAGTGCTCGTCCTCATAGAGGATGTCAAGCGGGATCGCTTCGGGCACGAGCTCGCGCGTCGGCCGAGGCGGGAGGATGACGTCGATGACGTCGCCCTCCTTGAGCTTCGTGCTCGCCTTGGGCCGGGCGCCGTTGACGGTCACGCCGCCGAGCTCGATGAGCTCCTGGACCTTGTTGCGGCTGATGTGCCGCAGGCGGTTCTGTAAATGCTTGTCGAGGCGGACCCTGGCGTCGCGCGCAAGAACGAATCGCAGGCGTTCGGCGCCCTCCTGGTCGAACTCCTCGGGGAGCTGGGGGAACTCGTCGCCTTCGAATTCGGCGGGGGGATGCGGGGTGCGGGCGGCCATTACTCGCCGGCGGGGGCCTCGCTGCCGGCGGGGGGCACGAGCGGCTGCTCCTCGTCCGTGGCTTCGGTCCCGGTTTCGGGGACGAGCGACTCGGCCGAGTCGCCCTCCTGCTCGGGCGTCGCCGGGGCCGGCTGGGCGTCGGCCTCCGCCGGGGCCGGCTGCTCGGCGATGGTCACCGGCTGCTGGAGCCGCTCGATCAGCGCCTCCCGGTCGAGCGCCTCCTCGACGATGTTGGGCAGGCTCGCCTCCCGGCCGACCTCGGCCGCCTGGTCGTAGAACTGCTGCGCCCGCTCCCAGTTTTCCAGCGACTCCGCCACCGAGGCGAGCCCGAGCAGGCCGTTGGCGCGGTACACCGGGTCCGGCGCGACGTCGATCGCCCGCTCATACATCTCGGTGGCGCGCTGGAGGGCCTCCTCCCGGCCGAGTGTGGGCTGGGCCTCCGCTTCGTCTTCCTGTTCGCCTTCGGCCGGCGCCGGTTCGGGCGACGCCCCCAGCGCCTCGAGCGTGTAGAGCTCGGCCCCGCGGAGGTAGGCGAGCGCCTGGACGGCGGGGTCGTCGTGTGCCTCGGCCACCTTGGCGAAGCCGGTCGCGCTGGTGGCGTAGGTCACGTCCCGCCAACTGTACTCGTGCTCCTGAGCGGCCTGCGTGGTCACGAACCAGTAGATCAGGTAGCCCGTCAGGGAGAGGGCGACGACGATGGTGATGATGTTGCCCCAGCGGCCCCAGAAATCGCCGAAGTGGCGAAAAAACTCCTGAAGGTCGTTTTCCCGGAGATCGTGTTCTTCGTGGCGTTCCATGCAGTCGCTCTCTCGCCGGTCTCTGCTCGTGGCAGGTTGTAAGTCCCGTTTCCGAAAGCCCTTGCCCCGGGGCCGGGCCGCTGTGGGCGGGCCGGTGTGCCGGGAGGTAGACTGGAGTTTATGCTGCTGCCCGGTCGGCCGCAAACCTTGGCGGCGAAATTGCCGGATCGCCCGTTTGACATCATTGCAGCGGCTTTCTAATCTTACCGCTCTCACGGGCCGGTTCGCCGGCCGGGAACGCATGGTGAGCGTAGCTCAGTTGGTTAGAGCACCAGGTTGTGGTCCTGGGGGTCGGGGGTTCGAATCCCCTCGCTCACCCTTTCGAAAAATCGCATAAGTTCGGCTGGAGGCGGATGCTCCGCAGACCCGCCATCCCGGCCGCGCGGCCGTGACCCCAAGCACCCGGCGTATCCACGGATACGCCTGAGCATGGGAAGGCCACGGCGTGCCCGATTCGCACATCCCCACGTACCGCCGCCAGAGAACGAAAAATCGCCCCGACCGGGCCTTTGTCGAGATCGACGGCCGGCGAAACTACCGCGGCCGCTACGACGATCCGGAGAGCCGCCAGCGGTACCACCAACTCATCGCCGAGTGGCTCGTCGGCAGTGAGCCTGCCCCGGCCGACCCGGACCAGCTCATCATCCTCGAGATCATCGACCGCTTCTGGCGCTACGCGCAACGGCACTACCGCCAGGCCGATGGCTCGCCCAGCCCCGAGATCGAGAACTTCCGCCACACGCTGCGGCCGCTCAAGGCGCTGTACGGCGAGATCAGGCCCGACGGGCCAGGGCGGCGAACAAGCCTGGGCGGGCTGAAGGTGGCGCGGCATACCAAGGCCAGTGCAAAGGGTATAAGGCCGAGCGGCCCGGGATTCGCGTCGTGCCGAAGGCGCGGTTTCGACGAGTGGAGCGGGTGGAGGACTTATACAGCGTGCTATTTGAGGGCAGGAAGCGATCCTGGCGCTCTCTGCTGGCGAGGGTTCCTTGAGCCCGCCCATACCGGCCGCAGCGAGGCATCTCGGAAACGGACCGTGCGGTCGCCGAAATGGATCGTCCGGGCAATGGCGTGCCCCTCGGGCAGACGCCTGGTGCGGAACGCGTCGATGTTCAGCGGCTGGCCGAAGGGAATCTGCCGGGCCAGCGGCAGGACGATCCCGGCCGGCCCGAGGTGGACGTTGCGCTCCCCGGCTTCGGTGCGGATGATCGCATGCATGCCGATCTCGAAGGGCCCGGTCGTGTGCTTGCAGGGCTCGATGTGCAGCGAAACCAGCTCGCCCTGCAAGGTTTCGACGGGCGGGCGCTGGGCCCGCTGGGCGATGCCGCGCTCCTCGCCCGTGCCGCGTTGGGCGACGGCGCTGCCAGCGAGCCAGACGCAGCCGATCACGGCGATCAGCAGGATCAGCAGGTGACGGACGCGCATGGCCGGCCTCCTTTCGAGGTCAGGTTTTCACGGTTGATCCTTGGCGTTGCGCCCAGCCGGGTCAATGTCCCGCTGCCGGCAGCGCCTGGTGGATCTGCTCGGCGACCCGGCGGCCGGAGAGGAGCATCCCGCCAAAAATCGGCCCCATGCGCGGCCCGCCCCAGGTAGCGCAGACGCTCATGCCGCAGACCCACAATCCAGGGTGAATCTGCCCGGTGCGTTCGACGACGAACCGCTCGCCCGCCTCGGCGTGCATGGGACCTTCCCCTCCCGCGGTGCCCTGGAGCAGGCCGCGCCGGCGGAGCATCGCGACCAGGGCGGCATCGTGGCCGGTCGCATCGATCACGGCGGGAGCAATCAGCGTGAGCGGGTCGATCGGCAGTGGTGCGGCCGAGGCGGTGCGATTGACCACCACGCCGGTCACGGCGTCCTTGTGGACGCACAGATCCTCGGCGCTGAGCATGTTGAGCACGATCGCCCCCTGCTGCAGAGCCCGCAGCACCAGGGCCGAGGCGAGTTCGATGCTGTCCGCCTGGTAGAGGTCGGCGGGGGCGGCGCGGTAGCGCACGCCCAACGCTTCGAGAAGCGGCCGTGCGGCCGCCTGGACGACCACCTCGTTCATGGCCATCGCGCCGCCCCACACCCCGCCGCCAGGCGTCAGCCGTTTTTCCACGACCGTCACCCGCCGGCCTTGTCCGGCCAGGTGGGCCGCGGCGACGAGCCCCGAGGGGCCCGCACCCACAATGAGTACGTCGCTGGTCAGGCGATCAAGCAGCTTTTCGTGGTAGCCGCGAACAATGGCGGCCGAAACGGCGGTTTCATCGAAGCTCATCACGATCCTCTTTCCGGCAGGCGAACGTGAAGCGGGAGCCCACCGTGCAGGCCCGCCAGCGCTCCGGGAAGTGCCCCCAGAGCAGGGCTGACGCGGGCCCGCCGGTGCAGTGGCCCGGGGCGATCTGCCGGACATCGAACTCCTCCAGGGCCTGGAGCGTCTGCTCGAGGCGGTGGCCCGAGGCGTGGAGCAGGTGCATGCCGCCGATCACGGCCTGGATCGGCGCTGCCCCCGTCAGCCGCCGCACGTAACGCAGCGTGTTGACCACCCCGGCGTGGGCGCACCCGAGCAGGACGACCGTCCCCGCTTCGCCGGCGAAAAAGAGAGCCTGGTCGTCCTCGATCGGGTCGGGGCGGCGGCATTCCGCGTCCAGGAAGAAGCGGCCGCCCGTGTCTTCGAAGTCGGTCTCGCGGGGGATCGGCCCGGTGACCCGGAGCCCGGGCAGGACCTCGGCAGGCCGCTCGGTCCAGCAGATCGCCCCGGCGAGCGAGGTCAGGGCGGCTTCGTCCAGCTCTGCGGGCATTCCGACCTCCCGCACCTCGCCGGTCGCGGACTGGCTGAAGCGGCGGGCGAGGGCGGCGGGGTGCAGCCGCAGCCGGACATCGCCCGTTCGCCGAAGCACTTCGGCCAGACCGCCCGTGTGGTCGTAGTGGCCGTGGGAGAGGACGACCGCCTCGGCCCGGGCGAGGTCCGCCCCCAGCCGCCGGGCGTTGTGCACGAGGACCTCGGCCGTCTGGCCGGTATCGAACAGCGCGCAGCCGGCGGGCGTTTCGATCCAGAAGGCGAGCCCGTGCTCGCCCAGCGTGCCGCGCCCCCCGGCGGTGTTCTCCACGAGCGTCGTGATGCGGACGTGTGCCTGGTTCATTCGTGACTTCCTTTTTGATCCCGGGGCCGGCGGAGGAACTTGCCTTCGCCGCGCACGCACACCTGGCCGGCCTGCTCGATCCACGCTTCGACGACGAACAGTGGCGGCGAGAAACGTGTCACCTTCGCCGTCACCCGTGCCGCCTCTCCCAGTCGGACTGGATGGCGGTAGCGCAGTTGAAGATCCGCGGTGACCGCGACCACGCCACGGGCGAAGAGTGCGTTGGTCAGGGCCCCGTCGGTGATCGTCGCGATGATTCCGCCGTGGACCAGTCCGGGATAACCCTGCCAGGCGTGGGGGCAGGCGAACGTCGCTTCGATGGTCTGGTCTTCGGCGAGATGGTAGTCGAGCGCGAGTCCCTCGGGCTGACTGGGATCGCACACGCAGCAGCCGGGATGCGTCTGCTGGCGGACTGTCTCGAGCAGCGGTTGAGTGGAAGAGGTCGGAGTCACGCGGTCACCTTTCCGGGGAAACGAACAGCGAATGTCGAGGCTAGTGACTGCACTGGTGGTCCGGGCCATGGGAGCAGGCGTTGGCTCCGCCCTGGAGTTGGCCGGCAAGATAGGCCTCGGCCAACTGGCGGGCGGGCAGACAGGGCGCACCGAGGACGACCTCGATGCCGGCCTCGGCGAAGAGCATCAGGGCCCGCTGGCCCATGCCGCCGGCGATGACGACGTCGGCTCCCTGCTGCTGAAGCCACTGGGGGAACAGGCCCGGCTGGTGCGGCGGAGCGGGGGTGAGCGCTTCGTGCTCAATCTGCCGCTCGGCCTCGTTGACGCTCAACATGGCGACCTGCCGGCACTGGCCAAAGTGCGGCGTGAGCTGGCCGTCTGCGACGGGAATGGCGATTTTCATAGGTCGATGGTCCATACTGTGGGTTGCAAAGGTAAAAACCGACCCTGCCCCCCCTGGCAGAGTCGGCTTCAGGGAATGGTTTCAAGCGCGTCCGCCTCGGCCGAGGCCGCCTTGCCGCCGGCGCTGCCGCCTTCGTCGCCCGCCTCCGCCGCACGGGCCGAGCCCGCGTCCGCGTCCCGTGCCAGCGGGCGAACGGGCCGGGCTCGTGTCCGGCGGAGACATCTCGGCGGCAGGCGAGGCGGATTGTTCGAGGAAGCGCTGGGCCGCCTGGCGTGCGGGGCCGGCGCAGTTCTCCACGGCCCGCAGCCCGGCCGCGTCGAGCGCCTGCCGGGCCTGGGGGCCGACCGTGCCGGTCAGTACCGCCTCCGCGCCCCGCTGGGCGAGCAGGCTGACGACCCGGCCGCCCACGCCGCTGGGCTCCTCCGCATAGGGGTTGGCGAGGGCGTCGCAGCTCCAGTCGCTTGTGTCGACGAAGAGCAGCCAGGGACAGCGCCCCAACCGCGAGTCGACAGCATCGTCCAGGGTCGAACCCTGGCAGGTGATGGCAAGTTTCATACGAAGGTCTCCTTGGCCGCCGGGCGAAGGACGAACCGGCCCACGGGGCAGCCGATGTGGTCCGCGACCAGCGGGCATTTGGGAATCAGAAGAAACGAGATCGGCCGATCCGCCCGGTGGGCGAGCGACTCGTAGTTGCCCTGGCCCTTGGCGATGATCAGGTCGGCCGCGTCGAAGGCTCCGCGAAACGCGGGCGAGCAGTCTTCCACCAGCGTGGCCGGGGCGTCCGAGCCGTTGTCGATCACGCGCACGAGATCCGTCAGCCCGACCTCCCGGGCGTCGGCGAGGGTGGCGTCGTTGAGCACCGGCCGGCCGCGAACGACGGCGGTAACCCGCTCGACGGGGAGCTGCTCGAGCAGCATCCGGTCGAGGACAATTTCCCCGGCGTTGTCCAGCAGGTAGACGATCCGCCGGGCCCGCTGGGCCGCCTCGCGCAGGGCGGCTGCGTCACCCAGAATCGTCTGTTCCACGGCGTGGGAGAGAATGTCCGTCGCGTCCGCCTCGGTCAGGCCGCTGTGGGCGCCGAAGTCGATCTGGTTGCCCGCGATGGCGAGCTTGGCCGCTGCCTCGAAGGGGTCGGCGGCGTGCATGACCGCTTCGCGCAGGTGCGGGAGCAGCATCAGGGCATGCTCGTTGAACCGCCGCTTGACGTCCGCGTAGGGATCCGCCTGGCCGGTGAACTCGCGGACGAGGCGGTGGATCTGCTGGGCCATCACCGGCGGCGACTCGCGAACATCGAAACCCTCCAGCGCCTCGCGCACCCGGGCGAGGATCGCATCCGTCGTGGCGGCGTCCACACCGGCGCCGCGCGCCGCGTCGCGGGCCTGGCGAAGAAAGCAGGGGAAGCAGGGCGGCGAGGTCTGCATGGGTCAGTCTTCCTTTCGGGTCTTGCGTCGGCAGGTCCGCTGCCTTCGGCCGCAGCCGGGCATGGCGAAGCGGGGCTGATCCAGCCGGTGGGCGAGGTAAGCACGAAGCACCTCCTCGACGGGCCCGCGCACCCGGGCGATGACCCGCACGCCCCGCCCGATCAGCAACTGCTCCAGTTCGCGCGAGACGGCGCCGCAGATCACGACCTGGGCCCCCCACGCGATGAGCGTCTGGACCCGCTCGGCCGGATCGGTGGTTTCCAGCACGCGCGTTTCCCGAGCCGGAGATGAGGCCGGGGGCAGATCGACGAGCAGGATCTGCCGGGCCACGTCCAGCACCGGCGAGAGCCGGCCGTCCCAGATGGGCAGGGCGACGCGCATGAGGCCGGTCCTGTTGCGAACGCGGTGCCAGAAGCCTGACATGAGGTGGAATCTGTGGCGGATCGTCCCTGCCGCGGCCAGTGGGGGGCAAAAGGTCAGTTCATGGGGGGTGAGGCATGCAGTCCTGCGCCGGCTGGCGCGGCTTCGGTGTTGCAGAAGTGCGACGGTCGATTGCCGCCTCAGTCGCCGCGGCGGTGCCGGCCGTCGCGCGGGGGCAGATCGAGGCCGAGAGCTTTGGCCTTACGGAACAGCGTGCTGGGATGGATGCCGAGGTCGCGGGCCGCGGCGGTGCGGTTGCCCCCGTGTCGGGCGAGGGCGCGGAGGATCATCCGCCCTTCCACCTGCCGCAGGGCGGAGGCGGCCGGGCTGCCCGGCGCCGCGTCAGCCTCCGCCTCGGCCAGTTGCTCGCGCAGTTCCGGGGGCAGGTGACGCGTCTCGATCAGGCCGCTGCGGCAGAGCACGAACGCCCGCTCGATGACGTTTTCCAGCTCGCGGACGTTCCCCGGCCAGTCGTGGTGCATCAGGCAGGCCAGAGCCTCGTCCGCCAGGCCCTGCACGTGCTTGTCCTGCAGGCGATTGAAGCGGGCGACGAAGTGGTCCACCAGCAGGGGGATATCCTCCCGCCGCTCGCGCAGGGGCGGAATCTCCAGGCGGATCACGTGGATGCGGTAGTAGAGGTCCTGCCGGAAGGTACCCTCTTTCACGAGTTCTCGCAGGTCCCGGTGGGTCGCGGCGACGACGCGGACGTCCGCCCGGACCGGCTGGACCGAGCCCAGCGGCTCGTAGACCCGTTCCTGGAGCACGCGGAGCAGCCGGGTCTGCATGGCCGGCGACACGTCGCCGATCTCGTCGAGGAAGAGCGTCCCTCCCTCGGCAAGCGCGAAGCGCCCCGGCTTGTCCCGCCTCGCATCCGTGAAGGCGCCGGCCTTGTAGCCGAACAGCTCCGACTCCAGCAGGGCGTCGGGCAGGGCGCCGCAGTTGACCGCCACGAAGGGGCCTTCCCGCCGGGGGGAGAGTTCGTGCGCCGCCCGGGCGACGAGCTCCTTGCCCGTGCCGCTTTCGCCCTCGATGAGCAGCGTGCTGGCGCTCTCGGCCACGGTAGGCAGAAGCTCGAACAGGTGCTGCATGGCGCTGCTTCGGCCGATGATGTCGGCGAAGCGGTAGCGGGCATGCAGCTGCTTGCGGAGCTCCTCGACGTCGCTGAGGTCGCGGAAGGTTTCCACGCCGCCCACCGTTCGTCCGGCCGGGTCGCGGAGGATGGCGGTCGAGATGCTGATCGGTACCCGCTGCCCGTCGGCGCGGACGATGTAGACCGCCTGGTTCACGACGGGCCGGCCGCTTTGGAGCGTCTTGCCCAGGGCGCAGCCCCCTTCGCAGATGCTCGCCCGGAACACCTCCGAGCAGCGCTGGCCGAGGGCCTGAGCCCGGGGTACGCCGGTGATCTGCTCCGCGGCGCGGTTGAAGGAGGTGATCCGCCAGTCGAGATCGACGGTGAACACGCCGTCGCTGATCGAGTCGAGGATGATCTCGTGCGGGTTGTGCGGTCGCGGAGCGGTCATGGGGGCACCTTCGGGGGGGGCGGCCGTCCGGGGCGGGCAGCGTCGTTCGGCCGCGAGGGTCGCAGACTCCCAGTCTTGCATATCTGCAATGATCCGGCAAGGCCACGCCCCTCTGACGCCGCCCGGGACGGCGTTCGGCGACTGGCACGGCGTTCGCAGGAGAAGGGGCCCCGGCGGCCGGCCCCCAGACAGGAAAGGACCCTTTGTGACCCCGGATTCCCTGCGAATCGCCATCGCCAGCGGCAAAGGCGGCACAGGCAAGACGACCCTTGCCGCCTGCCTGGCGACGCTCGCCGCCCGGCGCGGTGCCGACGTGACTTACGTGGACTGCGACGTCGAAGCGCCCAACGGGCACCTGCTGCTCGACCCGGCCCTCGCCGGCTGCGAGCCGGTGACACGCCTCGTGCCCCGGGTTGATCTCAGCCGGTGCAGCCGCTGCGGGCTCTGCGCCCAGCTCTGCCAGTTCGGCGCGATCCTCCTCCTGCCCGGCGGCCCGCAGATGAACCCGGGCCTGTGCAAGTCCTGCGGACTGTGTGCCGCGGTCTGCCCCGACGGCGCGCTCGCCGAAGTGCCCCATCGCGTGGGCGAGATCCGCACCGGGACGGCGGGGCCGGTGCGGTTCGTCCAGGGCGTGCTCGACGTCGGCCAGGCGCGAGCCCCCGCCGTCATCGAAGCGGCGCGTCAGCGGGCGGAAGACGGGGGCGGGCTGGTCCTCATCGACGCGCCGCCGGGGGCGTCGTGCCCCATGGTCGCCGCCGTTCAGCGGGTGGACCTCGCCTTGCTGGTCGCCGACCCAACCCCCTTCGGCCTGGCCGACCTGGCCATGGCGGCCCAGGCGCTGCGGGGCCTTTCGGTTCCGGCCGCGGTGGTCATCAACCGCAGCGATCTCGGCGGCGAGCGTGCCCGGTCCCTCGCCGCCCGCGAAGGGCTGCCCGTGCTGGGCGAACTGCCCGACTCGGGCCGGGTCGCCCGAGCCTATGCCGCCGGGCGGCTGGAGGAGATCGTCCGCGAACTGGCGGGTTCGCTCGAGCCGGTCCTCGAACGTATCTTCTGTGACGAAAGGGTCGCCTCCTGATGCGCGAACTGGTCATCATCAGCGGCAAGGGCGGAACGGGCAAGACCTCGATCACCGCCGCCTTCGCGAGTCTGGCCCCCTCGGCGGTCCTGGCGGACTGCGACGTCGACGCGCCTGATCTGCACCTGCTGGCCAGCCCCGAGGTGGAGCAGGAGCATCCCTTCCGCGGCGGCAGGAAGGCTCGCATCGAGCCGGGCCGCTGCACCGGGTGCGGGCGCTGCGTGGGCGTCTGCCGATTCGAGGCGATTCGCGTCGCCGAGGCGGAAGACGTCGCCCCCGGCGTTTGCGAGGTCGACCCCATCGCCTGCGAAGGCTGCAGCGCCTGCGTGCGGGTCTGTCCCGCCCGGGCGATCCGCTTTGAGCCGGTGACCAGCGGCGCCTGGTTTGTCTCCCGCACCCGGCTGGGCCCCATGGCGCACGCCCGCCTCGAGCCGGGGGAGGATAACAGCGGCAAGCTGGTCGGGGTGATCCGTCGGGAGGCCAGGGAGCTTGCCAGGCGTACGGGGCGGGACCTGGTCCTCTGCGACGGCTCGCCGGGCGTGGGCTGTCCGGTCATTGCTTCGCTCACGGGCGCGGACCGGGCCCTCGTCGTTGCCGAGCCGACGCGCAGCGGCAGGCACGATGCCCTGCGAGTGATCGAACTGGCCCGGCAACTCGGCGTACCCGCGGCCTTGTGCGTGAACCGCTGGGATCTATCGCCGGAGCAGACCCGGCAACTCGAGCGCCAGGCCGCCGCGGCCGGGGCGGAGCTGGTCGGCCGGGTGCGCGAGGATCCCGCCTTCGTCCAGGCACAACTGCACCAGCAGACGCTGGTGGAGTTCGCCAGCGCGGACAGTCCGTCGCGGCGGGATGTCCGTCAGCTCTGGCAGAGATTTGGCGGCTGATGCGCCCGCAGGCACGCAGCGTCCCTCCGCCGCCTGGTTGCCGGTTCCATGGCAATTCGGCGGCGGGTAGCGACCAGTGGCTGGACCACTTCGACCACCTGCTCAGCGAAGCAGACCGACTGGACATGCGCGTCTCGCACAGGGGCATTCCCGCCGAGGCGTTTGCCCGCCCGCTGGAGGCGGCGGGGGCGGGGGGGGCGGCTGCGGATCGTGATCGAGGACGCGGGCCGGGGCTTCGCTCGAACAGGAGCTGGCTTGCCGGTGGCGGCTGCGACGCGCCGGCGGCCTCCGGCGGCGCTATAAATAGTTCGCTCTCCGATTGGGAAACACACCTGCCACGCGAGGAGGACGGGCCATGGCGCTCAAGTTCGAGACGATTGTCAGCGACGGGATTTCGCAGCTTTCCTATTTTCTGGGTGACGACGGGACGCGTACGGCGGCGGTGATCGACCCTCGGCCGGACTCGAAGATCTACGTCGATCTCGCCCGCCGACACGGCCTGGCGATCACGCACATTTTCGAGACGCACATTCACGCCGACTTCATGAGCGGCTCGCGCGATCTCGCGGCGAGGTGCCCGGGGGCGACAATCTACGCCAGCGGCGAAGGCGGGGCGGAATACGGTTTCGAGTGTGAGACAATCGGCGACGGCGACCGGTTCGAGCTGGGCAAGACGGTGCTGATCGCGCGGCACACGCCAGGGCACACGCCGGAGCACCTGAGCTTCCTCGCGGCGAGCTCCGGCAGCGAGGATCGGCCTTGGGGCGTGTTCAGCGGGGACTCGCTCTTCGCCGGCTCTGCGGGTCGGCCCGACCTGCTGGGCGAGTCGCACGCGGCCGAGCTGGAGGAGCAGCTTTTCCACACGCTGCGGGACTTCTATCTCAAGCTCGCCGACGGCGTGGCGGTGCACCCGTGCCACGGGTCGGGCTCGGCGTGCGGGGCGAGCATCAGCGATCGGCCGGTGACGACGATCGGCTATGAGCGGGAGACGAACCCGTTTCTGCAGATCGGCGATCTCGACTCGTTCCGCGCGTTCGTGCGGGAGGGCGTGCCGCCCGTGCCGGCGCATTATCCGCGGATGAAGAAGGTCAATGCGCAGGGGCCCTGGGCGGCGGGGCATCTGCCGTTCGTTCAGCCGATGACGGCGGAGCGGTTCCGCGAAGCGGTCCGCGCGGGCGAGGCGACGCTGCTGGACACGCGGAACATGCTCGCGTTCGGCGGGGGGCACATCAACGGGGCGATCAACATCGGAGGTCAGCCCGAGCTGTCCGTCTGGGCCGGGGACATGCTGGAGCCGGACAAGCCGCTGCTGCTGGTGATGGATGACGATCGGCAGCTTTCCGAGATCGTGGCGCTGCTGCTGCGGACGGGCTTCCAGCGGTTCGCGGGGTATCTCGCGGGGGGCATGGCGTCGTGGATCATGGCGGGGTATCCGATCAGGGAGATCCGGCAGATCGATGCGGAGGAGCTCGCCCGCGAGGCGGAGAGCGTGCAGGTCCTGGACGTGCGCAGCGACAGCGAGTGGGAAGCAGGGCACGTCCCGAACGCTCGCCACCACTACGTGGCGGCGATGCGCGGCGGCGCGGACGGGTTTGCGGAGCTCGACTGCGATCGGCCGGTCGCGGTGTACTGCGGCAGCGGCTACCGGGCGAGCATCGCGGCGAGCCTGCTCGAGCGGGCGGGCTACTGCGACGTGCGCAACGTGCCGGGCAGTTGGATGGCGTGGCGGAAGCACGACCTGCCGGTGGAGACGCCGGGGGCGTAAGTGCGGCCGCGCCGGCGGGAAGCAGGCGGACGAGAACGGCGCGAAATAATTAACAACCCTCTTGTCGGCACCGGGATGCGGTGATAAATTGGTCCCGGTTTCATTTGTTGCCTGCGCCACGGCATCTCTGCTGGCGCAGCGAGGGGGTGCTCCTTGACCGATCTCGATCTGCGGGTGGGACAGACGCTGCTGGAGCGCGGCCGGCTGACCCAGGCTCAGCTCGACCGGGCGATCGAGCAGGGGCAGCGGCACGGCCGTCAGCTCGGGGAGGTGTTCTGCGACATGGGCTGCGTCGATCCCGAGCAGCTCAGGCGGATTCAGGCCGAGCACGCCGGGTTTCGTGTGGCCGAGTTCCCCGATCAGCGGATCGATCCGGAAGCGATGCGGCAGATCCCTGCCGAGACGGCGCTGGAGCGAAAGCTGCTGGCGTTCGCTCAGCGCGACGGCGATCTGGACGTGGCGATGGCGGACCCGTTCGACCACGACGCGGCCGAGCTGGTGCGTGTGCTGACGGGTCGGCGGGTGGTGCGCTGCTACTGTCCGGAAAGCGAGCTGGTCGAGGTGATCCGCAAGGCGTATGGCTCGAGCGCGGCGCGGATGATTGCCGACCTCGACGCCCCGGACGGGCAGGCGGGGGACACGCCGGGCGAGGAGAACCTGCTCGAGCTGCAGGAGCTTGCCCGCGAGCCGTCGGTGGTGAACCTGGTGAACCTGATCGTGCTCGAGGCGATCGAGGCGCAGGCGAGCGACGTGCACATCGAGCCGTTCGAGAAGGTCGTGCGGGTGAAGTACCGCATCGACGGCGTGCTGCAGGAGATGGCCCCGCCGCCGCGGCATCTGTACGCGGCGATCATCTCGCGGCTGAAGATCATGGCCGGGATGAACATTGCCGAGCGGTTCGTCCCGCAGGACGGGCACATCGGCTTCCAGACGCCGCGGGGCAAGGTGGACATCCGCGTGGGCACGGTGCCGACGGTGTATGGCGAGAGCATGGCGCTGCGTCTGCTGGACCGCTCGGTCGGACTGCTGGAGCTGGAGCGGCTCGGGCTGGCGGGGCCGCAGAAACGCGGGTTTGCGCAGGTGCTGGAGAAGCCGCACGGCATCGTGCTGGTGACCGGGCCGACCGGCAGCGGCAAGAGTACGACGCTGTACGCGGCGCTCAACCACATCTACAGCCCTGAGAAGAAGATCATCACCATCGAGGACCCGGTCGAGTATCAGCTCGACGGGATCAATCAGATTCCGGTCAACCGCAAGCGCGGGGTCGATTTCGCCGGCGGGCTGCGGGCAATCCTGCGGCAGGACCCGGACGTGATCATGGTCGGCGAGATCCGCGACCGCGAGACGGCGGACATCGCCATCCGCAGCGCCCTGACGGGGCACCTGGTCTTCTCGACGCTGCACACGAACAGCGCGGCCGGGGCGGTGTCGCGGCTGATCGACATGGGGGTCGAGCCGTACCTGCTCTCTTCGTCGCTGGAGGGGGTGCTGGCGCAGCGGCTGGTGCGGCGGATCTGCCCTGAGTGCAAGCGTGAGGACCGGCCTGAGCCGGAGGTGCTCGCGCGGCTGGGCGGCGACCCGGCCACGTGGTCGCGGGAGACGTTCTACCGCGGCGAGGGCTGCCAGGCGTGTCGGCAGACGGGGTACGCCGGACGGATGGGCGTGTTCGAGCTGCTGCGGATGACGCCGGCGCTGAGGCGGGCGGTTCTGCACGGTGCGGATGTGAGCGAGCTGCTCGCCGCGGCTCCGGAGGATCACGAGGCGATGCGTGAGGACGGGCTTCGTCGGGCGACCGCGGGCCAGACGACGCTGGAAGAGGTGTTCCGCGTGACGCAGGACGCCGCGGCCGAGGAGGCGATCGGCGGGGGATGACCCACCGCGTGCCAGCCGGGTTCCGGACGGGGTGAAACGAACGGTCGCGGCCGACGTCGTGTCTGGTGGTGGCGGCGGTGGAAGTTGACGTTTCAGAGGAAGTTGCTCGAACTCATGCCCAGTTTTCAGTACACCGCAGTGGACCGGCAGGGGACGGACACCCGTGGCACGGTCGTGGCGGCGCATCGGCAGGCGGCCATCGACCAGCTTGCCGGGCGGGGCATGTTCGTTACCGAACTGCTGCTGTCGGGCGAGGGTGAGGGCGGCGGCTCCTCCAACGGTCGCCCCGCCCCCGAGGATCGCCCGAATCGGACGGCGGCGCCGAGCGGGCTGCGGGTGAATCTGCGCTCGCGGGTGGCGATCTGGCGGCAACTCGCCACGTCGCTGGAAGCGGGGCTGCCGCTTCTGACCGCGCTCAAGGTGGTTGAGGAGCAGGCCGAGAAGCCGGCGGTGCGCGAGCTGGTGGGGGATCTGGCGAAGCGCGTGCAGCGGGGCGACTCGCTGGCCGAGGCGATGGAGGCC
Source organism: Phycisphaeraceae bacterium (assembly GCA_046540025.1). Taxonomy (GTDB): domain Bacteria; phylum Planctomycetota; class Phycisphaerae; order Phycisphaerales; family Phycisphaeraceae; genus JBKHFW01. The sequence goes on from JBKHFW010000030.1 coordinate 18,805, forward strand.
CACCCCGCAGCGTTCGGGCGGATGCAACTGAGCATGATCCGTGCGGGCGAGACGGCGGGCGTGCTGGACGAAGTGACGGCGTCGCTGGCGCAGTTTGCCGAGCGCGACCTGAAGGTGCGTGAGCGGATTCGCTCGGCGTCGACCTACCCGGTGCTGGTGCTGGGGCTGGCGGCGGTGTCGGTGGTGCTCATTCTCACGGTCGTGCTGCCCGCCATTCTCGAGGGGGTGACCGAGGCGGGGGGGCAGATCCCGCTGCCGACGCGGATTCTGATGGGCGTGAGTGACCTGCTGCTTTATTGGGGCTGGCTGCTGGCGCTGATCGGGGTGGGGGCGTTTTTCTGGTTTCGGCGGTGGGTCGATACGCCGGAGGGGCGGCTGGCGGTGGACCGGCTGAAGCTGAAGATTCCGGTGTTGGGGACGACGCTGCGGAAGGTGGCGGTGGCCCGGTTTGCGCGGGCGCTGGGGACGCTGACGGGGGCGGGGATTCAGATTCTCGAGGCGCTGTCGGTGCTGCGGGATTCGCTGGGCAACGAAGCGCTCGCGCAGGAGGTGGACAAGGTGCGCGAGGCGGTGACGCGCGGCGAACCGCTGGCCGAGCCGCTGGCGGAGAGCGGGGAGTTTCCGCCGCTGTTTCTGCAGGTGGTCGCGCTGGGCGAGCGGACGGGGAAGCTGGACGAGCTGCTGCTGCAGGCGGCGGATTCGCTGGACGAGGACACGGCCGCGGCGATCCAGCGGACGATGACGGTACTGCCGGCGGTGTTCATCGTGCTGCTGGCGGTGCTGGTGGGTTTCATTCTTCTGTCGGTGCTGCTGCCGATCGTGAATCTTCAGTCGGCAGTGGGGATGTGAAAGGGAGCGAGATGACGCGATGCAAACGAGCGGGCGGCCCGGCGGGCCGGGGGTTTACGATCGTGGAAGTGCTGGTCGTGGTAGTGATCATCGGGGTGCTGGCGGCGATGATCGTGCCACAGCTTCTTTCGAAGGTCGGCAAGGCGAAGCGTTCCACGGCGAAGCAGCAGGTGGCGGCCCTGGAGCAGGCGGTCCAGACCTTTGCGCTGGACTATGACAACCGCATGCCGCAGTCGCTGGACGAACTGGTGAGCCGCCCTGCGGACATCCCGGCCGACCAGTGGGCCCCGCCTTCGATCAAGGAGAAGAACCTGGTCGACCCGTGGGGGAACCCGTACGTCTACGAGTATCCGGGCCAGCACGGCACGTTCGACCTTTACAGCCTCGGCGCCGACGGCCGGGAGGGCGGCGAGGGGGAGAATGCGGACGTCACCAACTGGTGATCGGCGAGTCGGCCGCGGCTTCACGATCGTGGAGGTGCTGGTGGTCGTGGTCATCGTCGCCGTGCTGGCGGGGATGATCATGCCGCAGGTGACCGGGTCGTGGGCGAAGCGGAAGCTGAGCGAGTCGGCGCGTCGGCTGCTGATCGCGGCGAGGCGGGGGCGGGCGGAAGCGGTGCTGCTTGGCCGGGACGTTCAGCTGGTACTGGCGGAGGACCCGGCGAGGTTCCGGCTGGAGATGCTGGGCGAGCCGGGGCCGGGGCAGGCGGAGGGTGAGTTCGGGCCGATCGCGGGCCGTGCCGGGCGGTGGCAGGCGCTGGAGTCGGGGGTGCGGTTCGGCGCGGTACAGATTCGGCCCACTGCGTCGGTGGAGCCGAGCGAACCGCTGGAGGCGGTGACCTTCACGCCGCATGGCGAAGCGGACTTCGCGGTGATCGAGGTGACCGATGCGGAGCGGAGCTGGACGCTGCAGATCGCGCCCTATACGGGTCGGACGCAGCTCAGCGAGGGCCGGGCCGAGGCGATGCCGGGGGACCGGCTGGACCTCGACGCCCGGTAGGCAAGTGGGCCCGGGGGCGGGGCCACTGGGAAAGGGAAGCCGTTTTTGTTGATCGTGAGGCGACAACGTGTGGGCGTGGCAGGCAGGCGGCGGCGCGGGGGGTTCACGCTCATCGAGGCGCTGGTGGCGGGGGTGATTCTGGCCGTGGTGGGGGTGGCGGTTTCGCTGGGTCTGAGCCAGTCGACGCATTCGTTGCGGACCAGCCGGGAGTACCGCCGGGCGGCGCAGGTGCTCGACGGGCTGATGACGAAGATCGACCTGATCGGCCCGGCCCGGATGCTGGAGGCGGGGATGGCGACGGAGGGGCGTTGCGCTGCTCCGAACGACGACTGCCGATGGGCGGTGGAGATCGAGTCGCTGGCCGAGCCGGACCTTTACGAGCTGACGCTGCGGCTGACCTGGCCGACGCCGGGCGGGGAGCGTTCGGCGAAGCTGGCGACGCGGCTGTACGACCCGGCCGAATCGCGCAACGGCTATCTGCGGTGGGAGGATCTGTGAGGCGAGCGGGCCGGCAACCCGGGTTCACGCTGGTGGAGCTGATCGCGGCGATGACGATCACGGTGCTGGTGACCGCGGCGACGATCGCGATCATCCGCAACGTGACGGCCGTGCGCGGCCGGGCGGATCGGCAGAGCGAGGCGGAGCAGCGGGCGGCGGTGGCGGCGGAGGCGATCGCGAGCGCCCTGCGTTCGGCCGTGCGTCCGGGCGAGGGCGAGCGGGTGACGTGGGAGGGCACGGACGCCTGGCTGAACGAGCAGCCGGCCGACCGGGTGCGGTTTTTCGCGGTGAGTGACCGGGTGATTCGGCCGGGTGAGCCGGAGTCGGACGTGCGCGAGTTCGAGTTCTTCCTCGCCGGGCCGGGCGAGGAGGAGGAGGGGGAATCGGACGAGCCGCCTTCACTGTATCGGCGGACGGACCCGACGCGGAACGGCGAGCCGGACGAGGGGGGCGTGGTGGAACGGATCGCGACGGGCGTGGTGGCGATGGAGATCCGCTACCACGACGGCGCGGGGTGGCAGGAGGACTGGCCGAGCCGGGCGGGGCGGATGCCGCAGGCGGTGCGGGTGGAGCTGGCGGTGCTGGACGCGGGCGAGCCGCCCCGGCTGGTTGGAGCGAGCCGGCTGGTGAGCTGGCCGCATCTGCCTGGGCAGCGCGAGCTGGGGGGCGAAGGCGAAGATGCAGGCGAAGACGAGGAGCGACGGTGAGTGAGCGGCGGCACAAACCGGGGCGGAGTCGGCGAGGCGCGGCGCTGGTGGCCGTGCTGTGGGTCGGCCTGCTGGCGGGGGCGCTGCTGCTGACGGTGCAGCAGACGGCGAAGCTCGAGCTGCGCCAGGGCCACGGCGAGCTCGCGCGGACGCAGGCCCGCTGGCTGGCGCGGGCGGGGGTGGAACAGGCGATGGCGGTGCTGGCGGATGATGATCCGGGCGACGACAGCGAGCTGGACGACTGGTACGCCGACGAGGCGAGCTTCGAGGCGGTGGAACTGGCGACGGGGAGTTTCAGCGTTCGCACGCCGGGCGAGCAGGGCGAGCCGCGGTGGGGGCTGATCGACCTCGCCGGGCGGGTGAACATCAACGCCGCCGACGAAGAGCAGCTTGCGAAGGTGGGGGAGCTGACGCCCCAGCAGACCGCGGCCATTCTCGACTGGCGCGACGACGACGAGCAGGTGCGGCCCGGCGGGGCGGAGCGCGGCTATTACCAGCGGCAGCCGTTTCCCTACGAGATCCGCAACGACAAGCTGAAGACCCGGGCGGAGCTGCGGCTGGTGCGCGGGATCGACGAGCGGACGTGGTCGGGCGAGCGGACGGAGGAGGGGTCGCCCTTCGCCGACTTCGCCAAGCCGGGGCTGGCGGAGCTGGTGACCGTGCGGGCGTACGAGCTGAACCAGGACGCCAGCGGCCGTGAGCGGATCAACATCAGCGAAGCGAACGAGGACGAGCTTCGCCAGTCGCTGAGCCTGAGCCGGGGGCTCGCGCGGGGGATCGTCAGCGAGCGGGACGACAGCGAATTCGAGTCGCTGATGGACCTGCTCGACGTCGAGCCCGAAAGCGAGGAGGGCGACGACGAGGAGGAGGAAGGCGTGACGAGCGAGATCACGCTGAAGTGGCTGGCGGACAACCTCGACCGGCTCACGCTGAGCGACGAGGAGCGGATCTACGGGCGGATCAACCTCAACACGGCCTCCAGCGAGGTGCTCGAGACCCTGCCCGAAGTCGGCCCGGCCGAGGCGGAGGCGATCATCGCCCACCGCGGGTCGTCGTCGGGGCCGCTGCGGAGCGTGGGCGAGCTGCTCGGTGTGCGGGGGATCGAGGAAGACGTATTCAAGGCGGTGGCGGAGCGGGTCAGCGTGCGCTCGAGCGTGTTCGAGGTGACCAGCGTCGGCACGGCCCCGACCGGGGCGCGCACGACGCTGACGGCGATCGTTGACCGCGCCAGCGAGCCCGCGGCCATCGTCTATTGGCAAGAGGGATACTGAGTGATGGCCATGCGCAGCAGACAGAACGAGACGTGGGGCGTCGCGATCGGCGAGCAGGGCGGCTGCCGCGTTCGGCTGATCGCTGAAGGCGACGGCTGGCGGATCGACCGGGCCGAGCGGGGGGAGGCGTCCGGTGCGGCCGGGCGTCTGGGGGTGGTGCTGCCGGACGCGGTGGTGCTTTATCGGCGGTCGGAGCTGCCGCGGGCGGAGCGGGCGACGCGAAACCGGCTGCTGGCGGTGCAGGCCGAGGCGGCGCTGCCCTTGCCGGACGGGGGGCGTGTGTGGGGCTGGGAGCCGGCTGGGGAGGGGGCGGCGCTGCTCTACGTGACGCGGCGCGAACACCTCGACCGGCTTGCCGGGGACGTGGTGGAGCGGGCGGGCTGGATCGGGCCGGCTGCGCTGGCTTCGGCGGCAGGGGTGGCGCTGCTGGGCGGCGCGGCCGAGGGGCGGTGGCTGCTGGTTCGCGAATCGGCGGGGCACACGAGCCTGGTGGTGATGCGGGGCAGCGCGATCGAGTCGGCGGGCGGCCTGGATGAGCCGGGCGATTCGCCGCGGTGGCCGCGGGCGGTCGCCGAGCGGTGCGAGCAGCTTCTGAGCGCACTGGCGGGGGAGGAGCCGGTCGCGTCGTTCCTGCTGCTGGGCGAAGCGGGGGACGGCCAGGCGGCGGCGCTCGCAGCCGAGTTGGAGGCGTCGCCGATGGCGCTGCCGGGGGAGGCGGCGCGGTTCGATCTGCCGGCGGCCGAGGTGCTGGCCGCGGCGGGGGCGGCGGCGCGGGCGGCGGAGCCGGTGGGGCGGAGCCTCGCGGGTGAGGCGAACGAGAAGGGGTTCGAGCATTCGGCCAGCGGCACGGGGCGACGCATGGCGCTGCTGGGCGCCTGGGCGGTGCTGGCGGCGCTGGGGCTGTTCGGGCTGGACCACTACCGGGCGGTGCAGGCCGAGGCGGCCGCGGCGGCGCTGGGCAAGGCGGCGGGTGGCGAGACGCAGCTCGAGCGGCAGCTCGCCCTCGGGCAGTACCTCCAGCAGGGCCCGGCCCCGCCGCTGATGGTGCTCGAGGAAGTCGCCCGGCGGCTCGAACGGAAGGTGGTGCTCAGCGAGTGGCACTACGACCGCGAGGGCGAGATCCGCTTCGGCGGCGCGGTGGGCAGGTTCGCCGAGTTCGAGGAGATGCTGCGCAAGCTCGACGCGTTACCCATGTTCGAAGAGGTGCGACTGACCAGCGCGGCCGAGGAGAAGCGCAAGTGGAAGTTCCAGATCCGGGCGACGCTGGCGCCGGCCTACCGCTGGCAGCCCGCCCGGCCGAAGGCGGACACAACCGAGGCCGACCAGGAGGGGGCGAAGTGAAGTTCACCCAACGTGACAAGCGGGCGATCCGGCTGGGAGCGGTCGCGCTGGCGGTGCTCGTGGTATTCCAGCTCGGGCAGATCGTGGCCGGCTCGTGGCAGTCGGCCCGGACGCGGCTGAGCGCGGCGGAAACGGCCCGGCAGGCGATCGAGAGCCGACAGCGCAAGCAGGCGCTTCAGGTGCCCCGGCTTGAGCTGCTCTGGGGCGAGGCGGCGTGCGAGCCGCTGCTGCCGGTGCGGGAGGCGCGGCTGCGCTTCGTCAAGACGGTGGAGGAGAAGCTCGAGTCGGGCGGGCTCAAGGTGCAGGACATCCGCCCGCAGGCGGGCCGGAAGCTGCGCGAACTCGACCGGACGGCCGTGCTGCGAATGCAGGTGCAGGCGCAGGCGTCACTGGATCAGGTGACGAAGGCCCTGGCCTCGCTGCGAAGGGCGGACCAGCTCGTGCTGGTCGAGCGGCTGAGCCTCGAGCCGGATGCGAAGCGCCGGGAGAAGCTGGCGGTGAACCTGACGCTGGCGACGCTGGCGAGGACGGAGGACGAGCGATGAGCGACTGGCGCGACTACCTCGGCCGAGCCGAGCGGGGCGGTTACTGGGCGCTGCTGTGCGCCGCTGCGGTGCTGACGCTGCTGTTTGCGTGGGGCGCGATGGACGCCCTGCCGCTCGGGCCGGGCGAGCCGGCGGCGGCAGCGCCGGCCGGGGGAGCGGACGCGGGCGAGGCGAAGGAGACGCGGGATGAACCGCATGCCGGGCGGGTCAAGCTGATCGGCGAGCAGAACCCCTTCGCGCCGCCCGAGGACAAGAGCTTCAAGGGCCGGCTGACCAGCGTGGTGGGCGACAAGGCGCTCTTCAACGACAGCCAGCTTGCCGGGGTGGGTGAGGATGCGCTGGGGGCGAAGGTGCTCACGCTGGGGGCGGACTGGGTGCAGATCGAATATGACGGGCAGAAGCGCACGCTCTGGGTGTTCGGCGAGCGCGAGGGGGCCGGGCCCGACGCCGAGGCGGAACAGGCCGGCCCGGCGGGCGAGGGCGGATCGAAGGAGATCTCCCCCAAGATGCTCGAGCGGCTGAAGAAGCTGCCCCCCGAGCGGCGGCAGGACCTGCCTGCCGAGGTGCGGGCGAGGCTCGAAGGCCACTCCTGATTTTCATGGTCGGCGGCGGGCTCGCACCGCGCCGGACCGACAACTGCGGGCAGACCGGGCGCCGCAAACAGCCCGGGGATTTCGAGGAAACGACATGCAGAATCAACGTCTGGGGATGGCAGTCAGGCTCGCAGTGGTCCTGGTGGGCCTGGCGGTGCTCGTGGTGGGGGGCGCGCGATTCATGCCTGCCGCACGGGCGCAGGAGTCCCGCGGGGCGGGGAGTGACGGAAGGACCTTCAGCGGACCTCTCGATTCGTCGGCCGTCTCCGGCTCGGCTGCGCCTTCCGAAGAGGCGGCTGAGTCAGCCGATGCCGCCGACGACGCGGAGGGGCCTTCCGAGGCTGAGGAACCGGCGGCGGAGGCGCAGGCTGAGGCCAGTGAGGCGGACGCCGCTGCCCCGGACGAGCAGGGTGAAGAGGGGAGCCCGGCGGATGAGCCGGCGTCCGAAGGGGAGGACGCCGCTGGCGATGCCCCGACGGGTGACGGCGAAGGCAGCGAGGAGAAGAAGGAAGACGACAACCTCATCTCCCTCTCGTTCAAGAACACGCCGATGGAGAAGATCGCCACCTTCCTGAGCGAGAAGAAGAACAAGCCGGTCATCCCGCACGAGGAGATCCGGAACACGAGGCTGACGATCGTGGCGACGCAGAAGATGGCGCTGCCCGAGGCGATGCTGATTCTGCACGAGGCGCTGCGTCAGCACGGCGTGGTCATCGAGGAGGGGCCGCGGGTGATCAACCTGCGCCCGGTCAAGGACATCGCCCAGGCGTCGCTGGAGGTGATCGGCGCCGACGAGTCGCTCGAGGCGATCGAGGACCCCTCGCGGATCGTGCGCAAGGTGTTCAGCGTCGAGCATTACGACGTGGTGCGCCTCAAGGACGCGGTCGTGCCCATGCTGCCCGAGTTCGGCGAGGTGGTGGCGGACCCGAACTCGCGCAAGCTGATGGTGCGCGACGCCGTGTCGAACCTTCGGCGCATCGAGCAGCTCATCCGCACGCTCGACGTGCCGATGGCGGACCAGACGATGAAGCAGATCATCAAGCTCGAGAGCGCCGACGCGACGTGGATGGTCGGCGTGCTCAAGACGATGATTGAGACCGAACCCAGGTCACGCGAGCGCAGCCGCTCGGGCCGGGAGAACGGCCCCGCGGTGGCGATCGAGCAGGCGGCGGGGCGGGTGCTGCTCGTGCCCGAGGTGACGCGGAACTGGATCATCGCCGTCGCGCCGGCGGACACGATGGAGCAGATCCGGGCATGGGTGGAGCAGCTCGACAAGCCCGCGGCCGACGAGGAGGCGGTGCGGTTCCACGCCGTCGAGTACGCGAACCCGGAGGACGTCGCCCGCACGATCACCCAGGCGCTGAGTTCGATGCCGGACTTTCGGCAGAGCGTGCAGGTCACGTCCGTGCCCCAGTCGCGGCGGATTCTGGTGTACGGCTCGCCGCGGGGGCAGGAGCTGGTGGAGCAGCTTCTGGCGGAAGTCGACGTCGAGGACGCGAACGAGCGCGTCCGCGAGGTGATCGAGCTCGATTACGCCGACGCCGAGGAGGTGGCTACGAACATCGAGGAGCTGTTTTCCAACCGGGAGGTCTCCTACCAGACCAACTCCTACACACGCTACCGCTATGACCAGGAGGCGGTGCAGGTGCGCGTCATCGCGGACACGACGCGAAACGCGGTGACGGTGATCGCCGACCCGTCGACGCTGGGGGAGATCCGGAAGATGGTTGAAGAGCAGTGGGACGTGCCTATCGACACGGAAGACGTGCAGCCGCGGGTGTACACGCTCACGTACGCCGACTCGGTGCAGCTGCGTGAGCTCCTCGAGAGCCTGTTCAGCGAGCGGTCAGAGGGGGGGAGCAACCTCTGGGACTACTACTACGGCCGAGGCGGTGACGAGGCCACGCCGGTGGGTCGGCTGTACGGGCAGTTCAGCTTTCAGGTCATGGAGGACACGAACAAGCTCGTGGTGACGACGAAGAACGCGGCCCACTACGAGGTGATCGACCGGCTGGTAAAGGAGCTGGACGTGCCGCAGGAGGCGGGGCTGCCGCAGATCGTGCACCTTCAGCACGCCAACGCGGAGGACCTTGCCGAGCAGCTCAATGCGGTCCTGAGCCAGCCCGGGACGCTGGCGGAGATCCGCCGAAACCAGCGAGATCTTTCCGATGGCCCGCGGGTCAGCGATATTGCCGCGGCCATGGACACGAACTCGGACAACAACAGCCGGGGCAGGGGCGACGAGGCCGACCCGGACGTGATGACCTTCTGGTGGCAGCGCAGCCGACAGGCGCAGGACGAAGCGCCGCTGACGAACCTCGTGGGGAGCATCCGCGTGGTACCGGTGTACCGCCGCAACGCGCTGCTGATCGTCGCGCCCCCGGCCTACCTCGAGCCGGTGCGGGAGATGGTCGTCGATCTCGACGAGCCGGGCATGCAGGTGGTGATCCACGCGGTCATCGCCGAGGTGCAGCACGACGACCAGACGACGCTGGGCCTGCGCCTCGCCTCCGACCCGACGCTCTTCAACGACCCCCGGCTGGTCGACCAGTCGGTGGCGGGGAACCTGAACCTCGAGGAGAACCGCCTGTTCGGCGACACGTTCACCGTGGGCGAGAACGCCTTCGCCGAAGGGCTGATCCAGTCGGACGTTGACGTGGTCGCGCTGCTTCAGCTGCTGGACCGCAATTTCGATCTCAACATCCTCTTCGAGCCGCGGCTGTACACGGCTGACAACCAGGAGGCGCAGTTCTTCGACGGCCGGGACGTGTCGATCCAGAACGCGACGCAGTTCACCGGCGAAGGCACGCTCAACCGCAGCTTCACCTACGTGCCAGTGGGCACGCGGTTGCGCGTTCGGCCGCACATTACGATCAACCGCCAGGTGGCGATGCAGATCAATCTCGAGGTTTCCCGCCAGGTGCCGGGCGAGAGCACCTTCGGCAACCCCATCTTCGACCGCCGGGAGACGACGACGCGGGTTGTGGTGGCCAACGAGCAGACGGTCATGCTCAGCGGCATCATCCGCCAGGAGCTGCGCCACGACGTGCGCAAGCTGCCGCTGCTGGGCGATCTGCCGCTGATGGGCGGGCTGTTCCGCAGCACGGAGGATGTCGAGGCGAACCGCGAGCTGCTGGTGTTCATCACGCCGTACGTTATCTCCGCTGACGGCGCGGAGGCGAACCCGCAGCAGCAGGAGAATCTCGAAAAGCTCGAGGAGATCCGCAGCCGATTCGGCCCGGTGATCGAGGAGGCGCCCGGGGATCGGCCCGAGCAGGAACCCGACTCTATCGAAGAGGACGAGGACGAATGATGGCCCGCCTCTCCGTCTGCTGTCTGCTCGCCGCGCTGCTGCTGGGGGGATGTGCGGCGCCGCCCGAAGCGGCATCTGAAGCGTCGTCTCCGTCGCCCGGCATGCCGGAGAGCCTGCAATTGACAACCGCGCCGGTGACAAGCATTCCCAACGCGGGGCTGCAGCTTCCCCCGGCGTCGCCGGGCGGGACGTGGGTGGCGTTTCTGGATGTGGTGCCGGCGTCGCCCGGCGATGTGTCGGCTACGCTCGCTCAACCGGACCCGGACAGCCTGCTCACGGGCGAGCGGTTGGACAGCGTGTCGCTCCACCTCACGCAGGCTCGGCCGAGCGGGGCGAGGCGGACGGTGGTCGAGCGCGGCGCGGCCTGGCCCGCCTTCACGCCCGATGGTGCGTTTCTGACCGCGGTGGTTCACGAGGAGGCCGGCAGCGACCTGCTGATCCACGAGATCGCCACCGGGCGGAACCAGCGCCTGGAGTTGGGGCTCGGCAGGCTCATCGCCCCGGCGGTCAGCCCGGATCGGCGGCGGCTGGTGGTCGCGGCTCACCAGGGCGACCCCGGCCACGCCCGGCTGCATGTCGTCGAGTTCGCTACCGAGCACACGCAGCCGGTCCCCCTCGCCGCGGAGCGCCGGTTTCAACTGTGCGGGCAGTGGCTGAGCGACCAGACGCTCGTCTACCTCGCCGGCGGAGAGGCAGGCGTGGAGCTGCGCCGCTGGACACTGGGCGCGCCGGGTTCCGAAAAGCTTGCGGACCTCGCGATCCAGCCCGCCACGGCAGCCGGCGCGGTGCAGGCGCTCGCCGCCATCGCCCGGCCGGTCGGTCCCGAGCAGCGGGAGCTGGCGTATTACGCAGCTGAGCGGGATCGCATCGAGGTGGTGGATCTGGAGACGGCCGCCACGCGGGCGCTGCCGACCGGGTCGCGGGCCGGGTGCTGGGTCGGGCCCGGGCGCATCGTGACCTCGGCGCGAGGCGATCTGCTGCTCTGCCCGCGAACGGGCCCGGTGCGGCGGCTGCTGGAGGGGCAGATGCTGCCGCTGTGGGGCGGGGCGGATCCGGTCCGGCTCCTGCTGGCCCAGCCGGCCGAGGCATCGCAGTGGGAGTTCGAGCTGCTGCGGCTGGAGGTGCGCCGCCCCTGAGCGCGGTATGCTGGGGCCGGCTCGAAGCACCCTCGAGGGAAAGGATCGCCCCGATGCCGTCCACGTCAGATTCGAAGACGAAGCAGGGCGTCCTGCCGATGCTCGCGGCGGCGGTGGTGCTCGGCGTGCTCCTGAGTGGGGCCGTGCTGGGCCGACTCGCACCCGAAGCGTACGACCGGCTGTTCATCGGCTCTGGCGGGGCGGACGAGCAGGTGGCGCAGCTCGACGCGCAGGCGGCGCAGCAGTTCGACCGGCTCAAGGCGACCGGCGTCAGCTCGGCCGCGCTCACCGAAAAGCTCCAGCAGCACCTCACGCAGACCTTCTCGATCCGCGCCGAGGCGAGGCGGGAGCGGCTGGCCCGGCAGGCGATGTTCGACGGCTGGATGGCGGCGCTGGTGCTCGCGGTGGTGCTGGTGATGGGTACCGAACTGGCGGTGCGCCCCGGCCCGCTGGCGACGCGGCTGGTGCAGGCTCGCTACGGGCTGATCGCGATCTGGATCGTCCTCGCCCTGGCCCGGCCCGACTGGCTGAGCGGCGTGGGCTGGCTCGCACTGCTCGTGCTGCTCGCCGGCGTCGCGGCCGTGGTCGCCTTGCCGACGGGGCAGGGGGAGGCGGGGTGAGTTACCCGGTGTGCCGAGCGCTGTGAACGCCCGGTCGGCGCCCGCCATCGCTACGCCTGATGGGCATAGTCCCGGGCGTGGCGGCGCATGACCCAGGCGGCGAGGCGGGGGAAGGCGGTCGTGATCGCCAGCCCGAAGCGTGCCCCCGGCATGGGCCAGAGCTCGGGCCGGGGCTTGCGGATCGTTTTCACCACCCCCTCTGCGACGTGCCGGGCGCTCTGGGTGAACGCGGCGGGCGTGTTGGGCCCCTGGGACGGTCGGCCGGCGAGCTCGGCGGCGACGTCGAAGAACTCGGTCCGCGTGCCCACGGGGTGCACGCTGGTGACGGCGATCCCCTCGTCCGCGAGCTCGCCCCGCAGCGCCCCCGCCAGCGCATCCTGGGCGGCCTTCGTCGCCGCGTAAGGACCGTACCAGGGCAGGCCGATCTCGCTGGCGGCGGAGCTGACGATCATCATGTGCTTCAGGCCATCCGGGGTTTTTCGGATCGGCTCGGCGGCCTCGCGGAGGCAGCGGACGGTGCCGAAGTAGTTGGTCTCGAAGATGCCGCGGTGCTGCTCGTCGCTCGTGTCGAGCACGGCTGAGCACAGGCCGTGGCCGGCGTTGGCGAACAGCACGTCGAGCCGGCCGAAGTGGTCCCAGCTCGCGGCGAAGAGGTTTCGCACGTCCTCGTCGCTGCGCACGTCACATCGCAGGGCGAGGGCGCGCCGGCCGCGCTTTTCGACCTCCCGGGCGACGTCTTGCATTTGCGCTTCCCGCCTCGCGGCGAGGGTGACGTTCATGCCGGCGTCCGCGCAGGCGAGGGCAGTGGCGGCGCCGATGCCCGAGCTGCCGCCGGTGATGAGGATGTGCTTGCCTTCGAGGTTGCGTTTCATGCTGGGAGTGTCGCGGCTGGGCGGGGCGGTTGCAAGCCGCCGCCGGGCGCGGGCCGACTTGCAGCGGGGGGCGAAAGTGCGGAAACTGCCGCCATGACCAAGCAACAGCTCATCGAGCGCATCAAGGAAGCGGCCCTGCTTCGCGGCGAATTCACCCTGCGAAGCGGCCGAAAGAGCAGCTATTACCTCGACAAGTACCTCTTCGAGACGCAGGCGGACATTCTCGCCGCGCTCGCGGAGCTCTTCGCCGAGAAGGTGGACGACTCGATCGACCGCCTCGCCGGGGCGGAACTCGGCGGCATCCCGATCGTCACCGCGACCAGCCTGGCGACGGGGAAGCCGACCATTCTCATCCGCAACCAGAAGAAGGGCTACGGCACGGCCAGGCAGCTCGAGGGCAAGCTCGAAAAGGGCGACCGCGTCCTGCTGCTCGAGGACATCGCCACCACCGGCGGGCAGGTGCTCGAGGCGGCGCAGCTATTGACCGAGCTGGGCGTGGAGGTGGTGGGCATCATCGCGGTGATCGACCGCCAGGAGGGAGCGCGGGAGAACATCGAAGCGGCCGGGTTCCGCTTCGAGAGCCTGCTGACCAGGGCGGATCTCGGCATCGACGAGTGAGTCAGGCCCGGGGGCGCTTCATGCCCGCGGTCGGCGGGAGGCCGGGCGTATAATGTCTCACCATGCGTAACCACGCCGACGCCGCCGGGACATCTTCGGCCCACCAGGATGCCGCCCGCGAGCACGCCCCCCGCGCCTCCTGGCTGGCGACGACGATCGCCCGCTGGACGCTGCGATGGAGCCTGTTTCCCGGCCGGCAGATCATCGGCCTGCGCCAGCGGCGCAAGGCCCGGCGGTGGGGCGGTCGGCCGTTTCGCGTTCCGGCAGGCGGAGGGATCGAACTGGAGGCTTGGTTCAGCCCGGCCGCGAGGGGCAAGCCCGCGCGGCTGCCGATCGTGATGGCCCACGGCTGGATCGAGGTCAAAGAGTGCCACTTCCGCCGGGCACGCTGGCTCAACGAGCGCGGCCACGACGTGATCCTGTTCGACCACCGGGCGCACGGCCAGTCCGGCGGCCGATACGCCACCTTCGGCGTGCGCGAGCGGGAGGACCTCGCCGCCGTCGTCGCCGAGGCGAGGCGGCGCGGGCTGATCGGCCCGGACCAGCGGTACATCAGCTTCGGCTATTCGATGGGCGCCTCCACGGTGCTCCAGCACGCCCCGCACGACCCGCAGGTCGCGGGGGTGGTGGCGATGGCGCCGTTCGTGGATTTCCGCGAGGCGGTGCGGTCGTTCAAGCAGATGATCGCCCCGTGGATCAGCGACAACTGGCTGCTGTGCGGGTTCGAGCGGGCGATCGGCGAGGCCGGGTTCGAGTGGGAAGAGACCTCCGTGCGCGACGCGCTCGCCCGGACGAGCGTGCCCGTGCTCATGATCGAAGCGGGCTGCGACGTCAACCTGCCGCCCGAGCAGCACACCCGCGAGCTCATGGCGATCGATCGGGTGGGGCCGCTCGAGGTCGTCTCCATCTGCGACGCCGACCACTGCACGCTGACGCGAAAGACCTGGCGGCAGCTCAACCGGGCGGTGGGGCGGTTCTGCCAGAGCCTGAGCTGAGCGCCGGACGCGGCGGCGGGAGAGGCCGGGGATTCCCGCGTCACGTCGCCCCGGAGGCCGGGCATGCAGAGCACAGACCGCGACCGGAACTGGCCGCTTCTCCCGCTCGACGCGTGGGCGAACACCTGCGCCACGCTGCCCATGTGGACGCAGATCGTCGGCAGGCGGCTGTTCCAGGCGTCTCGGGGCCGGTTCCGGAGCAAGTGCAGCCCCGAGCACCTGTTATGGGGCGCGTTCGCCCTGGCGGTGACGCGGTTTTCCGGTCGTATTCGCCACGCGACCGCCCCGGCTCAGGGCACGATCTGGACGGTGCTCTGGGTTTCCGGGTTGTCGACCAGCAGGCGGTAGACCTGCTCGATGTCGGCGTCGCGAAGGCGGACGCAGCCCATCGACATCTGCTGACCGACCGACTCAGGATCGATCGTGCCGTGGATGCCGTAGCCGTTGACGCCCTTCGTGTCGGGGCCGACGCCCTTGAGGGCGAGCCAGTATTCGCCGATCGGGTTGTCCGGGTCGTTCTTGTCGAAGTATTCGCGCGTGCGCGGGTTGCGCCAGTCGGGGTTGGTCACCTTTCGCCCGGGGGCGACGATCCACTGCCCGGCCGGCGTGGAGTCGCCCTCGCCGAGGCCGACCTCGAACGAGCGGGCGTAGATCGGGCTCCCCGTGTCGTCGCGGAGATAGACGTCCATGCGGAACGCGCTCTTGTCGATCAGGGCGTGGAAGGGCCCGCGGACGAGCTTGAGCTGCTGACCGACGTGGAGGCGCCGGGCGTCGACGTTGTTGATCTGCTCGAGAAACTCGGCCGTCACGTTATAGCTGCCGGCGATGCGGTAGAGCAGATCGCCCCTCTGGATGCGGTATTCCTCGACCAGCGGGTCGTTCTCGACGATGCGATCGGAGAAGATCAGCTCGTCGTTCACGCTCGTCAGGGTGTCGCGCACCTTCCGGGCGTCGGCCGGGGAGAGTCGGCCGCTGAAGAGCATTTCGCTGAGCACGCGCCGTCCCTCGACCCACTTGCCGTCGGCGAGCAGGTCCATGCCATCCTTGAGCGGGCCGTCGTCGACGGACGCCGCGGCGGCGCCGGCCTGGCTGGCGCCGGTCGGCGCCGGGGGCGGCGAACTCACCGGGCCGCGCTCGCTGCGGGCCGTGGGCGCGGGATCGAGACGGTCGGGGAGCACCTGCTCACGAGGCTCGGCCGGGGCGGTGCGGGCAGCGGGCTCCGGCTGGGGCTCGGGGGCCGGCTTCTGGCGGGACCCCGGGTTGGAAGCGGGGCGGTCGGGTTTCGGATCGGCCCAGGTCAGCCGCTCGGGCTCGCCGAGGTCGCTCACGCCGAGGCCCGAGCCGGCCTGGCTGGCGGTTTCGCTGACGGCGGGGGAGGGCTCTTCGGCAGCGGGGGCTTCTTCCTCGTCGCCGCCGCCGGGCGCGGCGATCCAGCCGGCGATGCCCAAGCCGGCGAGCGCGATGACGACCCACGGCCAGCGGCGCTTGCGGCGGCGGCGGGAGACCATGTATCGCCGGTCGCTTCCCGGTCGTCCGGATTGGGAACTGAGTACCATCGGCTTGCTCCTGTCGGTCGGGCAGTCGGAATCGGCGGCGGGCTCGGAGGCCGGTGACTGCGAAGATCGCGCCCGGCCGGCGCAGCGGCAACCACCTCTTCGCTTACTTCGGCTGATCGGGCTCCGGTTCGCCAGTTTCGGGATCTCCCGGCTGTTTCTGGCTTTCCAGCCACGCCAGGAACTGGCGGATGCGGTGCTCGTGCCCGCGGTTGGTGGGCTCGTAATAGGTCTTGTCCACGCCGAGGTAGTCCTGGTCTACGTAGCCGGTGGTGCTCTTGTGGGCGCTGACGTACCCCTCGCCGTGGCCGAGCTTCTTCGCCCCGGCATAGTGGCCGTCGCGGAGGTGCCTGGGCACGGGGATGGTTCGGCCCTGGCGGACGTCGCTCATGGCGGTCCAGATCGCCATCGCCGAGGCGTTGCTCTTGGGCGCGGTGGCCATGTAGATCGCCGCCTGCCCGAGGGTGAGCTGGCATTCGGGCATGCCGATGCGGTGGGTGATGTCATACGCGGCGGAGGCGATCTCGAGCGCCCGCGGGTCGGCGTTGCCGATGTCCTCACTGGCGAGGATGGCGATGCGGCGGGCGATGAACATCGGGTCCTCGCCCGCCACCAGCATCCGCGCGAGCCAGTAGACCGCCGCGTCGGGGTCGCTGCCGCGCATTGACTTGATGAAGGCGGAGATCGCGTCGTAGTGCTCGTCGCCGGTGGGGTCGTAGACGAGCGCCTTCTGCTGGATCGACTGCTCGGCGACGCCGAGGTCGATCTCGACCGGGCCGTCGGGGCCGCCCTGCCCGGAGCCGCCCGACAGGACGGCGATCTCCAGGGCCGTCAGCGCCCGCCGGGCGTCGCCGTCGCACATCGTCGCCCAGTGCTGGATGGCCTCGTCGGTGATGCGCACGTCGAGCTTGCCGTAGCCCCGCTCGGGGTCGGCGAGCGCCCGGCGAATCAGGCCGGCGATGTCCGCTTCGGTCAGCGGCTGGAACTGGAACACCTGCGATCGGCTGACCAGCGGGGCATTGACGGCGAAGAAGGGGTTCTCCGTCGTCGCGCCGATGAGGGTGATGATGCCGCGCTCGACGTCGCCGAGCAGCACGTCCTGCTGGGCCCGGTTGAAGCGGTGGATCTCGTCGAGGAAGAGGATGGTCCGTTGCCCGTCGTGCTCGAGGCGTTGGAGGGCGGCCTCGAGGATCCCGCGGACCTCCTTGACCCCCACGGCCGCGGCGTTCGCCTTCTCGAAACGGCGCTTCGTCGCCTGGGCGATCAACTCCGCGAGGCTGGTCTTGCCCGTGCCCGGAGGGCCGTAGAAGATGACGCTGGTGAGCCGGTCCGCCTCGAGCATCCTCCGGAGCAGCTTGCCCGGCCCGAGGAAGTGCTGCTGACCGGCGAACTCGTCCAGCGTCCGCGGCCGCATCCGCACGGCCAGCGGCTCGGCCGCCTCGCGATTCTGCTGCTTGATCTGGCCCCACAAATCTGCCATGCGGTCAGTTTAGTCGGCCAGTGGCCGGGTGGCCAAGTGGCCGAGGGCGCGGCTGCGCCGCTTTGCCTTCTTCCCAGGTCACTTGGCCACCGGGCCGCTCGGCCACTACGCTATACCCCCATGTCCGACTTCCCCATCATGCTGAAGGTTCGCGGGCGGCGGTGCGTCGTCGTGGGCGGCGGGGGCGTGGCGGCCCGCCGGGCGCGGACGCTGCGTGACGCCGGGGCCGAGGTGCTGGTCGTCGCGCCCGAGGTGGACCCGGCGATCGACGAACTGGCGATCGCGATCGAGCGTAGGCCTTACCAGACGAACGACCTCGACGGCGCCCGGCTGGTCGTGGCGGCGACGGACGACCGCGAGCTCAACGACCGCATCGCCCGCGACGCCGAGGCCCGGGGCGTGCTGGTCAACCGGGCGGACGTGCCCGGGGCGGGCGACTTTTCCGTCCCCGCCCACGCCCACCACGGCCCGGTGACGATCGCGGCCGACACGAGCGGCATCTCCGCGAGCGCCGCGGCGAAGATCCGCCGCTCGCTCTCCGAGGCGCTCGACCCGGACTGGCCCCGGCTGCTCGAGTGCGCCAGGCCGTTCCGGGCCGAGGTGCAGCAGCGCTTCGCCGACCCGCAAGAGCGGCAGGATCGACTGCGAAGGCTGACGGATGAGGATGCGATGGCTATGCTGAAGGCTCGGGGCGACGAGGCGCTGCGCGAGCGCTGCCGACGGATCGCCCGCGGCGAGACGTGAGGCCGGCGAACCGGTTGAGAGAACCATGGCGAATCCCGTAACCACGCTCGGACTGGCTGGACTGACGCTGCTTGCCCTGGTGGCTTGGGGTCTGGCGATCCGCCGCCTCCGCCGGGAGCGGGCGACCGCGGCGCTGCACTGGCTGCTGGGCGGGCTGACGCTCGGCGCGGCAGCGCTCTTCGGCTACCGCGTGAGCCAATCGGGGCAGTGGCAGCCGCTGACCGCCCACCTGGACGGATTGCTGCTGATCTCCGCGCTCTTCGCCGGGGCGGTCTGGTATATCCACCTCCGGCCGCGGCTGGCGGGGCTGTCCGCCTTCGCGCTGCCGGTGCTCGGCCTGCTGCTGGCGTGGGGCGTCTGCGCGTCGCAGTGGACCTACCGCCCGTTCCACCTCGACACGCTGCACCCGGTCTGGAACGGGGCGCACCTGGCGGGCGTGTATCTCGGGACGCTGTTCGCCTCGCTGGCGGCGATGGCCGGGGGCATGTTCCTCTTCGTGCAGCGGCGGCTCAAGCAGAAGCTGCCGCTGTCCGGCCTCGGTCGCCTGGCAAGCCTGGAGACGCTGGAGACGCTGATCATCCGTTCCGCGACGCTGGGCTTCGTGCTGCTGACGCTGGGGCTGGTGACGGGCGTGGTGATCCTCAGCGAAGGCGGCGAAATCGCCGGCGGAGGCTGGTGGGCGGGGGCGAAGATCGCCCTGGCTACGCTGGCCTGGCTGGTGTTCGCCCTGGTCATGAACGTTCGTTTCGCTTCGAGCTTCCGCGGTGCCCGCGCGGCGTGGCTCGCCATCGGCGGGCTGGTGCTGCTGCTGGCGACCTACGGCGTGGTCACGGCGCTGCCGGCGACCGCGCCCGGCCCGGCCGCGGCAAGCTCAGGCGTGCAGGCCCCGGCCCGGGCGGACATGCTGACCCTTTGCACTGATCGCGACTGACGATGCGTATTCTCCTGCTTGGCACCAGTCACCGGACCGCGCCCGTGGCGCTGCGCGAGCGGCTGGCCTTCTCGGCCGAGACGCTCGAGGCGGTCCACCTGGAGTTGCGCCGACGCTGGCCGCAGGCGGAGTGCGTTGTGCTGAGCACCTGCAACCGCACGGAAATCTACGTCGCCCGCCCGACCCACCAGCCGCCCGGCGGCGAGGAGCTGCGGCAGTTCCTGGCCGAGCGGTGCGGCGTGGGCATCGATGACATCCGCACGGGCAGCATCCACCGCGAGCGCGAGGAGGCGGTGACGCACCTGTTCCGCGTGGCGAGCGGCATCGACTCGATGGTCGTCGGCGAGCCGCAGATCCTCGGGCAGGTCAAACGCGCCTACGAGACCGCGACCCGTTGCGAAACCGTCGGGCCGACGCTGCACCGGGTGTTCCAGCAGGCCTTCGCCGCCGCCAAGGAGGTGCGCACGCGCACCGGCATCGGGGAAGGGGCCGTGTCGGTCGGCTCGGTCGCGGCCGACTTCGCGCGGCAGATCTTCTCCGACTTCTCCCAAAAGACGATCGTCGGCATCGGGGCGGGCGAAATGGCCAAGCTCACCCTGCGCCACCTCCGCGGGCTCCAGCCGCGCCGGCTGTGGGTGGTCAACCGCACCCGCGAGCGCGCGATCAGGCTCGCGGACTACCTGGACGTCCGCCCCGAGGCGGGCGGCGCCCGGGCGTGGGACGACCTCGACCACCTGCTCATCGAGTCGGACGTGGTCATCGCCAGCACCGGGGCGAGCCAGCCGATCCTGACGGCCGAGCGGGTGCGGGCGGTGCAGAAGCGGCGGCGGAATCGGCCGCTGTTCCTGATCGACATTGCCGTGCCGCGCGACGTCGCGGACGACGTCGGCTCGCTGACGAACGTCTACCTATACAACATCGACGATCTCCAGCAGGCCGTCGCCGCGAACGCCGACGAGCGGCGCGAGCAGGTCGAGCAGTGTGAGCGATACGTCCGTGAGGCCGCCCACGACTGCCTGCAGCAGATCCAGTACCGCGACATCGGCCAATTGATCCACCAGCTCCGCACCCGGCTGCACGAGATCGGGGACGTCGAGCACGAACGCACGGTGCGCAAGCTGGCCAGGTTCACCAGCGACGAATGCACCGACGAGGCCGAGCGGATCGTCGCCGAGCACACCCGGCGGGTGATCAACAAGATCCTGCACCTGCCGCTGACCCAGCTCGACAACGCCTGCAGCGAGGCGCCGCTCGCCTTCTACGCCGCGGCTTTGAGGCGGCTGTTCGACCTCGACGACGCCGAGCGGGCGAAGCAGGCCACCGGCAAGGCGGAAGGCAACGGCGAAGCTGTGCGGGAGACAGGGAGTTCAGGCTCCGGCGCACCGCGTTCCTAGCTCAACGCCCCCAAGCCGCGGC
>JBKHFW010000031.1:0-36751 GCA_046540025.1 Phycisphaeraceae bacterium
CGCATCACGGCCATGCCGGTCGTGCGGACGCTGGAAGAGGTCGAGCGGGAGCAAATTCTCCGCACGCTGGGGCATTTCGGCGGCAACCGCCAGCAGACGGCCGAGGCGCTGGGCATCGGGCTTCGTACGCTCGGGCTCAAACTCAAGAAGTGGAAAGAGCAGAACCTCGTCGCTCAGACGGTGTGAGGCAGGCAGGGAGTTTCGAATGATGATGGGCAGCCTGAGGATCAGGCGCAAAAACGACGCGGGGGCCGCGCAACTTCCGCGCCCAGTCCGGGCGGCTCCCGCGTCGCCGGGGTCTGTCGGGGCGGGGCGGCGACTGGCACACGGCTTGCCGATAGCAGGGGGCAAGGGAGGTTCGGCGTGATTCACGGCTTACTGAGCAGCGGAGCGATGCCCGCCCTGGAGCGCATGGTGCAGTTCACCGGCGCGCGCCACCGGGTGCTCTCGCACAACGTCGCCAACCTCTCGACGCCGAACTTCCGCCCGCGCGAGCTCGACCCCGCCGAGTTCCAGGCGGAACTGTCGCGGGCGATCGACAAGCGGCGGCAGACGAAGCACCCGACCCGCGGTGAGCTGGAGATGCGCTCGACCCGGCAACTGCGGTTCCACGACGACGGCATCGAGGTTCGGGCGAGGCCAGCGGACGAGAACATTCTCTTCCACGACCGCAACAACCGCGACCTCGAGCGCATGATGCAGGACATCGCGGAGAACACGCTGATGCACAACGCCGGGATCGACCTGCTGCGAAGCGAGCTGTCGCTGCTGAAGACGGCGATCCGGGAGCGGATTTAGGTAGCGGGCTGAGGGCAAGAGGCTAGAGGTTAGAGGCTAGAGGCCGGGGGCTGGAGAGCAGCTATGTTTGGATCGCTTGATACATCGACTTCGGCACTCGTCGCGCAGCGGACGCGGATGCAGACCGTCGCGGCCAACATGGCCAACATGAACACCATCTACAATGCGGATGGCGAGTACGAGCCGTATCGTCGGCGTGTGGCCGTGTTCGAGCCGGGCGACCCGGCGACGGGCAACGACACGGGCGTGCACGTGCGGGAGATCCTGTTCGACGACGCGCCGCTTCGCCCGGTGTTCCAGCCCGGCCATCCGGAAGCGAACGAGGAAGGCTATGTCTATTATCCGAACATCGATTCTTCGGTAGAGATGGTCAACGCCCTCGAGGCCAGCCGGGCGTACGAGGCGAACATCACCGCCGCCGAGGCGACCAAGTCGATGATCCAGTCGAGCCTGCGGCTGCTGGCTTGATGCGAGGCGGGCGAGGGAGTGAAAAAGCGCGGATGACAACGAAAAAGGGGCAAACCCGTCTTTCTGTTTTAAGTCGTGCCGTCGTCGGTCTTTGAGCGTCTCGGCGGGCTCCGGCCGGCGGAAACCGGCCTTGCAGTTTTCTGCGTTTCGCGTAGCTTCATGGGCAACCCTGGCAGGCGAGAGCAATGAGCGATCCACTAGGACTGATGAACTCGGCAGGCGGCGTGAACCCGGCGGGTCCGGCAGGCGGTCCGCAGCGCCCGAATCGGTCGCAGGAGCCCGGCCAGGCGGACGGCCCGGGGTTCAAGGATGTGCTCATGAAGCACATCGAGCAGGTCAACCGCCTCCAGCAGGATGCGGAGATGGCGATCGAAGGCCTTGCCAGCGGCAAGCGTGACGACATGGACGCCGTGCTGATGGCCAAGCAGAAGGCCGACGTCGCCTTCCAGATGCTCCTGCAGGTTCGCAACAAGATGATGGACGCTTACGAGGAAGTGAAGCAGATCCGCGTGTAAGGGGGAGTGGCCGAGCGGCCACGTGGTCAACTGGCCGAGCGAGAGGCGCCGGGGGTCAAGGATTGACGCCGGGGCCTGGTGAGACGCTCGGCCGAGCCATCTGAAGACGACTTCGCGCACAGGGCATGGAGGCCCCGCGGTGGAAGCACTCAAACGCATCTGGATGCAGATTCTGGCCCGACTCGAGGGGCTCACGGCCAGTCAGAAGTGGCTCATCGCCACACTGCTGGTGCTGGGCACGCTCCTGATCGGGCTTGCCGTCATGGTCGCCGGCCAGCCCGAGCGTGTGCCGCTGAGCGCGTTCGCCGGCAGCCGCAGCGACGTCATGCTTGCCCGCCTGCGCACCAGCGGGATCGACGCCACCGTCGAGGCCGGGCGCGTCCTCGTGCCCCGCGAGGAGAAGGACCAGGCGCTGGCGATGCTCGTCCAGCAGGACCTGCTCAGCGCCGACACGTCCGAGGCCTTCACTGAGCTGATTGCCAACCAGTCGCCCTGGTCGACCGACTCGCAGAACAAGCAGGCGTACCTGCTCGCCCTGCAGGAGTATCTCGGGGTGGTGGTCGGCAAGTTCAGCGGCGTCAAGAATGCCAGCGTCGTCATTGCCATGCCCGACAACCAGGGCTTCGGCCGGGCGCGCATCAAACCGACCGCCTCGGTCACGATCTGGATGGAAGGCGGCCAGCGCGTGCCCAAGGATCTGGTCGATTCCGCCGCCCGCTTCGTCGCCGGCGCCAACCGCGGCATGAAGCCGAAGGACGTGTCCGTCACCGACGCCAACTCCGGCCGAACGCGCACCATCGAGGACGACGACGAGGTTCTGCCCACCGCCACGCTCGAGCTCGTTCAGGTGCAGGAGGCCCGCTACCGTCAGCGGATCGAGGACGCGCTGGGCTACATCGGCGGGGTCATCGTCGCGGTGAACGTGCAGGTCGACGCGGTCAGCCGAAAGCAGCAGCGGCAGTTCCAGTACAACGAGCAGGACCGCGTCGCCCGGGAGATGACCGAGGAGATCGAGGCGCGCAACCTCCGTTCGGGCGGTGAGCCCGGCGTTCGGCCGAACACCGGCATGGACATCGAAGGCGGCCAGGCCGCCGGCACGGTGGAGACGATCGAGCGTGGGGAAGCGGAGTTCGTCGATCCGCTGCTGGAGATGGAGACGCAGAGCACGATCGCCGGCCACCAGGTGCAGCGGGTCAACGCGACGGTGAACGTGCCCCGCAGGTACTTCGTGAACATCTGGAGCGCCAGCAACCCCGACGCCGAGCAGCCGCCGACCGACGCCGACCTCCAGCCGATCATCACGGCCCAGCGTGAGCAGATCGAGGAGCAGGTTCAGCCGCTGCTCCAGGCCGAGATCGACGGGCTGCTGAAGGTCGCCATGGTGCCCGACGAGACGCTTTTGCAAAGCGAGCCGGTCGAGGCCGGGTCGGGCGGCGTGCAGACGCTGCTGGTCTCGCAGTGGTTCCCCACGGGATTGATCGCGCTGCTCGCCCTGGCGGCGGTGGGCTTCATGCTCTGGACGGTGCGCAAGGCGACGCAGAACGAGCCGCTGCCCAGCGTGGAGGAACTCGCCGGCCTGCCGCCGAGCCTGCCCAGCGACGAGGAGCTGATCGGCGAGGTCGCGGAAGGGGAGATGTCGCTCTCGGGCGTCGAGCTCGACGACGACGAGATCGAGAGCCGGAAGATCGCCGAGCAGATCAGCGAGATGATCAAGGAAGATCCCGCCGAGGCGAGCATGCTGCTGAGCCGCTGGGTGAGGAAGCAGGAATAGCCACCGGCCCGGATGCCGCGTGACGGGGAGCTGTCATGGCACGCACGATGGAAAAAGAAGCCGATCCGTATGCCGATCTGTCCGGCGTCCGCAAGGCGGCGATCCTGTTGCTTGCGCTGAGCCAGGAGAGCTCGGCCGCGCTGCTTCGGCAACTGCCTCCCAAGGCGGTCGAGGAGGTGACGCGCGAGCTCGCCAGCCTCGGCAGCATCCCCGGGGAGGTGCGCCAGCGGGTGCTCCGGGAATACTACGACCTCGCCGTCGCCCAGACGTGGATGAACGAGGGCGGCCTGGACTACGCCAAGGCCCTGCTCTCACGCAGCCTCGATCCCAAGGAGGCGGACCGCATCCTCCAGCAGATCAGCCAGCAGGTGCGGCGGACGCCGTTCGCATTCCTCCAGAAGGCCGAGACGCAGAACCTGCTCACTTTCATCCAGGACGAGCACCCGCAGACGATCGCCCTGATCGTCAGCCACCTGCCACACCACAAGGCGAGCGAGATCCTCGGCGGCCTGCCCACGCCCAAGCAGATCGAGGTGGTCAAGCGCGTCGCCAACATGGACCAGACCAACCCCGAGGTGATCAACGAAGTCGAGAAGGGCCTCGAAGCCCGCCTCGCGAACATGCTCAACCAGTCGTTCGAGAAGATCGGCGGCGTGGACACGGTGGCCGAGATGCTCAACCTCGTCGACCGCACGACGGAGAAGGGCATCATGGAAGGCCTCGAGGCCGAGGATCCGGACCTCGTCGAGGAGATCCGCCGGCTGATGTTCGTCTTCGAGGACATCCTCCTGGTCAACGACAAGGGCATCCAGGCCGTGCTCAAGGAGATCGACAACGACGAACTGGCGCTGGCGCTCAAGACGGCCAGCGACGAGCTCCGGGACAAGATCTTCACGAACATGTCCGAGCGCGCCGCCCGGCTGATCGAGGAAGACATGGAATACATGGGCCCGGTCCGCGTCAGCGACGTCGAGGCCGCCCAGCAGCGCATCGTAGACGTCGTCCGCCGCCTCGAGGACGCCGGCGAAATCATCATCGCCGGCCGGGGCGGGGACAAGGAAATGATTGTTTAGGAGTCGAAGGGGGTCAGCCACAGATGGGCACAGATAACCACAGATGGGGGGATTGAGAAAACCTCACCCCCGGCAGAGCCGGAAGCTAAGAAAACGCTGTGATCTGTGTCTATCCGTGTTCATCTGTGGCCAATCTCTTCCTCCTTTAACTCCCTCTAACTCCCCCTAACTTCCCCTAACTCCGCTAACTACTTCCTCCCATGGCCCTGATCAAATCGGAAAACGCGGGTCCGCTGGTCAAGGAAGCGGTCGTGCTCGACCTCGGCGACATCGGCAGGCAGGCCGCGAAGATCCGCGAGAACGCCGAGCGCCAGGCGGCCGAGACCCTCGAGCAGGCGCGGCAGGAGGCCGAGCGGCTGACCAGCGGCGCCGAGGCGATCGGCCTCGAGCGGGGGCGCCAGGCCGGGCTGGAACAGGGTCTGGAGGAAGGCCGCCAGCAGGGCCACGCCGAGGCGCTCGAGGCGATGCAGCCGCGCTTCCAGCAGCTCGCCGCTCGGCTGACCGAGGCGGCGGGGCAGCTTGAGCAGCAGCGCAAGCAGCTCGACAGCGAGGCGTCGCAGGCGGTGCTCCAGTTCGCCGTCGCCATGGCGGAGAAGATCGTCGCCCGTGCGATCGAGGTCGAGCCCGGGCGGGTGGTCGACCAGGTCGTTTCGGCGCTGGGGCACGTGCTGCGTCCGCTGGACGTGAAGGTGGCGATTCATCCCGAGGATCGGCCGCTGGTCGAGGAGGCGATGCCGGAGCTGGTGCGCGACTTCGACCACCTCCAGCACATCGAGCTGGTCGCGGACGAGAGCGTCGGCCGGGGCGGCTGCGTGGTGAACTACGGACAGGGGCGGATCGACGCGACGATCGACACCCAGCTCGGGCGGATCGTCGAAACGCTCTTGCCGACCGGCGACGTCGAGCCGGCCGGGGACGAAATCTGAGTCGGCCGATCGGCTGGCATCTCATTCGCTGGTAGTGATGCGTATGACTCTTTTCGCCGAGCAGACTGCGATGCTGGAGCAGGCCACCGCGCCGGAATTGCGCGGCACGGTCGCGCAGGTGCGCGGTCTTGCGCTGCGGGTGATCGACCTGCCCGTGCCGATCGGCGCGATGGTGAAGATCGTCTCCCGCCGCTCGCGCGGTGCCGACGCGCCCGGCATCCTGGGCGAGGTCGTCGGCTTCGACGACGAGCAGACGCTGGTCATGCCGCTTGGCGCGACAACCGGCATTCAGCGCGGCGACCGGGTCATCGCCCGGCACGCGGCGCAGTTCGTGCGCGTCGGCGAGTCGCTGCTCGGGCGGGTGCTCGACGGCCTCGGGCGTCCGATCGACGGCAAGGGGCCGCTGGGCGAGACGTTCCGGCGACCGCTGAACCCGCGCCCGGTCGAGCCGCTGGACCGGCCTCGCATCGACCAGCCGCTGGCGACGGGCGTGCGGGCGATCGACGCGATGGCCAGCGTCGGTCGAGGCCAGCGCCTGGGCATCTTCGCCGCGCCGGGCGTGGGCAAGTCGACCCTGCTCGCGACGATGGCCCGCCACACCGCGGCCGACATCAGCGTCGTCGGCCTCGTGGGCGAACGCGGCCGGGAGGTGCGGGACTTCATCGAAACCGCGCTGGGCGAGGAGGGCCTCGCCCGCAGCGTCGTCGTCTGCGCTACCTCCGACGAGCCGGCGATCGTTCGGCTGCGGGCGGCCTCGGTCGCCACCGCGGCGGCGGAATACTTCCGCGACCAGGGCGCCGACGTGCTGCTCATGATGGACTCCGTGACCCGCTTCTGCCAGGCGCAGCGGCAGGTCGGCCTTGCTGCCGGCGAACCGCCCGCCACCCGCGGCTATCCGCCCAGCGTGTTCGCCACGCTGCCGACGCTGCTCGAGCGGTCGGGGCGAACCCGGCGGGGCTCGATCACCGGCTTCTACACCGTGCTTGTCGAGGGCGACGACATGGACGAGCCCGTCGCGGACGCCTGCCGCGGCATTCTCGACGGCCACATCGTGCTCTCGCGCAAGCTCGCGGAGAAAGGTCACTACCCGGCCGTCGACGTGCTGCGGTCGATCAGCCGCGTGGCCGAGGAAGTCACCGCCCCCGAGCACCGTGCGGTGTGCCGGGAGGTCGTTCGGCTGCTGGCGAGTTACGACGAGGTCGAGGAGCTTCTGAACATCGGCGCCTACGCCCCGGGCTCGAACCCTGAGTTCGACCTCGCCATCGAGTGC
Source organism: Phycisphaeraceae bacterium (assembly GCA_046540025.1). Classification (GTDB taxonomy): domain Bacteria; phylum Planctomycetota; class Phycisphaerae; order Phycisphaerales; family Phycisphaeraceae; genus JBKHFW01. Next base: position 6,822 of record JBKHFW010000031.1, read on the forward strand.
AAACCGGCGATCGATCAGCTCCTCCAGCAGGGCCGGGGCGAGGTCAAAGGCCGGGGCGACTTCGAGCGCACCAAGGCGCAGCTCATCGCCCTGGGCCAGCAGGTCCAACAGGTCAGGCAGAAACTTCAGGCGACCGGCCGAGGCGGGCCGGCGCGCAGGTAACGACTTTCCATCCCGCCGGGCGCACCCTTGCCTGGCCCGGGAGCGAGATCATACGGTCGCGGTCGGCGGAGCCGATCGCCAGGGAGCGTCACGATGGCCCAGTTCCAGTTCAAATACGAGAGCGTGCTGCGGCACTGCCAGCGCGTCGAGGACGAGCGGCAGCGCCAGCTCGCCCAGCGGCTGCGCACGCAGATGATCCTCCGCAACCAGCTCGGCGAAATGCAGGACACCATCTCCCGCTCCAAGCGCGAGCTGGGCGACGGCCTCGTCGGTCATGTGGATCTCGGCCGCATCTCCGGCTTCGCCCGCTACTCGGGGCAGGCCGCGCAGCGCGCCCGCGAGATCGCCCATCGGCTCGGGAGCCTGGAGGAGCAGATCAGCGCCGCCCGCGGCGAACTGCTCGAGGCGACCCGGCAGCGCAAGGCGCTCGAGCTGCTTCGCGACAAGCACGAGGCGGCCTGGCGGAAGCAGCGGCAGCGCCGCGAGGCGATTGATCTCGATGAGTTGGCGACCCAGCGCTACATCCGGCAGCTCAGCATGGAGGGCGCGGCATGAGAGCAGTCGTCAGCGCACTCGTTCTGCTGATCCTCCTGCACGTGTTCGTCGCCGTCGGCTTCGTCGGCTGGCTGGGCGCCAGCGGGCGGCTCAGCCGCGAGCGCGTGGACGAGGTGGTCGACACCTTCCGCCTGACCGTGGACGAGCAGCAGGATGAGGATCAGGAGGCTGCCGAGCAGGCCGAGCAGGAGCTTGAGCTCGCCGACGAGGCGGCCCGGCTGGAGGCGGCGTCCGACGGCCCGCGCACGATGAGCGACCGGCTCGCCACCCGGCAGCAGGGCGACGCGCTCGCCCGGCATCGCCTCGAGTTTCTCCAGCAGACGACGCAGAACATCCAGCAGCAGATCGAGCGCGCCCGCGAGGTGCTCGCCCGGCAGAAGGCGGACTTCGAGGCAGAACGCGAAGCCTTCCGCAAGCAGATGGAGCGCGAGCTCGAGCAGCGGCGGGATGAGGATTTCCAGGAAGCCGTCCGCATGGTCGAGCAGCTCCCGGCCGAGCAGGCCAAGGGGATGTTCCAGCAGCTCATGGCCGAGGGGGACACCGAGCAGGTCGTCGACTATCTCGCCGCGATGCAGGTCCGCAAGGCCGGGGCCGTGCTTGAGGAGTTTGAAGGACCCCAGGAGGTCGGCCAGGTGACGGACCTGATCGAGCGGCTTCGCGAGCGTAATGCGTACCCCCCCGCCCTGAGCGGGGAGTTGGCCCAGGAGTAGTTTCGATGAAGGCCACGGCCGTCAAGATTCCCGACGTGATGCCCCCCCGCGCCCGCGGCGAAATGTCCCGTTCCGCGCAGGGGACCCAGTCGGCCGCCGACTTCCAGCGCTCGCTCGACGAGGCCGGCCGAGCTGCCCGGCGCAGCGATCGCCCGACCGGGCTCGCTGCCGAGACGTCGGAAAAGCCGGCCGACGACAAGGCGAAGACGGAGGGGGCAAAAGCCGACGACCGGCCGGAATCGGCCGAGGAGAACGCGAAGTCGGAATCGGGCCCCCGTGCCGACGCCTCGGCTGACAAGCCCGAGCGGGAGCCGGCGGAGGACTCCGGGCCGCAGCAGTCCGAAGCCGGCGGCGAGTCGAAGGCCGGCGAGGCCGGGCAGAACCCGGAGCAAACTCCCGAGGCGACGGATGATCAGGCGGGTGAAGCCGGGCAGGAGCAGGCCGCGAAGGTGGGCGAGGTGAAAGCCGGCGCGGCCGACGCGTCGAAGGCTGTTGGCTCCAGCAGCCAGACCGCCGCCACCGGCCAGGCCGCCGCCGAGTCGGGTGCCGCGACCGACGCCGCAGCGAAGACGCAGGCCAGGCCGGCCGCGCTGAACCAGACCGCCCAGCCCGCCTCGCCGGGCCAGGATGCCTCGGCGGAGCCGACGGCGTCCGTGCAGACCGCCGGTGCTGAGACCGGTGAACAGACCGGCGAAGAGGCAGGCCAGCAGGCGAAGGACGGCGCGGCCGAGCAGAAGGCTGCCGACGAAGCGGGGCGGTCCGCGAAGCCCCGCGCCGCGCAGGTCGGGCCGGTCGGTTCTACCGCCACCGCCGAGCCGGTTGCCCAGCCGACCTCGCCCGCCCCGACTGCGAGCGTCGAGTCCGCGGCCCCCGCCCCGGCCCAGGCTGGCGGTCTGTCGCAGAACCAGGCTCCGCAGGCCACCGCCGCCGAGCAGCCCGCCCCGGGCAGTCAGGCGGGGGACGCCGACGGCCCCGACTCGGCGCTCAACAGCGCCCGCCTCGCCCGCGGCCTGCGCAGTGCCGTCAACCAGCAGGGCGGGTCGCTCACCCTTCGGCTGACGCCGGCCGAGATGGGCACCGTGCGGATTCAGCTTCAGATCGACGCCGGCACGGTCACCGCCCGCTTCCACGCCGAGACCGACGGGGCAAGGAACCTGCTTCATCAGCAGCTTTCCCAGCTCCGCCAGGGGCTCGAGCAGCAGGGGCTCACGGTCGACCGCCTGAGCGTGCAGACGATGAACGCGTCCGAAGGCGGCAGCCAGTCGCAGTCCCACGGCTCGGCCGGCGACGGCCGAAGCCGCGGGCAGTATGCCGGCCAGGGCAACAGCCAGGGCCAGCAGCGGCAGGGCGGCTCGCGGGACCAGCGCCAGGCGAGGTTCGCCCGGGCGCTTGACGATCAGCAGTAGACACCGGCCCCGCGGCCTCGGCCGGGGGATGCCAGAGAGAGGAAGAACCGAGCATGGAAATCGATCCCACTTTCGCCAGTCAGCCCTCGCAGGGCGTCAGCGGCAACCGCTTCGGCGATCTCGAGAGCGGTGAGTTCATCAAGATCCTCACCAGCGAGCTGACCAACCAGGACCCGTTCGAGCCCAATGACTCGGCCCAGGTCCTCGAGCAGCTCTCCAGCCTGCGCAACATCGAGAGCCAGAGCGCGCTGCAGGACCAGCTCGAGTCGCTGGTGCTCCAGAACCAGATCGCCCAGGCCAGCGGCATGATCGGCAAGGAGGTCCAGGGCCTCGACGAGCAGAACCGCCGCCTCGCCGGCGAGGTCGTCTCCGTACGGGTGCAGGAAGGCAAGGCGGTGCTCGAGCTCGACACCGGGCAGACCCTTTCCATGAGCCGGGTCGAGCGCATCACCGGCGAGCCGGCCGCCGCGGGGCAGGGGGGATAAGTCGTGGCCGACGCCGCTGAGCTTCTGCGCCTGCTCGAACCGCTCGTTCGTCCGGTGGACGGCGGCGGGAGCAGCCGCGCCCCGAAGCTCCCCGTCGAGCAGCAGAGCTTCGACTCGCTGCTCGCCGAGGCCTCGACGCCAGGCCAGGACGCCGCGGACGGCGAGGCGGCCGACGCCGAACCGGATCGCCCCGACCCGCTCGGGCCGCTGGCCCGGGTCGACGCGATCGAGAACGAGTCGCTCCGGGCGATCGTCGCCCGGTCGGCTCAAGACGAATCGAACTGACAGAGCAACCACCCCCGGCCGAGCGAGCATGCCGCCGGGGCAAACCAGAAAACAGGAAGGCAGACATGGCACTCACTTCGGCGATCTACACGGGACTGTCCGGCCTCGACGCCAACTCCCAGATCATCTCCGTGGCGGGTAACAATATCGCCAACGTGAACACCACCGCCTTCAAGGGCAGCCGGGCGAGCTTCGAAACCCAGATCTCCCGCACCCTCTCCAACGGCTCGGGGCCCAGCGCCACCAGCGGCGGCACGAACCCGGCGCAGGTCGGTCTGGGCACGCAGCTCGCCGCCATCGAGCGCGACTTCACCACCGGATCGCTCCAGCCCAGCGGGAAGTCCACCGACATGGCGCTGGACGGCAACGGCTTCTTCGTCGTCGAGGACAACGGCGCCCGCCGCTACACCCGGGCCGGGAACTTCGGCCTCGACCGCGACTACAACCTCGTCACCAACTCCGGCGCCCGCGTGCAGGGCTACCTCGCCGACGAAAACTTCAACCTCGTCGGCGGCGCGCTCGAGGACGTCTCCATCCCCATCGGCGTGTCGACCGTCGCCGAGGCGACCAGCGAGGTGAAGATGTCCGGCAACCTCAACGCCGGCGGCGACATCGCCACCCAGGGCAGCATCCTCCAGAGCGACCCGATGTACGCCGACGCCGGCGCCACCACCCTCGCCACCGCCGGCACGGACCTCGATTCGCTCTACGACGCGTCGGGCAACGCCATGTTCGCCACCGGCGACGTCATCACCGTCACCGGGGCCACCCGCGGCGGGTCGAGCCTGCCCGACTACACCTTCGAGGTCGGCGGCTCGAATACCACCGACAGCGACAGTTGGGGCACCACGCTCGAGGACTTCGCCGACTTCTTCGACGACATCTATGGCATCGACAACAGCGTCTCGGGCGGCACCAGCGTCAGCGGCGGACAGCTCACCATCGAAGGCAACAGCGGCACCGCCAACGCGCTCGGCCTCGAATCGAGCAACATCCGCGTCAACGCCGGCAGCGCCACCCCCACCACGCCCATGAACTTCAGCGAAACCCAGGCCGCCGACGGCGAGTCCACACGCACCACCTTCGTCGCCTACGACAGCCTGGGCAACTCGATGGACGTCGACGTCAGCATGGTCCTGGAAAACAAGGACGACAGCGGTACGACCTGGCGCTTCTACGCCAACTCGGCCGACGACACCAGCCTCGACAGTCTGATCGGCGGCGGGACGCTCAGCTTCGACACCGAAGGCCAACTCGTCTCCACGACCGGCACGGAGCTCATGATCGACCGCGCGGGCACCGGCGCGCTGACGCCCCAGACCGTCGAACTCGCCTTCGCCGACCCGCACGGCTCGATCTCGGCGCTCGTGGACACCAAGAGCCAGTTCTCCGCCTTCTCCCAGAACGGCAGCCAGCTCGGCACGCTCGAGGACTTCAACGTCAGCGAGGACGGCAGGATCTCCGGCATCTTCTCCAACGGCCTGGAACGCACGCTCGGGCAGCTCCCCGTCGCCACCTTCTCCAACCAGGAAGGCCTCGAGGAGGCCGGCGGCAGCATGTTCCGCGAAACCGCCGCCAGCGGCACGGCCAAAATCGTCGACGCCACCACCGGCGGCTCGGGCCGCGTCATGGGCCGGGCGCTCGAGCAGTCCAACGTCGACCTCGCCGAGGAGTTCACCCACCTGATCACCGCCAGCACCGGCTACAGCGCCAACTCGCGGGTGCTCACCACCAGCAACCAGCTCATGCAGGAGCTGCTCAACGTCGTCCGCTGATCCCGGCTGACTGATCCCGGGACCCGAGGCAGGAACCGACCGCCATGATCACCGTGACCCGGCTGAACGGGAAGCAATTCGTCGTCAACGCCGAGCTGATCCGCACGGTCGAGTCCAACCCCGACACGACGATCACCCTCGTCAACGGCGACCACCTCCTCGTCCGCGAGTCGATGCAGGAGGTCGTCGAGCTGGCGATCGACTACGGACGCTCGCTGCGCAAGCTCCTGCCGCCGAGCTGAGCCAACTTCCTCGGGGTTTCCCCGAGAACCGCCGGCCGGACGCCGTACCATACCGGCATGAACCCCAATGACCTCAGGAAGAAGCACGAATCGGGCCTGGGCTTTGCCGACTATCTCGCCACCGGCAACAAGGATCAGCAGAGCAACTGGCGAGCCATCTACGACCAGGTCGAGCTCACGGACGCTCAGCGCGAGCTGGTGGGGGGCTTCACCCGAAAGATCAACGCCATCGGCCTCTCCGGCATCTGGTGCGGCGACTGCGTGCAGCAGGGCCCGCTGATCCAGCGCATCGCCGACGCCAACCCCGGCGCTATCGACCTGCGCTGGCTCGACCGCGACGAGCACGCCGACCTGCAGGAACAGGTCCGCATCAACGGCGGCAACCGCGTGCCGGTGCTCGTCTTCTGCGCCGAAGACTACGAGCCCGTGGGCTGGTTCGGCGACCGCACGCTGAGCCGCTACCGGGCGATGGCCGCCAGTCAGCTCGGCGGAGCCTGCCCGCTGCCCGGCACGCCGGTCGACCCGGACGAGTTGCGGGCTACCCTGCAGGACTGGCTCGACGAGTTCGAGCGCGTGCACCTGCTGCTGCGGCTTTCTTCGCGGCTGCGGCAGAAGCACGGCGATTGAGCCCCGATGGGCAGACGCGGCCGAAGTGGGAAAAACAGGCCCCCAACTCCTTTAACAAAAAGTGCTTGCTCGGCCGGGTGGATGCCGATACACTCCGTCATCTCGGCTCCCCGGCGTGTCCGCCTGGAGGGGAGCCCGGACCTTGTTTTGACGCCGAGCTCCCGGCAGAGGCATTGAGCCGCCGGGACGGAGACGCCAGATTTGGTCGAGCATCTTTCAGTTCCGCTGGCAGTTCGGCTGGCCGTTTGGCCAACCTCGATGCCGGTCTTTTGCCGGGATGTCGCCACGCATTTTTTCACCCTGACGGTCGCCCCGGCATGACCGGGGCCGGGCGATCGCTGCATTGGCGTCCAATCTGATCCGGACGCAGAGGAAGGTAGGTAACCAGAGTATGCGCAAGGAAGCCAGGAGCAACGGCAAGGCCCGCACCAACGGCAAGTCGCGTAACGGCAAAGCCAAGGCCGCCAAACCGGCTGCCGAGGAGCAGAACCACACCGGGCAACTGACAACCGAAGAACTTCGCAAGGTCAAGACCGGGCTCACCAAAAAGGACCTCAAGCGGTTCGAGCAGATGCTGCTGGAAAAGCGCGCCGAACTCGTCGGCGACGTCGAGGCCCTCCAGGTGGACGCCCGCAACGGCGGCGACGGAATCTCCTACGAACACATGGCCGACACCGGCAGCGACAGCTACAACCAGGAGTTCACCCTCGGGCTGATGGAGTCCGAGCGGAAACTGCTCGGCGAAATCGACGAGGCCCTCACCCGCATCCATGACGGCACCTTCGGCGTGTGCGTCGAGTCCGGCCAGCCGATTCCCAAGGCCCGACTCGAGGTCAAGCCCTGGGCCAAGTACACCATCGAGGTCGTCCGGGAACGCGAAAAGCGCGGCGTCTGACCGCCGACCCACCCCGCACCTTCGCCAGCGGGCGCGACGCCGCGGTTTGCCGCCGGGTCGCGCCCGCTTGCTTTTTCCCGCTACAATTCCGCCACATGCAACCCGCCGCAGACCAACCCGCACCGGAGGCCGCGCCCGCCCGCGAGCCCTCCGCCAGCCGATGCCCGGCCGCGATCGCCGTCTTCCTCGGCATCATGCTCGCCGTGCTCGCCGCCGACCTCGGACTCAAGCACTGGACCTTCAACACGCCCGCCGTCGCCGGCGAGCCGGTGTTCTTCCACCCCGACCATGCCGGGCCCGTCATCGCGCCCCATCAGCCCAGGCCCGTCGTCCCGGGCGTCCTTCAACTCGAGCTCGTCGCCAACCCCGGCGCCGTCTTCGGCATCGGGGCGGGGCACCGCTGGGTCTTCATCGGCGTGAGCCTGGTCGCCATCGCCGTCGTCGGCGTCATCTTCCTGCGCAGCAGCGCCCGCGCCTGGCCCACCCATCTGGCGCTCGCGCTCATCCTCGGCGGCGCCCTGGGCAACCTCTACGACCGCATCCGCTACTCCGTCGTCCGCGACATGCTCCACCTCTTCCCGGGCTGGGAGCTGCCCTTCGGCTGGACGTGGACCGGCGGCGACGCCCGCCTCTACCCCTGGATCTTCAACATCGCCGACGTCGCCCTCGTCGCCGGTGTGCTGCTGATGATCGCCATCACCCTCGTCCGCGAGCTGCGCCCACAAGCCGAGCAATCAGCCCCCGGCTGAGCCCGTCGTCGCCGCCCCGCTCGGGATGCGAGGGCCATGAACGGCGTCCCCAGGCACACCCCCAGCACGGGCAGGCCGCCCGCGTCCGCCACCGATCGGCTCTAGGCGATCGCGCTTTCGTACCGCCTGCTGGCTGCCGAGTTGTCCTGGTTGTCCATGGTGATGCCGATGATGGGGGCCGTGCCGCCATGGTAGCTCCGGCCCCGGCGGGGCGGGGGGGGCGAGCGGGCGGCCTGATTTCGGCGTTTTTCGGCCATGATGCTACAATGCCGGGCTCGGAACCGACCCCGCCGGCTGCCAGGGAATCTGCCCCATGAATGCTGCTTTTCAACAGTGCATCGATCCGGACTGCGGCGCAACTTTCAGCGTGGACGAGGTCCACGTCTCCTGCCCGAATTGTGCCGCGAAGGGCCTGCAGTCGCTGCTGGACATCCGCTACGACTGGTCGCAGCTTCGTGCGCCCGGGTCGCTGAGCTTCTTCGAGCCGCGGTGGATGACCAAGGGCGAACGCGGCGAGGGCAGGCTCGATTTTTCGGGCGTCTGGCGCTTCCGCGAGCTGATGCCGTTTTTCCGCTCGGACGACGACATCGTCACCATCGGCGAGGGCCGAACCAACCTCCAGCAGGCCGACCTGCTCGCCCCGCGGATCGGCTCGAAGCCGGGCAACCTCTTCCTCCAGTACGAGGGGCTCAACCCCTCCGGCTCGTTCAAGGATAACGGCATGACCGCGGCGTTCACCCACGCCCGCATGGTCGGCGCCAAGCGCGTCGCCTGCGCCAGCACGGGCAACACCTCGGCCAGCCTGGCGATGTTCGCCTCGCTCAGCGAGATGACCGGCATCGTCTTCATCGGCTCGGGCAAGATCGCCTACGGCAAGCTCAGCCAGGCGCTGGACTACGGCGCCCGCACGCTTCAGGTGCAGGGCGACTTCGACGCCTGCCTCAAGCGCGTGCGGCAGATCGCCGTCGACCACCCGGACCTGGGCATCTACCTGATGAACAGCGTCAACCCCTTCCGCCTCGAAGGGCAGAAGAGCATCATGTTCCGCGTCCTCGAGGCGATGGACTGGCAGGTGCCGGACTGGATCGTCGTGCCCGGCGGCAACCTCGGCAACTGCTCCGCCTTCGGCAAGGCGTTCGCCGAGCTCAAGGCGCTGGGCCTGATCGACCGCATCCCGCGCCTCGCCGTCATCCAGGCGAGCGGCGCCAATCCGCTGCACGAACTGGTCAACGAGCATGGCGTCACCTGGAACGGCGGCCGATACGACCGCGAACTCGTCGGCAGCTACTTCCGCGAGCAGGATGAGGCCGGGCGGCACGCGAAGACGATCGCCAGCGCTATCGAAATCGGTCGGCCGGTGAACCTGCCCAAGGCGCTGCGGGCGCTGGACCTCATGGACGGCGTCGTCCGCGAGGTGGACGACCAGACCATCCTCGAGCACAAGGCGCTGGTGGGCCGCTACGGCTTCGGCTGCGAGCCCGCCTCGGCCGCGTCGGTCGCCGGCGCGCACATGCTGCTCGACGAAGGCGTCATCCAGCCCGACGAGCGGGTCGTGTGCATCCTCACCGGCCACGTGCTCAAGGACCCCGACGCGACGGTGAAGTACCACACCGGCATCGACATGAAGGCCGTGCAGGAAGACGCCCCGCGCAGCGAGCCGGATGGCGCGATGTCCAACCGGCCGGTGGCCGTCCCCGACGACCTCGACGCGATCATCGCCGCGATCGGCGCCGATCCCGAGGACGCGAAGAAGGCCGGCCCCAGCGAGCCGGTGGCGCACCTGCCGGTGTCGGAATATTGAAAAGAAGAATGAACCACAGAGACGCGGAGACAGAGAAGAGGAAAAGGAGGCGTTGAGCGGGCGGGTAATCGGGTGTGCGATGGAAGTGCATCGCCATCGATCCACGAGGCGCAGCTCCTGACCTACCTCAGGCTTTCGTCTCACCGTCTGGGCCTGCTGCTGAACTTCCACGTGCCCGTCCTGAAAGACGGCATCAGGCGCATGATCCTCTGACGCTTCTTTCCCCGCTCTCTATTCTTTCTTCTCCGTGTCTCTGTGCCTCTGTGGTGACTCGTGAAGGACCCAACCATGGCGAAGTCGAAAACGGCCGTCCAGCCCACCCGTGAAGAGAACTATCCCGAGTGGTACCAGCAGGTGATCCGCGCAGCCGATCTGGCGGAGAACTCGCCCGTGCGCGGCTGCATGGTCATCAAGCCGTGGGGCTACGCGCTCTGGGAAAACGTTCAGCGGACCCTGGACAGGATGTTCAAGGACACCGGGCACAAGAACGCCTACTTCCCGCTGTTCATCCCCAAGAGCTTCCTCGAGAAGGAGGCCGAGCACGTCGAGGGCTTCGCCAAGGAGTGCGCCGTGGTGACCCACCACCGCCTCGAGGAAGGCCCCGAGGGCGGGCTCGTCCCGGCCGGTGAGCTGGAAGAGCCGCTGATCGTGCGCCCCACCAGCGAGACCATCATCGGCGACGCCTTCTCCCGCTGGGTCGAGAGCTACCGCGACCTGCCGCTGCTCATCAACCAGTGGGCCAACGTCGTTCGCTGGGAGCTGCGCACGCGCATGTTCCTCCGCACCGCCGAGTTCCTCTGGCAGGAAGGCCACACCGCCCACGCCACCCGCGAGGAGGCGGAAGAGGAGACGATGCGGATGCTGAACGTCTACGCCGACTTTGCCGAGAACCACATGGCCATGCCGGTCATCACCGGCGAAAAGAGCGCCAACGAGCGCTTCCCCGGCGCGGTGAACACCTACTCGATCGAGGCGATGATGCAGGACCGCAAGGCCCTGCAGGCCGGCACGTCGCACTTCCTCGGGCAGAACTTCTCGAAGGCCAGCGGCATCGAGTTCCTCGACGCCGACGGCGAGCGCAAGCACGCCTGGACGACCTCCTGGGGCGTTTCGACCCGGCTCATCGGCGGGCTGATCATGACCCACTCCGACGACGACGGGCTCATCCTGCCGCCGAAGCTGGCGCCCGCGCACGTCGTCATCCTGCCGATCACCTTCAAGGCGGACGACCCGCAGAAGGTGATGGACTACTGCCGGAGCCTCAAGGAGGAACTGACCGCCCAGGGCTATGGCGGCCGGGCGATCGAGGTGGAGATCGACGACCGCGACCTCCGCGGCGGCGAGAAGACCTGGTCCTGGATCAAGAAGGGTGCCCCGATCCGCCTGGAGATCGGCCCGCGCGACATGGAAAGCGGGACGGTGTTCATGGGCCGGCGCGACAAGGGCCCGAAGGAGAAGGAGTCGGTCCCGCGCGAGCAGTTCGTCGCCGAGGTGCGGCAGATCCTCGATGACATCCAGCAGAGCATCTATGAGCGGGCGAAGAAGCTCCGCGAGGACAACCTGCGCACGATCGACTCCAAGGACGACTTCTACGCCTGGTTCACCCCGAAGAACGCCGACCAGCCCGAGTTCCACGGCGGCTTCGCCCTGGCGCACTGGTCGGGCGACATCGCGGTGGCCGAGCAGATCCAGCGCGAGCTGGGCGTGACCATCCGCTGCATTCCCTTCGCCGACCAATACCGCGACGGCGAAGGCACCTGCCCGTTCACCGGCAAGCCCAGCGCGGGCCGGGTGGTGTGGGCGAAGGCGTACTAGGGAAGAGCCTGGCGTCCGGCAGCGGCGTTCTGGCCCTGGGGAGGGGAGAATGCACCCGAAGCGGGCTGTCCGCGGGGGCCTCGGCTGACGGCCGGGTTGCTGCACGCGCCGCCGGCGGCCGGTGCCGGCCCATTCCCGGATGCGGCGGCGGCAGCCCCGCCTTTCCCCGGCCGTGCTTGAGTCGCGGCCGCTCTCTTGCTAGGCTGAATCTAATTCGCAGTGGTTCTCTGCGGACAAGACACTTACTCAGGAGCGAGTGAAGATGGCGGAGCAAACCCCCCAGTACAATCTCGGCACCCTGGCGCTGCACGCCGGGCAGGAGCCCGATCCGGCGACGAACAGCCGCGCGGTGCCGATCTACGCGACGACCAGCTACGTCTTCGACGATACCGAGCAGGCGGCCAACCTCTTTGCCCTCAAAGAGTTCGGCAACATCTACTCCCGCCTGATGAACCCGACCTGCGACGTGCTCGAGAAGCGCCTCGCCGCGCTGGACGGCGGCGCCGCGGGCCTCGCCTTCGCGTCCGGGCAGGCCGCCATCACTGCGGCGATCTGCACGATCTGCCACGCCGGCCAGAACTTCGTCGCCGGCACCAGCCTCTACGGCGGCACCTGGACGCTGTTCACCCAGACCTTCCCCAAGCTCGGCATCGAGGTCCGCTTCTTCGACCCGCAGAAGCCGGAGCAGATCGCCGAGCTCGCTGACGAAAACACCCGCTGCGTCTATGTGGAGGCGCTGGGCAACCCCAAGAACGACGTGCTCGACTACGCCGCCCTCAGCGAGGCCGCCCACCAGCAGGGCCTGCCGGTGATCTGCGACAACACCGCGATGACCCCGGCCCTGCTTCGGCCGATCGAGCACGGCATCGACATCGTCGTCTACTCGACCACCAAGTTCATCGGCGGACACGGCACGCACGTCGGCGGGGCGATCGTCGACTCCGGCAACTTCCCCTGGGCAGACAATCCCGAAAAGTGGCCCGAGTTCAACGCCCCCGACCCGGCCTACCACGGGGTCGTGTTCACCGAGGCGCTCAAGCCCATCGGCAACATCGCCTACATCATCCACATCCGCACCCACTGGCTCCGCGACACCGGCGCCGCCATGAGCCCGTTCGCCGCGTTCCTGTTCCTCCAGGGACTCGAAACGCTGCACCTGCGCATGGAGCGCCACTGCGAAAACGCCCTCAAGGTCGCCAGGTTCCTCGAGGAACACGAACGGGTCGAGTGGGTCAACTACCCCGGCCTCGCGTCCCACAAGGACCACGAGCTGGCGAAGAAGTACCTCGGCAAGGGCCAGGGCGCCATCGTCGGCTTCGGCATCCGCGGGGGCGAGGAGGCCGGCCGACGCTTCGTGGAAAATACGAAGCTGCTCAGCCACCTCGCCAACATCGGCGATGCCAAGTCGCTGGTCATCCATCCCGCGTCCACGACGCACTCCCAGCTCACCGTCGAGGAGCAGGCTAAGACCGGCGTCACGCCCGAATACGTCCGCCTGAGCGTGGGCATCGAGGACGTGGACGACATCATCGCCGACATCAGCCAGGCGCTGGAAGTTTCCCAGCAGTCCGCCACAACCGTGTAAGATAGTGGGCCTTGCCGCCCGCGGGCCAGGCCGGCAGGCCGTCAGGAGCGCTTCGCCGCTCCGGCGAGCTGGCGGCCTGGTTCGCCGTGGCGGCGCGGAGCTGGAACTGATTCCCCCCGAGGAACCTTGCACGTGGCGCTTCTTCCCACAAGCAGTGACGACGTCCGTTCGGCCAGGCCGCTGCGCTTCGCCCGGCAGTTCGACCTCGACGAGCCCGTGCGGCTCGAGCACGGCGGCGAGCTGCCCTCCGTCACCGTCACCTACGAGACCTACGGCCGGCTCAGCGACAACGCCGACAACGCCGTGCTCGTCTGCCACGCCATCACCGGCGACAGCCACGTCGCCCGGCACGACGACGAGGACGAGCCCGGCTGGTGGGACGCCATCGTCGGCCCGGGCAAGCCGATCGACACCGACCGCTATTTCGTCATCTGCCCCAACGCCCTCGGCGGCTGCCGGGGCACCACCGGGCCCAACTCGATCAACCCCGCCACCGGCAAGCCCTACGGCCGGGACTTCCCCGTCATCACCGTCGGCGACATGGTCGCCGTCCAGCGAAAACTCCTCGACCACCTCGGCATCCCCAAACTCCGGGCCGTGGTCGGCGGCTCGCTCGGCGGACACCAGGCGCTCACCTGGGCGACCCGCTATCCCGAGGTCGTGGGCGGCGCGGCCGCCATCGCCACCAGCCCCAGGCTCACCAGCCAGGCGCTGGGATTCGACGTCATCGGCCGAAACGCCATCCTCCGCGATCCGAACTTCAACAACGGCCAGTACTACGACCAGGAGCAGGGCCCGGACGTCGGCCTGGCGCTCGCCCGCATGCTCGGGCACATCACCTACCTCTCGCGCGAGGCGATGACCGCCAAGTTCGACCCCGACCGCTTTCAGCCGCGCGACGTGCCGACCGAGTTCGAGAAGAAGTTCAGCGTCGGCAGCTACCTCGCCCACCAGGGCCACAAGTTCGTCGAGCGATTCGACGCCAACAGCTATGTCACGCTGTCGATGGCGATGGACCTGTTCAGCCTCGGCAAGACGCAGGAGGAGCTCGCGAAGACCTTCGCCGGCTCCACCTTGCCCTGGCTGGTGATCAGCTTCTCGAGCGACTGGCTGTTCCCGCCCATGCAGTCGCGGCAGATGGTCAGCGCCCTGCTCGACGCCGACCGCGAAGTCACCTACTGCGAGGTCACCAGCCCTTCCGGCCACGACGCGTTCCTCCTCGACGACTCGCTCGACCGCTACGGCGAACTGATGCGGGCATTCCTGCACAACCGGCAGGTGGACGTCGAGCAGCAGCCGCTCGACGCCGGGGCCGAGCAGCACCATCCCACCAGCATCTACCACGCCCGCCGACTCGACTACGACACGATCATCGACCTCATCGAGCCCGGCTCGAGCGTGCTCGACCTCGGCTGCGGCCAGGGCGGCCTGCTCGCCCGGCTGAAGCGGCGGAACCACCGCCGACTCGTCGGCGTCGAGCTCGATGAGCACGCGATCGTCACCTGCACCCAGCGCGGCCTCAACGTGATTCAGCACGACATCAACTCCGGCCTCGAGCCGTTCGCCCGGGCGCAGTTCGACTACGTCGTGCTCTCGCAGACCCTCCAGGCGGTGGCGAACGTGGACGAGCTGATCGCCGAGATCCTCCGCGTGGGCAAAAAGTGCATCGTCAGCTTCCCCAACGCGGCCTACGAGCCGCTTCGCCAGCGCCTGGCCGAGCAGGGCCGGGCGCCGGTCGCCTTCGCCGGCGGATACCAGTGGTACAACACGCCCAACATCCGCCAGCTCTCGATCGCCGACTTCGACGTCTTCTGCGAGCACAAGGGCATCACGGTGCACCGCGCGACCTACCTTGACACGGAGGCAGGTGAGCTGATCGAAGCCGACCCGAACCTTCGCGCCGACGCCGCGGTGTACGTGATCAGCCGGTGAGCGGGCAGGCGTGGGAGTACCGGGTGGTCGGCCTCGACGAGATCCGGGCGGAAGTCATCGAGTCGGCGAAGGCGTCGGAAGAGGCTGGGGAGCGTCCTCGCGATGAGCGGGGGCAGGCGCGGGCCCGGTCGCGGGCGCCAGGGCCGTGGGAGGCTGCCATGCCGGAGGCGAAGGTTTCGCTGTTCAACCGGCTCGGGGCCGAGGGCCGGAAGCTGGCGGACGCGGAGGACGGAACGTTCTACTTCATCCGTCCGCGCCGGTGAGGGGGCTGGCAAATGCGAACGCCCCGGGTGTCTGCTCGCGATTTGAGCAGACATCCGGGGCGTTTTTGTGACGCAGGTCGGCACGGGATCCGCGGCAGCGCTGCGCTTGCCACGGCTTGGGCAGGGGAGGTTTCGGGGCCACGCGAACCGGGGAGGTCATCCCCGGGCAGAGCCGGGGGCTAACTCCTCACCTTCGTGCTTCTTCGCATCCTTCGCGCCTTCGTGGTGATCCTCAGACCGCCAGCATGTCGCAGAAGCCCTTGTATCGCTCGTTGATCTGCTTGCGGTCGATCTGCTGGAGGCGGCTCAGGCTGAAGGACTCGATGTTGTAGCTCGCGACGATCGTGCCGTAGGCCATCGCCTTGCGCAGGCCGGCGAGCGAGAGGTCGTCGGTCTCGGCGAGGTAGCCCATCATGCCGCCCGCGAAGGTGTCGCCGGCGCCGGTGGGATCGACCACGTCGCGGGCCGCGAAGGCCGGCAGGGCGGTCAGGCCGTCGTCGTGCATGAGGAACGCACCGTGCTCGCCCTTCTTGATGACGACGAACTTCGGTCCGAGCTTGATGATTTCCTCGGCAGCGCGGACGATGTTGGTCTTCTCGGTGAGCAGGAACGCCTCGGAGTCGTTGAGCACGAGCCCGTCGATCTTCCGCATCAGGTCGAGCAGGGCGGAGCGCTCGGTTTCGATCCAGAGGTTCATCGTGTCCGCCACGGCGAGCTTGCGCTCGGGGAACTGGTCCAGCAGCGCCATCTGCCCGGCCGGGTGGGTGTTGGCGAGGAAGACGTACTGGCTGTCGCGGTAGTGCTCGGGGACGGCGGGCAGGTCCTCGGCAAGGACGTTGAGCTCGACTTCGAGGGTGTCGCGCTCGTTCATGTTCTCGTGGTATCGGCCGTGCCAGCGGAAGGTTTTGCTGCCCTGGCGGGTTTCGAGGCCGTCGAGGTCGATGTCGAAGTGGCGGAAGGTCTGGAGGAACTCCTGGGGGAAGTCCTCACCCACGGCACCGACGAGGCGGACGGGATTGAAGAAGCTCGCCGCGGCGCCGAAGTAGATGCTCGATCCGCCCAGCACGTTCTTCGCGCTGCCGGTGGGGGCTTCGATGGAGTCGATTCCGATGCTTCCGGTGACGATCAGGCTCATGGGGTAGGGTCTCGGTGTCGGTTTTCGGGACTCGGAGCGGAACCTTTCCCACTCCGGGGCAGCCACGGGTGCGGCCGCGCCTCTCAATCTATCAGTTTATCCGGTTAGGCGGATGAATCCAAGGCGGCCCGGGGCCGCTTCCGCAGGCGGGGCGGCAAAGCTATGGACAGGCACAATTTGTGCACGGCGGGGTGGCTCGCACGGCTCGGCCACTCGGCCACTTCCCCCTACCCCTGCTCCGGCTCGGGTACCACATTCAGGCAGTGGTCGATCCGGGCGAGCACCGACGCCTTGCCCAAGAGCGCCAGCGTCTGGTCGATCGGCGGACTCACCATGCCGCCCGACACCGCCACGCGCAGCGGCTGGGCCACCTTGCCCATCCCCCGGCCGGTGTCCTCGGCGAACTGCTTGATGAAATCGTGGATCGGCTCGGGCTCGAACGGCTCGATCGCCTCGACCCTCGGCCGCAGTTCCCGCAGCGCCGCCAGACCGTCGCCGCCGCCCTTGTGCAGGGCCTTTTTGATCGCCTTGGGGTCGTATTCGAGGCTCGTGTCTTCCGCGAAGAAAAATCCGCCGATCTCGAAGGGCTCCCCCAGCGTGCGGGCGCGGGGCTGGTACGCCTCGGCAAAGCTGCGGAAGCTGGCGCTCGACGCGTCGCCCAGCTTCTCGATCGCCTCGGGCTGGTGCTCCGCCCCATACCGGGCGAGCCGGTCGGCGAACTCGTTCAGCGGCAGCTCGGGGATCGCGTCCGCGTTGAAGCGGAAGAGCTTGTCGCGGTCGAACCTGGCGTGCGCCTTCTGCACCCGGTCGAGCGTGAACTTCTCCGTGAGGAACGAAAGCGGGGCGCTGCCGAACTTCTCGACGTCCCCGCCCGGGTTCCAGCCGAGCAGGGCGAGGTAGTTGACCATCACCTCGGGCAGGTAGCCGCTGTCGCGGAAGTCGGCGACGTCGATCTCGGGCAGGCTGACACCCAGCGCCTTCGCGAGCGCGACGGCCGTGTCGAGGTCATCGCTCTGCTTGTCGAGGAAGCTGGCGAAGTCGCTCGGCTCGTCGGTCTGCAGGCCGTGCTCGTGGGCGAGTTCGAGCAGCGCTGCCGTGTCGCCGCCGTGGGCGTCGAGCCACTGCGTCGCTCCCTGGCGTGCGGCCTTCGCCTTGTCACGCTTGCTCATCTTGCTGCCGTCGGGGTTGAAGATGAGCGGGATGTGGGCGTAGCTCGGCGGGGCGAGGTTCAGTGCCTCGTACAGCGCCAGGTGCTTCACCGTGTTGTTGAGGTGCTCCTGGCCGCGGATGACGTGGGTGACGCCCATCTCGGCGTCGTCGACCACGTTGGCGAAGTGGAACGTCGGCCCGCCCCCGGCTGCTTCGCCCTTGAAGATGATGAAGTCCTCGAGCTGCACCTGGCCCGGCTCGACGGTCACGTCCCCCAGCACGAGGTCGGGCACGGTGATCGGCCCGGCCGGCATGCGGAAACGCAACGCCCCCTCGTCCTCGTACACCCGCCCGGCGGCCTGGAGGCGCTTCAGGTATTTGCGGTACAGCTCCGCCCGCTGACTCTGGAAGTAGGGGCCGGCGTCGCCGGTCTGCTGGGCGTAGGGGTCGTAGCTCGTGCTCAGGGCGGCGGCGACGTTGTCGGGCGCGGCCGGTCCCTGGTCCCAGTCGAGGCCGAGCCAGCGCAGGTCGGCGATGATCCCGCGGGTCGCCTCGGGGGTGGACCGGGCGACGTCGGTATCCTCGATGCGCAGAATGAACTGGCCGCCGTGATGCCGGGCGAAGGCCCAGTTGAGCAGGGCGGTCCGGGCGCCGCCGACGTGCAGGGCGCCCGTGGGGCTGGGAGCGAACCGGGTGATAACGGGTTTCTCAGGCATGGTGGCGGATTCTAGCGGAAAAGTGGCCAGGCGGGCACCCGCAAAGCGGGCGAGTGGCCCAGTGGCCGAGTGGCCGCGTGGTCGAGCCACTGCCAAAGCGGCGCGGCCGCGCACTTGGCCACTCGACCACCTGGGCACGCGGCCACTTGGCCACTGCTCTCGCACCCCGCTAGAATCTGCACCGTACGCGACTGAACCCCAACCAGGACCCGCCGACATGACCACGGCCGACTCCAAGCCGACGTCCGACTTCATCCGCGCCGCCGTCGATCACGACCTCGAGACCGGCAAGGTCGAGAAGGTCGTCACGCGCTTTCCGCCCGAGCCCAACGGCTACCTCCACATCGGGCACGCCAAGAGCATCTGCCTCAACTTCGGGCTCGCCACCGAGCGCAGCGGGGAGTACCACCTGCGCTTCGACGACACGAATCCGATGAAGGAGGAGCAGCGCTACGTCGACGCCATCCGCGAGGACGTCCGCTGGCTCGGCTACGACTGGAAGGGGCACGAATATTACGCCTCGGACTACTTCCAGCAGCTCTACGACTGGGCCATCGAGCTCATCAAGGCGGGCAAGGCGTACGTCGACGACCGCTCGGCCGACGCCATCCGGGAGACCCGCGGCACCCTCACCGAGCCGGGCGAGGAAAGCCCCTGCCGGGGCCGGAGCGTGGAGGAGAACCTCGAGCTCTTCGAGAAGATGAAAAACGGCGAGTTCGAGGAAGGCACCCATGTGTTGCGGGCGAAGATCGACATGGCTTCGCCCAACCTCAACCTGCGCGACCCGGTCATGTACCGCATCCTCCGCGCCCCGCACCCGCGCACGGGCGACGCGTGGAAGATCTATCCGATGTACGACTGGGCGCACGGCCAGAGCGACTCGATCGAGAAGATCACCCACTCGCTGTGCACGCTCGAGTTCGAGGACCACCGCCCGCTCTACGACTGGTATCAGGAGCAGCTCGGCATCACGCGGACGCAGCAGATCGAGTTCGCCCGGCTGAACCTCACCTACACGCTCATGAGCAAGCGCAAGCTCCGCCGCCTGGTCGAGGAGGGCTACGTCAGCGGCTGGGACGATCCGCGGATGCCCACGCTCAGCGGCATGAGGCGGCGCGGCTACACGCCCGAGGCGATCCGCGACTTCTGCGGCCGGGCCGGGGTGTCCAAGCGCGATCAGACCATCGAGATCGAGCTGCTCCAGCACTGCGTTCGGCAGGACCTCAACGCCCGCGCCCAGCGCGTCATGGGCGTGCTCGACCCGCTCAAGGTGGTCATCACCAACTACCCCGAGGGCGAGGAGGACCTGCTCGAGGCGGTCAACAATCCCGAGGACGAGTCGGCCGGCAGCCGGCAGGTGCCGTTCTCGCGGGAAATCTACATCGAGCGCAGCGACTTCATGGCGGATCCGCCGCGCAAGTTCAAGCGTCTCTCGCCCGGCGTCGAGGTGCGGCTGCGCTACGGCTATTTCATCACCTGCGACGAGGCGATCAAGGATGACGACGGGAACGTCGTCGAGCTCCGCTGCACCTACGACCCCGAAACGCGAGGCGGCAACGCCCCGGACGGGAGGCGGCCCAAGGGAACGATCCACTGGGTCAGCGCCGCCCACGCGCTGGATGCGGAGATCCGCCTCTACGAACACCTGTTCACGCAGGAAGACCCGGAAGCGGGCCTTGGCGAGGACGAGGACTTCACGAAGCACCTGAGCCCCGACTCGCAGCAGATCCTCGCCGGCTGCAAGGTCGAGCCGTCCCTGGCGGAGCTGACGCCCGACGCGCCGCCCGTGCAGTTCGAGCGGACCGGCTATTTCAAGCTCGACCCCGACACCGAGCCCGGCCGACCGGTGTTCAACCGCGTCGTCACCCTGCGCGACACCTGGGCGAAGATGATGAAGCAGGGCAAGACCCGCTGAACATCCTTTCTGGAACTCTGATTGGAGAGGTTCTTGACAAGGGGCCGTCCTTGCCCCAGAATGCAGGCCTCACACGAGGGGGGAAGGTTGTGAGGGGAGGAAGCGCTCGCGGTCGACATCGGCCGCGGGCTTTTTCATGTTTGGGCCCGGAAGGCAAGGGGAAATCCATGGAAGGCAGCGCAGCAGACGCCCTGACGCTGGGACGGGGCAATCACACCTACCGCTGGATCGATCACTGGGCCGAGCTGCCCGACACGCCCAGCGTTCGCGAAAACGGCCGAACGCACGGCGTTGCGGTCAGTAAGACGGGCCACGTCTACGTCTTCTGCCAGGCCGACCCGGCCGTGCTGATCTTCAATCAGGAGGGTGAGCAGATCGGCGCCTGGGGCGACCGCTTCCCCGGCGCCCACGGCCTGACGCTGGTCGAGCAGGGCGACGAGGAATATCTCTGGCTCACCGACGAGCACACCGGCGAAGTCGTCCGCACCACCCTCGACGGCCGAACCGTGCAGAACCTTCAGCGCCCGGACCACCCGGCCTACCGCGCGGGCGGCAGCTACAGCCCCACCTGGGTGGCCGAGAACGAAGAGCGCTTCGGCGGCAACGGCGACATCTGGGTCGCCGACGGCTACGGGGCGAGCCTCGTCCACCGCTACGACCGGGCCGGCGCATACCGCGGCACACTCACCGGCGAGGAGGGCGACGCCGGGGCCTTCGACTGCCCGCACGGCATCGCCTTCGATTTTCGGCGGGGCGAGGGCGAACTCTACGTCGCCGACCGCGGCAATCGGCAGGTGCAGGTGTTCGGCGGCGACGGCCGATTCCGCCGCACGCTCGGGCGGGGCGTCCTGCACAGCCCCTGCATGTTCAGCTTCCACGGCGAGGAGGTGCTGATCCCGGAACTGCACGCCAGCGTGGTCGTGCTCGACGGCAAGGACGAGCGGGTCGTCCGCCTCGGCGACAACGAGGATTCGACCCGCCGCCACGACACCTGGCCCGATCACCACGTCGCCGGCCGGCCCGAACTGATTCAGCCGGGCCTGTTCAACAGCCCGCACGCGGCGACCGCCGATGCGGAGGGGAACCTGTACGTCGTGGAGTGGCTCATCGGCGGGCGGATCACGAAGCTGGCGCGGCAGTAGGGGAGCCTCGGCTTTTTCATATTCAGCCTTGTCAGCCGCTTCGCCGGGCGTCAGAATGGGAGGTAGACTCGGCTCTCATCTCTGAAGGGTCTGCTGATGGATCACGCCTCGACCGTGCGATGTCCGACCTGCCATGCGCGGATGGAAGAAGGCTTCGTGCCCACCGGTGGGGGCATGCAGTGGTATCGCAAGCGCGACGGCGGCGTGGCATTTGCCGAGTCGCTGCCGGGCACGATCACCTGGCTCCGCCGGGCGCGGCTGCCCGCGTGGCGCTGCCGCAAGTGTCAGTACGTCCTGCTCCGCTACGGCGAAGCCCTGCCGCCGCCCGGGCAGGTCGAGCCCGTGGTGCCCCAGCAGGCGACGCCCGAGCCGGAGAGCAGCTAGAGCGATTGTCCTAGCGAACCGCGGAAAACCGGAAGTTCGGGGGTCAGGTGGCACCCCGGACCTCGCGACGGCGCCATGATTCGTGAGACAGAAACTGCCCCCGACCTGACTTGCCAGAACCTCGCGGCTGCGGTCTGATAGAGGCATGAGCCGTTCGCCGATGATCATTCTGGGCGCCTCGGCGCGGGCCGCGGCCGAGTCCGCGAGGCGGGCCGGCTACGAGCCGTGGGCGATCGACCTCTTCGGCGACCGCGATCTTCGCGAGATCGCCTGGGTCCGCGTCTGTCCGCGCGATCAGTATCCCGCCGCCATGCTTCGGCTGATGCGCGACGCCCCACCCGACGCGGCCGTGCTGCTGACCGGGGCGATGGAGAACCATCCCCAGCTCATCGAGGCGGTCGCGTTCAGCCGCCCGCTGGTCGGCGCCTCAGCCGAGGCGATCCGCCAGGTGCGCGACCCACTCGCGCTGCCCACGCTCAAGCCGACACGGGGACTCAAGCTCTGCAAGACCCGCCGGGGCGCGGGGCTGATGCAGCGGCTGGGCGGCCTGCTGCCGTTCACGCGCACGAAGTACCTCGTCAAGCCGTATGCCTCCGCCGGCGGGGCGGGCATCCGCTTCTGGGAGCCCGGGAGCAGGGTCGGGCGCGACGAATATCTCCAGCAGTACGTCGGCGGCACGCCGTGCAGTGCGGTGTTCCACTCCGACGGCTGGTCCTCGCGCCTGCTCGGGGCGACGGAGCAGCTCCTGGGTGAAACCGCGTTCGGAGCCAGGCAGTTCCAGTATTGCGGCTCGATCGGCCCGCTCGGGCTGACGGAGACCGCGCGGGAGGCGCTGTCGCATCTCGGCGTGCAGCTCGCCCAGCGGTTCGACCTGCGCGGCCCGTTCGGCGTCGACTTCATCCAGGACTGGCGCGGCCGATTCTGGCCGGTCGAGGTGAACCCGCGCTACGTCGCGTCGGCGGAGGTGCTGGAGAAAAGCCGGGGCATTGCCGTGCTCGCGCCGGTGGGCAAGTCCGCGAAGGGCAAGGCGGCGCCGCCGGTGGGCAAGGCGATCCTCTTCGCCCGCAGCCGGGTGCGCGTGGGCGACCTGTACGAGCTTTTTCCCGCGGACGAGCTCGCCGACGTACCCGAGCCCGGGCGCTTGGTCGACGAGGGCGACCCGGTCTGCACCCTCTTCGCCCGCGGCCCCAGCCGGGACGCCTGTTTCGAACAGCTCCGGGAGAAGGCGAAGCGGGTGTACGCCTGGCTCGACGAAGCGTAGGGGGGGGAAGTGGCCGAGTGGGCCAGTGGCCCAGTGGCCGAGTCGGAAGGAGGCTCGGGAACGCCGGGTGGCACGGCTTGCTTGCAAGCCGTGGGGAACGCCCTTCGGGCTCCGCATTCGCATGCGATGCTGATGGGCATGGCGGGCTCGTCTAGTGGAAACGGGTATGAACGGCTCTGATTCTCCCAACGCGATACGCATCACCGGCGGCCGGGTGATCGACCCCGGCAACGCCGGGTCGGCTGTGCGCGACGTACTGCTGGCGGGGGGGAAGGTGGTGGACCGCCTGCCGCCCGGGCCCTGTCGGACCATCGACGCGGCGGGGCGGGTCGTGCTGCCCGGCTCGATCGACATGCACACCCACCTGCTCTCCCGCGGCGCCGCGGCCGCGCTGCCCGACCCCCCGCCCGACCAGCTCGCGGCCGACTACCTCCGGATGGGCACCACCTGCGTGGTCGATGCGGCCGTGCCGGGGGAGGAGATCGACTTCGCCCGCGACCGGCTGGCAGGGCTCGCCGGGCTCGAGGCGGGGTATCTCGTGGAGATCGCAGACCGCTCGGCCCTCGCCGGCGCGGCCGAGGCGGGTGGCAGGCGGGCGGTCGCGGACGAGCTGGCGGCGCTGGTGGACCGCCCCGGCGCGGTCGGCGTCAAGCTGGTCAGTGCCGGGAGCGACGACGACAATGTGCCGCATTTCGCGAAGCTGGTCCGCACCCTCGCCGACGCGGTGGACCGGCTGGGGCTGGCGCATCCGCTGCACGTCCACGCCCCCCGGCTGGGGCTGCCCGGGAACGTCGACTCCACGGCCGACCTGCTCGAACGTGTTCGGCCGAGCCGAATGCACCTCGCCCACGCCCAGTTCTACGCCTGCGGCGCGACGGCGAAAGGGCGGTTCGCCTCCGGCGCGGCCCGGCTGGCGGCGGTGCTGGCCCGCGAGGCGCAGATCACCTGCGACGCCGGCTGCGTCAGCTTCGGCTCCGCCCGCATGGTCAGCCGGGACGCCGCGCTGGGCGAGCGGCTCAGTCGGGTGACGGGCCAGCCGATCCGCGGCGAGGCGGGCTGGCAGGTGCTGGAGCTGGCGTACGACCCGGCCCGCCCGATCGCGGCCGTGCAGTGGGCGACCGGGCTGGAGCTGATTCTTCGCAGTGCCGGCTCGCCCCGGCTGGCGATGAGCGTGGATCACCCCAGCGGCGGCTGGTTCACGCGCACGCCGGAGCTGCTTCGCTGCCTGGCCGATGCGGATCACCGGGCCGAGGTGCTGGGGCGGGTGCACCGGGCGGCGGCCGAGCGGACCGGACTGCCCGAGCTCGCGGGCCGGACGTTGAGCGCGGAGGAGCTCGTCATGCTCACCCGCGTCGCCCCGGCCCGGGCGTTGGGGCTGGCGGGCAAGGGGCATCTTCGGCCCGGCGCGGATGCGGACGTGGTGATCGCGGACGCCGTGCACGCCCCCGCGGCCGAGTGGGTCGTCGCCGGCGGACGCATCGCGGTCGAACGCGGTCGGGTCATCCCGCGCGAACCCGGCCGCGAACTCGGCCGGTCGTCCTGAGAGCGGGTTCACCAGCTCACTTCATGCCCAGCGGGGGCAGGTGGCGGAACACGTGGCGGGTCGGGTCGAGGTGACGCAGGCGGGCGGCGACCTCGTCGCTCATTCGGCCGAGATGCCCGACGAACCAGCCCACCAGCGACGGATGCGCCGTCAGCCGGTCCACCTGCCCGGCCACGTCCAGCTCCGGCGCGGCCTCGGGATGGATGGGCACGCACTGGATCAGCAGCACACCCGCGCGGTCGGCGGCGTGGTAGAGCACCTCGGGCCCGTAGTGGTCGCGCACGAGCAGGAGGTTGTCCCGGGAGGCGGGCAGAAGCTGCGACTCGTCCACCTGGTCCACGGTGAGGACCGAGCGGACGGCGCACTGTCGGCCGTTCACCAGCAGGCGGGGGTGGTCGGTCTCGCAGTCCTCGTAGCGGACCGAGGTCAGCCCCAGCGAGAGCAGGTGCGAGTCGATCACCTCCTCCTCCGCCATCACGCTGACTCGCATGCGGTAGAGCGGCTGGCTGCCCATGCCGGCGGGCCACCAGCGTTCGGGCTCGACCACCTCGAAGCGCACCGTGCCCCGGCCGCGGGTGAGCGGAGCGGTGGTTCGGCCCTCGTCGTGGAAGCCGTCGAGGGCGTCGATTTCCACCTCGACGTCGGCCTCGGCGAGGGCGGGCTCACTGAGCAGCTCGGCTGCGGAGCCGGCGAGGGCGAAGTGGGCGTCGATGACCGCCCGCTGCTCGTCCACGTAGCGGACCAGGGGTCGGACGCTGGCGAGTCGCAGCGGGGTGGTGGTCTGCATGACCGGCCTCCACGAGTACGGATGACCTGCTTCCGCCGCTATTATCGCGCGGACCTGGAAGTCGGGGAAGCGGAATCTGCCATGGTCCGCTCGTGGGGGATATCACGATAAATGCCGGGGTGGATCCGGTCGGGGCGCGTCGATGGGGCCCGCTGGGGCAGCCGCGCCGCCGCAACCTGGTTGCATTCGGACGTTGCCGCCGCCGCTGAGGCGGTT
Organism: Phycisphaeraceae bacterium; assembly: GCA_046540025.1. Classification (GTDB taxonomy): domain Bacteria; phylum Planctomycetota; class Phycisphaerae; order Phycisphaerales; family Phycisphaeraceae; genus JBKHFW01. The sequence continues at coordinate 32,357 of JBKHFW010000031.1, forward strand.
ATGATACCGCCCAAATGGCTGGAACGATCCGAGAAATCAAGGGCCGTATCCGGGCGGTCGGGAACATTCAGCGCATCACCAAGACGATGCAGATGATTTCCACCGCCCGCTTCCAGGCGATGCAGCGCCGGGCCACCAGCGCGCAGGCCTACACCCGCAAGATTGCCGAGCTGGTGGGCGAGCTCGCCGCCGCGAGTCGTGGCGAGGAGGTCACCCACCCGCTGCTCGCACCGCCCGAGCCGGCGGCCGGTCGGCGGCTGCTGCTGGTGCTCAGCTCCGACCGCGGCCTCGCCGGGGCGTACAATGCCAATGTGCTTCGCCGGGCGATGCGCTATCTGGGCGAGCACGGCCAGGCGGGGACCGACGTCGAGGTCGTGGGCAAGAAGGGGCTGGGCTTTTTCCGCTTCAACGAAGTCGAGGTCGCCCATCATCACGACGAGTTCGGCGATACGCCCGAGATCCCGCTGATCCACGAGCTCGCCGATCGCTACATGGAGGCGTTCGCCTCGGGCCGCTACGATGCGATCGACGTGGCCTACACGGCGTTCCGGTCGATGAGCCGGCAGGAGGTGGACGTGGCGCAGCTCCTGCCGCTCGAGCCGCCGAGTGCCGAGCAAGGCGCCGAGCCGAGCACGCAGTACGACTACACGCCCGACCCGGCGACGCTGCTGACCGAGCTTCTGCCGATGACGGTGAAGGCGAAGCTGCTTCAGCAGTTCAACGAGGCGGTCGTCAGCGAACACCTCGCCCGGATGGTGGCGATGAAGGCGGCGACCGACGCGGCGGCGAAGATGCAGAAGAACCTGCAGACCCAGTTCAACCGCGCCCGCCAGGACGCGATCACCACCGAGCTCAACGAGATCATCGGCGGCGCCGAGGCGCTGGCCTAGACGGGACACGCAAACCCGCGGCACGCCCGCCGCACCGACGGATCGGACCTCGACATGGCCGCGGCCAACGACCCAGGACCTTCCGGGAACAAAGCCCGGCGCCGACGGGAGCCGAGCCCGCTGCTGCTGCTCGGCGCGGGGGCCGAGGTGGGGCTGGTCACCGCGGCGATGTGCCTGCTGGGTTGGTGGATCGACACCAAGCTCGGCACGTTCCCGATCCTGCTGCTGGTCGGGGCCGCGATGGGCATCGTCGGCGGGCTCTACAATCTCTACCGGGTCGCGAAGCGATTCTTTTGAGTTTATAACTATTACAGGTTGAAAATTGCCGGAAACTCGCCACCATGTCTGATCACACCGCCGAAACCCGCCCGGGCACGTCCCCAGCGGGCTTTCCCGTGGGGCGGACGCTGGCATCGCTGATCCTGGTCGGCGCGGCCGGGCTGGCGGGGCTGACCGGGATCGCCCACGGCGTGTGGGAGGATCCTGCCGCCTGGCGGGCGGTGCTGCTGGTCGGCGGCACGAGCTGCTTCGCCGCGCTGGTGAGCCTCGCCCCGGTGGCGGGGCTGGCGCGGCGGGGGGTGATGCCGACCATGGTCGGCTACTTCGCCGGCGCGGCCGGGCGGGTGCTGATCTGCCTCGCCGTCGTGCTGCTGGCAGTCGGCCTGTGGGAGATGCCCGCGGCGGCCGCGGTGCTGGGGCTGAGCCTCTATCTGCCGCTGCTGCTGATCGAAGTGGCCTGGATCGGCCGATATCTCTGGTCACTGGACGCGCTGCAAACGGCTCCCGGGAGATGACCGCATGACGAGCAATTCCGCAATGGGCAACATCCTGGCCGCGGCCAACCCGATCGAGCACATCACCGACAAGCCGCTCTGGGGCGGGCCCGAAGGCTGGTGGATCAGCAACTACACGATCATGCTCATCCTCGGGGCGATCCTCACCGCGGCCATCGTCATCCCCGCGGCGAAGAAGATCGCCACCGGCGAGCACCGCGAGTCGCTCGACGACTTTCGCGCCCAGGGCCTCTGGGCCAACCTGGTCGAAAGCGTCTGCCTCTATTTGCGCAACGAGGTGTTCCACCCCGTGCTGCACGAGGAGACCGACCGCTACACCCCGATGCTCTGGACCCTGTTCTGGTTCATCCTCATCTGCAACCTCGTCGGCCTCGTGCCCATCCTCGACGTCACCGGCTTCTTCGGCCTCGGCCGAGGGGGCCACGGCATCGGCGGCACGGCCACCCAGTCGATCTGGGTGACCGGGGCGCTGGCCACCGTCGCGTTCCTCTTCTGGAACGGCGTGGCGATCAAAAAAGACTTCCGCGGCTGGCTCAAGCACCTGACTGCCGGCGCGCCGGTCTTCATGTGGCCCCTCATGGTGTTCGTCGAGCTCATCGGGATGTTCGTCAAGCCCGTCGCGCTGGCGCTGCGCCTGTTCGCCAACATGACCGGCGGGCACATCATCCTGGCGGTGCTGCTGAGCTTCGTCAGCTCGCTGATCCTCGCCCTGGGCACGGTCGGCTACGGGCTGGCCATCATCCCGGTGCTGGCCGCCGTGGCCGTGTATCTGCTGGAAATCCTCGTCGCCTTCATCCAGGCGTTCGTCTTCACCTTCCTGACGACCCTGTTCCTGGGGCAGCTCGTCGCCCACGACGAGGAGCACGAGGAGGCGATGCCCCACGCCGAGCCCGGCGGCACCGACGAGACCAAGAGCGTGCCCCTCGCGGAGCACTAGCGCAAGCGTTTATCTCCCCCGGTCCGGTCGAGTGAGGCGGCGGGACGGTCCTGAATGGGCGGGGGACTTTGAGATGCGACCTCGCCGCATCGAAAGGAGAATGGGTCATGAAGAAGTTTCTTTTGCTGGGTGTGCTGCTGAGCACGATGTTCCTGGCGGCGCCGACCATGGCGCAGGACCTGACGCCGGAAGAAGGCGTCGTGACGGAAGAGGTCGCTGACGCGGGCCAGAATCTGTTCTGGATTTTCCCCGGCGGCCAGGCGGGTGCGTTCTTCGGTGCCGCGATCGGGGCCGGGCTCGTGGTGATCGGCGGCGCCAGGGGCATCGGCCGGATCGGCGGCTCGGCCGTCGAGGCGATCGCCCGTCAGCCCGAGGCCGGCGGCCGAATCTTCACCTCGATGCTGCTTTCCGCGGCCCTGATCGAGGGTGTTTCGCTGTTCGGCGTCGTGGTCACCCTGCTGGTGCTGTTCACCTACGGCGGATGATGATTTGCGCACACGGTCCGGGCCGTGTGCTTCCGCGCCGCACTCCGGCGCGGGAGCACGAGGCCCGGAAAAAGGAACTGTGTTATGAACCGCATTGCTGTTTTGGCCCCGCTTGTCGTGACCAGCCTGGCAACGCCGCTGTTTGCCGCCGCGGAGGAAGGCGAGGCGACGACCCCGATGGCGGGGACGTACTACCAGTCCCTCGCCGCGGTGATCGTTTTCCTGATTCTGCTCGCGGTGCTCTACAAGTGGGCCTGGGGGCCGATCCTCAGCGGCCTGCAGGACCGCGAGGGCAAGATTCAGGCCGACCTTGCCTCGGCCGAGCGCCGCGCCCGCGAGGCGAACGAGACGCTCGCGCAGTACCAGGCCCAGCTCGCCGAGGCCCGCCAGGAGGCGCAGCAGATGATCGAGCGCAGCCGGGAGGACGCCCGGAAGGTCGCCGCGGACCTGCGGGCTCAAGCCGAGCAGGAGGCCGCGCAGCTTCGCGAGCGGACGCAGCGCGACATCGAGACGGCCAAGGAGCAGGCGATCACCGACATCTACGACCGCACGGCCGAGCTGTCGACGCAGATCGCCGCCCGCATTCTTCAGCGCCAGATCCGCCCCGAAGACCAGCAGGCCCTCGTGCAGCGGTCGCTGGACGAACTGGCCCGGACCGAGCGCCGCGCCTGATTGCGCGAGGAGATTTGCCCCATGCCTGCCCGCCAGATTCGCGACATCGACCGCACCTGGGCCGAGGCCCTGTTCGAGCTGGCCAGCGAGCACGATCAGCTCGAGGCGATCGCCGACGAGGTGGACCAGCTCGCCGAGCTGCTGCGCAGCGAGAAGCAGCTTGAAACGCTGCTGACCAGCCCCGCCCTGAGTCGGCAGGAGCGGCAGGAGACGATCGATCGGCTTTTCCAGGGCCGAATCAGCGACCTGCTCTACCGCTTTCTCCAGGTGCTGGGCGCGAAGGGGCGCCTCTCGCTTCTGCCCGGCGTGCTCGAAGCCTTCGCCGAGCGGATGCGCGAGCACCAGGGCCTGGTGGAGGTGGATGTGTTCGTCGCCCATCGGCTGAGCGATGAGCAGCTCGCGTCGATCCAGCAGTCGATCAGCGACGCCATCGACAAGACGGCCGTGCTTCACCAGTACGTCGACGAGAGCCTGCTCGGCGGCCTGAAGCTCCGCATCGGCGACCGCCTGCTCGACGCCAGCGTGGCTACGCAGCTCCGGCGCCTCCAGCGGCGGCTGCACGAGGTGGGGCAGGAGCGGGCTCGCCGCGGCAGCGGCGAAGTGGCCTAGTGGCCCGG
>JBKHFW010000032.1:0-34311 GCA_046540025.1 Phycisphaeraceae bacterium
GCTGCCGACACCGGGGCGGCGGAGGAGCCCGCGAGCACGTCCGAAGGTGACGAGTTCTGCGTCACGTGAGTGAACTGACCCCGCGGGCCATGCGTGCCATGGCCAGACCAACTTCCGAATCGAGATCTGCGAAGCCGAGGCGTCGGCCGTACCGCTTCTGGCGATATCGCTGGCTGGTGCAGAGCGGCTTTCTCGCCTTGTGGACGCTGCCGGCGCTGAGCTTCATGCCGGCGATCTTCGGCAGCGACAACCGCCTGCGCTGGCTGCCGGGGTGCACGTTCCACTGTTACGCCTGCCCGCTGGCGGTGACGGCGTGTCCGGTGGGGCTTTTGACGCACTTCTCGGCGGCGGCGGTGGTGCCGCTGTTTCTGCTGGGCGTACTGGTGCTGGTGGGGGCGCTGCTCGGCTCGGCCGTGTGCGGCTGGGCGTGCCCGTTCGGGTTCATGCAGGACCTGCTGGCGAAGATTCCCACGCCCAAGTTTCATCCGCCGGCCTGGCTGGGGCACACGCGGTTTCTCGTGCTGGGCGGGCTGGTGATCGGCGTGCCGTTTTTATGGGGTGCGGATCACTGGGCGGCGTTCTGCAGCGTCTGCCCGGCCGGGGCGATCGAGGCGGCCCTCCCACGGGGGATTCTGCCCAACGCGATCAAGCTCGGCGTCGCCATCGCCGTGGTGGGGGCGGCCCTGTTCATCCATCGGCCGTGGTGCCGCCTGCTCTGCCCGCTGGGGGTGATCTTCGCGAGCTTCAACCGGGTGAGCCTGCTGCACCTGAAATACGACGGGGCGAGCTGCACCGAGTGCAACCTCTGCCGCAGCCGGTGCAAGTACGGCGTGAAGGTGGACCGGAAGATCAACAACCTCGGCTGCATCCGCTGCACGGACTGCGCTGCCTGCTACGCGATTTCGCCCGCGCTGGCGAAGCTGCGGGTGAAGGGCAGGCCGGGGGAACCGACGCCGCCGGCGCCGGCCGCGGGGGCGTGAGCGAAACGGACACTCGGGGCGTCGACGATCCCGCAGAAGAGCCGGGGGGCAAACCGGACGTGGGGCCGGTGCCGACTGGCGGCCGGCGCATGGGAAAGCCGCGGCGTGGGGCCGCGGCCTGGGTGGGTCGATGGAAGAGCGCGCAGCGCGGCTGGGCGCTGGCGGCGCGGGTCAGGCGGCCATTTTCGCCAGCGTTTCGTTGATGCGCTGGCTGAGCAGGTCGGGCGTGAAGGGCTTGACGACGTAGTTGTTGACGCCGGCCTTGATCGCCTCGACGACGCGGCTTTTTTCCGCTTCGGTCGTGACCATGATGATGGGGGTTCTGGGGTTCTTGGGACGGTATTCCTTGACGAAGGTGAGTCCGTCCATGTTGGGCATGTTCCAGTCGACCAGGAGCAGGTCGAACTTGTCTGCCCCGGCCTTACTGAGCGCGTCGAGACCGTCGGTGGCTTCGACGATGTCGCTGTGGCCGAGCTGGGCCAGGATGCCTTTCTGGATGTTCCGCATGGTCTTGGAGTCGTCGACCAGGAGGATTTTCATGTGGGTTTCTCCGCCGATACAGATCGGCCTTGCGTGGGGAGCAGGGCCGAGGTGGTAGATACTGATTCCGCCGCGGTGGGCGGCACGGATGTTTCGGGTTTACGCGGTCGCCTGGGCTTTGGTTTGGCCGTTGCTGGCAGCGCTGGCGGCGATCTGCCGGAAGCTGACCTCGACGGCGAAGTCGCCGCAGTCGCAGGAGCAGGGGATGACGATACAGCGTGTGTCCTTGCCGCTGACGACGATGTGGTCGTTACCGATGACGACGCTGGGGCAGCTGATGCTGACGTGGGCGTCGGGGAACTGCGCCTTGGCGCCGCCGGAGATCATGTTGACCAGTTCGCCCACGGCGTCGGCGAAGTCTTCGTGGGTGTGGGCGAGCTCCACGCCGGTGAAGAGGCTGACGACGCGTTCCGCGGTGGCGGTGGGGAAGCTGAGGACGGTGGCGCCCTCGACGTCGCCTGACATGCCGATGATGCCGGAGACGTCGTAGCTCGGTTCGCCGGCTCTCTTGATGACGGGCTCGCCGACCTGCACCGGGAGTTGGAGCATGGTCTCGAAGACGTTCTGCGTCGAGCGGACGAACGGGGTGATGTAGCTTGAATCCATTGTGAACTCCTGGAGCGGTGGCCTCTGTCCTGGTCTGAGTGGAAGCCGGTGTGTCGGGATCAGGCGGCGCGCTGGTGCGGGCCGGAGCCGGTCGAGCGCAAGAGCTGGACCACGTCGAGGATGAGGCTGACGTCGCCGTCCTCCTGGATGGTGGCCCCGCTGAACGGCCCGCCCTGGACGGTGGCGTCGTCGAGCGGCTTGATGACGATGTCCTGCTGGCCGACGAGTCGATCGACCATGAGGCCGGCCTTGTGTCCGCCGACGGCGACGACGACCGCGAAGCGGGCGGGCTCGTCGGCGGGTTCGCCGAGGCGTTGGCGCAGGTCGATCAGCGGCAGCACCTCGTCGCGGAGGCGGATGGTGGGCTGGCCCTGGACGTAGTGCACTTCCCGCGCGTCCGGCCGAATGATCTCGGAGATGCTCTGCAGCGGGATGCAGTAGCTCTGGGCCGCGACGCCGACGACCATCGCCGGCATGATCGCCACGGTGAGCGGGATGAGGATCTCGATCGTCGTGCCCTTGCCGGGCTCGCTGTCGACGTTGATCGAGCCGTTCATTTTGCTGACGTTCGTGCGAACGACGTCCATGCCCACGCCCCGGCCCGACAGATCGGACACCTGCTCCGCGGTGGAGAAGCCGGCGGCGAAGATGAACTGGAGCACCTCCTGGTCGCTGAGCGACTCGACCTTGTCCGCGCTGACGAGACCACGCTCGACCGCCTTGGCGGCAATGACCCGGCGGTCCATGCCCTTGCCGTCGTCGCTGATGGCGATGCGGACGTGGCTGCCCTGGTGCTCGGCGGCGAGTCGCAGCGTGCCGCGCTGGGGTTTGCCGGCCTGCGTGCGCTGGTCGGCGGGCTCGATGCCGTGGTCGGCGCTGTTGCGCAGGATGTGCACGAGCGGGTCGGCGAGCAGTTCGAGCACGCTCTTGTCGACCTCGGTCTCCTTGCCGTCGATCTGCAGATCGATCTGCTTCTCGGTCGCCCGGGCGATGTCGCGGATGACCCGCGGGTAGCGGTCGAAGAGCTTGGCGAGCGGCTGCATGCGGGTGCGCATGACGCCGACCTGGAGGTTGCCGGTCAGGCGGTCGAGGTCGTTGGCCGCGCCGATCGCCTCCTCGGTGACCTCCTGGGAGAGGTTCTCGAGCTGGAGCTTTTTCGTCAGCGCCAGCACGCGATTCTTGGTCAGCACCATCTGCCCGACGAGGTTGAGCAGCGACTCGAGCCGGCCGACCTCGACGCGAATGGTCTTCTCCGTCGCAGCGGCCCGGCGGTCGGCTCCGCTTCGGCGGTCGTTGCCGGTGCGGCGCTCGGCCACTTCGGGCGCGGGCTCGTCGGCGTCGGGGGCAAGGGAAGCCTCGGCCTCGGCGGGGGCGCCGGGCGAAGCGCTGGCCGCGACGACAGCGTCGAGCTCGAGCACCCGGGCGGGGTCGCGGTCGTGAGCGCCGGCCACGCCTTCGGGCAGCGCTTCGCCGGCGGCGAGGCTGGCGATGCGCTCGGCGAGCGTGTCAAGCGGCCAGTCGAGCGCCCGCTGCTGGTCGAGGGCGTCGGCCTGCTGTTCAATGAGCAGCCTGATCGCGCCCAGGCGCACCAGCAGCTCGCCGGCGGCGGCGTCGTCGGCATCGGGCAGGGGGGGCACGGCCTGGCCGGCGAGGTCGATCAGCCGAGTCAGGCCCTCGAGTTCGAAAAACTCGGCTGTGCGGCGGAGGGCCTCGATCAGCTCGGTGAGGTGGTTGGCCGCGTCGGCGCGTTCGTGGGCGGCGCCGGCCTGCTCGACGCACTGGCTCATCTGAGCGGCCGAGTCGCGCAGGTCGGTGGTCATGAAGCTGATCAGGTCGAGCTTCTGCTCGGGCAGCTCCAGCGGTCGGCCGGGGCCGGCGTCGGCCTCGGCGGCGGGCGCTGCGGCGTCGCTGGGCGCTTCGTCGCCGGCGGCCTCGCCTGTGGCGATCTCGCGAAGCTGTTCGAGCAGGTCTTCCGGGCAGGGCGGGGCGTCGTCGCCCGCGGCGAGCGCCTCGACCATGCCGCGAAGCACGTCGGCACCCTGGAGCAGAACGTCGATCACGCCCGGGGTGACGGCGACCTCGCCCTTGCGCAGGCGGTTGAGCGCGTCCTCCGCCGCGTGGGCGAAGCGCGTTACGTTGTCCAGGCCGAGGAAGCCCGCGGCTCCCTTGACCGTGTGCAGGGCGCGGAAGATGCCGTTGCACAGCTCCGCCGCCTCCTCGCCGGGCGAGGCGCTTTCGAGCTTGACGAGGTCGCTGTCGAGCTGCTCGATCAGCTCGGTCGCCTCGGTGAGGAAATCCTGCAGCAGCCCTGGATCCATGTCAGAGGGCATGACTAACTCCTGTTGTGCGCCCGGCCTTCTGGTAGGCAAATGCCTGGGGAAGATCCATCGGGGCGAAGGGGACGGTCGTGTTCCGCAGCGTCTCGCTGTGGCCGACGAAGAGGGTGCCGTCGGGGGCGAGCTGGCGGTGGAACATACTGACGCAGTGGTTCTTCATCGCCTCATCAAAGTAGATAAGCACATTGCGGCAGAAGATGACGTCCCACGTTCCGAATCGGCGGGCCGCGAAACCATCTTTAAGGTTGAGCAGCTCGAAGTGCACCATGCTTCGGATGGTCGGGTCGAGCTCGTACATGGCGCCCTGCTTCCTGAAGTAGCGAGAGAGCACGATGGGAGAGACATTGCGGATGCTGTAGTCGGGGTAGACCGCCTTCGCCGCCTGGACGAGGACCTTTTCCGAGATGTCGGTGCCGAGGATCTCGATGCGCCAGTCCGGCAGGCGAACGCCGAGGCTGCGGTGGATCTGGATCGCCAGCGTGTAGGGTTCTTCGCCGCTGGAGCATGCCGCCGACCAGATGCGCAACGTCCGGCGGGCCCGTCGCGCCTCGAGCAGCTTCGGCAGGACGATCTGCTCGAAGACGTTGAGCTGCGGCTCGTTGCGGAAGAAGCTGGTTTCGTTGATCGTGATCCGGTTGAACATCTCCTGGAACTCGTCCTGCTGGTAGGGCCCGGTCGAGAGGAACATGAGGTACTGGGAGAAGTTGTCGAACCCCAGTTCCTCGAGCCGGCGCGAAAGGCGGCTCTCGAGCACGTACTTTTTCGAGTCCAGGAAATGGATCCCGGCCCGGTCGTAGACGATCTTCCGCAGACGATCGAACTCCTGGTCGCTCATCGTCAGGCCGAGCGTGGGCATGAACCGATCCTTACATCGCAGACGGGGGGTGAATCCGCCGCTGTCTGGCAGCATGGGCTGAACGGCCCCCGCCGCCCGGGAGACTCCCGAAGCGGCGGGGGAAACGACGGGCCTGGCCCCCGGTCGCAGGCTTATGCGGCCTCGGCGGCCTCGCGGGCGTGGTCGAGTTCCTCGCCGCTGAACAGCCGCTCGAGGTCGAGCAGGATGAGCAGGCGGTCTTCGAGCTTGCCGACGCCGCGGACGTAGTCGCTGTCGAGGTGGTCGCCCAGCTTGGGTGCGGGGTCGACGATCTGGTGGCTGATGCGGAGCACCTCGTGGACGCGATCGACGATGAAGCCGAGCACGCGGCCGCGCACTTCGACGACGATGATGCGCGAGTCCGAGTTCGGCTCCTGGCCCGGCAGGCCGAAGCGCTGACGCAGGTCGATGACCGGCGTGATCTGACCGCGAAGGTTGATCACGCCCTCGACGCTGGGCGGGCTCTGCGGCACGCGCGTCAGCTGCATCATGCGGATGATTTCCTGGACCGCGAGGATGTCCACGGCGAACTCCTCTTCGCCCACCTCGAAGGTGACGAGCTGGAGCTGCTCTTCCGTGTCGGTAAGTTCCTGGGCGGTATCCGTGACCTGGGCAGTGGCATTCATGTCACATACTTCCTTTTTCTCGCTTGCCCCCCACCTTGCTGTGATCGGCTCGGCAGGGCCCCGGCTTGGGTAGAAAATGGATCGACTCGCGAAAAAGCCGGGAGGCGACACCTGACCGCCTCCCGGCTGGGGGTGGAATAGCGAATCAGGCTGCTTCGTCAAGCTTGAATTCGCCCACCAACTGCTGAAGCTGCTCGGCCTTGCCCGAGAGCTGCGCCGCGGCGCTCGCCGCCTGCCCCGCGCCTTCGCTGGCCTGCCGCGTCACCGCGTTGATCGAGTCGACGTTGCGCGACACCTGCTCGCTCGCCGCCGACTGCTCTTCCGCTGCCGCGGCGATCGACTGGATCATGCTGGCGACGTCCTTGGCGCTCGCGACGATCCTTTCCAGGCTCTCGCCCGCGCCGGTGGCGAGCTCGACGCCCTGGCGGACCTGCTCGGTGCCGGCGTTCATGCGCTCGACGGCGCCGCCGGTCTCGGTCTGGATCGCCTCGATCGAGCCGGCGATCTCCTCGGTCGCCTTGGTCGTGCGGTCGGCGAGCTTGCGCACCTCGTCGGCGACGACGGCGAAGCCGCGGCCGTGCTCGCCGGCGCGGGCGGCCTCGATCGCGGCGTTGAGCGCCAGCAGATTGGTCTGATCGGCGATGTCGTTGATCACCTCGATGATCTCGCCGATCTGCTCGCCGCGTTTGCCCAACTCCTGCACGGAGGCGGCACTGGCGGTGACGGCTTCTTCGATGGAGCGCATGCCCTCGACGGTCTGGCGGACGACGCTGCCGCCTTCCTCGGCGATCCGGCCGGACTCGCCGGCGCTGTTCGCGGCGTCGCCGCTCTTGCGCGCCACCTCGACGACGCTCTGGCTCATCTCCTCGATGGCGGAGGAGATCTGGCTCACCTGGGCGCTCTGCTCGGTGGTGCTCGAGTCCATCTCCTCGCTGGAGGCGGCGATCTGCGTCGCGGCGGAGGCAACCTCGCTGGCGGAGCTGGTTACCTCCTGAACCATGCGGCGCAGCGATGCCGACATCCGGTTCGTCGCTTCCGTCAACTCGCCCAGCTCGTCGTCGGAAGTCACCGCAAGCGGCTCGCCGGTCAGGTCGTTGTCAGCGATCTGCCTCGCCCGGGCCTTGAGAACGGACAGCCCGCGCACGATGCCGCGAACGATGTACCAGGAAATCAACACGCCGCTGGCCACACCGACGACGAGCGTCACCAGCACCAGCCACTTGGCAAAGGCATAGGTCTCCCGGCTCGACTCCGCGTCATCGATCATCGCCTCGTCCGCCTTGTCGGCAATCGTTTTCAGCTTCGCCTCCGACTCCTCCAGCAGCTCCCGGCCTTCCTCCGCGGAAAGCGCCGCGGCAACCTGGTTCGAGTTCTCCAGCGACAGCTCCCGCACCCGATCGTTGTTCGTCAGCCACTGGTCCTTGAGCTCCACGAAGCTGGCGATCAGCGCCCGGTTCTCGTCGGTCGCCGTCTGCTCGATCTTCGCCACCTGCTCCTGGACCGTGTCCTCGAGCGCCTGCATGGCGTCGGCGTACTCCTGCATCGTCTTCTGGTCGCGGGCGAGGATGAAGTTCTTCTCCGCCCGCTGCAGGGCGACCATGTTCGCCCGCACCCGCGCCCCGAGCAGCGCCCGCGTGGCCGCGTCGTCGGCGCGGGCGAGCGCGTCCCTGATTGCCGCGTCCTCCGTGGCGGCGCGAGCCTCCTCGATCAGAGCCGTCACCTCCTGGTCGTTGCGGTCGGTGAGCTTGGCGAGCGACTGCTCGAGCTGGTCGAAGATGGCCCGGCCGTCCTCGCTGGAGAGCTGGTAGGCAAGCTCGTTCGTATTCTTCCGGCTCTGCTCGCGGACCTGCTTGCTCACGTCGTTGAAACGCTGGAAGGTCTCGCGAAAAGTGGCGATGAGCTTCTTGTTCTCATCCGTCGCCAGCGGCTCGATCTGGTCGAGGTTGCTGGTCACCTCGGCCTGGTACTCGTCGATCTGCGCGGCGTACTGATCCATCTCCTGCGCATCGCGGGTGAGCACGAGGTTCTTCTCCGCCCGGTGCATCGCGACCAGCGCCTGCCGCGAGCGGGCGGCGAGCAACTGCTTCGTGCTCGCCACGTCGACGATGCGCTGGAGCTGGCCGTTGATCTCCCCCATGCGATTGAGACCGACCAGGCCCACGGCGACCGCGACTGCCGAGAGCAGGCCGACCACGAAAAAGAGCTTCCCGCGAACCGACTTGAGAAAGGTAAACATCCCACAACTCCTGAACTGCGAGCGCAGCGTTCGCGCCCATTTGTGCCCCCCCAGTCCGAAAAGGCGAATCCCGGCAGGCCTGGATCTTCCGAAGTGTCCCCGGAGATCGGCAGGTCAGTCGAAGATTGGATCTGCGAAGCGTTTCGGACCGCATCGCTTCGCGACGTTCTACTCTCTGAGTCGATCCCGAGGGCGTAGGTAGTTCACCCTAATCGGGCCGGATCGTGGGTAGAAGTTGCGCATGACCTCGAGAGGCAGGAGCATCCAGGGACGGGACGGGCGCGGGCCGTTCTTGGTCAGTACGACGCCCGCGGCGATCCACACGGCCGAGTGGTAGATCTCCCCATCCGAGCTGAACACGACGAGATCGCCCAGGGCGGGGTGCTCGACCGCGACATACGTCTGCTCGAGCACGCGGGTGACGTGCGCCGCATCGGCGAAGCGGTCGTCAGGCTCGTCGCGGAAGAAGTTCAGGGCGGACCAGTGGCAGTCTCGGGACAGACCGTTCGGCAGTGGGTCGGTGGAATCGGGGTAGCGGCCAAGCCGCTGGCGGGCGAAAGGGGGCAGCAGCTCGGCGACGTCGATCGCGCCGCCCCCGCGGCGGGCGACCGCCTCGATCCGCTCGGCAGCGCCGGGGTTGCGGCCGAGGGCGGTCCAGTAGTCGATGAGGTCCTCGGTCGGCGGGCCGGGCGGGACGACGAGTTCGAGGCGCAGTGAGCGTTCGCGCGCCAGGGCGCGCCACAGCCGGGCCCGTTCGGGGGCGTCGATCAGCCCCGCGACGGCGGGCATGTCGGCGAAGCAGATGAAGGAGCCGCTCTGGTACGTCATCGGCCGAACGATATCGAGCGTGTCGCGGGCGAGGCCGGCGCCGGCGAGCCAGGTCGCGGCGTTGCGGCCCCAGAATCGGAAGGCGTTGATCTGGTCGCGGTTGGCCGGGTGCTGCGCGAGCCGCTGGTAGAGTCTGGCCCGGCCGGCGGGGGCGATGGCGCGGACGGTTTCGGCGTCCGGCGTCAACACGAAGCCGCTGCGTGGCAGATCGGGCCGGGCGGCGGCGAGCAGGCGCTCGAACAGCGCGTCGGGCAGATCCAGGCCGGCGAGGAGGTCGGCGAGCTCGTGTCGGCTGGTGTCGGGCAGGTGCCAGCGGATGGCGTTTCGGCTGCGGGGCATCGGCGCCTCGGCGGCCGGGGGCGGGCTCAGCAGGGTGACGGCTGCCCGGAGCTCGCCCCAGGGGCCTGGTACAAGCTCGACCCGGGTGGCAGCGCCGGCGGAGGCCTGGGTACCGCTGCTGCTGCGCCAGAGGATGGTGCCGGCAAGTCCGCAGGTAATCAGCAGCAGGGTCAGACCGATCGGGAGGATTCGGCGCGGCATGGAGACACCTCGTGGCGGGGCGGTCTGGGATGCGGCATCTCCTCCTCGAGCACCTGGAGGGTGCGCATCAGACCGAACGCACTCTCGGCCCCGAGCTTGCTCATCAGGCTGGCGCGGTGGTGCTCCACCGTGCGGGGGCTGATGTGCAGTTTAGCGGCGATCTCCCGGTTGGGCAGGCCCTGCGCGATCAGGTGCATCACCTCGTGCTCGCGCGGCGTGACCTGTTCTGCCCGCTCGACTGCCTCGCGGCGCCGGTGGGTGAAGGCCTGGCGCTGGCGACTCAGCTCCATCGCCTCGGCCACGGCCTGGAGCAACTGATCGCGATCCAGCGGCTTGGTGAGGTAATCCACCGCGCCGTGCCGCATGGCCGTGACGGCGGTGGCGACATCGGGATTGGCGGTGGTGAAGACGATCGGGGGCGGCGGATTCTGCCGTTCGAGCTCTGCCTGGAGTTCCAGGCCGGAGCGGTCGCCCAGGTCGACCTCGGAGACGACGCAGCAGTCGGGCGGCATGTCCGCCACGTCGGCGAGGAAACTGTGGACGCTGTCATAGCCCCGGGTGACGTAGTCGGCCGACGCGAGGATCTTGCGGCAGCGCCGACGGCTGGCGAAATCGGGGTCCACGACGCAGACCAACCCCGGCGGGACCACCTGTTTCTCGGCTGACATCGGGCACTTCCTCCTGGCGTTCCACCTTTCCCTTATCGAACCTGTGGTTCGCGTCGGGCATAGGTGGATTTACCCAAAATGAGGCGCAGCCGACAGGTATCAGACGCTGAGGGTTCGCGACGCCCCTCGGGAAGGTTATAGGCTCGACGGTCTTCCCGCCGTTGGCCACCCTGATCTTGTCCTACGGGCTCGCCGCTGCTGAGCCGCGGCGGAACTCGGGGGGGGGTAGAAACCGGCTCTAAACGTGCAAAACGGCCAAAAATGGCCGGTACGAAGTCGCGTTAGCGAAAGGCCCAACAATGGGGAGAAACCCGCTACACTCTGGGCTGTATGTTTCAGTTGCGCCAGGACGAGTACGCAGTTTGGACTCGAGGCGGGCGCGGCGTTCATTCCGTCGGGTACATACGGGGGATCGAGTGAAGAGCCACCTGACGCCACGCGAACTGGCCCAGGCGGTCGGCGTGAGCGAGTCGTCAGTCAAGCGCTGGGCAGATGACGGACGAATCGTCGCCTATCGAACTGCCGGGGGACATCGAAGAATTCATGTTGCGGACGCCATCCGGTTCATCCGTAGCGAGGAGTTGCCGCTTGCGCAGCCCGAGATTCTCGGGCTGACCGAGCTGCAGGCGGCGATGGACGAGCCGTGGGGGCGCAAGCCGCCGGGCAAGGCGATTCTGGACGGCCTCCGGGCCGGGTATGCCGTGGAGGTGCGGGGCATGGTGCTCTCGCTCTACCTGCGCGGCACGAGCGTGGCGGAGATCTGTGACGGCCCGCTCGCCTACGCGCTGGGCCGGATCGGCGAGCAGTGGCGCGAGGACGCCAGCGGGATCTTCCTCGGCCACCAGTCGCTGGACCTGTGCGCCCAGGCGCTGCACCGGTTGCGGGCGCTGCTCACCCGTTCGAGCCGCGACGGCCCGGTTGCGGTCGGCGGGGTCTATCCCGGGGACCTGCACACCCTGCCCTCGCTGATGGCGGCGGCCAGCCTCGCCGACCTCGGCTGGCGGGTGACCAATCTCAGCGGCCAGAGCTCGCTGGAAGTGCTTGGCCGGGCTGCGGAGCATCACCGCGCCCGCCTCGCCTGGCTGGCGATGGGCCACCCGGTCCACACCGGCGCCCCGGTCGGGCAGATCGGCCAACTCGCGGACCGCCTCGCCGACCAGCAGGCCCGGCTCGTGCTCGGCGGCCGGGCGTGGAGCGAGCTGCCCTGCGATCACGACAACTGCCACTACGCCGGCAGCATGAAGGAACTGGTTGCCCTCGCCCGCGAGCAGGTGGCGTGAGAAGTCAAGCGGGCTGGGGGATGGCCCGCCTTTTCAAGCGGCACGTCCGCTGTCAGGCCGGAGGCAGTTCGCTGCGCTCGCCTCCCCCGGCCTGACAGCGGTGAATGTACAGAACAGATGATGCACTGACCCCGGCAGCGCCGGCTCCCCCTCACTCCCCCTTCGCCATCCGCCTCAGCACGGTGTGCAGGATCCCGCCGTTGCGGTAGTACTCCACCTCCACCGGCGTGTCCAGCCGGCACTGGGCGTCGAATTCCACCGTCTTCCCGTCCGCTTTCGTCGCCTTCACCTGGATCGTCTGACGCGGCTTGACGTCGTCGCCCACGGCGATGTCGAACGTCTCCGTCCCGTCCAGGCCCAGGCTCTTCGCCGACTCGCCCTTCGGAAGCTGCAAGGGCAGCACGCCCATGCCGACGAGGTTGCTGCGGTGAATCCGCTCGTAGCTCTCCGCCAGCACGGCCCGGACGCCGAGGAGATACGTGCCCTTCGCCGCCCAGTCGCGCGAGCTGCCCATGCCGTAGTCCTTGCCCGCCAGGACGACCAGCGGCACGCCTGCCTGCTGGTAGTGCATCGCCGCGTTGTAGATGCTCGTCGTCTTGCCCGGCTCGAGCGTCTCGGTTTCCAGCGTTCCCGCGGGGTGGCCGGGCGTATATTCCCGGCCGGCGGCGGGGCCGAAGTAGGTCGTCCAGCCGCCCTCCGTGCCGGGGGCGAGCTGGTTGCGGACGCGGACGTTGGCGAACGTGCCGCGCATCATCACCTCGTGGTTGCCCCGGCGGCTGCCGTAGCTGTTGAACATGCTCACCGGCACGCCGTGCTCGATGAGGTACTGGCCCGCCGGCGACTCCTTCTTGATCGCCCCGGCCGGGCTGATGTGGTCCGTCGTCACGCTGTCGCCGAACTTGCCCAGGCAGCGGGCGCCCGAGATCGGTGAGATCGGCTGCGCGTCGGGCGAGAGGCCCACGAAGAAGGGCGGCTCCTGCACGTACGTCGACTCGGGCTCCCACTCGTAGAGGCTCCCGCCGGTGGTCTCGACGGCCTGCCACTCCTGCGAGCCCTCGAAGACGTGGGCGTACTGCTCGAGAAACTGCGCCCGGCTGATCGCCTGCCGCTCCGCCTCGGCGACCTCGGTCTGGCTCGGCCAGATGTCCTTGAGATAGACCGGCTCGCCGTCCCTGCCCGTGCCCAGAGGCTCGCGGGTGAGGTCGATGTCCACCGTGCCCGCCAGGGCGTAGGCGACCACCAGCGGCGGACTGGCGAGGTAGTTCGCCTTGACGTCGGGGTTGATCCGCCCCTCGAAGTTGCGGTTGCCCGAGAGCACGCTCGCGGCGACGAGATCGCCCTCGCGGATCGCCCGGCTGATCGGCTCGGGCAGCGGCCCCGAGTTGCCGATGCAGGTCGTGCAGCCGTACCCGACGAGGTGGAAGCCCAGGGCTTCGAGCTCGGGGGTCAGCCCGGCCTTATTCAGGTACTCCGTCACCACCTTCGAGCCCGGGGCGAACGAGGTCTTCACCCACGGCTTGCGGGTCAGGCCCTTCTCATGCGCCTTCTTCGCCACCAGCCCGGCCCCGAGCATGACGCTGGGGTTGCTGGTGTTCGTGCAGCTCGTGATCGCGGCGATGACCACCGCACCGTGGCGGAGCTTGAACTGCTCGCCCTCGAAGCTCACGTCCACGCCCTCGAGGCCCGGGTCGGCCTCGGCGACGGCGCTCTGCTGCTCCTCGGGCCGATTCTTCACCCCCGCGCCGGGCTCGTTGCCGCCCTCCGCGCCGACGGGCTGGCCGCCCTCGCCGGTCCAGGAGTTGAGCGTGCTGGTCGCGTCGCTGGTGTCCTTGCCGAAGGTGAGCGAGAGGTCCTGCTCCCACTGCCCCTTCATGCCCGAGAGGCTGATGCGGTCCTGCGGCCGCTTGGGCCCGGCCAGCGCCGGCTCGATGGTGGAAAGATCCAGCTCCAGCGTCTCGATGTACTCGGGCTGATGTCCTTGCTCGCGCCAGAGCCCCTGCGCTTTGCAGTACTGCTCGACGGTCTGGATGAGTTTCCCGTCCCGGCCGGAGAGGTGCATGTAGTCCAGCGTCTGCTGATCGACGGGGAAGAACCCCATCGTCGCCCCGTACTCGGGCGCCATGTTCGCCAGCGTCGCCCGATTCGCCACGGTCATGGAGGCGAGACCGGGGCCGAAATACTCGACGAACGTTCCCACAACGCCGTGTTCGCGCAGGACTTCCGTCACGCGGAGGACGAGGTCGGTTGCGGTGCAGCCTTCGGGGAGGCTGCCGGTGAGCTTCATGCCGACGACCTCGGGGATGAGCATGTAGATGGGCTGGCCGAGCATGACGGCCTCGGCCTCGATGCCGCCGACGCCCCAGCCGAGGATGCCCAGGCCGTTGATCATGGTGGTGTGGCTGTCGGTGCCGACGAGCGAGTCGGGGTAGAGCGTGTCTTCCTGGCCGGCGACGCCCGCGCCGTCCCAGACGACCTTGCCGAGGTACTCGAGGTTGACCTGGTGGACGATGCCGGTGGCGGGGGGCACGACGCGGAAGTTGTCCAGCGCCTTCTGGCCCCACTTGAGGAAGCGGTATCGTTCGTTGTTGCGCTCGAACTCCTTCTGGCTGTTGATGGTCAGCGCGGTGTGACTGGCGAAGGCGTCGACCTGCACGCTGTGGTCGATGACGAGGTCGCAGGGGACCAGCGGGTTGACCTTGTTCGCTTCGCGGGCCTGGCCGGTCATGCGCGCCAGGCCGGAGCGCATGGCGGCGAGGTCGACCACGGCCGGCACGCCGGTGAAGTCCTGGAGGACGACCCGGCCGGGCAT
Organism: Phycisphaeraceae bacterium; assembly: GCA_046540025.1. Taxonomy (GTDB): domain Bacteria; phylum Planctomycetota; class Phycisphaerae; order Phycisphaerales; family Phycisphaeraceae; genus JBKHFW01. The sequence goes on from JBKHFW010000032.1 coordinate 14,324, forward strand.
GAAGGGGATTTCCTCTTCCCCCGCCTTGTCCGGGCCGTAGCCGGCGAGGGCGCGGACGTGGTCCTCGGTGACGACGTAGCCGTCGAGGTTGCGCAGGCAGGCCTCGAGCAGGACCTTGATCGAGTAGGGGAGTCGGCTGACGTCGGCGACGCTGGAGAGGGCGCCGAGGTTATAGATGACGCGCTGGCCCAGCGGCGTGTCGATCGTCTGACGGGCCTGGAACGGGTCGGGGCGATGGGTGTCGGCAGCCAAGGTGTTCTCCTCCCGCTGGCTGATAGGGGGTGCAGTTTGGACCGATTTAAGGCGTTATTCTAGCAGTGCCCCGGGGGGTTTTCAGGTTCCAGGCCTGCGGCGAGGTGCAAGGGGCGCTCTCGGGAGCGGATTTTCCCCGCCCCGCGACGCGCCCCGAGGCGGGTCGCGCCTATGATCGGTCCGTGCCCCTGCGGCGGTTGCAGCCAAAGGGCGATGTCATCAGCAGGTAGAACCACCGACGTGCCGGGAGCTGGGCCGGGGCGAGGGAGCGTGACGCGCGACATGATTCGGAGCAGATCGATGGCCGTGGATCCCAGACTCGTCATCCTCGCGGAGCGGACCGACGCCGGCGTGGCGCAGCTCGACGAGGAAGGTCGGGGCCAGTGGCTCAGCCCCCGCGCCTGCCGCTTGCTTGGCTGCCGCGAGGGTGAAGACCCCGGCACCTGCCTTCAGCCGCTGCGGGCGCAGCTCGACGAGGCGCTGGCTGAGCTGGTCAGCCGCGACCCGGCCGAGCCGGCCGCCACCGAGCGCGAGCTGGCGCTGGAAGCGGGCCGCGAGCCCGACCGCCCCGCCCGCGAACTGCACCTCGAGCTGCACCGCGTGGACGACTCGGCCTCCACGGGCTACCTGCTGCTGCTGCGCGACCTCGTCGCCGAGCGCCGCCAGGATGTCGATCTGCATCACGCCGGTCGGCTGCGCAACCTCACCGGCGTCTCGCGGGCGCTGGGGCACGACCTGCGCACCCCCGCGGCGACGAGCCTGCTCTACCTGCAACTGCTGCGCGACTCGCTCAAGTCGGCCGGGCAGGACGAGGCGGTGCAGCACCTGCAGATCATCGAGGAAGGCGTGCGGGCGCTGGACGACTCCATGCGGCTGCTGCTGACCCAGCTCCGCCCCGAAGGCGACGAGCCCGAGCAGACCGACCTCGTCGAGCTGGCGACGCAGGCGCATCAGCTCATCGCCCCCGCCGCCCGCGAGCAGATGGTCGAGGCGAAGCTGAACCTGCCCGACGAGCCCGCCGAGGTGTTCGGCTGGCCCCACCGGCTGCGCCAGGCGATGCTGGCGATGCTGGTCAACGCCCTCGAGGCGATGCCCGAGGGCGGCGTGCTGGAGCTGAGCGTCGAAAAGCAGCCCGGCACCGCCACCGTCACCGTCTGCGACTCCGGCCCGGGCGTGCCCGAGTCGGCCAGGCAGCACATCTTCGACCGCTACTACACCACCCGCGGCGACCACTCGGGCACCGGCCTGACCATCGCCCGCGAGGTGGCCGAGGCGCAGGGCGGCTCGCTCGAAGTCGGGGCCGGCCGACTCTCCGGCGCCTGCTTCATCCTCCGCCTGCCGCTGGCGGGAAAGTAGATCGGCCGCGGAACCGCGCAACCACGAAGACGCGAAGGGTGCGAAGAGGCACGAATTGCAGGTCGGGCCGCCCGGACTGGCGCGGCTGAAATTCCGTGCGTCCCCGATCCCCTGTTATACTGCTGGTTTACGCACCGCGATCCCTTTCCCCGCGCATGGAGGCGCGACGCTCATGAGCGTGCAGCAGACCCAGCAGCATCGTCCCGCCGCGCGTGCAGCCGAGCCCGGCGGCCCGCGGATCATGGCCCTGATGAACCAGAAAGGCGGCGTGGGCAAAACCACGACCTGCGCCAGCGTCGGCGGTGCGCTCGCCCGGGCGGGCAGGAGCGTCCTGCTGGTCGATCTCGACCCGCAGGCGCACCTGACCCTCTCCGTCGGCGTCGAGCCCGACGAGCTCGACCGCTCGCTGTACGACCTGCTCGCCGACCCGGAGACGACCGCCGCCGAGGTGGTGCAGGAGCTCAACCCGAGGCTGGGCCTGCTGCCTGCCGAGGTGAGCCTCGCCGGCATCGAGGGCGAGCTCGCCGAGGGGGCCGCGGCCGGGCGGTCGCAGACGATCCTCCGCGACAAGACGCGCGACCTCGTGCAGCAGTTCGACTACGTGCTCGTCGACTGCCCGCCGAGCCTGGGCCTGCTGACGGTCAATGGTCTGACGCTGGCGGGCGAGGTGATCGTGCCCATGCAGGCGCACTTCCTCGCGCTGCAGGGGCTGAGCAAGCTGTTCGAGACGGTGAAGATGGTGCGCGAGGGGATCAACCCCGAACTCGCCGTGGCGGGCATCGTGCTGTGCATGCACGAGGCGAACACGATCCTCGCCGGCGAGGTGACGCGCGACCTCGAGGCGTTTCTCGCCCAGGCCCGTGGCACGGACGCGCCGTGGGCGGACGCGGTGGTATACCAGCCGCCGATTCGGCGAAACATCAAGCTCGCCGAGTGCCCCAGCTTCGGCCAGCCCATCTTCGAGTACGCCCCCGAGTCGAACGGGGCCGCCGACTACGCCGCGCTGGCGGAGGCGATCGAGGCGCAGCGGGTGGGAAGGTAGTTAACCTGACGAACCCGTCATTCCCGCGGGATGCCCCCGCCATGCGAATCAGCACCGCATGCGAATGCGGTGCTCAAGTGGCGTTCATCACGGCTTGCAAGCAAGCCGTGCCACCCACCGCCGTGATCTTTTGGTCCCCCCGCAGAGCCGGGGTTAACTCGCTCCAACTCCCCTCAACTCCCTCTCACTGCTTCTCTACTAACTGAGAAGCTGCTCCAGGTCCTCTCGCGTCAGCGCCCGCAGGACGTTCTGCTCGCCGCCGACCACGGCGTCCGCGATTTCGCGCTTGCGCTGCTGGAGGCTCAGGATCCGCTGCTCCACCGTGTCCTCGCAGATCAGGCGGTAGGCGAACACCCGCTGCGTCTGGCCGATGCGGTGGGTGCGGTCGATCGCCTGCTGCTCGACGGCCGGGTTCCACCAGGGGTCGAGGATGAACACGTACTCGGCCGCCGTCAGGTTCAGGCCGAACCCGCCCGTCTTCAGGCTGATGAGGAATACCGGGATGTCCGGGTCGTTCTGGAACTGCTCGACCACCTCCCGGCGGTTGCGCGTCTGGCCGTCGAGGTAGGCATACCGGATGCCGCGTTCGTCCAGCTTCTTGCGCACCAGGCCGAGCATCGTGGTGAACTGACTGAAGATCAGCGCCTTGGAGTTCTCCTCGATGATGTCCGCGAGCAGTTCGAGCAGCACGTCCAGCTTGGCCGAGCCTTCCCCCGCCCGCCGGTCGTCGATCAGGCCCGGGTGGCACGCCGCCTGCCGCAGCCGCAACAGCGCTTCGAGCACCATGAACCCGGCCGTGCCGCCGACCAGGCTCTTCTGCCCGTCCAGCCGGTCGAGCAGGTGGCCGCGGTAGTAGCTCCGCAGCTCCTCGTACACCTTCCGCTGCCGCGGCTCCATCTCGCAGACGATCGTCTGCTCGGTCTTCTCGGGCAGATCGCTGAGCACCTGCTTCTTGGTCCGCCGCAGGATGAACGGCCGCAGCACCCGGCCCACCTGCCCCACCAGCTCGCGCTCGGTCGGATTCGCGTCAGGCGCGCTGCTGCCGTTGCCGCTGGCGCGGACCAGCTCGGCAAAGCGGCGGTTCGAGCCGAGCATCCCCGGGTTGAGGAACTCGAAAATCGACCACAGGTCGCCGAGGTGGTTCTCCACCGGCGTGCCGGTCAGCGCCAGGCGGTACCGCGCGGGCATGATCCGCGCCGCCTTGGCGGCCTGCGAAGTCGGGTTCTTGATCGCCTGCGCCTCGTCGAGGATGACGTAGTCGAAACTCTGCTCGCGCAGCTCGGCAATGTCCCGCCGCAGCAGGCCGTAGCTGGTCACGATCAGGTCGTGCTCGGCAAACGCCTCGCGAAGCGGCTCGCGCTCCGGCCCGGCATAGGCCTGCACACGCAATTCGGGGGTGAACCGCTGCGCCTCGTCGATCCAGTTGAAAATGACCGACCGCGGCGCGACCACCAGCGTCGGGCGGTGCTCCTCCCCGGCCTCTTTCATCTCCCGGCGGCGCGTCTGGATCATCGCCAGCACCTGGATCGTCTTGCCCAGACCCATGTCGTCCGCGAGGATCCCGCCGAACCCGAACCAGCGAAGAAACGCCATCCAACCCAGCCCCTCGCGCTGGTAGGGGCGCAGCGTGCCCTGGAAGATCGCCTCCGGGTCCTCCGGCTCGACGCCGCTGAACTCGCGCAGCCGCTGGCGGATCTGCTCGAACCGCTCGTCCACGCTCACCAGCTCGCGCTCGTCGAGCATGGCATCGAGCAGCGCCGCCTGGCTGGCGTGGAAACGCAGGTGGTCGCCCTCGAGCTCGCCCAGGCTCGTCAGCAGGCCGTGCTCGGACAGCCACTGCTCGGGCAGCAGCCCCTGGCTGCCGTCGGCGAGGGTGACCATCTGCCGACCTTCCCGCGCCGCGGCGAGAATCTCGGGCAGACTCACTTCCTGCTCCTCGCCCCCGCCCGTGTGGTAGCGGACGTTGCCGCGCAGCTCGAACCAGTCGATCCCGCTGGCGACCGACAGACTCGCCGCACCGGGAATGCGGATGCCGCGCTGGTCGGCGCTGATCTTCCACCCCTGGGCCAGCAGGGTCGCCACCGCCGGGCCCATCTGCCGCAGGGGCAGCGCCAGGCCGTCCGGGCCCGCGCTCGACAGCGGCCTGAGCCCACTCTCGACCAGTTGCCTCACCGCCTCGCGCTCGGCCCGGCGGTCGCGGCGGATCAGCAGGCCATCCTCCGACTGCTCCGCGAACGCCTCCACCGGCTCGGCCGGCTGGACGAGATCGGGCGTCCCGGCCTGCTCGGCGGACGCCGCCTCGCCGTCGGACTCGGCAGCCGCGGACGCCTGCTCCGCCTCCTGCGCCGCCTCGGCCGGGGCGTGGCCGTTGCCTTCCGCCGCCGGCGCGGGGGCCACCTCCCGCTGCGAGGCGGAAGAGCTGATCGTGACGAACCGGCCGGGCTGAAGCGGGCTCACCCGCTGACCTTCGTACTCGAACCACACCCGCCCCAGCAACTGATTCCGCGCCGACGCCGGCAGGGCGTCGCGCGCCTCGGCCGACTCGGGGCTGAACAGATCCAGATGCGGCACCGGGTCCACCTGCCGCGGCACCCGGCCAATGCCCTCGGGCAGGTCGAGCTCGGGGAGCTGCGGCAGCATGTACAGGCGGTCGAGGAAACGGTCCACGTCCGCCCGCGGTACGTGCATCGGCTGGGGCTTGCCATGCCGCTCCGCCTCGTCGCGGAACTGCACCGCCCAGCGAAACGACTCGCGGTCGTCCAGCGGCGCCGCCTTGCCGTCATAGATCACCAGCCCGCCAGGACCGCCCAGCAGCAGCTCCGGCTTCTCGATCGGCAGCCGCTCACCCTCCCGGCGAAGCTCGAGGTGAACCAGCAGCTCGTCCTCGATGAGGTCGCCCACGAGGTGCAGCACCCACGGCTCGTCGCCCGCCCAGATCAGCGGCTGCTCGGTCTCGGAGGAAATCTCCTCGTCCGCTTCGAGCACGCATCGGCCGGTGTCGATCATGCGCTTGAGCAGCGTCCGCCAGGCCCCGCTGGGGAGCCGGTACATCGCGTGCGGCCGCGTGCCGCCCGCCAGCCCGCCTGGCTGATCGTCGTGCTGCTGCGAGCCGATCAGCAGCGCCACCAGCTCGCGGTCGCCCGCGTCGGCGAGCGTGGCAAGCGTGTCGCCGCTGAGCTTCAGCGGCTTGCTCTTGCTCCAGCCGGTCGCGATCGGCGTGCGCTGGCGCAGCTCCACCACCAGCCCGCCCCGGCGGGCGCTGCGCTGAGGCAGAACGGCGAACACCACCTGCCGCTGGGCAGGCAGCAGATCGGTCGCGCTCTGCGGCTCCATCTCGTCCGCCGGGGGGCGAAGCAGGGTCAGCCGACCGATCCACTCCGGCTCGGCGGGGCGGGCCGGCTGGGCGCTCCCGGTGCGCTTGCGCGCCTTGGGAGCGCGGACGCGCAGGCCGGCGAGCGTCTCGGCGTTCGCCCCGGGGCCGTCCGGGTTCTGCTGCACGTCCAGCAGCGTCGCCCAGATGTGCTTGCAGTAGGTGCCTTTCTGGAACTGCGGGCAGGTGCACTCCGCTTCCGCCCGGCCGTCCTCCTCGGCAATGGTCACCAGGTAGGTCTCGCCGCCCTGTACCCGGGCGCGCACCAACTCGTCGGGCCCGGGCTCGAGCCGCTCGACGCGCTCCTCATTGAGATAGCCCCGGCCGCGCATGCGGGCGCTGGACTGAAAAAAGGGTGACCAGGAAGTCAGAATCGACATGCACATCCCCGCTATGAGGCTGAGGTCCGAATCGTTTAGCTTACGCGTCTCCCGCCCGCGGAGCAACGCAGGAAACGCGGGTTCAGCCGGGATCCCGCCCCGAATCGCCGCGGATTACTGCCCAATCGGCCATGCCGCGGCGAAAAAGCCGGGTACACTTGCACACGTCCGCCCCGCGCCCGACACTGGCGGACGATCGCTGGTTCACTTCACGACTGCCAGGAAGGAGGCTGCCATGGCCCGACCCGTCACGCTCTTCACCGGCCAGTGGGCCGATCTGCCTTTCCAGACCCTGTGCAAAAAGGCCCGTGAATTCGGCTACGACGGTCTCGAGCTCGCCTGCTGGGGCGACCACTTCGACGTCGAAAAGGCCCTCGAAGACGACAGCTACGTCCACCAGCGCTGGCAGACCCTCCGCGAGCACGACCTGGACTGCTACGCCATCTCCAACCACCTCGTCGGCCAGGCGGTGTGCGACCTGATCGACGAGCGCCACCGCGAGATTCTCCCCGCCGACGTCTGGGGCGACGGCGAGCCCGAAGGCGTCCGCCAGCGGGCCGCGCAGCGACTGATTGATACCGCCCGGGCCGCCCGGAAGTTCATGAATGCCAGGCCCGATCAGGCCGCCTGGGGCGTTCAGCCCGCCGTGGTCAACGGCTTCACCGGCTCGAGCGTCTGGCACAGCATCTACGCCTTCCCGCCCACCAGCCAGGACTACTGGCAGAAGGGCTTCGACGACTTCGCCCGCCGCTTCGGGCCCATCCTCGACGCCTTCGACCGCGAAAACGTCAACTTCGGGCTCGAGGTGCACCCGACGGAGATCGCCTTCGACATCGCCTCGGCCGAGCGCGCCCTCGACGCGGTGGGGCACCACAGCCGCTTCGGCTTCAACTACGACCCGAGCCATCTCGGCTACCAGGGCGTGGACTACGTCAGCTTCATCCGCCGCTTCGCCGACCGGATCTACCACGTCCACATGAAGGACGCCTGGTGGGGCCGGGGCACGGGCGAGGCGGGCGTGTTCGGCGGGCACACGACCTTCGCCGACCCACGCCGCTACTGGGACTTCCGCTCGGTCGGGCGCGGCGACGTCGACTTCGAGCAGATCATGGTCGCGCTGGGCGACATCGCCTACAACGGCCCGCTGAGCGTGGAATGGGAAGACTCGCGCATGGACCGCGAACACGGCGCGACCGAGGCGGCCGAGTTCGTGCGGGGCATCGACTTCCCGCGCAGCGACATCGCCTTCGACGCCCAGTTCGACCGCTGAACCGGCCGGCCGGGGGCTGGTAAGACCATGCCCGGCAAGGGATAATGGGGTCACCATGAAGCCGCTGCTCTACAGCCTGACCGCCCTGCTCGCCCAGAACCAGCCGCCGTCGCAGGACGATGGGACGACCTTCACCGCGTGGGGCGTCATGCTCATCGGCCTGGCGGGGCTGCTGTTCGTCATGGAGGTGTTCATCCCCTCGGGCGGCCTGCTCGGCTTCGGCGCCCTGGCGGCGGCGGTGACCGGGATCGTCCTGCTGTTCATGGCCAGCACGACCCTCGGTCTCGTGGCGCTGCTGGTGGTGACGGCAGCGCTGCCGTTCCTGTTCGCCTTCGCACTGAAAATGTGGCCGCACACCCCGATCGGCCGGGCGATGATCCTCGGCCGCGAAGGCGAGACCCGCGCCCCCGGCAGCCCCGCCCCGGGCCCCGCCGCCGGCCCCAGGGTGGGCGACACCGGCAAGGCCCTGACCGCGATGCGCCCCGTCGGCACCTGCCTCATCGAAGGTCGCCGCGAAGAATGCCTCGCCGCAGGCGGATCAATCGAAGCGGGGGCGAAGGTGCGGGTGATCGCCGTGGAGGGAATGCACGTCCGAGTGCGGAAGGTGGAAGAGGGCTAGGGCCTGGGGCCTGGGGCCTGGGGTCCAGGGTCTGGGAATCGACTGTTTTCGCTTACGCCCCGACGAGAACGCTGCTGCCATACCCCGGGGGCGGCGGTGCTCCGCCACCGCCACCGCAGCTTCGAGAAGGCGCTGGAAGGCGCGCCTCACCGCATCGTCCGCCGCACGCGGAAAACGGTGACGATCGAGGTGGGGGAGGCGTTCGAGGGAGTGAGCAGGAGTTGAGGGGAGTGTGAGGGAACCTCTCCGGACGCCATTTCCGCCTGGTTTCGGTTAAGCTGTTGCCCTCAGACGATTTCCCTCATCAGCGGATTGCCTGCCGTGGATTCGATTGCCGATATTCTTGCCGACCTCGCCGCCGGGCGGATGATCGTGCTCGTCGACGACGAAAGCCGCGAAAACGAAGGCGACCTCGTCTTCGCGGCCGAGCACGCCAGCCCCGAGCTGGTCAACTTCATGCTCCGCGAGGCACGGGGGATGCTCTGCGTCGCCCTCGATCCGCAGCGCTGCGCCGAGCTCGAGCTCGAGCCGCAGAGCCGGGTCAACACGACCCAGCGGGGCACCGCGTTCACCGTCAGCGTCGACGCCGCGCCCCGCTTCGGCGTCACCACCGGGGTCTCCGCGGCCGACCGGGCGGCGACGATCCGCCTGCTCGCCGACCCCGACGCGAAGCCCGACGACTTCGACCGCCCGGGCCACACCCACCCGCTTCGCGCCCGCGAGGGGGGCAGCCTCGTCCGGGCCGGGCAGACCGAGGGCTCGGTGGACCTGTGTCGGCTGGCCGGCCTGAAGCCGGCCGCCGCGATCATCGAGGTGATGAACGAGGACGGCACGATGGCCCGCCGACCCGAGCTCGAGCAGCTCTGCGAGCGGTTCGACCTCAAGATGTGCACCGTCGCGGACGTGATCCACTACCGCCTCGAGCGCGAAAAGCTCGTTCAGCGGGTGGAGTCGGCCGAGATCGAGACCGAGTTCGGCCCGTTCCAGCTCTTCGCCTACCGCTCGCTGGTCGACCCGCTGCCGCACGTCGCTCTCGTCGCCGGCGACCTCGGCCGGCGCGACCCGGCCGGCTGGCCCGTGGATGCCGACGAGCCGGTCCTCGTGCGGATGCACAGTCAGAACCTGCTCGGCGACGTGTTCGGCGACCTCGCCGAGCCGTCGGGCCGAACGCTGCGCGAGTCGATGAAGCTCATCCAGCAGGCCGGGCGGGGCGTCATCGTCTATCTCCGCCACGGCGGCGCGGGTTCGGGGCTCGCCCGTCGCCTGCAGACCCCGGCCCCCCTGCCCGACGAGCCGCCCGCCGCGGAGGCCCGCCCGAGCCTGCGCATCACCCATCCGGCCGCGAATGCCCAGCCCCCGCGCGACCAGGGCGGCTACGGCGTGGGCTGCCAGATCCTCCGCGACCTCGGCGTGCGCCAGCTCCGGCTCATCACCCATCACCCGTTCACCCCCACCGCGCTGGCCGGCTTCGGCCTGAGCATCGAAGCGTTCGTCGAGCCGGGGGCGTGAGTCGGAAACCCCGCAGTACGGCCCCCCGCGAGCCGTTTCGGAGCTGCTGGCTCGCTTCGGCTGCGCGTGGAAAAAGCCGCGGTGGCGCTCCGCGGCTTTCCCGGCGTCCGGTCCGGGGTGATGGGCCCGGCGGGTGGCGAATGGCTGCGGCTCACCAGCGGTCGGTCTTTCCCGGATCGGCGAAGCCGTTCCAGTAGCCGTTGTCCGCTTCGCCGTCCTCGTCGTAGTCGTCGAGCTCTTCGCGGCTCATGGCCTCGGCGTGGCCGTCGGCGAAGACGAACGCGCCCGAGCCGCCGTTGCGTTCCGAGGGCATCGAGCGGATGCCGTGGTACCAGATCCCGTCGCCGCTGCCGTCGGGGGTCGAGCCCCGCGGCGGGTCGATGACGTACTGCCCCTCGAGCTCGTCGCCGTGGTCGGCGCCTTCGGTGTCGCCGACGACGACGGTGTCGCTGGGGTTGCGGATGCCGGACTCATGCCGGCGGAACTGGACCTCGGAGCGGGCGTTGCCGAGGTACTGGTAGTTGTAGCCGTAGCCGCCCCAGAGGGTCCATTCGCCGTCTTCGGGGGCCTCGCGGGGAATAAAAGTGGCGTCGGGGTGCTCGGCAGCCCAGAGCGCGTCCTCCTCGGCGGCCTCGTGCCACCACTTCTTGCCGGTGATTTCGCCGGGGTTGTTCTCGCTGAGTTCGAGGTTGGGGCTGACGAAGACCTCGGTTTCGTGGACGTAGGGGTAGATGTAGTCGGCCCAGCGCGGCTTGGTGCCGTGGGGGCGGTTGGCGCTGGGGATGTCCGACGAGTGCCAGGGGTATTCGCCGTCATGGTCGAGCAGGAAGTTGGCCATGGCGATCGAGCCGATCTGTCGAACGTTGCTCAAACTCTGGACGGATCGCGCGGCGACCTTGGTCCGGCCCAGCGCCGGCAGCAGGATGGCCATGAGCACGGCGATGACGGCGATGACCGCCAGCAGCTCGATGAGGGTGAACGCGGCGGGCCGGGCTCGGCGGCCGGTCGCGGGACGATGAAGACGCGGGTGACGGGGCATGGCTTCCTCCTTTTTCTGTGATTGAGACTCAGTCTCATGTATGCCACGAGGGGGCCATGGTACTGAGACTGGTTCTCAATGCAAGCCGACCTCCCCCCGCGCCGCCTCCGGATTTTCCCTGACCGGCCCGGCGTCCCCGCCCCGCCTAGCATCCCCCGCGCCCACGCCGGGAGAGCCGCCATGACCGCGTTCTTCTACGGGCTCAACGTCTGGGCCATCTGGCTGGTCACCCTCGCCTTCCTGCTCGCCGCGCTGCTCGCCGTCGGCATCATGGGCTACGCCTCGGGGCTCACCCGGCGAAGCAACTTCTTCAGCATGGTCATCATGGTCGACCTCGTCAGCATCGTCCTGCTGCTGATGATCGACCTCGAGTACAACTGGGAAGGCATCATCCAGACCAGCTCCCGGCCGCTCCACGACGTGGAAGCGGAAATCCATGGGGAACTTGGAAGCCAGCGGCTAGAGGCTCGCGACTAGAGGATGGAGGCTGGAGGCTGGGGACCCGGGCTCCGGGGAGGGGCTCGGGACTGTCCGCCATGCCACCACTTCCGCTATGCTTTTGCTCATGCTTCTCGACCGCCCGCCCAAACTGGAGAAGCCGGGGCTGTTCGTCACCGGCACGGACACCGAGGTCGGCAAGACGCTGGTCACCTGCGCCATCGCCGCGGCGTTGCGTCGGCAGCAGCCCGGCTGGCGCGTCGGCGTGAGCAAGCCGTTCGCCTCGGACTGCCGCAGGGAGCGCGAGGGCCTGGTGAACGCCGACGCCGAGGCCCTGGCCCACTTCGCCGACTGTCGGCTGCCGCTGGACGTGATCAACCCGATCCGCTTCGCCCCGCCGCTCGCCCCGGCCGTGGCAGCGGAGCAGACGGGCGACACGCCGGACTGGGCCGAGCTTCGCCGCAGCCTGGAGACGCTGGACGAGAGTTCGGACTGCCTGCTGATCGAGGGGGTGGGGGGGCTGCTCGTGCCGCTGGACCCGGAGCGTCCGAAGGTGACGGTGCTGGAGTTCGCCCGCGAGCTGGGGTACCCCGTGCTGGTCGTCGCCCGCTCGGTGCTGGGGACGCTGAACCACACGGCCATGACGGTTCGGCTGCTCAAGCAGGCGGGGCTGCGCGTCGCGGGGATCGTGATGAACGGCTACGACGCCGACGTCGCCGCCGCCGAGGATCCCTCGATCGCGACGAACCGTCGGTGGCTCGCGAAGATGACGGGCGTCAAGGTGCTCGCCGTCGTCCCGCGCGTGCCGGCCGAGAGGGCCCACCCGGAAAAGGGCCAGCTCCCGGGCGACATCCTCGACGCCGTCGCCATGGCCGACTGGGCGGCGGCGATGCGGGTGCCGCCGAGGAAGTGACCTCCGAGCCCCTGGCGCGGCCCTGCCTGGTTCCCATCCGCCTCTGCCAGCCTCTCTCCGCCATTTCCTTCTTCGCCCGCGCTTGACGTTCGCTCCCTATTCGGGTTAACATCAGCCAAACAGATTGTGGAGGAATCTTCAAGTCCCGCGACGCGGGTGGCCGAAGGAAGAAGCAGATGCAGCCGGGGCCTCAAGATGTTGGGGTTGCCGGGCGGGTTGGAATCGAGATGAAGGGCTTCTGATGGCCATTCCGTTGATGATGCTGGGACCTGGAGGCAGTTACACGACGTCGTGGGCTGTGCGTGGGCGCGAGATGCGTCGGCAGGCGGCCGCGGGCGTGCTCGAGCAGCAGCCGGACACGGAGACCGCGGGCAGTTTCGCCGGCTGGGACCGGCACCCCGGCGGCGGCAGGCAGGGTCGGCAGCAGAGCCAGTCTCAGGCCGGCCGGGACGGCGACCGGTATGAGCCGGGGCCGATCGGCGGGTCGCTGCTGGCGAGCCAGCCGGCGCCGGCCGGCGGGCGGGCCGGGCTGAACGTCGGGCGCTCGAGCGATCCCCGGGCCGCGGCCGCGAGCCTCACCGCCCTGGCCGGGTGGATCGAGGCCCAGCAGCGACTGCTCCGCAATCTGCAACGACAGAGCCCGACATCCACCCAGGCCGCAAGGAAACCGACTGATGAACCTGACCCCCAAGCAACTGCACATCCTCACCCGCATCCGCGATCTGCGCCTGACGCGCGGGTATTCGCCCACCATGCAGGAGATCGCCGACGAGCTCGGCGTGTCCAAGGTCACCGTCTTCGAGCACGTGCAGGCGCTCATCAAAAAAGGCGCGCTGACCCGGCAGCCCAACAAGGCTCGCTCTTTGGAAGTTAGCCCGAACGTCCAGCTCCCCGACGAGACCCGCCCGACCCGCCTGCCGCTGGTGGGCACCATCGCCGCGGGCTCGCCCATCGAGGCGGTGGAGGACCGCGAACACCTCGACCTCGAGGAGCTGTTCAGCCAGGCCGGCGCCGGCTCGAGCTTCGTGCTCAAGGTGCGCGGCGACTCGATGATCGACGAGCAGATCCGCGACGGCGACTTCGTCATCTGCCAGAAGCAGAACCGATACCGCAGCGGCCAGATGGTCGTCGCCCTGCTGGACACCGGCGAAGCGACGCTCAAGAAGCTCTACCGCGAAAGGGATGGGCGCGTCCGGCTGCAGCCCGCCAACGAGGCGTACGAGCCGATCTGGGTCGAGCCCGACGAGGTGCAGATCCAGGGGCTGGTCATCGGCCTCGTCCGCACCTACTGAGGGGAAGTGACGCCCGGAGGGCAGGTCCGAGGGGCCGGGGGCGACAGATGAATTTGCACAGACGCGGTGCCGGCTGACCGCGGGCGCGGAGCAGGGGCTGGAGGCCGTCTGCCGGCTCCGGCTTCCGGGCTGATCGGGCGGGCACGACGTGCCGCCTGAGCCGGGGGATTGGGGCGCGCGGGAGCCGGGGTGCGTTTCGTACCGGGAGCCGGGTGAGCGTCAGCGCGCTCACTCCGCCGGCGTCGCCTCCTCCGCGGGGGGCTCGGTTTGCTCCGGGATCGGCTGATCGGGCGGGGCCGAGGGGCCGGGGGCGCCTTCGTCGTGGATGACGATCGGCTCGTCGGCACCTTCGGGGACCAGCTCGAGGTAAGCGATCTCCCAGGTGCCGTTCACCTGCACCGCCTCGGCGCGGGCGATGCCGGCCGTCCTGGCGCCTTGCACCGGGAAGACGACGACCACGTCGCCGGCGGGGGTGCTTTCGAGTTGGGAGTAGTCCAGCGACCCCACCTGGATCGGCTCGCCGAGCACTTCCGCCGCCTCGGGCGAGTTCTCGAGCATGACGACCGCCTTGTCGTAAGGCACTCGGAGCTGCTGATAGACAACGTAGAAGATGCCGGCGCAGCAGCCGCACACCAGCACGAACACCAGCACCACGATCAGCGGCACGAACCAGCGCCAGTTGCGTCCCCACCAGCCCTGGCTCGGGGGCGGGGTCACGTTCATCTGCTGGTGAGGCGGAAGCGGCTCTCTCTCCTCCATGTCCGGCTCCTTCTCCGGGTTGACGCGCCTGGGTCCGGTGGATCCTAGGAAGGTGCCCCGGCCGGTGCCAGTGCGGGGCCGAGTCGAGGCTCAAGCAACGGCGGCGGACTCGCGGGCGAGCGCCTGGCGGAACTGCTCGGTCAGGCGCGACCAGGCGAGCGTCTGCTTCGCGGGGCCGCCGGTGTCGACGACGAGGTTGAGCAGCCCCTGCCCCTGCTGCGCCCCGTCGGGATCGACCGTCGCCCGCACCCCGGGCACGGCGCGGGTGGCGCGCAGGAGGCTGTCGGTCTTCACCGGCCAGGGTCCGGGCAGGAGGATGCCGAGGTAGCCCACGCCCTGCTGGCGCGAGGCGTCGCGCCAGAAGCTGCCGTCCTCGGCCCAGGGCAGCAGGTAATCGGGGTCCTGAAAGATCCAGACCCGGTCGGTCGCGACGTCGCGGACGCGCAGGCCCTCGCGGCGGATCAGCTCCTGGTCGCGGCGGAGGTCCTGCCAGAGGCGCTGAAAGTGCATGCGGGGGTAGAAGTGGCCCTGGCAGGAGGGGGTGGTTTCCAGGCCGGCGCGGTGGATCAGTCGGCACAGCGGGCGGAGATCGCGGTCGATCTGCTCGTAGAAGCGCGGCGAGCGCGACGCTTTGCCCGGCAGGCCCGGGCGATGGTAATGCCACTGCCCCGGCCCGCGGAACCAGCGGGTGGCGGCGAACTTCCAATGGGGCACGACGGTGCTGCCGAGGCCGCGGATGTGGTTGCTGGCAACCATGCCAAATCCCTCGTCGCGACGGTTCGGCCGGGCTCTGCCCGAACGCAGGGGCGAACCCGGGAGCCGGTTGCCGGATGTTACCCGGGGGCGTGGCGTGGGCCAGTGGGGCGTATTCTGACTGATTTATCAGCCGCAGGGATCGTCGCGGGTCGGGTGATCGGGGCAGGCGGGTTCGAGATGCTCCGCGCTGATGGGGCCGAAGCCTTCGTCGTCGTCCCGGAGGACGGTGACGTAGTGGTGGCCGTCGCCGCGGACCTCATCTTCCGTGCGGTCGATTCGGCCGAGCCGGCCGCCCACTGAATCGTGGCACACGACTAGCGTTCGACCAGGGCGTGCGAGATCTTCCAGACGTCGCCGGCGCCCATGGTGACGACGAGGTCGCCCGGGCGGGTGGCCTGGCAGAGGTGTTCGACGACGGC
The DNA here is from genome assembly GCA_046540025.1 of Phycisphaeraceae bacterium. GTDB lineage: Bacteria > Planctomycetota > Phycisphaerae > Phycisphaerales > Phycisphaeraceae > JBKHFW01. Next base: position 29,738 of record JBKHFW010000032.1, read on the forward strand.
GGCGAAGGGCTCGATGCGCTCGGCCTGAACGTCGTTCGCGCGGATCTGCTCGACGAGTTGGTCGGCGGTGACGGCCCTGCGCTGGGCCTCGCTTTCGCGGACGTGGTAGATGCCGGGCACGATGACCCGGTCGGCCGCGTCGAAGCTGGCGCCGAACTCCTTGAGCAGCATCTTCGTGCGCGTGTGCTGGTGGGGCTGGAAGACGCAGATCAGCCGGGTGGGCTGGTAGTGCCGACGCAGCGCCTGGAGGGTGGCGTCGATTTCGGTGGGGTGGTGGCCGTAGTCGTCGATGAGCGTGACCGGGCCGCTGTCCGGGGTGAGCTCGTGGGTGCCGAGCACCTGCATGCGGCGGTCGAGGCCGCGGAACCCGCCCAGCGCCCGGGCGATGTCGTCCCAGCTCGCGCCGAGTCGGCGGGCGGTGACGGCGGCGGCGGCGGCGTTGTAGGCCATGTGTTCGCCCGGCATGGGGCTGGCCCACTCGGCGGCGAGCTCGCCTTCGCGGTAGAGGCGGGTGATCGGCCCGGTTGAGCCGGGGGTGCGATCGGCGGGGAGCTGTTCGATGCGCCAGTCCGCGTCCGCGGCGTAGCCGAGCGTCTCGACCGGGCAGGCGAGCCCGGCCGTGATCGCTTCGCGGGTGGGCAGCTCGTGCTGGATCAGCAGTGAACCGTGTTCAGGCACGCGGCGGGCGAACTCGGCGAAGGCGCCCACGATGTCGTCGAGGTCGCGGTAGATGTCGAGGTGGTCGGCCTCGACGTTGAGGATGAGCGCGTGGGTGGGGTGGAAGTTGTGGAAGGAGCGGTCGAATTCGCACGCCTCGGCGACGAGGATGTCGCTGGCGCCGGTCCCCGAGCCGCCGCCGATCTGCTGACAGGTGGCACCGACGAGGAAGGAGGGCTCGCAGCCGCCCTGGATGAGCAGGTGGCTGAGCAGGCTGGTGGTCGTGCTCTTGCCGTGGGTGCCGGCGACGGCGACGCCGGTGCGGCCGATCATGAGCCGCCCGAGCATCTGGGCGTACTTGAGCACGGGGATGGCCCGTCGCTCGGCCTCGCGGCGTTCGGGATGGTCGGGGCCGATGGCGGCGGAGGCGACGAGCAGGTCGCACGCTTCGGGCACGCTGCGGGCGGTCTGCTCGAGCCGGACGTGGAAGCCGTCCCGGCGGAGTCGGGCGACAATGGGGCTCTCGGCGAGGTCGGAGCCGGAGCAGATGGCCCCGCGGTGCCGCGCCAGCCGGGCGAGGCCGGACATGCCGCAGCCGCCGATGCCGACGAAATGAACGCGTTGGCCGTCGAGTTCGAGCGGCAGATTGGCCGCGCTGCCGGCCGCGGCGTCGGCGGTGGGGACGGAGGTCGATACGTCGCAGATCGAAGCGCTCACCATGCTCATGATATCGGACGGCGGGGGTTTGGCGGTCCAGAGATTGCCGGCTGGCGCGGGCGGCACTTGAAACCCCGGCTCATTGGGCGCAGACTTGGGGTATGAAGATACTTCTGGCGACGACGAATCCAGGCAAGCGGGACGAGATTCTGGCGGTGTTCGACCGCTGCGCTGCCGAGTCGGGCGGTCCCGGGCCGCAGGTGGAGCTGGTGACGCTGTCCGAGGTGTCCGGCGAGTTTGCGGAGCCGGTCGAGGATGGGCCGAGCTTCGAGCACAACGCCCTGATCAAGGCGCGGGGGTACGCTGCGCAGAGCGGGATGACGACGCTGGCGGACGATTCGGGGCTGGAGGTGGACGCTCTGGGCGGTGAGCCGGGCGTGCGCAGCGCCCGCTACAGCGGCGTGGAGGGGCCGCGTGAGGAGGTGGACCGGGCGAACAACGTTCACCTGCTCGCGAAGATGAGCGGCGTGCCGGTGGAGCGTCGGATGGCGCGGTTCGTCTGCGCCATGGCGCTGGTCGAGCCGATGCCGCGCGCCGAGGGTCGGGACGTGAGTCCGGCGGGCGCGGCGGCGGGGGACGATCCGGACGTGCTGGCGCTGGTGCGGGGGACGATCGAGGGGCGGATTCTGCTGCCCAGCGAGGCCGAGGACCCCGACCAGGCCGAGCGCGGGCGGGGAAGCAACGGGTTCGGCTACGATCCGCTGTTTTTCGTGCCCCGGCTGGGCAGGACGACGGCCGAGCTGCCGCCGAAAGAGAAAAACGCCATCAGCCACCGCGGCAGCGCGAGCCGAAAGCTGTGGGAGAAGCTGGCGGCGATGGGGTGATGAGACTCGAGGCTAGAGGAGGCTGGAGGTCAGGCCCGATCGGGTTCAGCTTATGAAGCGGATCGGGTGGCAGGTGGTGGCACGGTCTGACCCGAAGGGCAGAGCGACTACCCCTGTCTGTTGAATCGTGGTACAACTATGGGCATGCCCGAACAGGAACTGAAAAGCGGCCGGACGCCTGCGGAGCAGGCTCTTTACGATCTGATCCGGGACGTGCCGGACTGGCCCAAGCCGGGGATCATCTTCCGCGACATCACGCCGCTGCTGGCGAGCCCGGGGGGGCTGGCGCTGGCGGTGGAGCTGATGGCCAACCCCTGGCGGGGCAAGAACGTGGAGCTGGTGGTCGGGGCGGAGTCGCGGGGGTTCATCTTCGGCACGGCGATCGCCCAGGCGCTCTCGGCCGGCTTCGTGCCCATCCGCAAGCCGGGCAAGCTGCCGATGCAGACCCACGTCGCCAGCTACGAGCTCGAGTATGGCGAGGACGAGCTGCACATTCACGCCGACGCGATGAAGAAGGCCCAGCGGGTGCTGATGGTCGACGACCTGCTCGCCACGGGCGGGACGATGAAGGCGAGCTGCGACCTGATCGACAAGCTGGGCGCGGAGATCGTGGGCGTGACCGTGCTCATCGAGCTCGAGTTCCTTCACGGCCGGGAGCGGCTCAGGCCTTACGACACCGTGCATTCGGTGCTGCGGTATTAGGGGGCGCTGAGGGGCGGGGTGGATTGCGCAGTTGAGCTCATGAGCTCATGTCGTTGGCCGCGAGGGCCGATCATTCTCCAAGCCGCGGACGCCGCCTGACCGACCTTAACTCAGCATGAGTGCTGCCCGAACCAAATCCGCCTCCTCGGCGATGAGCCTGGAAAGCTACTGGGAGCGTACGCGCCAGCCGCTTCAGGGGCTGTTGTTCCTGCTGCCGCTGCTGCTGGCGTACGAGTTGGGGACGCTGTGGTACACCTCGCACAGCGGGGTGGTGCTGCCGGAGCTGCGGGCGCAGAAGATGCTGCAGCTCTTTTTCAGCTTTTTCGGGGTGGGCGGCTATTTTCTGCCGGGCCTCATCGTGGTGGCGGTGCTGCTGGCGTGGCACGTGGTGCGGCGGGACCCGTGGCGTTTCGCCCCGCGGCTGTACGCGGTCATGTGGGTTGAGGCGCTGCTGCTGGCGATGCCGCCGATCGTGTTCGCGGCGGTGCTGTTCCGGGAGCCGGCGGTGGCGGCGGGGATCGAGGACGTCGCGCTGCCGGACACGGGGGCGAAGCTGGTGATGTCCATCGGCGCGGGGATCTACGAGGAACTGGTGTTTCGGCTGATCGCGATCGCGCTGCTGCACACCATCCTGGTGGACTTCCTGGCCCTGCCGGACCACGTGGGGGTGGGGCTGACGGTGTTTCTCAGCGCGCTGGCGTTCGGGCTGGTGCACTTTCTCAACCTGAGCCCGCTGGCGTGGGAGACGATCCACGGGGCGCAGCTCGCGTTTTACACGCTGATGGGCATTTACCTGGCCGGGGTGTACCTGGTGCGTGGCTTCGGCACGGTGGTGGGCGTGCACGCGCTGTACGATGTGCTGGCCGTCTGCATCGTCCTGCTGCAGCGGGGCGGATGACGCGGCGGGAAAAGAGGATTCGACATGGCCGAACCCAAATCCACGAACATCACCTGGCACGAAGGCGCGGTCACCCGGGCCGATCGGCAGCGCGTGCTGGGGCAGCAGGGCGCGACCCTCTGGCTCACCGGGCTCTCGGGCAGCGGCAAGAGCACGGTGGCGGTCGCGGTGGAAAAGGCGCTGCTCCAGCGCGGGCACGCGGCGTATCGCCTCGACGGCGACAACGTCCGCCACGGGCTCAACGCCAACCTCGGCTTCAGCGCCGAGGACCGGGCGGAGAACATCCGCCGCATCGGCGAGGTCGCCCGGCTGTTCGCCGACAGCGGGATGCTGACGCTGACCAGCTTCATCAGCCCCTACCGCGCCGACCGCGAGCGGGTGCGCAAGCTGCACGAGGAGGCGGGGCTGGCGTTTGTCGAGGTGTTCATCGACTGCCCGCTGGGCGAGGCGGAAAAGCGTGACCCCAAGGGGCTGTACCGCAAGGCGCGGGCGGGGGAGATCTCCCAGTTCACCGGCATCGACGCGCCGTACGAAGCGCCCGAGCGGCCCGAGCTGCACCTGCGCACCGACCAGTGCTCGCTGGAGGAGGAGGTCGAGCAGGTGATCGAGCTGCTGGAGAAGCGGGGGCTGCTGGCGGGGTGAGAGGGGCCGGGGGGTCCGGGGGTAACGGGCGGAGATCCCGGCCCGTGCTGCGCCTGACCGGGCTTGGGGGACGCGAAAGGGGGACGGGGAACGCGTGTGCGGTCCCTGTAACCCCTGCCACTCCCTGTAACTCC
>JBKHFW010000033.1:0-34241 GCA_046540025.1 Phycisphaeraceae bacterium
GCTGGCCCTGGCGATTTCCATCTTGACCCGAACCCGATCGGCCGCTGCGGCGTTGTAGTTGTGGCAGGGGAAGGCTGCCTTTCCCGCAGTTGGCTTGCGCCTCGCGTTGCCGGTCAAAATCGTTACATTGTGACCTTCCCCGGCGGGGTCGCGCCGGCGGGAAGTGGGAAAACCGGCGAACCATTGCCGGAAATCGGCCGTAAGGGCTGACGAGGGCTGATTCCTCTCTCATCCGGGGCTGTGGATGAACCTCACCTGACAGGAACCAAGTTCCCATGGCGCACGATTACATCAAGCAGGATCTTCAGGTCGACCAGGCCACGGGGAAGGTCGGGTTTCAGATCATGGGTACGCTGCTCGGCGGCGTCCTGCTGATCTGTGCCGTCATCGCCCGCATCTTCTATCCCAATCAGGACGCCAGCGACCTGCTTGCCGCCGCCAGCGCCGTCCTCCTCGGGGCTCCGCTGGTCTGGGTGGCCCTGAAAGACCTCTACCAGGGCCATTACCACATGAACGAGCTGGTGGCCCTGGCGGTGCTCGCCGCCTTCGCCACGGGCGAGTACCTCGAAGCGGGGGCGATCGCCTTTTTCATGATCATCTCGGTGCTGATCGAAAACCGCACCGCCCTGGGCGCCCAGGCGTCGATCGAATCGCTCATCCGCATCACGCCCACCAAGGCCCACCGCCTCACCGGCGACGGCGAAGAAGAGGTCGAGGCCCGCCAGCTCCACGCCGGCGACGTCGTGCGCGTGCGGCCGGGCGACAACATCCCCGCCGACGGCCGCATCGTCCGCGGCGAGTCGACCGTCAACGAAGCGAACATCACCGGCGAATCCCTCCCGGCCGACAAAAACCAGGGCGACGAGGTGTTCGGCGGCACGATCAACCTCACCGGCGTGCTCGAGGTCGAGGTGACCAAGGCCGGCGAGGACACGACCCTCGGCCGGGTGAAGGACCTCATCCTCCAGGCCGAGCGCACCCGCATCCCCATGCTGCGGATGATCGACCGCTACGCCGCGTGGTACACCCCGACGGTGCTCATGCTCGTGTTCATCGTCTGGTTCTTCACCAGCCAGGCCAGCCCCGACGACGCCGCCCAGCGGGCGATCGCCATGCTGGTCATCGCCTGCCCCTGCCCGCTGATTCTCGCGACGCCGACCGCCATGGTCGCGGCCCTCTCTGCCGCCGCCCGGCTCGGCGTGCTGGTCAAGAGCGTGGTGGACCTCGAAGCGGCACGCAACCTCACCGCCATGGTCTTCGACAAGACCGGCACGCTGACGACCGGCCAGCTCGAGGTCGCCCGGCTGAGCCCCGCCGAGGGTGTCAAGGGGGCGGACCTGCTCCAGGCCGCCGCCGCCGCCGAGCAGCACTCGCGCCACCCGGTCGCCCGGGCGGTGACGAAGGTGGCACGCAAGGCCCGGGTGAGCTTCGCCGAGCCCGAGCAGTTCCAGGAGGTCGCCGGCAAGGGCGTCATCGCCCGCATCGGGGACGAGCAGATCCTCGTCGGCCGGGGCAACTGGGTCGCCGAGCAGCGCACCGGCATGGCGGAGCAGATCGACGCCTGGCAGCAGGCCGACGAGGCGACCGGTCTCTCGACGCTGTTCGTCGTCCGGGGCGAGAAGCTGCTGGGCTGGATCGGCCTCGCCGACAACACCCGCGCCGAGGCGGCCGCGTCGATGGACGAGCTGCGCGGGATGGGTCTCAAGCGGCTGATCATCGTCACGGGCGACCGCGAGAGTGTCGCCAAACGCGTGGCGGGGCAGATGCACGCCGAGTACAAGGCTGAGGTGCTCCCGCATCAGAAGCTGGAGATGGTCGACGAGCTCAAGAGCCGGGGCCACCGCGTCGCGGTGATCGGCGACGGCGTGAACGACGCGCCGGCGCTCGCCGCGGGCGACATTTCGATCGCCATGGGGGCGGCGGGCAGCGACGTGGCGATTCACTCGGCGAACATCGCGCTGATGAACAACAATCTCAACCGTATTCCGTTCCTCGTGCGGCTGAGCCAGGTCACCTCCCGGGTGGTGAAGCAGAACATGATCATCGGCATCGGGTTCATCGGCGTGTTCCTCGGCTTCTCGGCCGCGGGCTTCGTGAACCCGATCGTCGCCGCCGTCATCCACGTCGTCAGCTCGCTGCTGGTCGTGTTCAACTCCGCCCGCCTCGTTCGCGAGGGGGAGGAAATCGAGCATGCCGAGCACGAGGCTGCGGCCGCCGCCGCCGGCCGGGCGCCTGCCCGCCGCAGCGAGTCGGCCCCTGCCTCGCCCGGTGCGCCGCAGACCGCCGCGGCCACGCCCGCCTGAACCGGTTTCCGAGCGGACGCGTAGTAGCGTCGGGGCCCCGCCCCGGCGACGCCATCAGGAGTTTTCCGACAGCCGGGTCCGGCCAGGTCCGACCCGCCGCGAGACGAGAAAGCAAGCCGCCGCATGTTCGAGCAACTGCTGACCATCGCACGCAACACCTTCACGGAAGCCATTCGGCAGCCGATTTTCGTCGTGCTCGTGCTGCTCGGGCTCATCGCGATGGTCCTCAACCCGGCGGTCGTCAATTACACGCTCGCCGACGACAACAAGATCCTCACCGACATCGGACTGAGCACGATCCTGCTGGTCAGCCTCTTCGTCGCGGCCTTCACCGCCAGCGGCGTGCTCTCCAGCGAGATCGAGAGCCGAACCGTGCTCACCGTCGTCTCCAAGCCGGTGGCCCGCCCGATCTTCGTGCTGGGCAAGTACCTCGGCGTGGCGGGGGCGATCGCGATCGCCTTCCTCATCCTCAGCCTCATGTTCGTGCTCACGCTCCGGCACGGGGTGATCCAGACCGTCCGCGACCAGTTCGACCAGCCGGTCTGGCTGATGGGCAGCCTCGCGGTGCTGGGCTCGTTTGCGCTGGCGGCGCTGGGCAATTACCTCTTCCGCTGGGTGTTCACCTCCACGCTCACGCTTGCGCTGGCCGTGAGCCTGACCGTGGCGACCGGGCTCGTGCTGCTGATCAGCCCCGACTGGCAGGTGCAGAGCCCGCTGACCGAGTTCACCGCCCACGACGGCCGACTGGCGCAGATCACGCTGGGCCTGGTGCTCGTGCTCGAGGCGGTCATGCTGCTCGCCGGCGTGGCGGTCGCCGCCTCGACCCGGCTGGGGCAGATCATGACCCTGCTCGTATGCCTGGGCGTGTTCGCGCTGGGGCTGAGCATGGAGTCGCTGAGCAACCTCGTCGACGCCCGGCTGAACCTGCCCGGCGGCGTCGGGCTGGGCGAAAGCCTCACCGCCGTCCTCGCCGCGGAAGTGCCCATGGGGCTGAAGATGGTCTACACCCTGGCGAAGCTGGTGTACGTGATCGCCCCGGACCTTCAGTTCTTCTGGCCCGCGGACGCGATCTCGCAGGGCCACCCGATGACTGCCGGCCACCTGGGCACGGTCACCGCCTATGCGGGGCTGTACCTGGGGCTGCTGCTCTGTCTTGCCGTGAGCCTCTTCCAGACGCGGGAGGTGGGCTGATCCGTCCGGCCGGCGACACCCGCCGCGGACGCTCGAATCAAAGCCTTGGACGAAGCCGATGATGAACCAGGATCAACAGACCTACAAACGTGCCGCGACCGCCGCCGCCGTGGGATTCGTCGTCCAGCTCGTGCTGGCGATCGTGGTTGCGCTGCTCGGCGTGTACGCCGAGTCCAGTGCGCTGGATTCCGCAGCGTGGTATTTCTTCGGCGGCCTGCCGATCTGGGCCGTGCTCTGGGTGCTGTTCAACCAGCACCGCCTGGAGCGCGCCGAGGCGCTCGAGGCCGAGCAGCTCGCCCGCGCCGACGCCCGCACCGCGGCGCTCTTTGAAGAAGCCGGCCAGCAGCTCCAACTGCACCGCCAGCGTCTCGAGAAGCTCTACAAGTGGGCCCTGCCCGCCGTCGGGCTGGTGCTGGGACTCTACCTGCTCGTCCTCGGCGGCTTGCGCTTCTACGGCCAGTACGCCCTGCTGAGCGACCTCGGCGGGGGCAGCATGGCCCGCGGGTTCACCGCGGCGCCCGAGCAGATCGCCCGCTTCATCGCCGGCGACGTCAGCGCCACGCCCATCGTCATGGTGATGGTCGCCGTCGCCCTGATGAGCTTCCTCGTCGCCCGCTACGTGGCGGGGATGACCCAGGTGCGCGACTGGCAGCTCCTGCGCGGCGGAGCCGGCTACCTCATGGGCAACGCCCTGATCGCCACGCTGCTCGTCGTCGGCGGGCTCATGTTCTGGTTCGAGCGCCCGCTGGGCCTGCTCGTGCTGGGCATGCTCATCCCCGGCGTCATGGCGCTGCTGGGCCTGGAAATGCTCCTCGGGCTGGTCTTCTCCGTCTACCGACCGCGCAAGCCCGGCGAGGTGCAGCGGCCCAGCTTCGAAAGCCGCATCCTCGGCTGGCTCACCCGGCCGGAATCGCTGGGCAAGATCGTCAGCGAAACCATCAACTACCAGTTCGGCTTCGAGATCTCCAGCAGTTGGTTCTATCGGCTGATCGCCCGGGCGCTGGTGCCGCTGATCGTCATCGGCGCCGTCGTGCTCGTCACCCTGAGCTCGCTGGTGGTCGTCGAGGCCGACCAGAACGCGGTCGTCACCACCTTCGGCCGACTGGAGAGCCGGCTGCTCGAGCCCGGGGCACACCTCAAGTGGCCCTGGCCGATCAGCAAGGTGCACAAGGAAGACGTCTACCGGGTCAAGGAAATCTCCGTCGGCTCGCTGAGCGAGGCCAAGGCAGAGACCGCGGTGCTCTGGACCAACGACCACGCCGAGGGGCAGGAGGAGTACCTGCTCATCGCCCCGACGCCGATGGTGGACCGTGACCAGTACGAGGACGTCGTGGCCGGCGAGCTGATCGGGGCCGAGGTCGTGGTGAAGTACCGCGTCGCCGAGGGCGAACTGCTGGACTACCTCACGGTGGCGGACAGCCCGGCCCGGGTGCTGGAGAACCTCGCCGCCCGGCGGGCAAGCCTTTACTTCGCGATGCACCACGTCGAGCAGCTTCTGACCTCCGATCGACTGGAGGCGGGCAGGCTGCTTCGCCAGCAGATTCAGGCCGACGCCGACGCCGCGGGCCTGGGGCTGGACGTCGTGTTCGTCGGGGTCGTCGGGGTGCACCCGCCGCAGACGGCGAACGTCGCCCAGGCGTTCCACGAGCAGATCGGCGCGTTGCAGGAGAAGCAGAGCACGATCGAGGAAGCGAACAAGTACCGCATCGCCCAATTGTCGGAGGTGGCCGGCTCGTCCGAGCAGGCCCAGGCGCTGGTCTCGGGGATCAGCGTGCTCGAGCGGCTGCGTGATCGGCGTGACGAGGTCGAGGGCGGCAGCGACGCGGCCGAGCAGCTCGCTCAGCAGATCACCGAGCAGGAAGTGGCGGTGCGCAAGCTTCTCGACAGCGTCGGGGGCGAGGCCGCCCAGGTCATTCACGAAGCGCGGGCCTACCGCTGGACGCAGGCCTTCTCCGAGTGGGGCCGGGCGGAGCGCTTCGCCGCCCAGCTTCCCGCGTACGCCCTGGCGCCGGGGTACTACCGGACGCGCCAGTACCTCGACGCGCTGGCGGAGGGGCTGGCGGAGCAGCGCAAGGTGATCGTGACGGCCGAGCAGGAAGAGCCGCCGACGATTCGGCTGGAGCTCGAAGACGCCGCGACCAACCTGGACGCCCTGCTGGGCGAGTGACCGATTGCCGAACACAGACCCAAGACGCCTGATGCGCTTTGGAGAGATACGCAAGATGAAGAACACGCTTACTTTCCTGATCGGCCTGGTGCTGGTCGCCGTGCTCCTGGTCTACATGATCACCTATCAGGTGGCGTATGACGAGGTGGCGGTGGTGACCACCTTCAACAACGCGGATCCCCCGGTGCTCCTGGGCAGTGCCGTGCTGGGCAAGCCGGTGGCCGACCCCGCGGCGGGCGCCGACGCCGAGTTCACCATCGAGGTGATCCGCGACACGGGCGAGTCGCAGTCGCAGCGCGTGGTCGTGCCGGCCGAGGCGCTGGCGGACAACCGCTCGGCCGACTCGCCGCTCGCGGCCCTGCGGGACGACGTCGCCGCGGCACTGGGCCGGGCCGGGCTGGGCGAGACGCTCGAGGTCAAGGTCGATCGCGACCGCCTCGTGCTGTCGCTCGCCGAGGCGGAGCTGGAGCATCGCCTGGCGATTCCCCAGGCGAACGCGGCCGCCCGCGAGCTGGGCATCACCGAGCACGTCGCCACTGAGGGCAGCCTGAAGACCGAGGCCGGTCTGTACTTCCGCTGGCCCTGGCCGGTGCAGGAGGTGACGACCTACTCGCGCAAGGTGAAGCTGCTCGAGCAGCAGCTCGAGGAGGTGCAGGTTGCCGACGGCTCGGTCGTCGTGGTCAAGACCTACCTCGCCTGGCGGATCACCGACCCGTACGCCTTCTTCTCGAGCCTCGGCAACGAGCGCGAGGCGGAGAAGAAGCTCAGCCCGATGATGCGTGAGATCACCTCCGGCATGATCTCGTCCTACCGCTTCGACGAGCTGGTCAGCCGCGACCCGGACGAGCTGAAGCTGACGGAGATCGAGCAGAAGGCGGCCGAGCAGCTCCAGGGCCGGCTCGACCAGATCCGCCCGAGCTACGGCATCGAGGTGGGCCAGGTCGGCATCCGCCGGGTGCTGCTGCCCGAGGAGACGACCAGCGTGGTCTTCGACCGCATGCGTCAGACCCGCGAGCGCATGGCGGAGAACGCCCGCGCCGCCGGCCGGTCGCGTGCCGGCACGATCCGCAGCGAGGCGGAGACGGCGCGCGAGCGGATCATGGCCTTCGCCCGCCGCCGCGCCCAGGCGATCATGGCCGAGGGCGACCGCGAGGCCGCGAGCTACTACGCCGCGTTCCGCGACGACCCCGACACGCCGCAGAACGAGGCGGAACTCGCCGGCTTCCTGCGGCAGATCGAGGCGCTCAAGCGCATCGCCAGCCACAACACGACCTTCGTGCTCGACGCCCAGAGCCTCTCCGTGCTCGACCTGCTCGGCCCCGAGCAGCCCGGTGAGCAGGAGGCGGCCCCCGATACGGTCAAGCTTCAGACCCCGGCCACCCCGGAGCTCGAGTCCCGCGTGGGCACCCGGTAATGCACCGGCGAACGCACGCCTGAGCCCCGAGCCCCGAGATTCGTCGAGATTCGACAGCCATGCCCGAACAGAAGATCAAAAACCCGTTTCTGCACACGCACGACCACGACGGAGAGTGCGACCACCATCACCACGAGGATGAGGCCGAGTTCCTCGAGCAGCTCGATCCCGCGCAGCAGTCGCTCAACGACGCGCTGAGGGTCAGCTTCTCGGTGCTCAAGCTGGTCATGGTCCTGCTGCTGATCGCCTACCTGTTCAGCGGGATCTTCTCCGTTGGCGAGGCCGAGCGGGCCGTGCGGTTGCGCTTCGGCAAGATCGTCGGCGACGTGTACGACGCGGGCTGGCACTTCGGCTGGCCCTATCCGATCGAGCAGAAGATCAAGGTGTCGGTGTCGCCGAAGACGCTGAGCATTCCCAGTGCCTACTGGTACGAGGTGCGTTCTGAGGACGTCGGCCGATCGATGGAGGAGCGCGCCCGCACCGCCGGGCCGCTCAACCCGGTGATGGACGGCTCGCTGATCACCGGCGACGCCAACGTCGTGCACGCCAAGTACCAGGTCAGCTACCGCGTGAGCGACCCGGCCGAGTTCGTCCGCAACGTCGGGCTCGTGCAGCCCGGCAGCGAGGATCGCCGCCTGCCCGACGGCAGCGTGCCGCGCGACGAGATGGACTTCGCCGCGGCCATCGTCCGCGACGCGATCGAGCAGGGCATCGTCTACAGCATCGCCCAGAGCGAGATCGACGACGTGCTCCGCAGTCGGCCCCGCACGGCCGCGGGCCTGCGGCGGGCGCAGGAGGTGCTCGACGAACTCCAGACCGGCCTGGAGATCGAGCATATCTCGCTCGAGGATGCAGTCGTCCCGCTGGCGGTGCGCGGCGCCTTCCAGGCGGTGACCAACGCCGAGAGCGAAAAGGCCCAGCAGATCGAAAGCGCCCGCCAGGAGCGGGCCCGCATCCTCGGCGGCACGGCCGGGGCGGCGCACGACCCGCTGCTGGCGCTCGTGCAGGCGTACGAGCAGGCGGCCAGCCTCGAGGATCGCGAGATCCTCCGCAGCCTCGACCAGGTGCTCGCCGACTCGCTGGGCCGGCTCGCCCTGCCCGCCATCGGGGCGGACGGCGAAGCGGCCTACCAGACGCTGGTCGACCAGATCACCACCTACCAGACTGCCGTCGCGACCGGCGACCCCGCCGCCGACACGCTGCGCACGCAGGTGCTCGACCAGCTCGGCCAGCTCACCGCGGCGAGCGAGGAGCTCTCGGCTGAACTCGAGTCGGCGGGAACCGATACCACCCCGCCCGGCGCGATCGCCATCGGCGGCGACGTGGCGGGCGAGATCAACCGCGCCCGGACCTACCGCACAGCCACCGTCGAACAGGTCCAGTCCGAGGCCGACCAGCTCGCCGGACTGGTGGACGAGTTCAACCACAACCCCGACATCCTGCTCAGCCGGCTGTGGCAGAACGTCCGCGAGGAGATCTTCACCGGCGACGTCGAGACCTTCTACACCATGCCCGGCCAGCACTACCTGGTGACCAACCGCGACCCGCGGGTGACCCGCCAGCGCGAGATGCAGGCCCGGGAAGACGTGGCCGAGCAGGCCCAGCAGCAGCAGCACTGATCCGGCGCCCGCCCGCACGCGACCTCAGCAACGCAAAGCAGACGCTTCATGACCCAGGTTCAAAGCAAAACCTCCGACGCCCGACAGGCCCCCGGCGACCCGGTGGTCGCCTGTGCCGGGCTGACCAAGACCTTCCGCGACTTCTGGATGCGCAGCCGCGTCCGCGCGGTCGACTCGATCGACCTCGAGGTCCGCCGGGGCGAGGTCTTCGGCCTGCTCGGGCCCAACGGCTCGGGCAAGAGCACGACGATCAAGATGATCCTCGGCCTGCTGCACCCGACCGCCGGCCGCATCGCCGTGTTCGGCAAGCACCCGCGCGACGTGGCGACCAAGCAGGAGATCGGCTACCTCCCCGAGGAGTCCTATCTCTACCGCTTCCTCAACGCCCGCGAAACGCTGCAGTATTACGCGCGGCTGTTCCACCAGAACCGCCGCCAGCGGCAGCAGCGCATCGACATGCTGCTGGAGATGGTCGGCCTGGACAAGGTCGCGACCCGCCCGATCGGCGAGTACTCCAAGGGCATGCAGCGACGCATCGGCCTCGCCCAGGCGCTGATCAACGACCCGCAACTGCTCATCCTCGACGAGCCGACGACCGGCCTCGACCCGATCGGCACGCGGCAGATCAAGGACCTCATCCTCGAGCTCTCCCGCCGGGGCAAGACGATCCTGCTCTGCTCGCATCTGCTCGCCGACGTCGAAGACGTCTGCGACCGGGTGTCGATCATGTTCGGCGGCAAAATCCGTCGGGCCGGCACGGTCGATGATCTGCTCGTGCAGGAAGGGCGGACGACGATCCACCTGCCGCAGCTCGACGACGCCGACCTCGCCGCGATCGAGAAGCTCCTCCAGAGCCGTGGCAAGCCGATCGAGCGCGTCGATCAGCCGCGTCAGAAGCTGGAGACGCTGTTCCTGGAGATTGTCCGGGCCGCGCAGGCCGAGGGCGCGCTGACCAGCGGCGCCAGCTCGGGCGGCCGGATCGCCGAGTTCCTCGCCGCGGAATCCGAACAGGCGCCCGAGGAGGGCGAAGCGCTGATCGATCGGCTGACGAGTGCTGACGAGCCGCATGCGGCCCGCGATGAGGCCGCGCCAACCGCGCCGCCGGCCGAGGAGGCGCAGCGCGAGTTGCCGCGTGAGGACGAGGTGATCGACGAACTCATCGCCGGCAACGAGCCGGAGCCCGAGCCGACGCGCGAGGAAAGCGGCTCGCCCCGGCCCGACGAGGCCGCCCCCGGCGACGGGCCGTCGCGGTCGGCGGACCAGGAGCAGGAGCAGGACCAGGACCAGGAGCAGGTTGACGAGGATCTGCTCGACTCGCTGCTGGGCCAGCAGGACGAGGACGACGCGAAGGGCGAGCGCAAGGACACGCAGTGACGCTGCCGAGGCGAAAGACGGTATGAAACGAAGCTGGAAAACCTGGCTGCTGGCGGGACTGGGGCTGATTCTCGCCCTGGGTCTGCCGACGCTGCTGCTGTATGTCCAGGGGATGACCGGGGCGGCCCGGGTGCTCGGGATCATCCTCGACGTCGCCGTGGCGGGCTGGCTCGCCTTCGGCCTCTGGGCCGGCCGGGAGCTGCCCTGGGTCCGCCGACTGGGGATGCTGCTGCTGGGCACGCTGGTGTATCTCGCCCTGGGCGGGCTCTGCCTGGCGATGGGCTGGACCGGGGCGGCGGTCGCCTTCACCGGCGCCTACGCGATGGCCGTGGGCTTCGTCCTGGGGCTGATGCTCATCCGCCTGGTGCTGAGTCCGGGTCACCCGGTGCTCGGCGTCGCGCGCACGTTCGTCGACGAGGCGGTGCGGATGAGGGTGGCGCTGATCTTCATCATCCTGCTCGTGCTCGTCCTGCCGGTGCTGCCGCTGGTGATGGACCCCGGCGACCGGCTGGAATACCGCCTGCAGACCTTCCTCTCCTGGTCGCTGACGCTGACGGGGGTGCTGCTGAGCGTGATGACGATCTTCGTCGCCGTGGGCACGGTGACGCGCGAGCTCGGCGAGCGGCAGATCTACCTCACCCTCACCAAGCCGGTGGGGCGGGTGCAGTACCTGCTGGGCAAGTGGCTGGGGCTGCTGGGGCTGAATCTTCTGCTGGTCGCGGTCTGTGGCGGCGGCATCTACGTCTTCACCACGCTGCTCGCCCGCCAGCCCGCGGTCGACTCGGGTGACAGGTTCGCCGTCCGGGAGCAGGTGCTCGTGGCCCGGGAGACCCGCCGCGCCGGGCCCAGCGGCGAGGCCGGGCTGACCGAGCAGGTGCGCGAGCGGATTCGCCAGCACCAGAAGGAGGATCCCGCCACCTACGGCGATCCGGACCTGCCGCTGACCCGCGTGCCGTCCGACGTGCTGCGCCGGGTCCGCACGCAGGTGCTCAGCGACTGGTTCAGCCTCGCCCCGCAGCAGAGCCGCAGCTTCACCTTCCGCGGCCTCGACGCGGCGCGGACGGATCGGCAGAGCGTCCAGCTACGCCTTCTCCCGCAGGTCGGTCGGCAGGACATTCCGTTCGCCTACCTCAGTCTGGAGGTGGCCGGCCGGCCTTACGTCGGGCCGGGCATGGTTCAGCCGGGCCACGTAAAGCTCGCCAGCGACAACTACCACGTGCTGGCCATCCCCGCCAGCGCGATCGGCGAGGACGGTACGCTGGAGGTGGTCGTCGGCAATGACTTTCCTGACGGCGGACCGACCGTGAGCCTGCTTTCGCAGGACGGGCTCGAGGTGCTGTTCACTGCCGGCAGCTTCGCCGGCAACCTCACCCGGGGACTGGGGATCATCTGGGTGCGCCTCGCCTTCCTGGCCATGCTGGGCCTGACGGCGGGCAGCTTTCTGAACTTCCCCACCGCCAGCGTGCTGGGGCTGCTGGTGTACGTCGCCTCGGCGAGCAGCGGGTTCCTCGAGGATTCGCTCGCGAGCTACGCGGCCGGCACCCGCGAGGGGCCGCTCGCCAAGCTGCTGCTCGTGCCGTCCGCCGTGTTCGAGGCGCTCGGGGAGGGGGAGATCTACGAAGCGTTCAAGATCGTCGTCCGCCTGCTGGGCGAGACGTTCATGGCCCTGGTCCCCTCGCTGGGCGACTACAACCCGACCCCGCTGATCGCCGACGGCCGACTGGTGCCGCTGGGCGAGCTGTTCAGCGCGGCAATCTGGGTGGGCCTGCTCTGGACGGGCGTGCTGGGCGTGATCGCCTGGCTGCTCTTCCGCAAACGCGAACTGGCCCGGGTGACGGTCTGAGCCTGGCCCGGCGCTGCGAGAAGCCTCGACGCCTGCAAAGCGAAGCGATACATGACCCGTGATCATCTGGTTCAGATTGTGGCCCTGACTCTCGTCGCCGTCTTTCTCGCCGGTGCGACGCTGCTGTCGCCCGTGGTGGGGCAGCAGCGGCGGGACCTCGACCTGGTCCACGAAGTCGAGTTCGCCGAGGGCACGCCGCTGAAGTACACGCTGGCGGCCGCCGCTTTGGGCAGCCTCCGCGGCGTGGCGGTGGACGTGCTCTGGTACCGGGCCGACCAGCTTCAGAACCAGGGCAAGTTCTACGAGGCCAACTCGCTGGCGGAGTTCATCACGACGCTCCAGCCGCGCTTCCCGCAGGTGTGGGTGTTCCAGGCGTGGAACATGGCGTACAACATCTCCGTCGCCACGCAGACCCCGCAGGAGCGCTGGGACTGGGTGAACAAGGGCATCAACCTGCTCCGCGACGAGGGGGTTGCCTACAACCCCGAGGCGATCGCGCTGTATCGCCAGGTGGGGTGGATCCTTTTCCACAAGGTCGGTCAGCGCACCGACGACATGCACTGGCATTACAAGGCGCGGTTCGCTCGCCGGTGGCACGAAATGCTCGGCGCCCCGGCCGAGGGCGCGACCTCCGAGCAGGCCGCCGCCGCGTTCGCCCCGATCGCCGAGGCCGCCGACCGCTACTGGGACCGCGACCGCCTGGCCCACGATACCCGCGAAACGCTCGACAGCCTCGCCGCCGAGCACGCCGACTGGGCCCCGCGCTTCGACGCGGTCCGGGGGATGCCCCTGGCGCAGGCGGCCGCGGGGCTTGCCGAGCTCGAGCGGGATCTCGAGCAGGCCGGCCGATCCGGCCTCGCCCACCAGGTCGCGGCCCTGACCCAGGCGGCGCGGGAGCGGGTCCAGCGGGTCAAACGCAGCTCCCTCTCGCTGCTGCTCGAGGAACAGCCCGACGTTCGCCCGCTCGTCGAGGCGATGCGCGGGCAGGGGTTCGAGCTCAACCAGCAGACGCTTCGCCGACTGGGGCAGTTGCAGATGACCCGGCGGTATCTCGGCGAGGAGCGCATGCTCAGGTTCGCCAACATGGAGAACAGCCCGATCCGCAGCGCGGTGCCGCTTCTCGAGCTTCTCCAGCAGTACGAGGACCAGCCCGCCCTCGAGACCCTGCTGGCGTACCTGCGGGCCAAGGTGCTCGTCAACGACTACCACATGGACCCGCAGTTCATGCGCGAGCTGATGACGCGCTTCGGGCCGCTGGACTGGCGGCATCCGATATCACACTCGGCCTACTGGGGCGCGCTCGGCGTCGAAAAGAGCGAGCTGTACGACCGCCGGCAGGATGAGATCGACCTGCTCAACACCGACCGGCTGGTGATCCACAGCATGCAGGAGCTCATCAAGAACGGCCGACTCATCCACAACCCGTTCGGCCTCCGCGAAGAGATGCGCGTCGACCTGCTGCCCGACCCGCGGTTCATCAAGGCCTACGAGGAGGCGATGCTCGCGGCCATCGAGCGGGCCGAGGAGACCGGCCGCGCCAACTTCGGCACGCTGCAGAACTTCTACATGGGCCACGAGAACCTGCTCATCGAAGCCGTGGTCTCCCACTACCTCTACGGCGATCTCGAGGAGGCCGAACGCTACTACCGCAAGGCGCGCGAGCAGTACGGCCGGAGCCAGGCCAACGTCGAGCAGGGCACCTACGAGCGGCCGCTGTCCGAATTCGTCCTCGACGAGATGCAGGGCAACTTCACCACGGTCACCGGCGCGCGGAAGTTCATCGATTCGATGCTCATTCGCGGCTTCGTCGAGGGCCTGGCGACGGGCGAGCGGACCGTGTTCGACCGCTTCGTGAAGATC
Source organism: Phycisphaeraceae bacterium (assembly GCA_046540025.1). Taxonomy (GTDB): domain Bacteria; phylum Planctomycetota; class Phycisphaerae; order Phycisphaerales; family Phycisphaeraceae; genus JBKHFW01. The sequence continues at coordinate 13,772 of JBKHFW010000033.1, forward strand.
GCCCGCCAGGGGTATGAGCGGTACCAGAGCATGCCGCACCTGCGCAAGCCCGGCGCCGAGCGAACCCGCCTGGGCCTGCCTACGACCTTTCGGCAGACGCTGGTGGACAGCTACGCCGGGTTCATGCGGTCGCCCGAGGTCGATCTGATGCGGCGGGTCCGGGCGTACCGCACCACCCCGGTGGAGGTCATCCAGGAGGCCTGGCCCAGGTTCTGGGCACCGCTGTACGACCAGGCCCGGGCGGCGGGCATGAACCCCGAGCAGGTCTTCCCCCCGCCGTCGGGCGCGAGTGAGGGCCCGCTCGAGCTGCCCCAGGGCGCCGGCGACGAGGAAACCGACACGATCGAACGCCAGTAAGCTGACAGACCACGCGATCTCAGCAACCACGGCCGAGCCGCCAGCGCGAGCTCGGCCGTGTTTTGCGCGCTGGAGGTGGTGAGCCCGGGGCGGCGCCGGCGCTCAGCCCCGACTTGACCGAAACGATCCGCTCTGGCCTCTGGCAGGCAACTCAGTTCGGCAGGGGCTGCTCGAGCTCGGCGAGGGCGCTGGCGCTGAGCAGGTCGGCGATGGTGACGCGCTCGAGCTCGCCGCGGAGGGCGGCGGTCACCTGTTCGCAGGCCCGATGCAGGGCGACGATGCTCTCGCTGAGCGCGTCGCATCGGGCGTCGATGACCATCTGCGCCCGCAGGGGGCCGTCCACCGCTTCAACCACGTCGAGGAGGCTGATCGCCTCGGGCGCCTGCTGGAGCTGATAGCCGCCCGATCGGCCGAGCCGGCTGCGGATGAGCTGGCGGCGGGCGAGCACCTGGAGGATCTTCAGCACCGAGTCGGTGGGGATGTCGAGCTGCTTGGCCACCTGCCGCGCCTGGACGGGGCGCTTGCCCCGCTGGGTCGCGAGAAACGTGATAGCGAGCGCGGCATGGGCGGACGTCTTGGACAGTTTCATAAGCGTCGACATCTGAAATCGCCGGTGGGGTCCGGCTAAAAATCAAGCTCCCCCTTTTGTCATCGGCCGACCGGCCGCTTCTTCTCCAACGAACGTTTCCCCCGTCCCGCCCGACGGCCGGCGGGGCCCGCTGCGCCGGGGTTCTCGGACGCTGGCGCCGGTCCGGGGCGGCCGGCTGGGGGCCATAAACCCACTTGAATTTTTCCTGATGAAGCTGCATTGCCAGCTTCCCGTGCTGTGGCAGGCACTTACGTCAACCCGGGGCCGGCGCGGGGGCTCGTGGTGGGGCGAAGTGGGGAAAAATGTGTTGAACAGTGGGGTGAAGTGGGGTAATATCCCACTCGTAGCAGGGAACGAATCTTGGTCTTCACCGGCACCTATGAGCACTCGATCGATAAGAAGCATCGCCTGGCCATTCCCGCTGACATTCGCGGTCAGATTCAACGGGAGCAAGGGGCCACGGAAGGCGATTCGGTGTTCATGTACGTCGCCCTGGGCGACGACCAGGCTCTTTCGCTCTACACGGAATCGGGTTTTGAGAAGCGGGCGCAGGAGCTGGACAGTTCGGAGCTGGATGCTGACGAGCTGCTCGCGTACGAACGTCTGCTGTTTTCGCTGGCTCGACGGGTGGAGATGGATCGCCAGGGACGGGTGCGGCTGCCCGACAACCTGCTCAGGCAGGCCGGGCTGGGATCGGAAGTCGTACTGCTGGGGGTGAAGGATCACCTCGAAGTGCGGGATCGGCAGGCGTGGCAGGAACACGTTCAGCAGATCCTGAAGGATCGGCCGCAGATTCTGATGAACCCGCGTCGAGCCATGCGTCGCAAGTCGGTACCCGCGGATTAGGATGCCGCGGGAGGAACGAAGCGGCGGCGTCACGTCAGGGAAGACCACCGCGCCGCCAGTTGAACGCTTCGGACCTCGATTCGTGGGGCTGTCACCAGCAGCCCGGAAGATCAGCGAAGGCCACGAACGGATTCGCTGCCGTCAGGATGGATTCGGGGATCGCCAGCCCCGGTCGGCCAGGGAAGGCCCGCCGGAGCCAGGTCGCCAGTGCATCAGTGATCGGATTGCTTCCCGAGAGCACCCGTTCCTGCTGGCACAACCGAACCGTCTTACGGCACCTTCGCTGATTTGTCGGCCGGCGCCGGCAGGGATCAGTCCAACGGGCTATCCTACCATTTCCCTGACGTGGGGCCAACCCCCCAGGTGCAGATTTTGCCCGCGGAGCGCCCCCGGTGCGTCCGGCGCGTCCGCTGCGCCCGCTCGGCGGGATTTCGCGGCAGCGCGGCCGAACCGGTCGGCAGTCCGCTCGTAACAACAGACAGGCCGGCAGAACCCGCCACGCGAACTGCCGAGCACCGCATGTGAGCTTCTCCTCCGCCATGCCCCCCGGGCCCGCTGCCTGAGGGGCATGGTTTCGCGCGGCCCGGCTCCGGCCGGAAAGATGCTCACATCCGCTTTGGCCCGCGCCGGGGACGTGACATAGAATCGCCGGCTATGAAGCTCCACGGTGCCACGATTGACGACACCTTCAGCGAAGCGTTCCGCATCTTTGCGGCGAGGCTGATCGTGACGGCCGACGATCCGCATTGGGCCCGGATCGCCGCGGACAGCGCCTGCGGCTATGCCACCTCCATCATCGGCTGCGACGCCGAGGCGGGGCGAGAGCGCGACCTCGCCCCCGACGAAACCCCCGACGGTCGGCCGGGCACGAGCCTGCTCTTCTTCGCCCGCTCGGCCAACCGGCTCGTCGCGGCCGTGCAGAACCGCACCGGTCAATGCCTGATGACCTGTCCGACCACGGCCGTCTTCGACGGGCTCCCCGATGCCGGGGAACGCTTCGACCTCGGCCGATGGGTCGCCTGGTTCGGCGACGGGCACCAGCGCACCGCCCATCACGCGGGTCGGCCCGGGCGGGTCATCCCCGTCATGGAGGGCGAGTTCTTCTGCGAACGGCAGGGCGGGCTGGTCGAGGCCGTCGCGGGCGGAACCCTCCTTGTCGGCGGGCCGGACCGGAAAACGGCCCTCGCCGCGGCGAGGCGGGCGGCGGACGCGATCGCCGAGCAGCCTGGCGTGATCACGCCGTTCCCCGGCGGGATCTGCCGATGCGGCTCGAAGGTGGGTTCGAAGTACGCGAGGCTGATCGCCTCGACGAACCACGAATACTGTCCCTCGCTGCGCGGCAGCGGCGCCTGCCGGCTGCCCGAAGGGGTCGAGAGCGTGTACGAGATCGTGATCGACGGCCTCAGCGAGTCGGCTGTGGCGGAGGCGATGCGCATCGCCCTCGAGTCGGCCGCGGCCGCGGGGGCGAGCTGGATCGGCAGCGGGAACTTCGGCGGCCGGCTGGGCAGCATCCACCTGCCCCTGCGCGAGCTGGTGCCGGCCGAGGCGAGTCTGGGAGATCAGTCACGATGAGCCGGGTCTTCATCTTCGAGTACTACTCGGGCGGCGGCCAGGCGGACGAGCTGCTGCCCGACATGCTGGCCGAGGAGGGCGGGGCGATCCTCACCGCGATCGTCTCCGACTTTCTCGAGGCCGGCGTGGAGGTGCTGACCACCTGCGACACGCGGACCGAGCTCGACCTCTTCGCCGCGAAGGTGCGCTGGGTTCGGCCGGGCGAGGACATGCCGACCATCTTCGACGAGATCGCGGCGCAGGCGGACCAGGTGCTGGTGATCGCCCCCGAAACCGAGGGGCAACTGCTCGAGTGGGTCCAGCGGGTGAGGCGGCTGGGGGCCGGGTCGCTCAACGCCGAGCCTGCCGCCATCGAACTTTGCGGCGACAAGCTCGCGCTGGCGGAGCACCTGGCCCGCGCCGGCGTGCCGACCGTGCCCACGCACGAGTCGATGGCGGGGCTCAAGCTGCCGGTGGTGACCAAGCCGCGCACCGGGGCGGGGTGTCAGAAGACGTTTCTCATCCGCGACCGCTGGCAGCTCGACATGGTGCCGGCCGGCGGCGACCGGGTGTACCAGCCCTGGGTGCCGGGCTCGGCCGCGAGTGCGTCGCTGATCGTTCACGGCAAGCAGATTCAACCGCTCCTGCCCGGTGAGCAGCTCGTCGAGGAGGCGGGGGCGCTGATCTACTGTGGGGGACGCCTGCCCCTGCCCGGGCCGCTCGGTGAGCGGGCGATGGATCTCGCCATCCGCGCCGCCCGGGCCGTGCCGGGGCTGGGAGGGTTTGTCGGCGTCGACCTCATCCTGGGCGATCTGCCCGAGCAGGACCGGGTCGTGGAGATCAATCCGCGGGTCACGGCCTCCTACGTGGGGCTGCGCAAGCTGTGTCAGATGCCCCTCGCCAAGGCGATGCTCGACCCGCGGGTGCGGCTGACCTGGTCCTCCCAGGCACTTCGCTTCGATCCCGAAGGACGCGTGGTGTGGATGGAGACCATCTGATGCGCACGCTGGCGATCGATATCGGCGGGGCCCACCTCAAGACCATCGACCCGGGTGGCCGGGCGGCGGTCGAGCCGCTGGCGGTGTGGCGCTCGCCCGACCGGCTCGCCCCGGCGCTCGCGAGGCGGGTTCGCGAGGCGGATCCCGAGCAGGTGCTGGTGACCATGACCGCGGAGCTGTGCGACTGCTTCGCGGCGGGCTCGGAGGGGGTGCGCTTCGTGGTGGACGCCGCAGCCCGGGCGGCGGGGGGTCGGCCGCTGCGGTTCTGGAGCACCCGCGGGCGGTTCCTCGCCCCGGATGAGGCGAAAGCGCGCCCCCGGGAAGTCGCCGCGTCGAACTGGCACGCGCTGGCGTCCGCGGTGGCCGAGCGCATGCCCGGGGCGGAGCTGCTGATCGACATCGGCTCGACGACGAGCGACCTGATCCCGCTTCGCCGGGGCCGGCCCAGCGCGATCGGACTCACCGACACCCAGCGGCTGAGCACGGGGGAGCTGGTCTACGTCGGCACGTCGCGGACGCCGCTTTGCGCGCTGGCGGACCGGGTGAGCCTGCGCAGCCGGCGCTACCGGGTCATGGCGGAGCTGTTCGCCACCTCGGCCGACGTGTTCGTGCTGACGGGCGACGCCCCCGCGCGGCCGGAGTTCCGCGACACGGCGGACGGTCGGCCGCTGGGCCGGCAGGAGGCGGCGGCGCGGGTGCTGCGGATGATCGGCGCGGACCTGGAATCGCACACGGTCGCCGACGCGCTGGACCTGGCCGAGCAGTTCGCCGGGGCCCTGCTCGACCGGCTGGCGGGGGCGCTCGAGCAGGTGCTCGAGCAGGCCGGCCGGCCGCGGGAGGTGGTGGTCAGCGGCAGCGGGGAGTGGCTCGCCGCCCGGCTGTGCGGGCGGGTGCTGCCCCGGGCGGGGGTGCACGCGCTGTCGGAGGCGATCGGGGAGGAGGCCTCGGCGGCGGCGTGCGCCTGGGCCCTGCGCGAGCTCGCCCCGGTGGCGGCGGCGGCGGGGATGGGATCGTCAGCGGGATCTCGCGATTGACAGCCCGGCCCGGCGAGGGGGAAGATAAAAGGGTTCAGGGACCCCAGTCACAGAAGGAAGTATCCATGCCCAGCGAACGTGAGATCATCAGCCAGGCCGTCGAGCTCATCGATCGGGAGTTTTACGGCGTTCTCTGCACCGTGGACGAGCAGGGGGCGCCCCGCGCCCGGTACATGGGGGCGGGCACGTTCGGCCGGGGGGTGGAGCGGGTCTACACGCTCTCGACGACGCACGCGCGGAAGGTGAGCCAGATCGAGCACAGCCCGGCGGTCTGCTGGGTGTTCTCCGACCGGGAGACGGGCGACGTGGTGACGCTCCTGGGCGAGGCGAAGATCGTCGCTGCGCCGAGCCGGACCGGGCAGGTGTGGGATCGGCTGCTGCGGGCGGCGAAGCACTACTCGATGGAGATGCTCTCGCGGCAGGAGGAGGTCGAGTACCGGGCGATCGAGACCACGGTGCACACGCTGGAGTATCTCAGCCCGTCGCGGGGCATTGTCTCGCCCCGGATCATCCACCTTGCGGGCTCGGCGGCCGGCCGCGAACAGGAGGGCGGGGGCTGATCGGCGGCCTGTTTGGGGGTCGAGAAATGCGGCAAGGCTGGAGCCGGTAAAACTTTGTCAGCTCGCGACTCCACTCTTGCTGGCCGGAAGATAAACAGATAACATTGTCCAGAACCGGGCGGCCGGTCCCTGTGTCGCGCCACGAGCGCGATGGTGAGCCGGGGGCGGGTCCGTCCGGAAGCGTATCCTGCTCTCCCGTGTGTGCCGAGATAACCAGGTCCAGCGCGTTTTGTGCCGCTGCCTGTTGCGGGAAGCGTGCCGGCCGGCATGGCCGGGCGTCGCGACGCCGAATGCGTGGCAGCAGGAAGACCGATTCAACAAGCCATTGCCGCCAAACAAGTTCAGGAGAAGGTTTCATGTCCGGTCGACCCATGATCACATTGGACGGGAACGAAGCGGCTGCCTCCGTGGCGCATCGCCTCAACGAGGCGATCGTGATTTACCCGATCACCCCTTCGTCCCCGATGGGCGAGTTCGCGGACGAATGGTCCGCCCAGGGTCGCAAGAACCTCTGGGGCGGCGTGCCCGACGTCGTCGAGATGCAGTCCGAGGCGGGCGCTATCGGCAGCGTGCACGGCTCGCTTCAGGCCGGGGCGCTGACGACCACCTTCACCGCCAGCCAGGGCCTGCTGCTGATGATCCCCAATCTCTACAAGATTGCGGGTGAGCTCACCAGCTTCTGCATGCACGTCGCCGCCCGCACCGTCGCGACCCACGCGCTGTCCATCTTCGGCGACCATTCCGACGTGATGGCCTGCCGCCAGACCGGCGTCGGGCTCCTCGCCGGCGGGAGCGTTCAGGAAGCGCAGGACCTCGCCGCCGTCGGCCAGGCCGCCACGCTCGCCTCCCGCGTGCCCATGCTCCACTTCTTCGACGGCTTCCGCACGTCGCACGAGGTCGCCAAGATCGAGATGCTCCAGGACGACGACCTGCGGCAGCTCATCCGTGACGACTGGATCAAGGACCACCGCGAGCGCGCCCTGAGCCCGGATCACCCCGAGATCCGCGGCACCGCCCAGAACCCGGACACCTTCTTCCAGGCCCGTGAGGCCTGCAACGAGTTCTACGACGCCTGCCCGGAGATCGTGCAGGACGCCATGGACCGCTTCGCCGCCGTCACCGGCCGGCAGTATCGGCTGTTCGACTACGTCGGCCACCGCGAGGCCGAGCGCGTCATCGTCATGATGGGCTCGGGCGCCGAGACCGCCCACGAGACGATCGAGAAGCTCGTCGAGCAGGGCGAGAAGGTCGGCCTGATCAAGGTCCGCCTGTTCCGCCCGTTCAGCACGAAGCACCTGCTCCAGGTCCTGCCCGAGACGACGAAGAAGATCGCCGTGCTCGACCGCACGAAGGAGCCCGGCTCGGCCGGCGAGCCGCTGTACCAGGACATCGTCACCGTCCTGCGCGAAACCGCCGGGGCCGGCGAACTCGGCTTCGACGAGCCGACCGTCGTCGGCGGCCGCTACGGCCTGTCGAGCAAGGAATTCACCCCCGCCATGGTGCGCGGCGTCTTCGACAACCTCGAAAAGGACAAGCCGAAGAACCACTTCACCATCGGCATCAACGACGACGTCACCCACACCTCGCTGCCTTACGACCTCGAGGCCGACGAGGAGGACAGCGACGTCGTGCGGGCCGTGTTCTACGGCCTGGGCTCCGACGGCACGGTCGGCGCCAACAAGAACTCGATCAAGATCATCGGTGAGGGCACCGACCTCTACGCCCAGGGCTACTTCGTCTACGACTCGAAGAAGTCCGGCGGCATCACCATCTCCCACCTCCGCTTCGGGCCGCGGGAGATCCGCTCGGCATACCTCATCCGCAAGGCGAACTTCGTCGCCTGCCATCAGTTCAGCTTCCTCGACCGCTACGACGTGCTGGAAACCGCCCAGGAAGGGGCGACGTTCCTGCTCAACGCGCCGTACGGCCCCGACGAGGTGTGGGACCACCTGCCCAGGGAGGTCCAGGAAACGATCATCGAGAAGAAGCTGAAGCTCTATGTGATCGACGGCTACAAGATCGCCGAGGCCGCGGGCATGGGCCGGCGGATCAACACGATCATGCAGACCTGCTTCTTCGCCATCTCCGGCGTGCTGCCGCGGGAAGAGGCGATCGCCAAGATCAAGGACGCCATCGAGAAGACCTACGGCAAGAAGGGCCAGCAGGTCGTCGAGGCCAACTGGGCCGCCGTGGATCATAGCCTCGAGGGCCTGCACGAGGTGCAGGTGCCGCAGACGGCCGAGTCCGAACTGCACCGCCACAGCTTCGTGCCCGAGGACGCCCCGGACTTCGTCAAGCGGGTCACCGCGCTGATGATGGAAAACAAGGGCGACATGCTCCCCGTCAGCGCGTTCCCGGTCGACGGCACCTGGCCGACGGGCACGAGCCGCTACGAGAAGCGCGGCATCGCCCTGGAGCTCCCGGTCTGGGAAGAGGACCTGTGCATCCAGTGCAACAAGTGCGCCTTCACCTGCCCGCACGCGGCGATTCGCCCCAAGGTGTACGAGCCCGAGGCGCTCGAAAACGCCCCCGAGGGCTTCCGCAGCGTCGACTACAAGGCCCCGGACTTCAAGGGCCTCAAGTACACGCTGCAGGTGTCGCCTGACGACTGCACGGGCTGCCAGCTCTGCGTGAACGTCTGCCCGAGCAAGGACAAGAAGAACCCCGAGCGCAAGGCGCTCAACATGGCCTCCATGCTCGAGCACCGCGAGCAGGAACAGGAAAACTGGGACTTCTTCAGCACCCTGCCCGCGGCCGACCGCGGGCGGATCAAGCGGCTCGACGTCAAGGGCTCGCAGCTCTTGACCCCGCTGTTCGAGTTCTCCGGCGCGTGTGCGGGCTGCGGCGAGACGCCCTACGTCAAGCTGATGACCCAGCTCTTCGGCGAGCGGGCGCTGATCGCCAACGCCACCGGCTGCTCGTCGATCTTCGGCGGCAACCTGCCCACGACGCCGTACTGCACCAACATGGACGGCCGGGGGCCGGCGTGGAGCAACTCGCTGTTCGAGGACAACGCCGAGTTCGGCCTGGGCATGCGGCTGGGTGTGGACAACCTCCGCAGCCAGGCCCGCGACCTCGTCCAGCAGCTCGGCGGGGAGCTCGGCGACCAACTGGTCGCGGAACTGCTCGCCCCGGCCGAGGAGGGCGAGGCGGGCATCGCCGCCCAGCGCGAGCGGGTCAAGGCCCTCCGCGAGAAGCTCGAGACGATCGACCGGCCGGAAGCGAAGCGGCTCGACCTGCTCGCCGACTACCTCGTGCCCAAGAGCGTGTGGCTGGTCGGCGGCGACGGCTGGGCCTACGACATCGGCTACGGCGGCCTCGACCATGTGCTGTCGATGTCCCGCGACGTCAACGTGCTGGTGATGAACACCGAGGTCTACTCCAACACCGGCGGCCAGGCCTCCAAGGCCACCCCGATCGGCGCGAGCGCCAAGTTCGCCGCCGCCGGCAAGCCCGTGGGCAAGAAGGACCTCGGGCTGATGGCGATGAGCTACGGCCACGTCTACGTCGCCAGCATCTGCCAGGGCGCCAACGACAACCAGACCGTCAAGGCGCTGCGCGAGGCCGAGAGCTACCCCGGCCCGTCGCTGATCATCGCCTACGCCCACTGCATCGCCCACGGCGTGGACATGGCCCAGGGGCTGGATCACCAGAAGATGGCCGTCGACTCCGGCGTCTGGCCGCTGTACCGCTTCGACCCGCGTCGGGCGCAGGCGGGGCAGAGCCCGCTGCAGATCGACAGCCGCAAGCCCAAAATCCCCGTCCGCGAGTACATGGAGGCGGAGAACCGGTTCCGCATGGTCCAGAAGGCCGACCCCGAGCGGTTCGATCGCCTGGTGGCGCAGGCCCAGCAGGACACGGATCGCCGGATCGCCTACTACCAGCAGCTCGCCCAGTTCACGATGCCCGAGATCGAGGAAGCCGTTGCCGCCCAGAACGGCAAGGGCGCCGCGGCCAGGTAAACCGGGCGGATGAAAGCAATTAACCAGCCGGCGCGGCCGAATCCGGTCGCGCCGGCTTTTCCTGTGGGCCCGCCCGCACTGCCGCCACCGTGGGGGCGGGGTGGGGCATTCACCGGATGGCTGCGGTAGAAAAGCAGGGCTTGCCCCTATAGACTTGATATCACGCAAATTCACCAGCGACATCAGCGGGAGCACTTGCAGATGGCCGAGGAGAATCTCATTCTGAGCGTCCTGCGCGACAACGAGCAGGAAGTGATCGACAACTGGATCAACGATTTCCAGACCAACCCGGCCTACCGCAAGGGGTTGATCGAGGAGCAGGAGTTGCGGCACGAGGCTCGGGAGGTCGTCGCCCTGCTGCGGCAGGGCGTCGAGCAGGGCACGGAGGACTTTGCCGACCCGCAGTGGGAGCCGCTGCGGGAGCACCTGCGGCAGATGCTCGGCGACTGGATCGAGCGCGGGTTTACCTCCATCGAAGTCACCGGCTTCATCCTGCTGTTCAAACGCTCCGTGCTGCTCACGCTCGAGAAGCAGGCCGGCCAGCCGGGGCCCGTGCTGCGGGCGGTCGCGAGCATGAGCCTGCTCATGAACAGCATGGCGCTGTGGATGACCGAGGTGTTCCAGAAGCGGATGCAGTCGGTGATCAACCGCCAGCAGGAAGAGCTGATGGAGCTCTCCACGCCCGTCGTCGAACTGTGGGAGGGCATCCTCGCCCTGCCGCTGATCGGCACGCTGGACACCGCCCGCACGCAGGTGGTCATGGAGGCGCTGCTTTCCAAGATCACCGAGACCGGGGCGGACACCGCGATCATCGACATCACCGGCGTGCCCACGGTCGACACGATGGTCGCCCAGCACCTGCTCAAGACCGTCACCGCGGCGAGGCTGATGGGCGCCGACTGCATCATCAGCGGCATCCGCCCCGCCATCGCGCAGACGATGGTTCAGCTCGGCGTGGACCTGCGCGAAGTGAGCACGAAGCAGACGCTCGCCAGCGCTTTCAGCGAAGCACTCGTCCGCCACGGGCGGCAGGTCGTCGAAGACGGCGACGGCGGGTGCGGCCAGTAGTGCCAGCCGACAAGGAGCCCAGCATGGAAACGGCTCACAACATTCCCGTTCTGCGCCTCGAGGAGTTTCTCCTGGTGTCGATCCAGGTGGAGCTCGACGACCGCCTCGCCCTGGCGCTGCAGGACCAGCTTACCGAACGGATCCGCGAGACCGCGGCCCGTGGCGTGCTGATCGACATCTCGGCCGTGCAGATCGTCGACTCGTTCATCGGGCGGGTGCTCGCCCAGATCGCGGCGATGTCGCGGATGCTCGACGCGGAGACGGTCATCGTCGGCATGCAGCCGGCGGTGGCGATCACGCTCGTGGAACTCGGGCTCCCGCTGGAGGGGGTGAGGACGGCGCTCGATGTCGATCGCGGCATGGATCAGCTGCGCCACGCGAGGCGGCGGGCGAAGGAGGCCGCGCATGGCAAGCACCGGCGTTGAGCCCATTCCGATCCAGGCGGAACAGGACATTGTCGCTGTTCGTCAGTCCGTGCGCAAGCGGGCCCGGGAACTGGGTTTCAGCCTGGTCGAGCAGACCAAGCTGGTCACGGCCGCGAGCGAACTGGCACGCAATGCCCTCGTGCACGGCCGCGGCGGCTCGTGCAGCGTCCAGAAAGTGACCCAGCCGCGGGAAGGCATCCGCCTGACGTTCCAGGACCACGGCCCCGGCATCGGGGACGTCGACGAGGCCCTGCAGGACGGCGTCAGCACCGGGGCGGGCCTGGGGCTCGGCCTGGGCGGTGCCCGCCGACTGGTGGACGACTTTGACATCCACAGCAAGCCAGGGGAAGGAACCCGGGTGACGGTGACGCGATGGAAGTAGTGCCTCCGTTCGGCCAGACGCGCATGCTCGAGGTGACCGACCCCAGCGGCGTGGGCGACGCCCGCCGGCAGGCCGCGACCATGGCGCGCCAGCAGGGGCTCGACGAGGACCGGCGAGGCCGGGTGGCGCTCGTGGTCACCGAGGCGGGCAACAACCTCGTCCGGCACGCGAAAGACGGGTGCATCCTGCTCCAGCGTGTGGCGTGGGAGACGCACCGCGGCGTGGAGGTGATCGCCCTGGATCGCGGGCCGGGCATGAACGACGTCAGCCGGTGCCTGCGCGACGGCTATTCCACGATCGGCACGTCCGGCACCGGACTGGGCGCGATGAGCCGGCTGGCGGACGATTTTACCTGCTACAGCCGGCCCGGGCAGGGCTCGGCCGTGCTGGCGCGGGTGTGGGAGAGCCAGTTCAATCGGCCCCGGCCGCCGCTGGAGGTGGGCGGCCTGAGCGTGCCGATCGCCGGGGAGAAGGTCGGCGGCGACGCCTGGGCGGTCAGGCCGACCCAGCGCGGCCTGCGCCTGTTGATGGCGGACGGCCTGGGCCACGGCCCGGACGCGTCGGAGGCCTCGCAGCGGGCGGTGGAGCGGTTCCTGGAACTCGACCTGCCGCCTCAGCCGCTTTTGAACCAGATGCACCGGTCGCTGCGTTCGACCCGCGGGGCGGCGCTGGCGGTCGCGGAAGTGTCCGACCCGCCCGAGCCGGTGCGGTTCTGGGGCATCGGCAACATCAGCGCCACGATTCTGACCGGCTCGAAGACGCATCACCTCGTCTCGGGGCACGGGACCGTGGGGCTTCAAGTGCCGCAACTGAGGGAATATACTGGTGAGTGGAGCGAGGACTCCCTGCTGGTGATGCACAGCGACGGACTCACAGACCGCTGGGACCTCCGCCGCTATGCCGGGCTGGCCCGGCAGGATCCTTCCCTGGTGGCGGGCGTGCTCTATCGCGACCACCATCGCCTGCGTGACGATGTGAGCGTGGCCGTCGTTCGGCCGCGCCGGCCGGCACGACCTTGATGCCGAGAGGCGACCGTTCTTGAGTTCGAACGCACCTATTTCGCTGGTGTTCGAGGCGGATTCCGCCGACAGCGCTCTGCCGCTCTCCGTGGCGGTCCACCGACTGGCGGAGGCGCTGGATCGGCCGTGGCAGCGCCGGCTGCGCTGGGCGGGGGGCGTGGTCCAGCTCCTCGAGCACATCCGTCGCGAGGCCGGGCACACCCGGCTGACGGTGACGCTGACGGACGATCCCGCCGCGGTGGAGCTGGGGCTGAGTCCGCTGGCCGACAGCCGGCCCGACTCGGCCATGGAGGCGGTGCACACGCTGGTGGCCTCGGCTGAGCCGGAGCCTGATCAGCAGGAGCTCAGGCTCCGCGTGCCCCTCGAACCGGAGGAGTACGAGCGGGTGAAGCGCGGTGTGCGCAGCGGCGAGCCGGCGGAGGTGGAACAGCCGCCGCCCGACGACGCAGAGGGCGATTACACCCGGCGTCTCGCCCGCCGAGTGGCGGTGCTCGAGCGGCGGAACCGCCAGCTTGCCGAGGAGCTCGAGGAGACCAACCGCGGCGTGATGGCGCTGCACACCGAGCTCGACGACAAGGCGGACGAGCTTCGCCGGTTCAGTGAAACGCTCGAGCAGCGGGTGGCGGAGCGCACCGAGGAGGTGCAGCACCGGGTCCGTCAGTTGCGCCAGCTCGCTTCCCAGCTCAACGAGGTGGAGTATCGCGAGCGGCGCCGGCTTGCGGAGATTCTCCACGACGATCTCCAGCAGCTCCTGGTGGCGGCGAAGATGCAGATCGCCATGCTCCGCCCCCAGGCGCAGGAGACGGTGACGGAGGGGCTTGGCGATGTCGGCGAGCTGCTCGACGAGTCGCTGCGCCTCAGCCGGGACCTGACTGCCGAGCTGAGCCCGACCGTGGTGCGCAGCAGCCGATTGGGCGAGGTCATGCTCTGGCTCGCCGACCGGATGCAGGAGAAGTACCACCTGAGGGTGCACGTCCGCGAGCAGGGCGAGGAGCCGCCGCTGAGCGAGGAGCTCAAGGCGCTGCTGTTCCAGGCGGTGCGGGAGATGCTCTTCAACACCGTCAAGTACGCCGAGGTGGACGAGGCGTGGGTGAACATCGACAGCCGAGGCGGCGACGCCCTGTACGTGGTGGTCGAGGACCAGGGGGTGGGCTTCGACCCGGCCGAGCTGGACGAGCTGCGCTCCAACGGCGGCTTCGGCCTGTTCAACGTGCGTGAGCGGCTGGACTGGGCCGGCGGGCGACTGGTCGTGCACGCTCAGCCCGGCGAGGGGACGCGGATCGAGATGGTCGTGCCGCTGGCGGGCGGCGTGGACGAGTCGGAGCTCGCGACGCCCGCGCTGCGGCTCTCGCCGCCGCCATCGCTCGATGCGGCCGAGCCGGAGCCGGAGCCGGAGCCTGAGCCTGAGCCGGAGCCGGGCGGGTCGGCGAGGGGGCAGGAGGCGATTCGCGTGGTGCTGGCGGACGACCACGCCATCGTGCGCGAGGGCATTCGGCACATTCTCGCCAGCCGGAGCGGTCTGAGCGTGGTGGGCGAGGCGTCGGACGGCCGGGAGGCGGTGCAGATGGCGCTGGACCTTCGGCCGAACGTGGTGGTGATGGACGTGAACATGCCCGACATCAACGGCATCGAGGCGACGCGTCAGATTCGCGACCAGCTCCCCGATGTGCAGGTGGTGGGGCTGTCGATGCTGGAGGACGAGGGGGCGGTCGCGGCGATCCGCGAGGCGGGGGCGTGCGCGTTCGTCAACAAGGCCAATGCCTCGCACGAGTTGTGCGAGGTGATCCGCAGCCACTGCCTACGGGGCAACGGGGCGGCGAACCCGGGATGATCCGCCGCGGCCCGGCGAGATGGAGCAACAAAAAAGGCCCCGGGCAGTGATCTGCCGGGGCCTTGTCGTTTGTGGGCGAAGGGGTCAGCGCTGGCCGTTGTCGCGGCGGTTGCCGGGCGCCGGCTCGGGCTGTCGAGCGGGCTTGGTCGGCTGGTCGGCGGCGTCCTGGTCGCGGAGTTTCTGCTCGGCGAGTTCGCGGCGGTTGATTTCGATCTCCGGGCCGAACTCGAAGCCGAGACGGATCTTGTCGCCGTTGACGGACACCACGCGCACCACGCCGAGGGGGTTGCGTGGGTCGCCGATGACGACCTCCTCGCCGACGCGTCGGGTCAGTGCGAGCATGGGAATCTCCTCTCCGTTGTGGCCGCTGGCGGGGGGCGA
Source organism: Phycisphaeraceae bacterium (assembly GCA_046540025.1). GTDB lineage: Bacteria > Planctomycetota > Phycisphaerae > Phycisphaerales > Phycisphaeraceae > JBKHFW01. The sequence continues at coordinate 28,775 of JBKHFW010000033.1, forward strand.
ACGCTCAGTCCACCTGTTCGACGCCGGTCACTTCGGGGATCATTTCCCGCAGGGTGCGTTCGATGCCCATGTGCAGGGTCATGGAGCTGGACGGGCAGCCGACGCAGGCGCCGTGGAGGCGGATGCGGGCGACGCCCTGGTCGGTGACCTCCACGAGTTCCACATCGCCGCCGTCCTCCTGGATGACCGGCCGAATGCGGTCGAGCACGAGGTTGACGCGCTCGTGAACGCTGGAGGGGGTGTCAATCTGGCGGGACGGTTGAGTCATGCAACGACCTCGAGGTACGGGCTGACCCTGCCGGAGCGGGGGTCAACGGAGTGACGGAATAGCCATAAATCATACCCTGAAACGGCGATAGGAACAATCCCGGTCTCGCGGAAACCTTCATGTGGGCCGCCGGGCTGCCCAGGTGGCGGCCAGCAGCGGGGCGAACAGGAGCCACGAGGCGGGCTCGGGGTGATGGCTGGGGCTGGGCAGTTCGTTGCGGACGCCGGGGCTGACGCGATAGCTGACCGGTTCTCTTTCGAGAAAGCCGTGCGGGTCGGGCTCGCCGACGAGGATCTCCCCGGAGGGTTGGCCATCGGGCAGGACGGCCCGGCTGAGGACGGTGCTGCCCGGGAGGGTCCGCACGGGTTCGTCCGCGAGGGGCTTGCCGCTGCCATCGGGGGAAAAGGTGAGCCAGTCCAGGCGCGTCGGCACGTCGGGCGTGGTGTGGCTGGCTGGCGCGGGGGGCAGGCTGAAGTAGCTCCCCTCGCGGATCGGTTCTCCCCCGGCGAGGAGCAGCAGCGTGCGTGGCTGGTCGGCGAGCGCGAGGCCGCGGGGCAGGACAAGCGGCTGGGGCTCGTCTTCCTCCGGACCGAGTTGCCCGGCCTGGGTCCACAGCCGATCGGGCCAGGGGGCTTCGCTGACGAGGGCGACCGGGCGGTCGGTGGGCAGGGCGATCGAGCGCAGGACGCTGGGGCGTCGGCCGGGGCGGTCGCTGGCGGTGAGCACGAGCAGCTGCACGCTGTCGAGGCCGGCGAGCCCGTCGATTTCGATGGCGGCGGGATTGTGGTCGCCTGCCTGGAAGACCTCGCTGATGAACGCCGCGCGGGCGGCGGAGGTCAGCAGCAGGGTGGCCGCGGCGGCCGCGGCGAGCGTTCGCATCGTGTCATCCTCCCCTTTCCCGGAAGGGGCTGTGTCGCCCTTGGTCTGGCTAGCCTACCTCATGGTTTCGCGGACGCAAAGAGGTTTGTGAAGAAAGTTGCCGGGGCGGCTTGACTGGGGGCAGGGGGATGGTTAAGCTCTGGCTCCTTGACGGCGCGGTAGCCGCTGCGCGATCGCGCGTTGGGGCGTGAAGGTGCAGGCAGGGGCGCGGATTGGTGGCAACCGCCGATTCGGGCCCCTTGTCAATCGGGGACGATTGATTAAAGTGCCGGTATAGGTCGGCTGCTGTGCCACCCTAGCTCAGTTGGTAGAGCACACCCTTGGTAAGGGTGAGGTCGTGGGTTCGAGTCCCATGGGTGGCTTTGTTGACGGCGAGAGCCGTCGGCACCGATGTGAGAGTTCTAAGTTTGCGCGGCGGAAAGGCAAGGCGGCGGTCGCCTCCCCGAGCCGCACATGAGCAGGGTCGGGGGCGGTCGCGGGAGCCGCGGTCCTGACGAGCTGTTGCTGAGAAACCCAAGGCGGAGGTTCCGATACCATGGCAAAAGGCGTTTTTGAACGTACCAAACCCCACGTGAACGTCGGCACGATCGGCCACGTGGACCACGGCAAGACGACGCTGACGGCGGCGATCACCGCGGTGCAGGCGGCCAAGGGCCTGGCGACGGTCAAGGCCTACGACGAGGTCGCCAAGGCGTCCGAGAAGGACGGCCGTCGCGACCCGACCAAGATTCTGACCATCGCCACCAGCCACGTGGAGTACGAGTCGGAGAGCCGGCATTACGCCCACGTCGACTGCCCCGGTCACGCCGACTACGTGAAGAACATGATCACCGGCGCCGCCCAGATGGACGGTGCGATTCTGGTGGTGTCCGCCGCCGACGGCCCGATGCCCCAGACCCGCGAGCACGTGCTGCTGGCCCGCCAGGTGAACGTGCCCAAGCTGGTCGTGTTCCTGAACAAGGTCGACCTCGTCGACGACCCCGAGCTGCTCGACCTCGTCGAGCTCGAGGTGCAGGAGCTGCTGACCAAGTACGACTTCGAGGAAGACACGCCGATCGTCAAGGGTGCCGCCTTCCCCGCGCTGCAGAACCCGGACGATCCGGAAGCGACCAAGGGCATCGCCGACCTGATGGAGGCTCTGGACACCTGGATCCCCGAGCCCGAACGCGAGGTCGACAAGCCGTTCCTGATGTCGATCGAGGACATCTTCTCCATCAAGGGCCGCGGCACCGTGGCCACCGGCCGCATCGAGCGTGGCCTGGTCAAGGTCGGCGACGAGGTGGAACTGGTCGGTCTGGCGCCGAAGCCGCGCAAGACGGTCATCACCGGCGTGGAGATGTTCAACAAGACCCTCGACCAGGGCCAGGCCGGTGACAACGTCGGTGCCCTGCTCCGCGGCGTCGAGAAGAAGGACATCGAGCGCGGCCAGGTGCTCGCCAAGCCCGGCTCGATCACCCCGCACACCAGGTTCGAGGGTGAGGTCTACGTCCTGACCAAGGAAGAGGGCGGCCGGCACACCCCGTTCTTCTCGGGTTACAAGCCGCAGTTCTACTTCCGCACCACCGACGTCACCGGCGACATCAAGCTGCTCGGCGGTGCCGAGATGTGCATGCCCGGCGACAACATCACCATGGAGATCAACCTCGGCGACAAGCCGATCGCCATGGAGGAAGGCCTCCGGTTCGCCGTCCGCGAAGGCGGCCGTACCGTCGGCGCCGGCGTGGTGACCAAGATCATCGAGTAGATTCAGTCATGAGCAACCAGGCGATGGGCCGTCCGCAACCGGGCGGCCCATCGCTGGCTCATGCTCAGGCTGACCGCTCCAAGAGCGAGAATAGTCATGGCCAAGCGAAAAGCCGAAGCCCGCGAATACGTCTGGCTGCAGTGCACCGAAACCGGCGATCTGAACTACCGGACCTCGGTGAACGTGCGCGGCGGCCTCGACGAAAAGATCAAGGCGGGACTCAAGAAGTACAACCCGCGCCTGCGCAAGCACACGCTGCACAAGATCAAGCGCAAGTGATCCGCCCCGGCCACGCCCCGCCCGCCGGGGCTCGCCCCTCCGCCGATCCCCGCAGAGGCCGGCGCGGGCGACGGTGGCCGACTCGCGGTGGAACCCGCGTCGCGGGCCGGATATAGTTGTAGTCTGCCGGCCACGGCCGGCGACAAGCCAATTCACACGCCAGTAGCTCAATTGGCAGAGCAGCGGATTCCAAATCCGCAGGTTGGGGGTTCGAGTCCTCCCTGGCGTGTTCCGTTTTTTCCCGGGGCCTCGGCCCGTCAGGGCCCGGCGCCCTGCCGAGGCGGGCTCCCATCCCAAGCGTCGGGCTCGCAGGGCTCGACAGGCAGGCACCCATGGCAATATCGATCTACAAACCCGGTCAGGGCTACTGGACGCGGACGCTCTCCGCTATCGGCGCCGGCACGATCGTGCTCGCGGGCGTGGCCTGGGGCTGGACCAAGATGTCGGTGATCAGCGAGAACACCATCTATTACCAGAGCGGGATGGCCGCCGCGGTGATTCTGGTGCTCGGCGGACTGATCTACTGGCTGCTGAACAACCCACGGGTGGCGGACTTCATGATCGCCACCGAGGCGGAGATGAAGAAGGTCAACTGGCCCAGCCGCCGCGAGATCTTCGGCTCGACCGTGGTCGTCATCGCGGGCACGCTGATGCTCGCCGTGCTGCTGTTCCTGATCGACCTGCTGTTCGCCGGGTTCTTTCAGTGGATCGGCATCCTGCAGGGCTGAGTCGCCGGGCGAGCGCTACGATTAGACGCACAAGGAATCACGCCGACATGGCTGAGCAGCAACCCAACCCGAGCGACGTCGAAACCCCCGAGCAGGCTGCCGGGGAGCAGCCGGTCGAGGAGCAGGCGCAGGCCCCCGAGCAGGCGCCCGAGGCCCCCGAGGCGAGCGAGGAGCAGACTCCTGAAGAGGAGCCGCTCGTCACGCCGGGCATGAACTGGTTCGTGCTCCGGGTGGCTTCGAACAAGGAAGACAGCGTCCGCCGCACGCTTCTGCGGAAGATCAAGATCGAGGGCTTCACGCACCTGGTCAACCGCATTCTCGTGCCGACCGAGAAGGTCAAGACCGTCAAGGGCGGCAAGCAGCGGATCCTCGAGAAGAAGCTCTACCCGGGCTACGTTTTCGTCGAGATGAAGCTCGAACACGACGGCCGAATCCCGCAGGACGTGTTCTTCCTGATCAAGGAGACCACGGGCGTGGGCGACTTCATCGGCACGGCCGGCCGTCCGAGCCCGATGAGCCTGCCGGAGATCGAGAAGATGCTCCAGGCCTCCAAGCCGGCTGAGGAGCAGCCGCAGGTCAAGATGGAGTTCCAGCCCGGCGACTACGTCAAGATCAAGGAAGGCCCGTTCGAGAACATGGAGGGCTCGGTGGACGAGGTCCTGCCCGACCAGGGCAAGGTTCGCGTCATCGTCACCATCTTCGGCCGCGCGACGCCGATCGAGCTCGAACACTGGCTCGTCGAGCGGGCCGAGGACTAGCCTCCGCCGCCTGAATGACACACCCGATCGCCGCCCCGTGACGCCACGGGGCGGTTTTCTCATACCAGCGCCCTGACCTCGCCGGAAGTGAATGCCGCAGGTTCTTCAAAAACGGTATCCGACATTATCCGACACCGTTTCTGTCCCGACACCGTTTCTGTCCCTGTTTCTGCCCCCGCCCCTGCTCTTCCCTACCCGCGCCCCTTAACGGACATCAATCGTCGTAACCTGCCCCTTCCTGTCAAAGAGTATAAGGCGACCTCCAACCATGAAGAAGTTCGACCCCGGAGCAATGGACCCATAGGGGCTTTCTCCTCGACCACCAGTCAGATCAACCAGAGTCAGGTACTTTGGAATGACGATAGCACCTTTGTCAGTCGAAAGGACCACAAAATCGTCAGCAATAGATTCGGGCACCAAAGGAACAAGATCCTTCATGGCATCTGGCGCACGTCCAGATGACCCTCTATATGACTGTATGCCGAGATCGATATTTTTTAGCTTTGCGACCAATACGCTGACCCGCTCAGTTTGAAGAGGCGGCCCCGAAGACATCAACGTCACCCATGTAAACAGGCATGTTATCACGCCCGTTGCAAGCCCGGAAGCGAAGACACTGAAAAGGCGCTTTCGACATTCTGCCATAGACTCTACTCTTCTTTCCGTTCCACGGGCCAGCCCTTAAGTTCCGTTGGGCTCCCTGTGCCAAAATTACGAGCGGTGACGCGAGCCATGTTTGACCAAGATATATCAATCTGGTACTCGTGGCCCAAGCCTATCCATGAAGCCGCCCAGAAAAGTGTGTCCAGAT
>JBKHFW010000034.1:0-32238 GCA_046540025.1 Phycisphaeraceae bacterium
GGGGCCCGGCTCGGGTTGATCTCGCGCTCGTCCTGCCCGCGGGCCTTGACCTTCTGCATCTCCTCGTCCGGGAGCTCGAAGTCGAAGATCTGGAACTGGGTTCGGCGGGGCGCGTCGCTCGCCGCCTCGGGGATGGCGGCGACGTGGTCCTGCTGAACCAGCCTCGGCGAGCACCTCGTCGCCGGGCGAGGGCCGGGATGTGGATGTCGGTTCGGCCGAGCCTGCGTCGGCGAAGTGGGCGCATGGCGCTTTCTTCTCAGGGATGACCCCGGCCGGCTGCGGCTACTGAATCGGATCTGGCAGGAGTCCGCGGCTCCAGGCTCCAGCCTTTCACACCTTCACCTTCGTCCATCCGCCCTGGAGGAAGCGGGCGGCGAAGATGGAGCCGCGGACGACCAGCTCGCCGCAGAGGGCGAGCCAGATGCCGATCAGCCCGTAGCCGAGATGGACCCCGAGCAGATACGCCGCGGGCACGCGGATGAGGAAGGTGCTCGCGTAGGTCATGAGCATGGCGGTGGTGGTGTCGCCCGCGCCCCGCAGCGCCTGGGCGAGCACCATGTAGCTGCCGAAGAACACCTGCACCGGCCCGGCAATGCGCAGAAGCGGCGGGGCGGTTTCGAGCAGTTCCGGCTCGTTGGTCATGATGCGCACGAGCGGCTCGGGGATGAAGATGAACGCGAAGCCCATCAGCAGCATGATCCCCGCCCCGAGCCCCCAGCACAGCGACACCGCCTTCTTCGCCCGGTGCGGGTCGCCGAGCCCGAGGTACTGCCCCGCCAGCGTGGCCGCCGCGGTGCCCACGGCCGCGCCGGGCAGGAAGCTCATCGCCTCGATGCGGATGGCGATCATGTGCGCCCCGAGCGCCGCCTCGGCGGCGAGGCCGCCGACGAAACTGACGATGACCGCGTTGCCGATCCACTGCCCGCTGGACTCGATCAGGTTGGGGATGCCCACGCGGATGATGCGCTTCATCGTGTGCACGTGCGGCCGCAGGCGGTGGACGAACAACTGCACCGCCGCCCCGGGCGAGAGCAGCAGCGAGACGAGGAGCACGGCCCCGACGGCCCAGCCCACGCTCGTGCCGGCCGCGATTCCGCCGATGCCCCAGCCGCCGAGCGGTTCGGGCCCGAAGACGAGCGTGACGGAGATCGAGACGTTGACGACGTTGACCGCGACCATGGCCCGGAAGGGCGTGCGGGTGTCGCCGGCCCCGCGGAGGCAGGCGCCGCCGATGAAGAGCAGCCCGGTCATCGGCGCGGCCGGGGCGAGCACGCGCAGGTAGATCACGCAGAGCTCGAGCGCCTCGCCCTCGAGCCCGAACGCCGCCCCCAGCCAGGGCGAGCCGAAAAAGAGCACGAAGGCGATGACGAGCCCCACCGCGCTGGCCATGATGAGCGACTGGCCCACCGCGGCCCGGGCGACGCGGCGGTGGCGGCCGCCGATAGCGCGGGCGATCAGCGCCGTCGAGCCCACGCCGATGGCCATCATGAGCAGCCCCATCAGCCAGCCGATCATGCCGGTGATGGCCATCGCATTCGTCGCCGGCACGGCCTGCTCGCCGAGCCGCCCGGCAAGGGCCATGTCCACCCAGCTCACCGCCACGTTGAGCGCGTGCTCGAGAAACGGCCAGGTCGCCAGCACGAGCACCTGCCTTGGCAGGCTCAGCCCGGCGAGCTTGCCGGTGAGCTCGCGCTGCTGCGGCGCGACCGGCCGGCGGACGGGGATCTCGCTCGGCGGCGCATCCTGAATGACCGCCTCGTCCTTCTCGGGATCGGGCGGAGCAGGCGGCTTCGGGTTCTCGGGCTCCCGCGTCATGGGGGGATGATAGCGGATGGGGCGGTCGAAAAAGTCGGGGCAGGGAGCGGCTGAAACCACAGGGCTCGCTGAACTGCTTCTTCACCCCCTGGCACCAGCCCCTTGGTCCTGAATCGTCCCTAAAACAGCTTCCCCTGGTCCGGCGGGACGCCGGGGCCGCTGGATTCGATCACCTCGCGGACCTCTTCGAGCAGGTCGTCGAGGTCGCGGAACTGCTTGTAGACGCTGGCGAAACGCACATAGGCGACCTGGTCGACGCGTTTGAGCCGGTCGGCGAGCATCTGGCCGATCTCCATCGCGTCCACCTCGCGGCAGTCGCGGCGGAACAGCTCCTCCTCCACGCTCTCGACGATCCGCGTGAGCTGCTCGGGCGACACCGGCCGCTTGTAGCACGCCTTCTCCAGCCCGTTCAGCGCCTTGTGACGCTCGTACGGCACGCGCGTGCCGTCCTTCTTGATCACCCACAGCCGGGAGGTCTGCTCGATGTGCTCGAAGGTGGTGAAACGGCGCCCGCAGGCAGCGCACTCCCGGCGGCGACGGATCGCCCGCCCCTCCTCCGCCGAGCGGGAGTCGATCACCCGGTCATCATTCTTTCCGCATGAAGGGCAACGCATTGACGCCAAGTATCGGCGGGAAAGGGAAATGGGTCAATACGGCACCCGGACAACGCGCGCGCCCCGGCCTGAGGTGTTGGTCCCGGGCCCGGATGCCGTTACGCTCATGGCATGAGCATTCGCATCATCATTCTCGGCGACATCGTGGGCACCCCCGGCCGACTCGCCGTGGCGCAGTGCCTGCCCGCGCTCCGCGAGCAGTACGAGGCGGACCTCGTCGTCGTCAACGGCGAAAACGTCGCCAACGGCTCGGGCATCACACCCGACCTCTACAAGAAGCTGATCGGCTCGGGCGTGGACGGGATCACGCTCGGCGACCACGTCTACAAGAAGCGGCAGATCGTGCCCGTTCTCGAGCGCGAGAGCAACATCATCCGCCCCGCCAACCTGCCCCGCGGCGCCGCGGGACGCACGTGGATGCGCCTCGATCCGGGCGGGAATCGGCCGGCGGTCTATTTCTTCACCGTGCTCGGGCGGGTGTTCATGAACATGCCCATCAGCGAGCCGTTCGCCGCGATCGACCAGGTGATGTCGCAGCTCCCCGAGTCCGAGCCGATCGTCATTGCCGAAATCCACGCCGAGGCGACCAGCGAACGTCAGGCCGTGGGCTGGTACCTCAACGGCCGGGCCGCGGCCGTCTTCGGCACGCACACGCACGTGCCCACCGCCGACGCGCGGCTGCTGCCCACGGACGTGGTCGGCGGCGGCGGCCGAATCGGGCCCGGCGGCACGGCGTACGTGTCCGACCTCGGCATGTGCGGCCCGATGGACTCGGTGCTCGGCAGGCGCGTGGACCGGGTGCTGAGTCACATGACGACCTCGATGCCGACGCCCTACGACGTCGCCGACGGGCGGCCGATGGTGCAGGGGATCTTTCTCGAGATCGACGAGCGGGCCCGGCAGGCGGTGCGCATCGAGCGGATCGAGATGGAAGCGGATCCGAGTCGCCCGCCGTTTGCCTCGGCCTAGCGCGCCTATGATCGGGTGTGCGGGCGGGGCGAGGGTCGCTTTCGCCTGGACGCAAACCTGTCACTTCGAGGGCTGGCATGCTGCAGCGAGCCACCCATCATCACAGCGAGATGGAGACGCGCCCGCCCGCCGTGGCGGGGCTGTTCTACCCCGACGATCCCCGGGAACTCGAGGCGGTGGTCGGCCGACTGCTCGACGGCGCCGGCCCGGCAGAAGGCCCGGTGCCCAAGGCGATCATCGCCCCCCACGCCGGGTATGCCTACTGCGGCCCGGTGCTCGCCGCGGCGTGGGCCCGGCTGGCGCCGGCGAAGGGGATGGTCAAGCGCGTCGTGCTGCTGGGCCCGGCGCATCGCGCACGCTTCTCGGGTGTGGCGGTGCCCTCGGCGTCGCGGTTCGATACGCCGCTCGGGCCCGTGCCGGTCGATCGCGCGGCGCTGCACGACCTGCTGGACCTGCCTTTCGTCCACGTCTGCGACGAAGCGCACGCGCAGGAGCACTCGCTGGAGACGCAGTTGCCGTTTCTCTGTCAGGCGCTGGGCGAGCCCGGCAAAGAGCCGCGGCCGTGGGGCGTGAGCATCGTGCCGCTGGCATACGGGCAGGTGGGCAGCGAGCAGCTCGCCTCCGTGCTCGCCCGGCTGTGGGATGGGCCGGAGAACCGGATCGTGGTCAGCAGCGACCTGTCGCACTTTTTCACCTACTCGGCCGCGGCCGCGATGGACCAGCGCACCCGCGAGGCGGTCGAGTCGATTCAGCCCTGGCGCATCGGCCCGGAGCAGGCGTGCGGGTACACGGCCATCCAGGCCCTGCTCACCCTGGCCGAGCGACATCACCTCCACCCGCACACGCTGGCGATGCAGAGCAGCGGCGACACGACCGGCCCGCGCGAGGAAGTCGTCGGCTACGGGGCGTTTTCGCTGGAGTAGGTGGGCAGGCTCAGGGCACCGCGTCAGTGTCAGGAAAGCTCCCGCTCGATCACGTCGGCTGCGGCTTCGTGATAGCGGATGCCCTGGAAGTGCGTCGCCAGCGTGTCGAGCCGCTCGCGCTGGGCGGTGCGGGCCGCCGGGTCCGCCGCCAGCGGGGCGAGGTCGCGGAGCACCGGCTCAAGGCCGCCGAAGTGGGGCACGTGCTCGGGGACGACCCGCCCCAGCCCGGCCCACTCGCCGAGGAGGTTGGGCAGGGCGAACGTCCGCGTGCGCACCAGCCAGCGGCCCAGCAGGTGCCAGGCGGGTCGGCTGGCGCGGTAGAGCACGACCATCGGGGTGTGGCGCGAGAGCGCGTGCAGCGTCGCCGTGCCGGAGACGACCAGGGCGAGGTCCGCCCGGTCCAGCACGGCCGAGGCGTCGGCGAGGACCATCTCCACGCCCGCCGGCAGCTCGCCTGCGGGGCAGAGCGCGCGGATCCGCCCGGCCTGGGCCTCGCTGCTCGCGGCGACGGTCGCGGTGAGGCCGGGGTGGCGCGACTGCAGTTCATCCAGCGCGGCGAGCATGATCGGCCAGTTCTTTTTCACCTCCGACGCCCGCGAGCCCGGCAGCAGCGCCAGGCGGGGCGCGCCTTGCGCAGCGAGCGGTTTCGGCTCGGCCGGGTCGGTGAAGAGCGGATGCCCCACGAACGTGGCGGGCACGCCCCGCGGCTCGAACCAGTCCGGCTCGAAGGGGAGCATGCACATGACGCGGTCGGTGAGCCGGCGCAGCTTGCAGATCCGCCAGGGCGCCCACGCCCAGAGCTGGGGGGCGACGAGGTGGATGATCTTCGCCTCGGGCCGGACGTCGCGCACGGCCTTGCAGATCGACCAGTTCGCGGCCGGGCTGTCGGTGGGCACGAGCGCCGCGATGGGGTGCTCGGCCAGCCAGGTGCGCAGACGCCTCAGCCGCTGACGGTGGGCGAGGGCCTGCCCGACGGCCCCGGCGAGCATGACGGCGTGCTCGGTGGTCGCTTCGATCAGCTCGGTGCCGGCCTCGGCCATGGCGGCGCCGCCCATGGCGAAGATGGGGCGGCGGGGCTGGCGCCGGCGCAGCTCGGCGACGAGCGGCGCGGCGAGCGCATCGCCGCTGGGCTCGAAGGCGGTGAACAGGATGGGGCCGTCGCTTTGCATCAGGGCGACAGTGTAGCGGGCCGCGCCTTTCGCGTCTGGAACAGTGGATGCCGCAGAAGCCCCCTTGGCGGCCATCCGCGGACTTCGGACAATGCGCTCCAGGACGGGGATGGCGCTTCAGGACGGGTTCCGACGAGCCCGCAGAGCGACGCGCAGCGCCCTCGTGGGGTACGATCGCGCCCCGCGACCCGGCTGCCGAATCCAGTAGAATCCCCGCATGGAACGATCTTCGCGCCAGCGAAAGAAGCTCTCCCCCCGCGAGGCGGCGGTGTCCGTCGTGCGCGACCTGCGCGAGGCGGGCTACGTCGCCTATCTGGCCGGGGGGTGCGTGCGCGACGACCTGCTCGGGCTGGTGCCCATGGATTACGACGTCGCCACCGACGCGCTGCCCGAGCAGGTGCGGAAGATCCTCCCCCGCTCGCGCTACGTCGGCGAGCACTTCGGGGTCGTGCTCGCCTATCGCGGCAGGCAGGCGGTCGAGGTCGCCACCTTCCGCACCGAGTGGGGCTACTCCGACAAACGCAGGCCCGACCACGTCGAGTTCACCGACGCCGAGCACGACGCCCGCCGGCGGGACTTCACCATCAACGGCCTTTTCGCCGACCCGCTCGAGATCGACGCCGAGACGGGCACGGACCGCATCATCGACTACGTCGGCGGGCGGGCCGACCTCGAGCACCGCCTCGTCCGCGCGATCGGCGACCCGTCGGAGCGCTTCGGCGAGGACTACCTGCGTATGCTGCGGGCGGTGCGCTTCGCGGCGAGGCTGGGGTTCGCCATCGAAAAGCGTACGGCCGCGGCGATCCGGCCGCTCGCGCCGCGCCTCGGCGAGATCAGCCGGGAACGCATCGGCCAGGAGGTGCAGGCCATGCTCGAAGGCCCCAGGCCGGCCGAGGCGGCCCGGCTCATGCAGGCGCTGCACCTCGACGGCCCGGCCCTGTCCGAGGACCACCAGGAAGCCTTTCCCGCCATGCTCGAGGCAGTCGAGCCCGAGGCGCCGTACCCGGTGAAGCTCGCGGCGTGGATGTTCGACCGCTATCGGCCGGACCAGCCGGTGGAGCCGCTCGCCCACTTCGCCCAGGCCGAGGCGGGGCGGGTGGTCAAGCGCTGGCGGCGGGCGCTGACGCTGAGCAATCAGCAGCGCGACGACCTCGCCGGCGTGCTGGCTCTGCTGTCCGAGCTCGTACGGTGGGACGAGCTGGGCGTGGCGAAGCGCAAGCGGCTGCTGGCAGGTCGGCTGTGGGAGGCCGGGATGCAGCTTCTGCGTGCGCTGCCGACGGACGGGCTGCGCGAGCGGATCGAGCACGACGCGATGGAGCTGTTGGCCGAGGGGGTGGCGCCTGAGCCGCTGATCACGGGCGACGACCTGATCCACATGGGCCTCGAGCCCGGCCCGCAGTTCGGCCGACTGCTCGAGGCGGTGTACGACGCCCAGCTCGAGGGCCGGGTGACGACGCCCGGCGAAGCCGCGGCGTGGATTCACGAGAGGCTGGAGGCCTGAGGCGTGCCAGATACCCGCGGCAGCGCCCCGCTTGCCACGGCTTGTCCGCGCCCCATCTGCCGTCCGCCATCGGTGTGGCCCCTAGACCCCCCGCACGACTTGCCTTACAATTCGTGATTCGCAAAGCCAAGCCAAACCACGGAGTGTGCCATGGCCCGACCGATGACCATGACTGAGAAGATCCTCGCCGCCCATGCCGGGCGGGAGGCCGTCCGTCCCGGCGAAAACGTCTGGGTGGATGTCGACGTGCTGATGACCCACGACGTCTGCGGCCCCGGCACGATCGGCATCTTCAAGAAAGAGTTCGGCCAGGACGCGAAGGTGTGGGATAAGGATCGCGTGGTCATCATCCCCGACCACTACATCTTCACGGCCGAGGAAAAGTGCCACCGCAACATCCAGATCCTGCGGGATTTCGTGACCGAGCAGGGCATCAAGTACTACTACGACCCCGACTTCCTCGACACCGCCCAGGGCTCGGGCATGCCCAACCCCTACCGCGATCCCGAGAAGACCGCTTACAAGGGCGTCTGCCACAAGGCGCTGCCCGAGGAAGGGCACATCCGTCCGGGTGAGATCCTGCTCGGCACGGACAGCCACACCTGCACGGCCGGGGCGTTCGGGCAGCTCGCCACCGGCGTGGGCAACACCGACGCCGCGTTCGTCCTGGGCACCGGCAAGACCTGGATGAAGGTCCCGCCGACCATGAAGTTCACCTTCCACGGCGAGATCCCGCCTTACCTCACCGCGAAGGACCTCATCCTCGCGGTCATCGGCGAGATCAGCGTCTCCGGCGCGACCTACAAGACGCTCTACTTCACCGGCGACGGCATCGCCAGCCTCACGCTCGAAGACCGCATGACGCTGACGAACATGGCCATCGAGGCCGGCGGCAAGAACGGCATCTGCGACGTCGACGAGAAGACCCTCGAGTACGTCCGCGCCCGCTCGAACCGGCCCGACTGGACCGTCTACGCCGACGACCCCGGGGCCGAGTACGACGGCGAGTGGGAGTTCGACCTCGCCACGCTCGAGCCGCTGGTCGCCAAGCCGCACAGCCCGGACAACCGCGACACGGCCCACAACTGCCGGGACGTGAAGGTCGACCGGGCGTACATCGGCAGCTGCACGGGCGGCAAGATCACCGACATGATCTTCGCGGCCGCGATCCTCAGCGGCCGCAAGGTGAGCGTGCCCACCTTCGTCGTGCCCGGCTCGACCGAGGTGCACGCCGACATGCACCGGCTGAACGTCGTCGGCGAGCCGAAGGAGCCCGGCGAAAAGAGCGTGTGGGAGATTCTCGAGGACGCCGGCTGCACGATGGGGGCCGCGAGCTGCGCCGCCTGCCTCGGCGGCCCGGTGGACACCTTCGGCCGCGTGAATGAGCCGGAGGTCTGCATCAGCACGACCAACCGCAACTTCCCCGGCCGAATGGGCCACAAGCAGGCGGGCGTCTACCTCGCCAGCCCGCTCACCGCTGCGGCGAGCGCGCTCACCGGCCGCATCACCGACCCGCGCGAATACGTCACCGAGCCCATCGCGACCGGCTCGGCCGGCGTGTTGTGAGGCGAAGCGACAACCCGACAACGAAAAGCCGCGTCCCTTGCCGGGGCGCGGCTTTTTTGTTGGCTCTGGGAATTGCGGGGCGGATCGGATCTCATCGAATCGCCTCTGGCCTGGGGGCCACCCTGCACGCAGGGGACCCACGAAAAAAGCCGCGACCCGAAGGCCGCGGCTCGTTCGTCCCGTGGGGCTTCATTCTCCGACGCCCTTGGCCCGAAGCCCTGAGTCCTTGGCCCTTCCCCTCACGCCTCCTGAAGCGGCGCGGGCTGAACAGTCAGGTCCGGCTTCTTCAGCACGGCCCCGGTGTCGGCGCTGGTGGTCTGCGCGGCGTAGCGGGCGAGATAGCCGTAGTCCACCTTCGGAGCCGGCGGGGTCCACTCGGCCCGGCGGCGGGCGAGTTCGGCGTCATCGACCAGCAGCTTCATCGAGCGGGCGGGAATGTCGATCTCGATCCGGTCGCCGTCTTCCACAAGGCCGATCGGCCCGCCGGCCGCGGCCTCGGGGCTGACGTGGCCGATCGAGCCGCCGCGGGTCGCGCCGGAGAATCGGCCGTCGGTGATCAGCGCGACCGACTCGCCCAGCCCCTGCCCCTGGATCGCCGAGGTGGGGGCGAGCATTTCCTGCATGCCCGGGCCGCCTCGCGGGCCCTCGTAGCGGATGACGACCACGTCGCCCGACTTGATCTGGCGGTTGAGGATGGCGGCCACCGCGTCGTCCTGCGACTCGAAGCAGACCGCCTGGCCGGTGAACTGCATCATGCTCGGCGCGACGCCGGCCGCCTTCACCACGGCTCCGTTCGGACAGAGGTTGCCGAAGAGAATCGCCAGCCCGCCGCGGTCGGAGTAGGCGCTCGCCAGCGGGCGGATCACGTCGTCGTCGAGCACCTGGGCGTCCGCGATGTTTTCGCCCAGTGTTTTGCCGGTGACGGTGAGGCAGCCTTCGTGGAGTGTGCCGGGCTTGCCGGCGATGGTCTTGAGGATGGCGCTGATCCCGCCTGCGCGGGCGACGTCTTCCATGTGATACTTGCCGCTGGGCGCGACCTTGCAGATGTGCGGCACGCGGTCGGACACCTCGTTGAGGTGCTGGAGGTCGAAGGGCTGCTCCGCTTCCTGCGCGACCGCGAGCGTGTGCAGCACCGTGTTGGTCGAGCCGCCCATGGCCATGTCGAGCGCGAACGCATTCTCGAACGCCTCACGGGTGAGGATGTCGCGCGGCTTGATGTCTTTTTCGACGAGGTGGATGATCGCTTCGCCCGCCTGCCTGAACAGGCGATCGCGGGCCGGGTCGGTCGCGAGGATCGTCCCGTTGCCGGGCAGCGCCAGGCCCAGCGCCTCGCAGAGGCAGTTCATGCTGTTCGCGGTGAACATGCCCGAGCACGACCCGCAGCTCGGGCAGGCATTCTGCTCGATCTCGAGCAGTTCGTCCTCGCTCATGTTCCCGGCCGAGTGGGCGCCGACGCCCTCGAAGACGCTGTTGAGGTCGAGCGTTCGGCCGGTGCTGGGCTGGGTGCCCGCCGCCATCGGCCCGCCCGAGACGAACACGGCGGGGATGTTGACGCGGGCCGCGGCCATCATCATGCCGGGGACGATCTTGTCGCAGTTGGGGATGCACACGAGCCCGTCGAAGCAGTGGGCGCGGAGCATCGTCTCGACGCAGTCGGCGATGAGTTCCCGGCTGGCGAGGGAGTACTTCATCCCGCCGTGACCCATGGCGATGCCGTCGTCGACGCCGATCGTGTTGAATTCGAAGGGGATGCCGCCCGCTTCGTAGATCGCCTCGCGGACCTTTTTGCCCACGACGTCGAGATGGGCGTGGCCGGGCACGATCTGGACGAACGAGTTGGCCACGGCGATGAAGGGCTTCTTGAAGTCCCCGTCGCTGCGGATGACCCCGGTGGCTCGCAGCAGGCTGCGGTGCGGGGCGCGGATGGCTCCCTGTTTGATCACGTCACTGCGCATGGCGGTTTCCTTCGGCTAGCAGGCGATTTCAGGCGGAAGCGGCCATTTTACCGCGGGGGCCGCGGGTGTGCAGAAGCGGGTGGCGCGGCTTGCTCGCCAGCCGTCGCGCAGGTCCCGGCCGGTGTTGACGTGGTCGCCTGCGTTCGCGTCAGCGAAGCGGGTCGCGGCAAACTCGACGTCGGCGGTAGCGAGCTCGCCGATGCCCGCGGCAATCAGGTAGCCGGCACAGGCCGACTGCGGCGGAGGCGCGCACCCGCTCCCGGTTCGTTCACCCGTGCCCCTTCGACGCAAACCGCAAGTTCCTGTCAGCAGATGAGGAACTCTCGTCAAGTCGCTCCCGGGTGCCGCCGATAGCTACCAAAGTGCCGGGCAGCAGGGGGTTAGCCTCCTTCCCGGCCGCGGGCGAAGCGGCGCGTGGCGTCGCGGCGTCCGGCCGTTTCCTGAGCGTCGCCCGGCAAATCCTTTCCTGCCGGGGTGGCGGGCGGCGGCCCGAAGACCGCTGCGAGGCATGAAGCGGGGGATCTATGCAAGCGGACAGGAACAGGTCGGGAGACGGGCGCCTTCACCGGCTCATTCACAACGACGAGCAGCACCGCAAACTGGTCGAGGTCCTCGACGCCAAGGCCGCGGCCCCGTCCGGCGACGACAAACGCCGGTACCCGCGGTTCTCCTACATCACCTCGCACGGCCTGCCCCTGCAGATCAAGCACCCCGGCGGCGGATGGGTGAGCTACCTCGTCCGCCCGCGCAACCTCGGCCGCGACGGCATCGGGTTCTTCCACGGGGGCTTCCTCCACCGGGGCAGCTTCTGCGTGGTCGAGCTGCACGGCCGAAACGGCGACGTCGCCGACATCAGCGGCCACGTCGTGCACTGCCGCCACATCGCCGCGGGCCTGCACGAGGTGGGCGTGCGCTTCATCTCGCCCATCGACCTGCGCCCCTTCGTCGAGCTGCCCGAAGGCGTGGCGGGTCACGATACCTCGGGCGCGCCCGAGTTCGCCGGGCAGGTGCTCTGCCTTGACGGCACGGCCGTGGACCGCTCGCTGTTCCGCTTCGAGGCCAGTGAGGCCGGCGTGGAGGTGGTCGAGGTCGAGGACGCGCCCGAAGCGATCGACCTCGTGCGCACCGGGACGTTCAAGCTGGTCGTCGTCGGCGACGAGCTGCTCACGCTGAGCTGCGACGAGTTCATCCAGGGACTTCGCAACGAGGGCTACCAGGGCCCGATCGTCCGCTGGACCGTCGCCCCCGACAAGGTGGGCGAGGGTGTTGAAACCCTGCCCAAACCATTCGCCGTCGAGGACCTGCTCCGCCTGTTCCGCAAACACCTGCTCGCCGGCGAGCCCGAGGCCGAGGTGATCGAGAGCCGGCTGTGGCGCATCCCGCGCACCCGGCCGCTCGTGCTGGCCTACCTCGAGAATCTGCACCAGCAGGCCGGGCAGCTCGAACAGGCGCTTGCCGAGTGGGACCCGGCGCTGGTGAGCTCGCTGGCGAGTCAGATCAAAGGCTCGGCCGCGTCCTACGGCTATCCGACCATCACCGAAAAAGCCGACGTGCTGCTCCAGGCGCTCGGCCGCGAGAGCGGCGAGGCCCGCGAGGCGCTGCGGACGCTGCTGGACGAATGCCGCGCCGCCTGCCGCTTCCGCAGCAGCCCGTTTTCCGATTCCAGGGCGGCCAGCGCCTGACGCCGGCCGATCAGTTTGCAGAGAGGAAACATTGTCATGTCCGTCAGCGCCCTTCCCACCCCGCCGGCCTCGCCCGGCAAGGATGAGATCTTCGTCGCCCGCCAGCCCGTCTTCGACCTCGATCGGCAGGTCCACGGTTACGAGCTGCTGTTCCGCGGCAGCCGGGAGAACCACTTCACCGGCGGCGACGGCGATACCGCCTCGCTGCACACGCTCAACAACGCGCTGCACCTGATGGGCCTGCCCAGCCTGACGGGACAGAAGCCGGCGTTCGTCAATTTCACGCGCAAGCTCATCCTCGACGGCGTGCACACGCTGCTGCCTTCCGACCTCGCGGTGATCGAGATCCTCGAGGACGTGCCCCACGACCGGGAGGTCCTCGACGCCTGCGCCGCCATGAAGGACGAGGGCTACCGCCTGGCGATGGACGACTGCTCCGCGGTCACGCCCGACAGCCCGCTGTGGGAGATGGTGGACATCGTGAAGGTCGACTTCATGAAGTGCACGCCCAACGAACGCTACGAACTCGCCGACCGCTGCCGGGCGAGGGGCGTCGCCGCCCTGGCGGAAAAGGTAGAGACTGAGCAGCACTTCCAGGAGGCCCGCTCGGCAGGATACAGCTACTTTCAGGGCTACTTCTTCTGTCGCCCCGAGATCCGCTCCGGGCGCGACCTGCGCGCGTCGCAGGTTCCCTACCTTCGCTTCCTCCAGCAGATCAACGAAGAACAGATCGACTACGACGCGCTCGAGCAGACCGTCAAGCAGGATGCGTCGCTGTCTTACAAGCTGCTGCGCTACCTCAACTCCGCTGCGCTCGGCCTGGCCCAGCGGGTGACGTCGATCCACCATGCCCTGGTCCTGCTCGGCGAGGAGCCGCTGCGCAAGTGGGGCTCGCTGGTCGCCCTGACCGGCCTCGCCGACCAGTGCCCCAGCGAGCTGATGGTCACCTGCCTGTCGCGCGGCCAGTTTTGCGAGCGGGTGGGCGCCCTCGCCGGCCGGGACGACGCGGGGGGGGCGCTGTTTCTCCTGGGCCTGCTCTCCGGGCTCAACGCCGTGCTCGGCCGGCCCATGCGCGAGGTGCTCCAGGACGTGCCCGTCGATGCGGACATCCGCGACGCGCTGCTGGGTCGGCAGACTCCGACCGGGGCGCTTTACAGCCTCGCCCGCGCGTGCGAGCGGGGCAACTGGGAGCGCGTCGGGGAGATCGCCGACCGGCTGGGCGTGCCGCTGTGGCGCGTCGCCGAGGCGCACCGCGAGGCCCTGGTCTGGGCCGACGCCGTCAGCGGGGAGACCCGCCGGGATAGTTGAGCTGCTGATTTACAGGTTCAGCGTCCGCGTTGCCGCCGCCTTCCGCCTCACTGCGGGGCGGTAGAGCAGCGTGTAGCACGACGCCAGCTCGGGGCGGTTCTCCACGCGCAGCACCAGCTCGAACCGCTCCGCTTCCCACGCCGGGAGCGGCCACCGCGCGATCGGCCCGGGGAGGTTCGTGTTGGCCGGCGCGTCGGGAAACTCCCACGTCACCAGCTTCACCCGTTCGCCCGCCGCTTCCAGCGACGCCTCCAGCCGCCCGCCGGGCAGGGGGGCGGGGCCGTCGTGCAGCAGCCACAGCTCCGCCTCGAACGTCTCGCCCTCGCGCCAGACGAACCGCGGAATCCGCGCGCTCGCCAGCGACACCCGGCAGGCCGCGGCGACCGCCTCATAGCTCGGCTTCGGGCTCGCGGGCCAGTTGACGATGCTGTTGTTCGCCGCCGTGGGCCAGGGCTCGTTGAAGCACCAGTTCAGCGCCATCGAGCAGCGCGGCTTCTGCCGACGCGCTTCCTCGAAGATGCAGCGGTACCCCGCCGCCTGAAGGAGCTGCCCGCGCTCGGTGAGGGTGTCGAGGTCGCCGCTTTCGCCGAAGTAGTGCTCCAGCACCGGCAGCCCGAGCCAGTCGTCTCTGAGCCACGCGCCGAAGCCATGATGATGCTCCCACGCCGAGCCCGGCCGGGGCGGGAACAGTTCGTCTTCGGGGATGAACGTGCGCAGGTAGTCGGCCGGCGACGGGCCCGGGCAGCCGAACTCGGTATACGCCGTGTTCCGCGCGGCCGGCATGAGCTGGAACACCTCGGTCCCGTCACGATCCCGGAACTGGTAGTGTCCGTGAGCCATGCCCATCACCGGCGACGTGGGCAGAAACGGCGTGCCCGGATCGAGGTCGTAGCAGTTGCGGTTCAAGAGCCGCAGCGCCAGCGACTGGTCGGTCATGCCCGACCACGAGTTGAACAGCTCGTTGCCGCCGCACCAGATCGCCAGGCAGGCATGGCGCCGCAGTCGGCGGATGATCGACCGCGACTCCCGGTCGAGCACGCGCAGGTAGGCCGGGTCGTCCGGGTAGTCGTTGCAGGCGAGGGGAAACTCCTGCCAGACGAGCAGGCCCATCTCGTCGCAGAGCTCGAAGAACGCCGCCTTGTTGACGATGCCCCCGCCCCAGCTGCGCAGGATGTTCATGTGCGCCCCGCGCACCAGCTCCAGCAGCGGGCGGTACGTCGCCGCGTCGATCGTGCCGGGGAAAACGCTCGGCGGAACCCAGTTCGACCCGCGGGCGAAGATCGCACGCCCGTTGATCTCCAGCGTGATCGGCGGATTGCTGCGCCCCTTGGGAAAGCCAGCCGGCTCCTCCCACTGCCCCGGCGCCATGACCAGCCGAACCTGCCGAAACCCCACCCGGCTCTCCCGGCGGTCGAGCACCTCCCCGCCCTCGCTCAGCAGTTCGACCACCGACCGGTACAGCGGCTGCTCGCCTTCCGTGTGCGGCCACCACAGCCGGGGACGCGCCACCGTCTGCTCGAGCGTTCGCCGCTCGGCGTCTGCGTCGGCGGTCTCTTCCAGCACCCGCTCACCATCGGGATCCAGCAGCCGCCAGCGGATCGTGCCCCGTCCCGGTTCGCTGAGGCGGACGTCCGCGCGCACGGCTGCGCTGCCCAGGTCATCCGCCAGCTCGTAGCTCGTCTCCGCATCCGCGAGGTGCACCGCGGGGCGGAGCTCGAGGCAGGTCTCGTCCCAGATGCCCAGCGGGATCAGCCGCGGGTGCCAGTCCCACGTGTACGCCGCCGCCGGCTTGCAGGACAGCCGCGCCTGCGTCCGGTCGGCCGGGGCGTCGTGCGCTTTGGGCGCGGGAAAGACAAGCACCTCCAGTTTCGCGCCGGGCCGAACCTTGTCCGTCAGGTCGAGCTCCACCGGCGTGAACATGCCTTCCTGCTCGAGCAGCACCTCGCCGGCCAGGCGCACCTGAAACTGGTAGTCCACGCCCTGGCAGACGAAAAACAGCCGCTCGTCCTCGCCCGGCTGAGGCAGGGCGGTGTCGGCCTGGTAGGACCAGTAGACGTCCGCCATCCAGCCGTACTGCCTGTAGTTGTCGGCGAATGTGTGGCCGGGCCAGCCGTGCGCCCGTGCCCAGTCGAGCTGCACGGCCCCGGGCACGGTGGCGGGCACGCGCTTCTCGGGGGCCGCCTCAAGCGACGCGGCGAAACCGACGGTCCACGACATCTCGAGCTGCTTTCGCCGCACGGCTGAACTCCTCGGACGGGGGGGCAACAGGCGTCCCGTGATAGCACAAGCCCCCGGCAGCGGCAAGGCGGCGAAGCCATGCAGCGGCCGGGGGCCTGGTTGAATTAACGGTGACAGGCCGATCAGCCTGAGACCAGCCGGGCGATGTCGTGATAGGTGATCACCACGAACACCAGCGCCAGCAGCGCGAGGCCGACGTAGCTGGCCACCGCCTGCACGGTCGCGCTGGGCGGCGAGCCCTTGATCCTCTCGATCAGCAGGAACACCATGTGCCCGCCGTCCACGATCGGGATGGGCAGGAAGTTGATCACCGCCAGGTTGATGCTGATGATGCCCAGGAAAAACAGGGCATATTCCCAGCCCTGCTGGGCGAAGCGCGTGCCTTCGTGCACGATGCCGGCCGGCCCGCGCAGATGCTCGGGCTTGACCGTGCCCTGGAACAGCCGCGCCAGGGTCAGGTACACCTGCGTCATCGACTGCACCGTCTTCTCGACGCCGATCTTGGCCGAGTCGATGATGTTCTCGCCCGCGACGCGGTTCATCATCGGCTGAAAGCCCACACCGCTCGGCGGCGCCCAGTCGACCGCCGCCAGCGCCTCGGCCGAGATCGGCAGCGTCACCTGCTCCCGGCTGCGCTCGGACACCGGCAGTTCCAGCGTCAGCGCCACCCCGGCCGACTCCGCCTCGCCAAGCTCGTCCTGCAGGGCCAGCAGCACGTCCGTCCAGCTTTCCACCGGCTCGCCCGCCACGGCCGCGATCCGCGTGCCGGGCGGCACCTTCGCCAGCGGACCCGCCATCGCGGCCGCGGCCGGGGTGTCCGGCACCAACTCGGCGACGATCGGCTGCGCGGCCGTGCTCAGCCCGACACCGATGCGGCCGTCCTTCGGCGTCACTTCGCCCAGGTCCATCCGCTCGCCGCCGCGAAGCACGACCAGCGTCACCGCCTCCGTCGCGTTCTGCGCCACCTCCTGCACTTCCGCCAGCGTCGGCCAGGACACGCTGCCGAACTGCACCACCACGTCGCCCGCCTGCACGCCCGCCTCGGCGGCCGGGGTGTCAGGCACCGGCTCCAGCCGCGCCGCCGGGGCGAAGCCCAGCAGGTGAAGCGACCCCGCCTCGCCCGCCTGCTGCATCAGCGGCTGGGCGACGACCTGCGCGGTCACCCGCTTCATCGGCGCCGGCTCTCCGTCCTCGCCCTCCCGCCGACCGGCGAACGTCACGCTCACCGGCTCGCCCCGGGCGCTGGTGACGGCGTGGTAGTACGCGGCGTAGCTGTCCGCCGGCTCGCCCGCGACTGCGACCACCTTCATGCCCGGCCGCACGCCCGCCTCGTAAAGCGGCGAATCCTCCAGCAGCAGGCCGATCTCCTGCGTCATCGGCCGCTCGATGCCCACCGCGCGGATGCCGCGAACCGGGTGCGGCTCGGGATTCATCACGTACACCAGCGGCTCATCGACGCCCGCCCGCTCGACGGTCAGGCGCACCTGCTCGCCCGGCGCGCTCAGGGCGATGGGCAACTGCACCTCGAGCATGTCCCGCGGCGTCTCGCCTTCCACGCCGACGATCCGGTCGCCCACCTCGAGGCCCCGGTAGGCCGGGTCGCCCTCGTGGCCCTCGGCGTAGGTGGTGGCGGCGGGCAAGTCCCGGCTCGTGCCGCCCACGATCGGGGCGGGGAACTCCACCCCCGCCCGGAAGGCAACGACCAGGAAGATCAGCCCGAAGATGATGTTCATCACCACACCGGCCGAGATGACCAGCGAACGCGCCCAGATCGGCTTCATGTTGAACGAACGCGGATCGCTGCTGCGGGCGGCGGGGTCGATGTCCTCCTGCCCGAGCATCTTGACGTAACCGCCCAGCGGCACCCAGTTCAGCCGATACTCCGTCTCGCCCAGATTCGCCTCGTCCTCGCCTTGCTCCAGCCGCTTTTCGTACTCCGGCTCGGTCGAGCCGATGCGCAGGCCGATCCCCTTGCGCCACGACAGCAGCGACTGCCCGAAGCCGATGGCGAACTGCGTGCACTTGATCCCCACCGCCTTGGCGACGAGGAAGTGGCCCAGCTCGTGGACGAAGATCAGGAAGCCGAAGCCGACCACGAAGGCCAGGAATGCCAGGATCGGATTGTCAAACATAGGCACAGTATCCACGGCGCCCGAAAGCGCGGGTTGGAATCACAAATTGAGCGCGACGCCTCCGGGCAGCCCCGGCGTCGCACCCCTCAGGCCGGGGCGGCCGACCCCTCGACGCGGCCGACCACGTAGGCACGCGCCTCGCGATCCGCCTCCAGAACCGTCTCCAGCGAGTCGATCGGCCGGGCCGGCAGGGCGTCCAGCGCCTCGCCGACCACCTCCACAATACGTCCGAAACGGATGCGACGTTCGAGAAACGCCTCCACCGCCGCCTCGTTCGCGGCGTTGAAGATCGCGCCCGCCGTCCCCCCGGCCTCGATCACGCGGTACGCCAGCTTCAGCGCTCCGAACCGCTCGAAGTCGGCGGGTTGGAACGTCAGCTCGCTCAGCTCAGCCCAGTCCATCGCCCGGCTGCACCCCGGCGCCCGGCCGGGCCAGGTCAGGGCGTACTGGATCGGCGTCCGCATGTCGGGCGGCCCGAGCTGCGCCAGCACGCTGCCGTCCACGAACTCCACGAAACTGTGCACCACCGACTGCGGATGCACGATCGGTTCAATCCGCTCGCCCGGCAGGCCGAACAGCCAGTGCGCCTCGATGATCTCCAGCGCCTTGTTCGTCATCGACGCCGAGTCGATCGTCACCTTCGGACCCATGTTCCAGGTCGGGTGATTGAGCGCTTCCTCGGGCGTCGCCCGGTCGATCGTCGCCTTGTCGGCATTGCGGAAGGGCCCCCCCGACGCAGTGAGCACGATCCGCTGGATCCGCTGATTCGGGTGCCCGTCGATGCACTGGAAAATGGCCGAGTGCTCGCTGTCCACCGGCAGCAGCCGGGCGCCGTGCTTTTTCACCAGGGTGGTGACCAGCTCGCCCGCGGCGACGAGCGTCTCCTTGTTGGAGAGGTGAATCGTCCGCCCCCGCTCGATCGCCGCCAGCGTCGCCGGCAGCCCGGCTGCACCGACCACCGCCGCGGCCACGTCGGTCGCGTGGATCTCCTCGACCAGCCGCTTCGCCGCGTCCTCGCCGGAGAAGACGGTCGCCTTTGGCAGCGCCTGTTCGACGGCCGGGGCGAGCTTTTCGTCCGCGATCGCGACCGCGGGCACGTCCAGTCGGCGGGCCTGCTCGATCAGCCGGTCCGCGTTTCGGCCGGCGGCGAGGCCGACCACGTCGATCGCCGCCTCGCCCGCCTGGCGAAGATGCTCGACCACCTCGAGCGTGTTGCATCCGATCGATCCGGTCGAGCCCAGCACGATCAGCCGCCTGGGGCCCTGGTCAGTCACGAGGTCGCTTCCCCCTCTCCGGTCGCCGCGCCGGTGTAGCGGTTCGAATAGCCGCCGCTGACCTCGGCGGCCGGGGCCTTCTCCCCGCCGCCGTCGCCGTTGGCCTTCGCCTCACCGGCCGGCGCTTTCTCCTGGTCCTTGTCCTGGTCCTTGTCCGACTTCTTCCCCCGGCCGGACCGCCCGCCCTTCGCGGCCGCCCCCTGGCGCGATCGGCCGCCGCGGCGACGCGACTTGCCGTTGCCGCCGCCGTCACCGCCCGACGGCTCGTCCTGGTCGGGCTTGTCCGACTTCCCGGCCTCGCCGCCCTTGTCCGGCTTCTCAGACGGGTCGGACTTCTCCGACTTGTCCTTCGCGGACGCCGCGGCCGGCTCGGCTTCGGGCTGCTTCTTCGACTCCTCGGACTCGCCGCCATCGCCGGACGCGGACTTCTTCCGCCGGCCGCCACGCGAGCGCCGACTCTTCGGCTTCTCGGCCTTCTCCGTCTTTGCAGCAGTCTTCCCGGCCTGGTCCTTGTCGGACTTCCCGGGCTGCTCGCCCTGGCCGGAGTCGTCCTGCTGGACGGCCTTTTCGGCCTTCTGCTCGCCCCGGTCGCCAGGCTTCTCGTCCGACTTCTCGGACTTCACCTCGGCCTTCCGGGCCTTCTCGGGCTTCTCAGACTTCGCCTCGGCGGACTCGTCGCGGGCCTGGTCCGGGGCGTCGGACTGCTTCTTCCGCCCTCGGCCGCGTCGGTTGCGCGAGCGGCGGGACTTCTTCTGACCGTCCTGCTCAGCCGACGTGTCGCCCTCGGCGTCGCCGCCGGTCTGGGCCTCGGCCTCCTGACGCTCCTGCTCGGGCTTCGCATCCTGGCGGGACTTGCCTTCCTGCTCCCGGCCGGGCTGCTTCTGCTCGCCCTGGTCCCTGTCCTTGACCTGCTGGTCCTGCTTCTCGTCCTGGGCCTGCTGCTCGCCGCCGTTGCCCCCGCGGGAGCGCTTTCGGCGACCGCGCCGACGCCGCCGACGACGCCGCCTCTTGCCCGACTCCTCCTCTTCCTGCTCGTCGCCCTGATCCTCGCCGGGGCGCTGCTGGGTCTTCTGGAGCTGCTCGGCCGGGACCGGCTGGCTGGGCTGACCCTCCGGCTTGGCGGGGGTGACCTCCTCCTCCGGCTCGGGCGGCTCCTCGCCCGCGGAGAGATCGACGTAGGTGTCGTCCGTCTCCCTGGGGATGCTGCCGGGCTTGACCAGCGTGTCCACCTCGACCTGGCCGCCACGCTCGTCGTAAGCGTCGAGCTTGAGGTGGTCCACCGAATGCCCGCCCACGCGGACCAGCACCTTCTTCTCGTAGCGGCGCTCGAGGTCGACCACGGCGTCGCGCTTGCGGTTGAGCAGTTGGAACGCCACGTCCGGGCTGATCGTCAGCTCCACCCGGGCCACGCGATCGTGCTGCAGCCCCAGCGCCAGGCGGCGCATCACCTCCAGCACGACCGATTCCGGGCTCTTGACCTGACCGAGCCCCTCGCAGTGCTCGCAGGTGGCGTAGACGCTCGTGTTCAGCGACGGCCGCATCCGCTGCCGCGTCAGCTCCAGCGTGCCGAACTGGCTGATCGAGCCGATTCGGCTTCGCGCGCGGTCCTTTTTGAGGTTGTTGCGGAACCGCTGCTCGATCTGCCGCCGATGCTTCTGATCGCGCATGTCGATCAGGTCGAGCACGACCACGCCGCCGAGGTCGCGAAGCCGAAGCTGACGGGCGATCTCGTCCACCGCTTCCTTGTCGGTGTTGAAGGCGTTGGTCTCGGCGTCGCGGGCCTGTCGGCTCTTGCCGGAGTTGACGTCGACGGCCACCAGCGCCTCGGTCTGGTCGATCACCAGCGACCCGCCCGAGGGCAGGGGCACCTCGCGGGCATGGATCGATTCGATCTGCCGCTCGATGTCGAAGCGGTGGAACAGCGGCACGCCGTCGTTGTAGTAGAGCACCTTGCTCCGCGAGCGCGGGCTGGCGATGGTGAGGAAATCGTGCGCCCGCCGCGCTGCGGTCGGGTCGTCGATGATGATTCGGCTGATGTCCTTGGAGAACACGTCCCGGATCGTGCGGATCACCAGGTCCGACTCGGTGTAGAGCTCGCCTACCTTGCCGATCTGCTTGCGCCGCCGCTCGATGTTTTTCCACAGCCGCTGGAGATAGGCGAGGTCGCGCTTGAGGTCGGTCTTGGTCTGCCCGATGCCGGCCGTGCGGACGATGAAGCCGAACCCCTCGGGCGGATTCAGCCCCGCGAGCGTCTTCTTCGCCTCCCGGCGGGCGTCGTCGTCATCGACCTTCCGCGACACGCCCAGCCGTTCCATCTGCGGCATCATGACCAGGAACCGTCCCGGAATCGAGAGGTAGCTCGTCAGCGTCGGCCCCTTCGTGCCGAGGCCCTCCTTGAGCACCTGGACGAGAACCTCCTGGCCGCGGCTGAGACATCGCTGAATCGGCGGGCGCTGGCGGTGGGGCGTCTTGCTCCCGACCTTCTCGAACTCCTCCCGGTCTTTGCCGGGGAAGTACATCGGGTGCAGGTCGGTGATGTGCAGGAACCCGTTGCGCTCCAGGCCGAAGTCGATGAACGCGGCCTGAATCGAGGACTCGACGTTGACGACGCGTCCCTTGTAGATGTTCCCGACGTGCGACTCGGCCGAGGCGCGTTCCTGGTAGAACTCCTCCAGCCGACCGTCCCGGGCGATGGCGATGCGGCATTCCTCGCCGGGGACGTAATTGATCAACATTTCTGTTTTGGGCACGTGACTTTCTTCAGCCCGGCCGCAAAGCTTGAGTCGGGGCCGACCGTTCGGACGCTGCTCGAAAACAGAGGGGGCCGCGTCGCGGGCCGAGGCACTCGCTCATGCTTTGCTCAGGCTGCCTTTCCAGGGCGACCGGCCGCTCCAGCCGTGGCTCGAATCGTCTGCCTCGCGGCGAGCGATCCCGATCGCAGTGACGGTGTCCGAAGCTTCAATATCCGATGGACCTTCCACCGTAGACTTCGGGATTGACCTTACTGAGCTCGTCGCGAAGGTAATTGAGCACCTCGCGATCCGAGTCGAAGCCCGCAACCTTGCGGGCGATCCGCTGACAATGGTCGATGTTAACCGAGCGGATGATCTTCTTGACCTCCGGAATGGCCGGCGGTGAGATCGAGAACGACCTCAGGCCCAGTCCGAGAAGAAGCATGGTGAACTCGGGCTCACCCGCCATCTCCCCGCACAAGCTTACATCAATTTTAGCACGCTGCGCGGCTCGAACCACCTCTTTAACCAGCATAACCACAGAAGGATGGCCGCCCGAGTAAAGACTGGCGATCCTCTCATTACCTCGGTCCACCGCCACCGTGTACTGGATCAGATCATTGGTGCCGATGGAAAAAAAGTCGACTTCCCGCGTCAGCGTCCGCGCCTGAAGCGCCGCCGAGGGCACCTCGATCATCATGCCCACCGGAATGTCCCGGCGGTACTCGACCCCCTGCTCGTCGAGATCCTCCATCACGTCGTTGAGGATCATCCGCGCCTGCCGCAGCTCCATCACGTTGCTGATCAGCGGGAACATGATCCGCACCGGCCCCGCCGTGCTCGCCCGCAGGACGGCACGCAACTGGGTCTTGAAAAGCGGCAGATTCTGAAGGCACAGCCGAATCGATCGGCAGCCCAGAAACGGATTCCGCTCCTGGTGCTCGCTGTGCATCCCGAGGTTCTCGGCCAGCTTGTCCGCCCCGAGGTCGAGCGTCCGCAGCGTCATCGGCCGACCGTCCAGCGCGCGGATCGCCTCGACGTAGGTCTGGTACTGCTCCTCCTCGCTGGGCTCACTTTCCGCGGCGAGGAACAGAAATTCCGTGCGGTAGAGCCCGATGCCCTCCGCTCCGTTGGCGACCGCCTCGCCGATCTCGCTGGGAAACTCGATGTTCGCCATCAGCGACACCGTCGTCCCGTCCTGCGTCTCGGCAGGGAGGGTGCGCAGCTCCTCGAGCGTGTCCACGAACGCCGCCCGCCGGCGAACCTCCTGGCGATATTCCAGTAGCTTCGCCGCGTCGGGGTTGACCATCACCAGGCCGCGGTTGCCGTCGACGATGAGCGTGTCGCCCGTGCTGATCTGCCGCGTCGCGTTCTCCATGCCCACGATGGCGGGAATGCCCAGGGCGTGGGCGAGGATGGCCGTGTGGCTCGTCCGCCCGCCGGCGTCGGTGGCGATGCCCTTGATCTTGCTCTTGTCCAGCGACGCCGTCTGGCTGGGCGTGAGGTCGTGGGCGATGATGACCGCCTGGCCCTGGAGGGTCTGCAGGTCGGTCTGGGCGTGTCCGATGAGGTGCTTGAGGATCCGCCGCTCGAGGTCCCACACGTCGCTGACGCGCTCGCGCAGGTAGCGGCCCTCGTGTTGGAGGAAGGTCTGCGCCAGGCGGTGCAGCACTTCGTAGACGGCGTACTCGGCCGTCACCCGCTCGGAGTCGATCACCCCGCGGATCTGCTCGATCAGGTGCGGGTCCTGGAGCATGCCGAGGTGGAAGCTGAAGATGTCCGCCAGCTTCTCGCCCAGCTCGGCCGCGGTCTTCTCGCGCACCTGCTGGATTTCCTTCGCCGAGGCGTCGATCGCCTGGTCGAGGCGCTCGTGCTCTTTCTCGAGCTTCGCGGCCGGGACGGCGCGGCGGGGCACGGGCTGATCGGCGGCGTCGAGGACGACGGCCGGGTAGATCGCCACGCCCGGCGAAACCGGAATGCCCTTTTTGATCAGCATGCCTTTGCTGCCCCAATATAACGAATGCTGGCGCCGGAGACCGGCGCCAGCATCTATTCTAGGCCGTGATGGGCGTCTCGTCAGGCAAGCTCAGCTCAGACCGGCGGCCTTGGCGAGCTTGTCCGCCAGATCGGTCTTTTCCCAGGAGAAG
Source organism: Phycisphaeraceae bacterium (assembly GCA_046540025.1). GTDB lineage: Bacteria > Planctomycetota > Phycisphaerae > Phycisphaerales > Phycisphaeraceae > JBKHFW01. The sequence continues at coordinate 24,026 of JBKHFW010000034.1, forward strand.
CTGCCGTCGGCGCCGGGCTCGCGGCCGAAGTGGCCGTGGGCCGCGGTCTTGAGGTAGATCGGCTTGCGCAGATCGAGGTGCTCCATGATCCCCTTCGGGGTGAGCGGGAAGTGCTCGCGGATGAGTTTCTCGATCTTCTCGTCGTCGATCTTGGCCGTGCCGAAGGTGTCGACGTGCACGCTGATCGGCTCGGCGACGCCGATGGCGTAGCTGAGCTGGACCTCGCACTTGTCGGCGAGGCCGGCGGCGACGACGTTCTTGGCCACGTAGCGGGCCATGTACGTCGCCGAGCGGTCGACCTTGGTCGGGTCCTTGCCCGAGAAGGCGCCGCCGCCGTGCCGGCCGCGACCGCCGTAGGTGTCCACGATGATTTTCCGCCCGGTCAGGCCGGCGTCGCCGTGCGGGCCGCCGATCTCGAACTGCCCGGTCGGGTTCACGTGGATGACGATGCGGTCCTTGTCGTACAGCTCGCTGGGCAGCACCGGCTCGATGATGTGCTTGATCACCTGCTCGCGGAGCTCGGCCTGCTTCTGCTCGCCGTTCCACTCCGGCGTGTGCTGGGTGGAGATGACCACCGTGTCGATCCGCAGCGGCTTGTCGTTCTCGTCGTACGCGACCGTCACCTGGCTCTTGGCGTCGGGACGCAGGCCCTTGATGATGCCCTGCTCACGCACTTCGACGTGGCGACGCATCAGCCGGTGGGCCGCGTCGATCGGCAGCGGCATCAGGCTCTCGGTCTCCCGGCAGGCGTAGCCGAACATGATGCCCTGGTCGCCCGCGCCCTCGCGGTCCACGCCCATGGCGATGTCCGCCGACTGGGCGTGCAGCGTCCGCACGACCGAGCAGCTCTCGGCGTCGAACTTCATCTGCGGATCGGTGTAGCCGATCATCTTCAGCGTATCGCGGGCGGTGTCCTCGATGTTGTTCAGCGCCTTGAGCACCTCGGGCTTGCTCTCGTCGACGCGCATCTCACCGGCGATCACGACCAGGCCGGTCGTCACCAGCGTCTCACACGCCAGGCGGGTGTGCGGGTTGCCCGGGTCAGCCTTGAGCAGGCTGTCCAGGATGGCGTCCGAAATCTGGTCGGACACCTTGTCCGGGTGGCCCGCCGAGACGGACTCGCTGGTGAAGAGGTACGCCTCTTCGGCCAGCTTGCCGGCGCTCTTCGAACGGTCAGGCTGCTGCATCACACTGGATTCGTCCATATCTTTCTTCTTCCTCTTTCAGACTCAGAAGTCTCTCACGATACTGCCCATGCTGATCATAGGCCGGCTCGAGAGGAGCCAACCGACCGCACCGGGCGTGCGCAACCCTTTTTTGTAGCGGGTTTTCGTCTTTTCTGCAACTCTGCCGCATCATGTGGGCCACGTTGCACGCAGCCGCGTATCGTGTAATCTTCCCGGGACCCGGAACCACGGACCACCGGGTCCACTGCCGGGCTTCACCCCGTCAGACCCGATTCAAGCCGAGAAGGAAGGGACAGCATGAGCGAGCAGAAGATGCGGACCGAGAAGGACTCCATGGGCGAAATGCAGGTCCCCGACTGGGCCCTGTGGGGCGCCAGCACCCAGCGGGCCGTGCAGAACTTCCCCATCGCCCACCGCGGCGTGCCGGCCAGCGTCGTCCACGCGTTCGGCCACCTCAAAGCCGCCTGCGCCCAGGCCAACAAGGACCTCGGCAAGCTCGACGCCAAACTCGCCGACGTCATCATCGAGGCCGCCAGCGAAGTTACCGAGGGCAAGCACGACGCCCAGTTCCCCGTCGACGTCTACCAGACCGGCTCGGGCACCAGCACGAACATGAACGCCAACGAGGTCATCGCCAACCTCGCCAACGTCAAGCTCGGCTTCGGCATCGGCGCCAAGGGCAAGGAAGGGGCCGTCCACCCCAACGACCACGTCAACATGGGCCAGTCGTCCAACGACACCTTCCCCACCGCGATGCACATCGCCGCCGGCCTGAGCATCCGGAACGAGCTCAAGCCCGCCGTCGAGCGGCTGCACCAGGACCTCGCCGGCAAGGCGAAGGACTGGGACGACATCGTCAAGATCGGCCGAACCCATCTGATGGACGCCACCCCGATCCGCGTCGGGCAGGTCTTCTCGGGCTACGCCCAGGCCGCGAAAAACGCCGTCACGCTCTCGGAGTACTGCCTCAAGCACCTCCAGGCCAACATGCCCATCGGCGGCACGGCCGTCGGCACCGGCATCAACACCCACCCGCAGTTCGCCCAGAAGGTCTGCCAGGTGCTCGAACAGCGCACCGGCATCGCCTTCAAGGAAGCGGAAAACCACCCCGAGGCCCAGGCCGCCAAGAACACCTTCACCCTCGTGCACGGCCAGCTCAAGACGATCGCGGTGAGCTTCACCAAAATCGCCAACGACATCCGCCACCTCGGCTCGGGCCCGCGCTGCGGCCTCGGCGAGCTGATGCTCCCCGCCATCCAGCCCGGCTCGTCCATCATGCCCGGCAAGGTGAATCCGGTCATCTGCGAATCGGTCATCCAGGTCGCCGCCCGCGTCATCGGCAACGACGCCACGGTCACCGCCTCCGACCTCGGCGGCGTCGGTTCGATCTTCGAGCTCAACGTCGCCATGCCCGTCATGATCGACGCGGTGATCGAGTCGGCCACGTTGCTCGCCAACGTCTCGAACGTCATGGTCGACAAGCTCCTCGACGGCCTCGAGGTCGACAAGGAACGCTGCGAGCAGCTCATCGAGCAGTCGCTGATGATGGTCACCTCGCTGGCGCCGGTCATCGGCTACGACAACGCAGCCGACGTCGCCAAGCAGGCCCTCAAGGAAGGCAAGACCATCCGCGAGCTGGTCAAGGAAAAGGGCCTCGTCGAGGAGCCGCGCCTCAGCGAACTGCTCGACCCGCGCAGCATGACCGAGCCGGCGGACTGAGTCTGAGGGCCAAGGGCCTGGAGCATGGGGCTTTGGCCCTTGGCTCGAGGCGCAACGGTTCCCCAACGACGCTGCCAAATGAAAAGAACCCACGGCACCTTCGGCCGTGGGTTCTTTTTTGTCGTCAGGAGCGATTTTGCAGAAGGGTACCCATCTGCGGGCTCCCCTGTTCGGAATCAGGCACTTGGCCCAGGGCCCTTCGCTCACCCCTGCGGCCAGTAGTCCTGGAGATCTTTGGGCATCATGTGGCGGACGTCGTCGATCTCGCCCGCGGTCACCTTCTTGCTGAGCAGCTCGAAGACCGCCATGATCGCCGCCTCGGTGTCGATGGTCGCGTTGGCGTTGTGCAGGCTCGACTGGACGTGCCTGATGAACTCCTCGCGGTGGCGCTCCTTGTTGGGAGCCTTGGAGGGGTTGTAGCCCTCGTAATAGAAGCCGCGCACCAGCATCGGGAGCTGGGCCCCGAGGTCGGTCGCCTCTTCCACGGTCAGGCGGTCGCGCAGGGCGTGAAGCACGGCCCGCAGGGCAGTGTAAGCCTGCGACTCGTCCTGGAAGTTGCCGCGCTCGGCAAGCTCCGCGAGCCAAGCCTGGGTCTTCTGAAGCGTACTGCTGAAAACGGGAACGTGAGTGGCCATGAGGCTCCTCCTTCTTCTCCGCAAAGGTCGTGGTGTTTCCTTCTCGGGCTGGGAAATCCTGTGGCTCTTGCGGGTCCGGAATCAAGCTGGCCACGCGAAAATCAGGGGATGCCGGGGCTCTCTGAACGCCATCTGGGGTCGGCCCCCGCGTTGCACCTGGCGCCCGCCCCGACCCGGCTCAGGCGATCCCGAACGGCAGCGTCTTCGCCGCGACCGCGGGCAGGCCGGCCGACGCACGCACCTGCTCGGCCAGCGCCTCGGCGTCGGCGGTGAGGACGAACATCGCCGCGCCCGAGCCGGTCACGTGCACCGGGCGGTCGATCGCCTCCGCCACCCGCCGCCTCGCCTCCGCCAGCCGGGGCTGCACCGCTTCCGCCGGCCCGGCCAGGTCGTTGAACAGTGCGTCCGCCGGCAGCGGCCGGGTCTGAAGCAGTTGGCGCACGCGCACTTCGTCGGCGGGGGCGATGGTGTCCGCCTGCTCGTCGAACGCGCGGTACACCTCGGCTGTCGGGCAGCCGAACGGCGGGAAAATCAGCACCAGCTCCAGCGGCCCGGCCGGGGGGATCGGCTCGATCAGTTCGCCCGTGCCCGTCACCAGGGCCGAGCTCTGCCCCAGCATCGCCGCCACGAGGAACACGACGTCGCTGCCCAATTCGCCTGCCAGGCGCACCAGGTCGGCCGCCGTCACGTCCAGCTCCCACAGCCGGCGCAGCCCGACGAGCATCCCGGCCGCGTCGCTCGAGCCGCCGCCGAGCCCCGCGCCGGCGGGGATGTGCTTCTCCAGCTCCGCGCTCGTGGGTAGCGTCCGCCCGACGTGCTCCTCGAGCAGCCGATGGGCCCGGAAGGCGAGGTCCTGCTCCAGCGGCCAGTCGATTTCCTGCGGGGCGGGGGCGTCCTCGGCGAAGCGGGTCTCGTACCGGCTCTCGTTCGACGGCGTCAGGCGGAGGCGGTCGGCGAAGTCCACCGCGACCATCCAGCTCGCGATGGGGTGGTAGCCGTCCTCCCGGGGCGGACCCACAGAGAGGGCGAGGTTCACCTTGGCGGGGCAGGTCAGCAGCAGGGAGGTCGGTTCAGCGGTCATGCCCGGAGTATAGCGGCCCGCGTGAACTCCCGGCCGCGCGAGGGTACACTAGGTCCATCGGGCCGGGGGAGGTAACCAGGGCCCGAATCAGTACCCTCCAGGAGGACCGTCATGGATCATCTGCTTGCTCACACCGACCTCGTCGCGATCTGGGGCATGGGCCTGGGCGCGTTCGCGCTCGGTTTCGCGTCCGCCTGCGGCATCCTGCTGCGCCGTCGAGGCAGTGACAAGGCCTAAGCCGGTGCCAACGCGAGAACTGATCGACCTGCTCGACGGCTGGCAGTCCCGGCGGATCGTCGTCGCGGGCGACTTCCTGCTCGACCGGTACATCTACGGCCACGCCGACCGGCTTTCGCCGGACGCGCCCGTGCCCGTCCTGGCCGTGCAGCGGGAAGAGCCGCGCCCCGGCGGGGCGGCCAACGTCTGTCTCGACCTGCGCGCTCTGCGCTGCGAGGTCGTCACCCTCGGCGTGATCGGCCGCGATCCCGCCGGCGATGAGCTGCGCGCTGCCCTGGAGGAGGCCGGCTGCGACACGGCAGGTCTGCTCGAGGCGGACGATCGGCCGACGACGGTCAAGCACAGCCTCGTGGGCCTGGCGCAGCACCGCCACCCGCAGAAGATGTTCCGCCTGGACATCGAGAAGAAGACCCCGCTGGGCGAGAAGCTGATCGAGCGTCTGCTCGCCGCCGCCGCGGCCGCGCTGGAGGGGGCGGACGTGCTCTGCCTCGAGGACTACGCCAAGGGCGTGCTGGGCGAGGGGGTGTCGCAGAAGCTGATCGCGCTCGCCCGCGAGCGAGGCATTCCGGTCATGGTCGACCCCGCCGCGATCGAGGATTACCGCCGCTACCGCGGGGCGACCTGCATCACCCCCAACCGTACGGAAGCGTCGCTGGCGACCGGCATCGACGCCTCCGGGGCCGACGAGGACGAGCTGGTCCGCATGGGGCGCAAGCTCCTGCGGGAGCTCGAGCTGGAGAAGCTGCTGCTCACGCTGGACAAGCAGGGCGTGCTGCTGCTCGAGCGCGGCAGGCGGCCTCGGATGGTGCCTACGCGCACCCGGGAGGTGTACGACGTCACCGGGGCCGGGGACATGGTGCTGGCGATGCTCGCCGGCGCGGTGGCGAACGGCGCGGCCTGGCCCCAGGCGGTCGAGCTCGCCAACACGGCCGCGGGGCTGGAGGTGGAGAAGTTCGGCGTCGTGCCCATCGAGCTGGGCGAGGTGCTCCTGGCGCTGCTCCGCCGCGACGCGCAGTCGCTGGGTAAGCAGCGGAGCCTCGAGCACCTGCTCGTCGAGCTGGCGGCGCACCGCCAGCAGGGCAAGCGGATCGCGTTCACCAACGGCTGCTTCGACATCCTCCACGCCGGGCACGTGCAGTACCTGCGCCAGGCCCGGCAGGCGGGGGACCTGCTGGTGGTGGGGCTCAACAGCGACGACTCGATCCGCCGCATCAAGGGCGATTCCCGCCCCGTCAACCGCGAGGAAGACCGCGTGCTCGTGCTCAGCGAGCTCGAGAGCGTGGACTACGTCGTCGTCTTCGGCGAGGACACCCCGCGGAACCTGATCGAGGCGATCCGCCCCGACGCCCTGGTCAAGGGGGCCGACTACACCCGCGAAACCGTCGTGGGCCACGAGATCGTCGAGCAGGCCGGGGGCGAGGTCGTGCTCGTGCCCCTGGTGAAGGGGCGGAGCACGACGAATATCATCCGCCGACTCGAGAGCGGCGAGGCGGAGCGGTCCTAGCATCTTCCCGGAGGCCTGTTCCGGGGTCGCCCGGAGCGGGCGGAAACAGCACGACGAGGAGCACCCATGGTCGAGCACATGGTCTGGATCAAGTTTGGCGAGCACGTCAGCGCCGAGCGCAAGCAGGCGCACCTCGACGGCCTCCGCGGTCTCGCGGGCAAGGTGCCCGGCATCGTTCGGCTGTCGGTGGGGGAGAACTTCACCGACCGCTCGGGCGGGTTCACGCACGGGCTGCTGGTGACGCTGGCGTCGCGCGAGGCGCTCAAGACATACGCCGACCACCCCGAGCACGTGGCCGTCGCGGGGCCGCTGAAGCAGGACGCGGAGCTGCGGGCGCTGGATTTCGAGCACGCCTAGGGCGCCAACCCGTCCGGAGCCGCTGTAGACTTCTGGCTCAGACGTGGAAGGGACGTCCATGGAAAGCGGGCTGATCAGCGACGTGTTGCGGGCCGATCTCGAGGAACTGCTCGAGAAGCGCGATTGGCGCGGCCTGCGCGAGGCGCTGATGGCCCTCGAACCGTCGGACGTTGCCGAGATCCTGATGGATCTGCCCCCCGAGCACGCGGGGCCGATCTTCCGCATCCTCCCGCGGGGCAGGGCGGCGGAACTGCTGACCCACCTGCCCGTGGACCAGCAGGAAGCCCTGATCGACTCGCTCTCGAGCGAGCACGTCCAGGCGATCGTCAACCTGATGAGCCCGGACGACCGGACCCGGCTGCTCGACGAACTGCCGGCCGAGATCGCCCGCGCTCTGCTCGAACGCCTCCCGCCCGACCAGATCGGCAGCGCCAAGCTGCTGCTGGGCTACGCCCCCGACTCGGCGGGGCGGTACATGACGCCGCAGTACATCGGGCTCCGGCCCGAAATGACCGCGAGCGAGGCGATCGACTACATCCGCCGCTTTTCCAGGCCGGTTGAGACGCTCAACGTCGTCTACGTCGTCGATCCCGAGGGGATGCTCATCAAGGACCTCCAGCTTTCCACCCTCGTCCGGGCCGCGCCGGACGCGAAGGTGCGCGAACTCGAGGATCGGCCGCTGGTGAGCGTGCTCGCCACCGACGACCGCGAAGACGTCGTGGGCGTGTTCGAGAAGTACGACCGCATCGCGCTGGCCGTCACCGACACGCTCGGGCACATGCTGGGCATCATCACCGTCGACGACGTCCTCGACGTCCAGGCCCTCGAGGCCACCGAGGACATGCAGAAGATCGGCGGCATGGAGGCGCTCGAAGACCCCTACCTCAGCGTGCCCGTGTGGACCATGTTCCGCAAGCGCGGCGTCTGGCTGAGCATCCTCTTCGCCGGCCAGTTGCTCACCGCGACGGTCATGGAGCGGTTCGAGGCGTCGCTCGCGCAGGTCGTGGCGCTGACGCTGTTTATTCCGCTGATCATCTCCAGCGGCGGCAACAGCGGCTCGCAGGCGACCTCGCTGATCATCCGCGCCCTGGCGACGCGCGAGGTGCGCCTGCGCGACTGGTGGCGGGTGCTGAGGCGGGAGTTCGCCACGGCCGCGCTGCTCGGCGTCTGGCTGGGCCTGCTGGGCCTGGTGCGCATCATCCTCTGGCACACCGCCGGCTGGGGCGAGTACGACCAGCACCTGTCGCTGGCGATCACGATCAGCTTCGCCCTGCTCGGCGTCGTGCTCTGGGGGTCGCTGGTGGGCAGCATGCTTCCGTTCATCCTCGAACGCATCGGCCTCGACCCGGCCACCAGCTCCGCCCCCTTCGTCGCCACCCTGGTCGACGTCACCGGCCTGGTGATCTACTTCACCACGGCGACGCTGATCATGGCGCAGCTCTGAGAGAGTAAGGAGTTAGAGGGAGTTAGAGGGAGTTAGAGGGAGTTAGAGG
>JBKHFW010000035.1:0-30694 GCA_046540025.1 Phycisphaeraceae bacterium
CAGCAACCTAGCGGTTAACAGCCGCTCGCTCTACCAATTGAGCTATCGGGGACCAAGTTTGAAGACCACAGGATAGCGTGATTACTTCGAGGATCAAGCCGGATCGGGGCATTTGGGGGCGAAATTTCGACTTCAAGCGGCATGGATTTTTTTTGGGATGGCCCCGCCGGCTGGCCGGGACGCCGGTCTACAGGCTCAGCAGCAGGGCGGCCCCCCAAGGCGGCTTTCGGCGGTTGTCAGCCTGACGCCCGGATCGGCGGGAAGCTGTCACTCTGACACCCACGCCCGAGCCGAATCCCGGGCTGACCCCGTCCAGACCGCCGCCATGCCTGGGGCGCCAGACTGGCACGGCAGTTGCATAAGCGCTCCAGCGAACACGCGGGCCGACCCGTATGAACCTTGTATGGACCGCCAGGAAACCAGATCCAGAAAGGAGGATGGACATGCTTCCCACTCGACGCACTGACAATCCGTTCGCTCTACTGCAGAACGAGATCGATCGGGCCTTCGACCGCGTCTGGGGGATGGGCAACGGCGGCTCCGCTCCGGCGACCGCGGCCTATCCGGTGGACATCCGCGAAACCGAAAACGACGTCGTCGTCGAGGCCGAACTGCCCGGCTTCAAGAAGGAGGAGATCGACGTCCGCCTCGAGCAGGGCGTGCTCACCATCCAGGCGCAGCGGGAGCAGCAGGAGCAGGAGGGCGAGTCGCACCTCAGCGAACGCCGGTTCGCCCGCGTCGCCCGCAGCTTCCGCATCCCCGTACCGGTCGATGAGAACAACGTCGACGCGAGCCTCGAGGGCGGCGTTCTGACCCTCCGCCTGCCCAAGCGAGAGGAGGTTCGGCCGAGGCGGATCGAGGTCAAGTAACGCCTCGTCCGTCCAGCACTGAGATCACGTCAGCGCCGCGGCCATCCCGCGGCGCTTTTCGTGGCAGCGCGGGACGCTCCTCCCCCAGTGGTGCCGGCGCGCACCAAGGGCACGAAGGTTCGGGCGTAGATCAGGGAGGGGGGATCAGCTCGCGTTGCGGCGGGGCTGGGCGTCGCCGCTCTCGTCGCGGCGGCGGATCTGGGCGATCGAGATCTCCAGCCGATCGACGACGTTCGCCATCGTCTCCGGCCGATCGGCGGGGTCGCGCTCGACGCAGTCCATGATCAGGCTGTTCAGCGCGGGCGGCACGTCTTCGTTGAGCTCGGCGGGCGGGGCGCAACGCTCTTCGGTTCGCAGGGTGACGCCGGCCTGGCCCTTGGGGATGAGCGTGGGCACGTGCTTCTGGGTGAGCAGCCAGTACATGGTTGCGCCGAGGTTGAACACATCGGTCTGCGGCATGATCGCCCGCCGCTTGACCTGCTCGGGGGCGATGTAGTCCGGCGTGCCCTGGATGCGCTGTTTGACCGTGCCGATGGGGCAGCTCTGGCCGAAGTCGATGATCTTCACCGTGTCGGTGCCGGTGATCATGATGTTGTTCGGCTTGATGTCGGCGTGGACGTAGCCGGCGCTATGCATGACGCCGAGGCCGTCGGCGACGTCGCGGAAGATCTCCGCGAGTGCCAGCACGCTCTCAGGCTGGTGCTGCTCGAGGGTGCGGCCGTCGACGAATTCCATCAGCACCAGCACTTCGCTGGTTCGGATGAAGTTCCGCTGCTTGATGACGCGGTAGCTCCGCCGCAGGGCGGGGTGGTCGAGTTGGGAGGAGATTTCGTGCTCTGCCAGGGCCTGGTCGATGAACCGCTGGTCGGAGGGGGAGGATTTGATGACCCGCTTGAGCGCATAGACATGCTCACGCCGGTCGCGGACCGCGTAGATCGTGCTACGTGCTCCCGTCCCCAGGGTGTCGAGCACTTCAAAGCCGGCGATCTCGTTGAACTCAGCCATCGATCAGCGCACGCACCGACAACAGGCTCCGCATGAATCCTGATACGGGCGTCAACCTCCTGGCAACGGGTTGGCTCGGAATAAGCCGAATAACGTATGCACGAAACTGTAGCTGATTAAAGAGGTTCGCACAACCGCCCCTCGCTGTTTTTATCGGTTCGAGGGCGGCCCTGGTCTACATCAACTAACGGAATCTTGCCATTTCCCGGCGTTGGCCGGAATTCCGCCTCGCTGTCACCGGAGGGCGGTTTCGAGGCGGTGCAAGGGAGGGGGCTGGCCGCGAGGGGCAGCCCGGCAATCACGGTGCCTGGGTCTGCAGTAACTGATCGCGGAACCAGGCGCGGGGGAACAGCGGCGTCGCCTGGGTCGGATCGGCGCCGACCTCGACGAACACCGCTTCCGGCGGAATGCGGTACTCACGCTGGAGCTGCTGGACGAGCCAGACCAGCTCACGGAGCTGGGCGTCGGTCATCCGCTCGCGGTCGGCGTCGCCGACCAGGGAGATGCCGATGGCGTGGTTGTGGAACCACTCGGCCCCTTCGCCCTGCAGGTAGGCGCCGGTGATCTGCCGCTGCCAGCGGAAGCCCATTTCGATCAGGCCGTCGGCTTCGCCGTGGCCGTTGTTGATCACAAAGTGGTAGCCGAGCCCGCCGCGAGGCTGATGAATCTCGTTCAGCCGTTTGGCCGAGCCCTGCAGGCTGCCGGTGTCGTGGATGACGATCGCCTGCCAGTCGCGGGGCTCGCGGATGTCGAAGAGGGTGGTCTGGGGCTGGGTGGTCTGATCGATCGAGCTGAGCGTAACCCCGGAGAGCGGGGCGATCGGCCCGGGTTCGAGCACCATCAGGAGCATGCTGATCACGGTCATGCTCGCGATCAGCGAGCTGAGCACAATCCATGTTCGGCGGTCAGCTACCACGCCGCGTTCCCACCTCGGGTTACCACTCGGACCAGCCAGATCCCGCGATTCGAGCCGGAATGTCCGGTCACGGGACGCCCACATCAGCTACATCGGCAGATCGGTTGGCTGACCTTAGAATTTCTTCGGGCCAGCCCCTTCCAATTCACACGAGCGCTACTCGAGCGGCCGAAGCTGCTCGCGCAGGCTCGGTTCGAAGCCGGGCTGGTGCGGCGGGCGCGATCGGCCGTGCAACTGCTCGTATCGCTGGTAGGGGGTCTGGGGGAGGCGTTCACCGGCCAGCGGGTCCTGGCAGCCCGCCAGACCCGTCAGCGCCGCTGCGAGCATCAAGCAGCACATCATTCTCATGCCGGCCGATTCTACCGCCATCCGCACCGCTTCGCCATCCGCCGCGGCGGCTGTTTCAGGCTGACTGGACCTGCCCGATCGCCCGCAGTCGCTCGTATCGCTTCTCCAGCAGGTCATCGAGTTCCAACTTCCGGATGTCCCGCAGGTTGCGCGTGAGCCACTTCTCCAGCCGGTCGGCCGCGGCCTCGGGGTGGCGGTGGGCGCCGCCGAGCGGTTCCTCGATCACGTCGTCGATCGTGCCGTGCTTGAGGTTCTGCTTCGCGGTGAGGTTCAGCGCCTCGGCCGCGCAGGCGTTGGTCTCGGGGTTGGCGGTTTTCCAGAGGATGGCCGCGCACCCTTCCGGGCTGATGACGCTGTACCAGGCGTACTCCATCATCGCCAGCCGGTCGGCGACGCCGATGCCCAGCGCTCCGCCCGAGGCGCCTTCACCGATGACGACGGACAGGATCGGCGTCTTGAGCGCCGCCATCTCCCGCAGGTTCAGCGCAATCGCCTCGGCCTGGCCTCGCTCCTCGGCCCCGATGCCGGGGTAAGCGCCGGGCGTGTCGATCAGCGTCACCACCGGCAGGGAGAACTTCTCCGCCAGCTTCATGCAGCGAAGCGCCTTGCGGTACCCCTCGGGATGGGCGCAGCCGAAGTGGCAGGCGATCCGCTCGCGCGTGTCCTTGCCCTTGTTGTGGGCGATGAGCATCACCTTGTGCGGCCCGATGCGCCCGAAGCCGGCGAGGATGGCGGGGTCGTCGCCGTAGCGGCGGTCGCCGTGCACCTCGGCGAAGTCCTTCACGAACGCCTCGATGTAGTCCACCGCCTGCGGTCGGCCGGGGTGGCGGGCGACCTTGACCGTATTCCACGCGCCGAGGTTCGCGTAGATCTTCCTGACCATGTTCGTGTGCGACTGGCGGAGCTTGCGCACCTCGGCCGCGAAATCGACCCCGGGATTGTCCGGCGCGTCGGACGACCCCTGGCCGGTGTGGGAGGTCTCCAGCTCCACGATCTGCCGCTCGAGCGCCAGCAGCGGCCGCTCGAACTCCAGCTCGTAGATCCCGTTGTAGGCGTTCATCGTGCTCATCGGCCGAACCTCGGCGTTGGCGGAAAACGTCTCCGGGGCCGCGACGCCACTCCCCGGCGCCTGCCCACGCTAGCCTAAACCTGTTATCGTAACCGCCCGGCAGGAGGATGAGAAGCCCCATGGACAAGCTCGAGCAGTTGACCGTCATCGGAACCGGACTGCTGGGCACCAGCGTCGCCCTCGGCGTGCGGGCCGCGGGCCTTGCCCATCGCATCGTCGGCGTCGGTCGGCGGGCCGCCACGCTCGACGCCGCCTACGCCACCGGCGGATATGACGAGGTCACCAGCGACCTGCCCGCCGCCGTCCGCCGCAGCGACCTGATCCTGATCGCCGTGCCGCTCAGCGGGTTCGATTCGGTCTTCCAGCAACTCGCGACGATCGTTCGCGACGACGCCGTGCTGACCGACGTCGGCTCGACCAAGCAGTCGGTGCTCGCCGCGGCCAGGAAGCGGCTGTCGCACCCCGGCCGCTTCGTCGGCTCGCACCCGATGGCGGGGCGGGAGCAGCAGGGCCCCGAGGCTGCCTCGGCCGAGCTGTGCCGGGGCAAGCCGTGCATCATCACGCCGGAGCCCGACACCGACGCCGACGCCCTCGCCGTGGTCGACGGGCTGTGGGAGGCCCTGGGCATGCGGCTGATCCGCATGTCTGCGGAGGAGCATGATCGGGAGACGGCGGTCATCAGCCACCTGCCCCACGCGATGGCGGCGCTGATCGTGCAGGTCGCCGCGGAGTTGGGCGGGTGGGACGTCGCCTCGACCGGTTTCCGCGACACGACCCGGTTGGCGAGCAGCAATCCGCCGATGCGGGCCGACATCCTCAGTGCCAATCGTGACCAGGTGCTCGAAGCGCTCGCCGCGATGCGGGGGCAGATCGGCCGACTGGAGGCGATCCTCGTCCGCCGTGACCGCGATTCGCTGCTCGACCTGCTCGAACAGAGCCAGCGGGCCCGCGACCGCTGGCTGAGCGGTCGGCCGGACCTGCGGAAGTCGGCGGAGGACCCGCCCGGTCAGGGCGGGGAGTGAGGGCAGTCGCGGCCGCTATCGGGTCAGGCGATGCCACCCGGAAGAGGCGCTTCGGGAGCGTTCTGGGATGACTCGTCTCTTCAGCCAATTGAAGGAAGCACATGCAGTACACGCTGGGACTCATCGGGGCCGGGAACATGGCCGAGGCGATCGTGCGGGCGGCGATCGGGCAGGGGGTGATTCCTGCTGAGAAGATCATTGCCGCGGACCCGTCGCCCGACCGGCGGGCGGTGTTCGCCTCGCTCGGCGCGGCCGTGGCCGAGTCGAACCGGGAGGTGGTCGCCGGTTCGGATCAGCTTCTGCTGGCGGTGAAGCCGCAGATGTTTCCCGAGGTGGCCGGCGAGCTTGGCGGTGGGCCGGAGGAGCAGGTTTTCATCTCGATCATGGCCGGGCTGGGCACGGCGAAGATTGCCGCGGCCGTGCCGGGCCGGTCGCCTCGCGTCGTGCGGGTGATGCCCAACACGCCGGTCCTGGTGGGGCAGGGCATGGCGGGGATCGCCCTGGGCGAGCACGCCCGGCCGGGCGACGAGGAACTGGCGATCAAGCTCTTCTCCGCCGGCGGCGAGGCGGTGCGCGTCGGCGAGGCGCAGATGGACGCCATCACCGCGGTTTCCGGCTCGGGCCCGGCGTATGCGTTCTACCTGGCCGAGGCGATGCAGCAGGCGGCGGAAGAGCTCGGGCTGGGCGAACATGCCGGGCTGCTGGTCAGCCAGACGCTGCTCGGGGCAGCGCGGATGCTCCGCGAGACCGGCGAGTCCCCGGCCGAGCTGCGGCGGAAGGTCACCAGCCCCGGCGGCACCACCGAAGCGGCCTGCCACACGCTCGACGCGAAGCAGGTGCGCGAGTCGATCGTGGCGGCGGTGAAAGCCGCGGCGGCGCGGTCGGAGGAACTGGGGCAGTAGGGGGCCAGAAGATGGCAGGCGGTACCCGGGGCGGCGCTGCGCTCGGCCCCGGCTTGGGCTTGCGCCGTTCGGATTCCCCGGGGCCTCCGCTTCAGATCGCCTCGCCGCCCTGGAAGGTCGTATCGCCGTAGCGGCGTTTGCGGATCCAGTCCATCAGGCTGGCGAGCTGCTCGTCGCGGATGCTGTAGTGCACCTCGCGTCCCTCGCGTCGGCGGCTGACCAGGCCCTGGAGGTAGAGCTTGCCCAGGTGCTGGCTGACGGCGTGCTGGCTCTGGCGGGCCTGCCGGGCGAGTTCGCCGACGCTGGCGGGTTCGCGCAGCAGCCGTTCGACGAGTTTCAGCCTCACGGGGTGCCCGAGCACGCGCAGAATCTCGGCTGTCTGGGCCAGCGTTCGCATCGACATGCCGCGTGTCTGGCGGGTGCGTGCCATGGGTCAATCCAACATATCAAGGAATGTGGGAATATGCTGTGCCAATAAAGCTCAGTATACAACATGGCTGGCGCAATCTTAGAATAACTAAAAAATGACTTGAAAATACCGCAGGTTTCGTCAAGATATGTCACACCGCGGCGTCGGGGGGCGCCGGCGGTGTCGCCGGCCCCGGGAGCCGAAAACGAAGTGCCCGGCTCGCCGGGCCCGGCAGGCACCGTGCCGCGGACAGCCTGGAAACACACCCGCAGAACTCGATCGGCAGAAAGAGAGAAGCGTCCGATGACCGAACCGCTCAAGCCGCTGGCGAACAAGAAGAAGGAGTCCAAGGTCGAGCAGGCCAAGAAGGAAAGCAACTTCCTTCGCGGCGGCCTCGCCGAGTCGCTCCAGGAAGGCAGCGACACCTTCGGCGGCGACGACGTCCAGGTGCTCAAGTTCCACGGCATCTATCAGCAGGACGACCGCGACGCCCGCGATGCCAACAAGGCGCTCGGCGGCGGCAGGGAAAACTCCTTCATGGCCCGGGTCAAGATCCCCGGCGGTCAGCTCACCGCCGAGCAGTACCTCGCCCTCGACCAGCTCGCCGAGGAACTCAACAGCTACCGCTCGCTCCGACTCACCACCCGCCAGGCCATCCAGATCCACGGCGTCGTCAAGAGCGACCTCAAACAGCTCATCCAGCGCATCGACGAGGTGCTGCTGAGTACCCTCTGCGGCTGCGGCGACATCTCCCGCAACGTGATGGGCGTGCCCGCCCCCTTCGCCTCCCCCGGCCACGAGGCCGCCCGGGGCCTCGCCGGCGAGATCAGCAAGGCCATGGAGCCCCGCACCACCGCCTACGCCGAGGTGTGGCTCGACGGCGAAAAGGTCGCCACCACCGAGACCGAAGAGCCGATCTACGGCCCGCAGTACCTGCCGCGGAAGTTCAAGATCGGCGTCGGCCTGCCCGATGACAACAGCGTCGACGTCCACAGCCAGGACGTCGGACTGCTCGCCATCATCGAAAACGACCAGCTCGTCGGGGTCAACGTCCTCGTCGGCGGCGGCCTGGGCATGACCCACCGCAAGGAAGAAACCTACGCCCGGCTCGGCACCCCGCTCGGTTTCGTCGAGCCCGAGCACGTCGTCCCGCTCGTCCAGACCATCGCCACGATGCACCGCGACTACGGCGACCGCACCGACCGCAAGCACGCCCGGCTCAAGTACGTCGTCGAGGAGCAGGGCGTCGACGCCTTCCGCGAAGAGCTCGTCCGCCGGGCCGACTTCACGCTCCACGACTGGCGCGACGTCGGCGAGGTCCAGCACCAGGACTGGCTCGGCCAGCACGAGCAGGGCGACGGCAAGTTCTTCTACGGCGTGCAGATCCCCAGCGGCCGAGTCGTCGACCACGACGTGCGATACAAGACGGCGTTCGCCAGGATCGTCCGCGAGCTTGGCCCGCGCGTCATCGCCACGCCCAACCAGAACCTGCTCTTCGCCGACCTCAGCGAGGATGACGTCAAGGCGATTGAGCGCGTGCTCAAGGCCTACCAGATCACGCTGCCGGACCAGCTCACCGCCACCCGGCGCTATGCCATGGCCTGCCCCGCGCTGCCGACCTGCCCACTGGCGCTGACCGAGTCCGAGCGAATCATGCCCGACGTCGTCGACGCCTTCGAGCGCGAGCTGGGCCGACTGGGCCTCGAGAACGAGCCGATCACCATCCGCATGACCGGCTGCCCCAACGGCTGCGCCCGGCCCTACACGGCCGACATCGGCCTCGTGGGCCACAAGCCCGGGCATTACGACCTGTTCCTCGGCGGCAGCCTCCGCGGCCACCGCCTGGCCGAGCTGTACGCCGAGAACGTGCCTATGGAGGAGCTGGTCGCGGCGGTTCGGCCCGTGCTGGAAGCGTGGCAGGCCCACCGCCAGCCCGACGAGCCGCTGGGCGATTT
Organism: Phycisphaeraceae bacterium; assembly: GCA_046540025.1. Lineage (GTDB taxonomy): Bacteria > Planctomycetota > Phycisphaerae > Phycisphaerales > Phycisphaeraceae > JBKHFW01. The sequence continues at coordinate 8,496 of JBKHFW010000035.1, forward strand.
CTACCAGCGGCGCTTTGCCGACGGGCAGGAGCGGCATATCGTGACAGGCGCACGCGACAACCCCGCTCGCGAGCGCGTGGAGGAAGCCATCGAATCGCTGCCGGTCCTCAGTTGACGCTGAGCCCGGCAAGCCACGCCCCCGCGGAGGCGATCCAGGCCGCTTCCGCGGGGTTTTCTTATGGTTTAACCGGGGTTTGCGGCAAGGCGGAGTCGCCCCCGAGCCCGAGCCCCGATCTCAGGCCTGCGCCAGCCCCGAGATCCCGCGGGTCGTGGTGCGGATGAACTCGGCGAACTCGCTGCACAGCGGATCGTCGCCGAGCTCGCGGTTGATGCGGTCGGCGGCCTCGGCGTTGGTGTGCTGGCCGTGGTAGAGGATGTTCATCGCCCGGCGAAGCGGGCGGATGTGATCGCGGTAGCCCGCCCGGCGAAGGCCGACGATGTTCAGCCCCGCCACCTCGGCTGTGTAGCGTGCCAGGCAGAACGGCGGCATGTCCTGTACCAGCTTGAGCACCCCGCCGACCATCGCCAGCCGGCCCACCCGGCAATACTGCTGCACGCCGCCGGCGCCGCCCATGGTGACCTGGTCCGCCACCTCGACGTGCCCCGCGAGCAGCGTCCCGTTCGCCATCGTGCAGTGGCTGCCCACCCGCACGTCGTGGGCCATGTGGCTGCCCGCCATGAGATAGTTGTGACTGCCCAGCGTGGTGGGGTGGGCGGCGGTGGCGCGGTGGATGGTCACCCCCTCGCGCAGGACGTTGTCGTCGCCGACGACCGTGCCCGCCCCGTCCTCGTCGGGATCGAAGCTGTGGTCCTGCGGCGCAAAGCCCACGCAGGCGCCGGGGTAGAGCGTGTTGCTCCGGCCGATCTCCAGCGGGCCCTGCAGGTGCACCTGGGCGATCAGCTTCGTGCCCGGGCCGATGCGGACCTTGCCGGACACGGTGCACCATGGGCCGATGACCACGCCCTCGGCGAGCTCGGCTTCGGAACTGACGATGGCGGTGGGATGAACTTCGGGCAAGGGGCGATCTCCAGCGGGTGGGAACTCGGAAAGCCAGGCCGCTATGATAGGATCTTCCCGCCATGACCGAAAAACCCGCCGACAATCTCACCCCGGCCGCCCCGCAGGAGCTCGCCCTCCGCGATCTCGGCCGAATGCGCTACGGCCCGGCGTTCGAGCTGCAGAAAGAGCTCAACCAGGCCGTCGTCGATGGCGAGGCCCCGCCCACGCTGCTGCTGGTCGAGCACGAGCCGGTCATCACCGTCAGCCAGCGCCGCTCGGCCGGGCAGCACATCGTCGCCTCCAAAGACCGCCTCGCCCGCATGGGCATCGAGGTGCACGAGACCGACCGCGGCGGAGACATCACCTATCACGGCCCGGGGCAGCTCGTGGCCTACCCGATCGTGCAGATGAGCCCCCTCGGCTTCAACCTCGGGCGGTACATGCGCGCCCTCGAGCAGGTCGTCATCGACACGCTCGCCCGCTTCGGCGTCGAGGGACAGCGCGACCCCGGCGCGACCGGCGTCTGGGTGGAGCAGAAATCGGCCCCGGGCGGGACCGAACTCGCCAAGGTGTGCGCCATGGGCGTGCGCGTGCGCAAGAACACGACCATGCACGGCCTGGCGCTGAACGTGACGACCGACCTTGCCCATTTCGCGACGATCATCCCCTGCGGCCTCGCCGGCCGACCGGTGACGAGCCTGGAGAAGCTGCTCAACGCGAGCTGCCCGGGCATGGACGAGGTGAAGGCCGAGCTGGTCCGGGCGATGAACGAGCACCTGACCCCCTCGGCCGAGCCGGCGGAGTAGGGCGATTCGGCGGGCCTTCGGCAACGCAGCAGGGTGCCGCCTTTCCAGGCAGTGCTGTCGGAGCGTGGTCCCGGGACATTCCAGCAACGCATGCCAATGCGGTGCCCCGGGGAGGCAATCGGAACCGGCCGCCACCCTACGGCACGCGGGCAAGGGCGCTGGGCACCTTGCCGAGCACCTTGCCGTTTTTCTTCTGGATCATCGTTCGTCCGTTGGCAAGGTTGTAGGGGAACTCTTCCTGGAGCTGGCGGATCGTCTCGGACGGGCCGTCGATCCTCACCTGCGGGTCGTAGGGGGCCGGCTGCGGGTCGTGGGACTCGTCGTAGTCGAACAGTCCGATCGTGACCATGGAGCGGACGGGCCCGTGATAGAAGTAGGCCTCGTGCCCCTCCTCACGCAGCACGCGCACGGCCTCCTCGGCCGCCTTCCAGCGCGAGCCCTGGTAGTTGTCGTCGTAGAAGCCGATCTGCAGGGTGTAGAGGTTGTGGTAGTTGCTCAGGTCCCAGGGGCTCTCGGCTTCGGTTTCCGTGTCGGGGACGGCGGTCATTTCCGCATCGCGCAGTCGGCCGAACCCGGGAACACTCAGCGACCGCGTCTCGCGCAGGGCGGCGCGGGCGGTGTCGCTTCGCCGCTGCATGAACGGGCCGCGGTAGACGTGAACCTCTTCGCCGATCTCGCGCACCCAGCCGTCGGCACCGCACTCCTCACGCAGTCGGCGGACGAAGGTGGTGGCTTTTTCGCCGCGGTCCTTGCCGTCGAAGCTGGCGAGGTGGATCGCCCACATCTGCTCGCTCGCCGCGGGCAGGGCCGCATCGACGGAGCGCTTCTGCTCCGACTGGTCCTGGTCGGCGAGGTCGTACCAGTCGGCCCAGCCGTCGCGGACGATGCGCGTCTCGACGCAGCCCGAGCCGAGGAGGACAAGGGCCGCCAGGGTCAACCAGCCGACCATGCGGGTGCGCATTTCGGAATCTCCGTCAAGCGGGCCGGACGCCGGGGGCCGCGGCAGCAACTGCTCCGCGTTGGGCGGTCGTGGCAAAGCTCGCTGGAAAACGAAGTTGCATCATGCCGGAAAACCCGTAGCGGTTCAACCCCGGCCTCCGTCGCGGCGGCGAAAAAAAGCCCCGGCAGCAACCCCCTCCGATGCCGCCGGGGCGTCCCCGAAAGAGCCCGTGCCTTCTCACGCCCCCGCGGCGGTCCCGCGAGGGCGAGGCAGACTCTACCCGCCCCCAGTGACGGCCCTGTGTCAGCACTCCCGGGGCGGCCGCCAAAACAGTGGCAAAGGTGGCATTCATGCTGCATGGGCCGCGCCTGTCGTCGGCGGCGACCAGTGGGTCACCAGCGTCGCCATCGGGCTCACGCTGCTCTCATTCCAACGCATGCCACGCCCCTTCAGCCGCAGGCCCAACTGCTTGCAGTCGCTCTCCATCGGCCCGCAGCCGATCGGCCACCGCCGCCTGCTGGAGCAGCGTCTGAAGCAACTGGCCCCGCCGCGCCTGGCCTTCGCTGCGGCCAGATGCATCACCGTCCCCATGCTTCCTGGGACGGCCTGCGCAATCCCCTTGGCCCGCACGGGGCAATCCCGTATATTGAGAGACCTTCCCGTTCCCGGCGTCCGAGCAGGCGGACGCCGGGTTTGCCTCGGGCAGGGGCCGCGGGAACCATCTGTTTCTCTTTGGGAATGGACCCACATGCTGACCCTCTCGACGTTCGTTCTCTTCACCGCTCTGGTCGCCCTGCTTTCCTGGCTGCTGACCCGGAAAGAGGATCACGCCACCGGCACCGGCTATTTCCTCGCCGGGCGCAAGCTCACGTTTCCGGTCATCGCGGGGTCGCTGCTGCTGACCAACCTTTCGACCGAGCAGATGGTCGGGCTCAACGGCGCGGCCTACAACGACGGCCTGGCGGTCATGGTCTGGGAGGTGGTGGCGGTGATCGCGCTGGTGGCGATGGCGCTGTTCTTCCTGCCTCGCTTCCTCAAGAGCGGCATCGCCACGCTGCCGCAGTATCTCAGCGAGCGCTACGACGGGCGGACGCGGACGATCACGGACGTCATTTTCCTCATCGCCTACGCGGTCATCCTCCTGCCGATCATCCTCTACACCGGGGCAGCCGGGCTCAGCGGCATCCTCGACGTCGCCGGCCTGCTCGGCTTCACCGGCGAGAGCGTCAGCTTCCTCGGCATCGAGATGGCGACCCAGACGGCCGTGCTCTGGATCAGCGTCTGGTTCATCGGCCTGATCGGCTCGTGCTACGCCCTCTTCGGCGGCCTGCGCACGGTCGCTATCTCCGACACGATCAACGGCGCCGGCCTGCTCATCGGAGGGCTCATGATCCCCGCGTTCGGCCTCATCGCCATCGCCAATCGGCAGGGCGACGGCGGCGGCATGATGGAGGGCCTGCGCATCATCCAGGAATCCCAGCCCGAGCGGCTCGATTCGCTCGGCGGGCCGGAGAGCTCCGTCCCCTGGCCGACCATCTTCACCGGCATCATCCTGCTGCACCTGTTCTACTGGTGCACCAACCAGCAGATCATCCAGCGAACCTTCGGCGCCCGCTCGCTTCAGGAAGGCCAGAAGGGCGTCCTCCTGACCGGCGCACTCAAGCTCCTGGGCCCGCTCTTCCTCGTCCTGCCCGGCATCATCGCCTACCAGCTCTACGCCGGCGACGAGGGCATGAAGGCCGACCTCGCCTACGGCCAGCTCGTCAACGACGTGCTGCCGGCAGGGCTCGTTGGCTTCTTCGCCGCCGTCCTGGTCGGGGCTGTGCTCAGCTCCTTCAACTCGGCGCTCAACAGCACGACCACGATCTTCAGCTACGGCGTGTACGGCCAGTTCATCAACCGCGAGGCGGACGACCGCCAGCTCGTGAACTCGGGCAAGATCGTCGGCTGGATCATCGCCATCGTCGCCATGTGCATCGCGCCCTGGCTTGCGCAGACCGAGAGCATCTTCGGCTATCTCCAGAAGATGAACGCGATGTACTTCATCCCCATCCTCGCCGTCGTGGTCGTCGGCATGCTCAGCCGGCGCACGCCCGCGATCGCGGCGAATCTGGCGCTGATCCTCGGGCTGGTGCTGATCGCCCTGGGCTACTTCCTGCCCGTGGGCAGCGCGACCGTGGACGGGCAGGCCGCCTGGCTCTACCTCGCGCCGGACTACATCCACGAGTACCACTTCATCGGCGGCGTCTTCGCCTTCCTCGTGCTGCTCATGCTCGGCATCACCGCGGCCGCTCCGCTGGACGAGCCGTGGGAGCAGCGCTACTCGGGCGACGTCGAACTCACCCCCTGGCGGGGCACGAAGTGGGCCGGCGGCACGCTGGTCGTTCTCGTCATCCTGATTTATCTCGCTTTCGCCGGCGGCACCGGCTGAGCGAATCCGCCTCCGATTCTGTTCCAGAGAGGTTCTTCATGCAGTCGTTTTCCGTGACCGCCGCCCTCGCGGCGGCCGTGGCGCTCGCCCCGGCGAGCCTGGTGTCCGCCTTCGAACCGATTCTCGATCACACCCGGCCGAACCAGCCGGCGCAGGAGCCGGCGTTCGTCCCGCTCCGTCCCGGGCAGGTCACGCCGCGCGGCTGGCTGCGTGACTGGGCCGAGACCAGCCGCGACGGGCTGGGCGGCCGGCTCGAGCAGATCGTCCCCGACAAGTGGGCCGACGTCGCCCTCAAGGGCTGGTCGGGCGAGGAGCAATACGCCTGGTCGGACCAGCGTCCCCGCCTGGACGGCGGCCAGGCGTGGCAGACCGAGCAGTCGGCCTACTACCTCGACGGCACGCTGCGTCTCGGATTCGTCCTCCGCGACGAGAAGCTGATCGAAAAGGTGACCGACCAGCTCGACGTCATCCTCGACGACACCTCGCGCGGCAACGGCTTTCTCTGGTGGCTGGACCGGGAGGGATATCCGCAGCCGAGCCATCCCGCTTTCTCCGTCTGGGGCAACGCCGTGCTCGGCCGGGCGATGACCGCCTACCACGCCGGCACGGGCAAGCCCGAGGTGCTCAAGGCGATCGAGACCGGCTACAAAGACTTCCGCTTCTCCACCAGCAGCGTCAATCGCCTGGGCATCAACAACGAGACGATGCTCGAGGCCTGGGAGCTCGGCGGAGCCGACCACCTGCGCAGCGAGGCCCTGGGCACCTTCACGCTCGACAGCTTCCGCGACGCCGCCGACGCGTGGGCCGACTTCCGGATCAAGCCCGACCACGGCGTCTCGTTCAACGAAGAGAGCAAGATGCCGGCGGTCTTCTTCCTTCACACGGGCGAGCCCATCTTCCGCGACGCCGCGCTCGCCCGCTACGAGTGGGTCGAAACGCTCTACATGCAGCCGCACGGCGTGCTCGACTCCGACGAGCACATGCGCGGCACCGGCGCGTTCAGCGGGGCGGAAACCTGTAACGTGGCCGACTATCTCTGGTCGCACGTCTGGCTGACCCGCGTCGACGGCGATCGCCTCCACGGCGACCGCATCGAGCGGCTGTTCTTCAACGCCGCGCCGTCCATGGTCTCCCGCGACTTCGGCGAGCACGTCTACTTCCAGTCCGCCAACCGCATCGACGGCGACTACCTCGGTGCCGATCACTGGTTTGACTACGAGCAGGTCAAGTCGCCGTACTGCTGCACGACCAACCTCACCCGGGTGTTGCCCAACTACATCATGCACATGTGGATGGCCACGCCCGAGGGCGGCCTCGCCTGGACCGCCTACGGGCCCTGCGAAGTCGACGCCCTCGCCGGCCCGGACAAGGTCCGCGTCAACCTGAAAAGCGACACCGAATACCCCTTCAGCGACACGCTCGAGCTGACGGTCGCCCCGGACCGGCCGGCGAAGTTCCCGCTGCTTTTCCGCATCCCGGGATGGTGCGAGAGCCCCTCGCTCGCCGTCAACGGCGAGCCCGTCTCCGCGACGGCGAACGAGCAGGGGTATGCCCGCATCGACCGCACCTGGCAACCCGGCGACGTGGTCACCCTGACGCTGCCGATGACGCTGCGGGCCGAGACCGGCCACGAGCGCAACGCGACGCCGCGCCGCGACGGCAGCGAGGCGGCCGAGGGCACCGACTTCGACATCGCGAAGAACGAAGCGGCCCGTAAGGCGATCCAGTCGCTCGACTTCAAGCAGTACGGCCCCTACGCCAGCGTCTACTACGGCCCGCTGCTGCTGGCGCTGCCCATCCCGGAGAAGACGAACAACGAGAGCCTGGCGAATCGCGTGCAGTGGGAGGTCGCGATCGACCCGGGCGACCTCGAGGATGCCACGGTCGAACGCGCCTCGCTGCCCGGCCGATGGAACTGGCCCTACCACGCCCCGCTGCGGGTGACGCTTCCCGCCACCGCGACGGACTGGGGCATCGAGCACACCAACAAGGGCTACAAAAACGCACAGATCCGCCTGCCCGAGCAGCCGGTCACGTCCGGCAGGCCGGCGACGATTGAACTCGTCCCCTACGGCTGCACGAAGTTCCGCGTGTCGATGTTCCCGGTCGTGGAAGAATGAGCTGGCTGGCCCCGATCATTCGGCGGCGAGTCGGCCGACCGATGCCCGCTTCTTGACAGCACCGGGACGACTGAGGAAAACAGAGACCTATGCGAAGCTCTTTTGCCATCGTTCTTCTCGCCACCCTGACCCTGCTGACGCCCGCGTTCGGGCAGGAACCGGGGCAGCGGGAGCCGCTCGACCTGGCCGTGCTGGCGGAGGTCGATCTCGGCCAGGAGGTCGGCCAGTTCCGCGCCTGTCCGGTCCGCCTGCCCGACGGCCGCCGCGCCGTCGCCGCGATCTACGCCGGCGACCGCGAGATCGATCCCTGGGTCGCGCAGTTTTTCTTCCCCAAGGACACGCTCAAGCTCATCGTCTTCGACACCGCGGGCGAGGTCGTCTTCAGGAAGGATCTCGGCCCCGGCATGGTGCCCGGCATCTGGTTCTCGCCCATCTTCGCCTTCGACATGGATCAGGACGGCGCGGATGAGATCTACCTCGTCGGCAATGAGGACGAAGAGCATCCGCTGCGCTGGTGGACTTACCGCCTCTGGCGCATCGACCCGATGACCGGCGAAAAGACCGGCGAGTGGACCTGGCCACGCCCGAAGATGGATCAGCGCATGTCCTTCATGTACCGCCACTTCATCGTCGGCGGCTACGTGGACGGCGAGCCCGTGCTCATCACCGCCAACGGCACCTACGGCCCGGTCCGCCTCACCGCCTACAACGGCGACATGTCCGTCCGCTGGGAAGCCGAGTTCGCCCCGAAAAGCGACAAGCTCCCCATGGGCAGCCACATGACGGCCGTGGTGGATCACGATGATGACGGCGTCGACGCCCTCGCCTGGGGCGAGCGCTATGTCTCGTTCGACACGGGCGAATCCGTCATGCACGCCGGGAAGAAGGACTGGTCGGGCCATTCCGACGTCGCCCAGCCCGTGCTCGACCGCGAGACCGGCGAGTGGTGGCACTTCTCCGCCCGCGAGTGGGACGGCTCGCCCCGCGTCGTCATGGCAGAGCCCGGCGGCGAGGTCGCCTGGACCGCCGTGGAAGAAGGCCACATGGACACCGGCTGGGCCGCGCACCTCGGGGGCGGCGCGAACCCGACCGTATTCACCATCCGCCTCGGCGGCAAGAGCCGAACTCAGTACGGCGAGTCGCGCTCGGTCGATGAGGAGTTCGCCTGGGACGCCTTCACCGGCAAGCGCCTCCAGCCCGGCTTCGACCTGTATACGACCATTCCCGTCGACCTCGATGGCGACGGCTACCATGAACTCGTCAGGGGCTACTTTGAGGGCGACGGCACGGTCCTCGACGCTGAGGGCAGGGAGATCGGCCAGGTCGGCCCGGTCGTGGCGATCGCCTCGAAGTTCTGCGATCTGCCCGGCGAACAGCTGCTGACCTACGAGCATGGCGGCAGCAAGGTGCAGATCTGGCGCGCCAGGAACGCCATCGACAGCGACGAAGCGAAGCAGCGCTACGAGCACCCGTTCTACTACGTCAACCAGCAGCTCCCCGGCGTGGGGTACAACTACTTCAACCTCGGCGGGCTCTGAGCCGAAGAGCGTGCATCCGCCTGATGCGCCGATCCGCGACGCAAGCGGCGGGGGGCACCGCACACCGGCGGGCTCGCGAGGGGAGGGCGGAACGCGCGGGGCGGGACCTCGTCATCGAAAGGTGCCCGGGCTGGCGTGTCGGCGGATGATCAGGTCATGCGCCTGCTGATCGGCGGAACGGCAGCCAGAAAAAAAGCCCGGCCGATTGAGCCGGGCTTTCTTGACTGATGTCTCGGTTGGGTTTCGGGTCAAAGCGGGTGACGGGAATCGAACCCGCATCACTGGCTTGGGAAGCCAGCGCTCTACCATTGAGCTACACCCGCATCGGCAGTGCGACAAGGGCTCATCATAGAGGGCGAGCCCCCCCTGTCAACTGTTTTCATCACCCCCGCGCCCGGCGTTTTCGGGACGCGGGGCGGGGCCGGATGCCGGCGGCCGCGCGGGGCTCGGCGGTCGGGGCTGGCCCGCGCCGAGCAGGGGGCGCGACGGGTCGCGGCGGGGCGGGCCGATCTGCTGCTGGACGTAGCGCGGGGCTCGCACGACGAGTCGGCCACGGAAGTAGCGGATCGAGGCGTGCTGCCCGCCTTGGGCGATCCAGAGGTCGGGCTCGATCGTGTCGCGAATGAGTTGGGCGAGCCGTTCGCCGCGCTCCTGGCGGGTGAGGCGGGCTTCGCCTCGCTCGTCGTCCCGGCCGAAGTCGCCCAGAGCGCTGCCGCCATCGCCGCCGCCGCTGCTGAGCGACATCTCCGGCGCGTCCTCGAAGGCGGGGATGGCCATGATCAGGTCGGCCACGTCGTAGACGCGCACGACGGGGCGGCGGTTGGCCTGCTCGCGGGTGAGAACCTGGATGTACCACGGCGTCGGTTCGATGATCAGGTCGGCCTGCGGCGCGGCCTGGCGGAACATCAGCGCCAGCACCTGCCCGGCCGGGATGCGCTCGAGATCGAGCGTCACCGTCTGGTCCGGGGTGAGTCCCGCTAGCTCGAACTCGCTCCACTTGACCATCAGCGGCACGCCGGCCCGCTGGGCCCAGTCTTCGAGGGCCTGGTGGAGAGAGAGCTGGTCATAGCGGACGTTGATCCGCCGACTCAGGCCGGGGCGATCGGACGTTCGGGGCAGATCGGGCGAATCGGGCTGGGCGGCGGCCGGGGCGCCGGCACCGATCAGCACGGCCAGCAGAATCGTGAAAAGACGGGCCATGGCGAGCCTCCTGTCCCGGGTGGAGGTCGAGGCGGTGACGGGTTGCGCTATTGTACCCGCCTCGTGCGGCGGCGGCCCGCCAGCGTTATCGGCCGGACGCCTCGGAGGCCGGCGCCGGGGCCGGGGGGGCGGAAGGGGACTTTCCCGAACCGGGGCGACGCTCGGCCCAGCGGCGGAGGCGGGGCAGCAGCTCTTCCTGGGCGAGGATCTTCGCGCACGCCGTGACGGGGATCGCCAGCATGAGCCCGAGCAGGCCGGCGAGCGCGCCGCCGATCAGCACCGCCAGCAGCACGGTGAGCGGGTCGAGGTTCGTCGCCTTGCCCTGCACGAGCGGTTCGACGACCCAGCCGTCGAGAAGCTGCCCGCCCATATAGACCGCGGTGGGCCAGACGATCGCCTGCCAGGCGAAGCCGGAGCCCGCCCCGCCGGTCGCTTCCAGCCAGGCGAGCAGCACCGCCAGCGGCCAGCTCACGACCGCGGCGTAGGGGATGAGGTTGAGCAGGCCGCCCGCCACGCCCAAGAGCAGCCAGTAGGGCACGCCGGCGAGCCACCAGCCGAAGCTGAGCACGACGGCGAGCGCGCACGCCTGGATCACCCGGCCGCGGATGAAGGCGGCGACCGAGCGGTCCATTTTGCCCAGCAGATCCAGCGTCCGGCCGCGGTGGTCGGTGGGAATGAAAGGGACGAACCAGCGGAGCACCTCGTCGAACTTCCAGACGAAGAAGACGAAGACGAAGCAGACCACCACCGCGGCGAGTCCCAGGTAGGTCGTGAAGCTGATCGCCGAGCCGATGACGCCGAGCCCGAGGTCGAAGGTCTCGGCGAGCATGACGCCCAGGGTCTGCCAGTCCACCGTCTCGGTGGCCTCGCTGATCAGGTTTTCGGTGATGGGAGCGTCGCCGACGTTCGAGGTGCCCGGCTCCCGGGCAGCATTCGCGGGGGCGGCGGGCTGATCGCTGGACGACGCCGCGGTCCCGGCGGCGGGCGTGGCGCCCTCGCCGGCCTCGTCGCCGGCGCCCTGGCGGGAGCTTTCGATCCAGTCGTCGACCGCATCGGGCAGGTCGAACTCGAAGTAGCTCGCCGCGGTGTCGACGTAGCTGGGCAGGTTGTGGTAGAAGCCGTTGAGCTGGCCGGCGAGCCGGGGCACGACGTAGAGCCCGAGGCCGGAGAGGATCAGCGTCAGGATGACGATGATCAGCACCGCCGAGGCCGGCCGGGGCACGCGCAGCCGCTCATGCGCCAGGCGGACCAGCGGGTTGGCCGCGTAGGCCAGGCCGACGCCGATGAGCACGGGCACGATGACGGAGCGAGTCGCGTAGAGCAGGGCCAGGATGGGTGGGGCGATCAGGCCGACCAGTGCGAGGACGACCAGCGTCCCCAGGGCCCACTGAAACCAGCGCTGCTGCCAGACGGGAGTCGAACTCTGCTGCATGGGTCGGTCGCCCCTCCTGCCGCCCGTTTCGGCCTGTCCCCGGCGCCCCTGGCGGGCACGCGGATCAGGCGTTTTCCGTCAGGCTCAGCTGCGGCGAGAAGGCGGTGTCGATGTCGTAGATGCCCATGAAGTCTTCGAGGGTGTCGTCGCTGGTCTTGTGCATGAAACCGGCGTCGACCATCAGGAAGACGATTCGGCCGAAGTCCTCGCTGCTCTGGATCCGCCAGCGGCGAAGCACGGTGCGGGCGAGCAGGCCGTATTCCCGGACGGCGAAATCGCGCAGCCCCTGACAGAGCTGTCGGCCGTCGACGTGCCGATCCTCGTTCTCGGCTTCGACCTCCTCCGGCTCACCATGGGCCTGGCGGACGGTGTAATCGAGCCCCCGCTGCACGAAGAGGAACGCCTCGAGCGGGTACGGGCTGCGACTCGCGATGGAACGAAGATCCTTAGCGGGCATAGTCACGCACTCGGGTTGCGGGTCTGGCCGGTCTGGGCTACCGGAATCGGTACCGCTGCATTATAAGCCATCTCCCCCCTCGTTGGGTAGGGGGGACCCCTAAATAGTCGCCACGGCGGGTGCCAGCGCCCGCTCACGGTCGCTGCGGCGGCATGCGCGCACGAAAAAAAGCGGGGCGAGTCGGGAAACAAGGCTTGTCAGCGGACCGCCGGCGGGCTCAGTAGCCGCCCTCACGCATCGCTGCGACCGACCCCGGGAAGGGGTAGCGGGCGAAGACCGCCGTGGGGGCCGACTCCCACATCCAGGGAGCGGGGTAGACGTCGCCGCCGAAGCCGGATTCCCACATCGTCCGCAGGACGGTTTCGAAGCTCGGCTCCTCGTCCTGCTCGTCCACCAGCCGGTTGGCGTGGGCGCCGAGGAAGGAGACCGAGGCGATGGGCTGGCGGTTGGTCCGCCGGGAGACCATCTCGGTGACGATCTGGAACCCCAGCGCCAGGTCGTCGAGGCGCAGGTGGTCCTGCTGAGCCGGACGCAAGAGGGCGAGGACCTCCACGGCGTCCATGTCGTACTTGATGACGGTCACTTCCTGGCGCGGGACGAACCGCCGGGCCCAGTCGGTGATCGTCGCATTGTCCCACTGGCTGGTGGGGAGCATGTCGGCGAGCTGGTTGATGATGCCGTGGCTGTTGTCCTCGGCGTTGACCGCGCACACCAGCGAGCGGTACCGCCCGGCCAGCAGGTCGTCGAGCAGGTGCTGGCCCCACATCACCCGGATCCGCCGCGTGCGGTCGGGCTCGGCGCTGGGCATCGCGTCGGGGACGAGGGTGAGCTTTTCGCTGGCGGCGCTCGCCACCATCAGCTCGTCCGTGTTGCCGTCGTAGATCCGCTGCTTTTCGGGCTGGCTGGCCATGTGGGCCCCCTCTGTGCTGACTTTGCTGACTGGTTCGTGTTCGGAACGATTATAGCGGCGGCTGATATTCCGCAAGCCCGGGAGCTTTCCCGGTCCGGGCGACCTGGAACGACGCGCTCATGTCGCCCGGTCCACGTCCGGCGGGGCGGCCTTGTGGAACGTCGAGTTCGCCGCGAGCTCGTCGATCATCGCGGCGTAGGCGTCGCGGTCCATGGGCAACTCGACGGGCTGGCCTTTCAGGCCGCTCATCAGCATCGCGTTGGCGAGTTCGAGGCTGCGGATGCCCTCCCGGCCGTCGGCGATGAGCTTTTCGCCGCGGAGGATGGCGGCGATGAAGTTTTCGGTGATGCCGCGGTGGCCCGGGTCCTTTTCGCCGGGGGTGATGTCGTAGTGCGTCACGGCCGGCTTGCCCCACATGCTCGGGTCGGTTTCGCGGAATTCGCTGGTGGGGATGCTGTTCTCGCGCATCTCGACGTGGCCGGGCGTGGCGACGACGGTGGCCTTGTCGCCCACGATTTCCAGGCGGTTGGTGCCCGGGGCCTCGCCGGTGGAGGTGACGAACACGCCGGTCGCGCCGGAGGGGTACTCGAGCATGGCGGTGACCTCGTCCTCGACCTCGATGTGGTGATACTTGCCCACGCCGGCCATCGCGGTGACCCGGCAGGGCATGCCGACGAGCCACTGGAGGATGTCGATGTTGTGCGGCGCCTGGTTGAGCAGCACGCCGCCGCCTTCGCCCTGCCAGGTCGCCCGCCAGGTGCCCGAGTCGAAGTAGGCCTGCGTGCGGAACCAGTCGGTCATGATCCAGCTCACGCGGACGATCTTGCCGACCCGGTCTTCATCGATGAACTGCCTGACCTTCCGCCAGGTCGGGCTGGTGCGCTGGTTGAGCATGATGGCGAAGACCAGCTCGGGGTGGGCGTCGGCGGCGTCGTTCATCCGCTGGGCGTCTTTGGCGGTCACTGCGGCCGGCTTCTCGGTGAGCACGTGCAGGCCCGCTTCGAACGCGGCGACGGCGTACTCGACGTGTGTGCGGTGGGGGGTGACGATGAGCACGGCGTCGACCTCGCCCGAGCGGATCAGGGCGTGGCCGTCCGGGAAGGTGTTCACGCCGAACTGCTCGCCGACGGGTTGGACGCAGGTTTCGGCCACGTCGGCGGCGGCGGTGAAGCGCAGGCCGGGGACCTGGTCGAAGTAGCCCATGTGGCTCCGCGCCATGCCGCCGCAACCGATCACGCCGAGTCGAACTTCGTTCATGGTCTGGGTCCCTGGCTGAGATGGGCAGTTCCGTGACCGTTCTACCCGTTTCCGCGAGGCGGGGCAAAGGGCGGGTTGCCGGGCGTTGCGCGGGCAAAAAGCGGGCAAGGGCATTGCCGCGGCGGGGGCGGGCGGTTAGGCTGCTGGGCCAACACGGAGAAGGAGGACTTCCCCATGGAGCTATCCCAGCGCGTACGGGCCATCAAGCCCAGCAGCACCCTCGCCGTCACCAGCCGCAGCAAGGCGATGAAGGCTGAGGGCATCGACGTGGTCGGATTCGGTGCCGGTGAGCCCGATTTCGACACGCCCCAGCACATCAAGGACGCCGCCAAGCAGTCGCTCGACGCCGGCACCACCAAATATCAGCCCGTGCCCGGCACGCCCGAGGCACGCAAATCGGTCGCGCAGTATATGAACGACCGTTTCGGCTACGACTTCGCCATGGAGAACGTGCTCATCTCCGCCGGCGGGAAGCACGCGCTCTACCTCGCGTTCATGGCCCTGATCGACGAGGGCGACGAGGTGCTCCTGCCCGCGCCCTACTGGGTGAGCTACCCCGAGCAGGCCAAGCTCGCCGGCGCGACCGTCAAGGCGATCGAGGCGACCGTCGACAACGAATTCAAGATCACCCCCGAGCAGCTCGAAAGCGCCATCAGCGACAAGAGCAAGGTGCTCGTGCTCAACAGCCCGAGCAACCCCACGGGCACCTGCTACACGAAGGACGAGCTCACGGCGCTCGCCGACGTGGTCGCCAGGCACCCGAACCTGATCGTCTTCTCCGACGAGATCTACGAGCGGCTCACCTACGGCGGCGTCGAGGCGGCGAGCTTCGCCTCCCTGCGCGAGGACATCGCCGACCGCGTGGTGACCTTCAACTGCCTGAGCAAGACCTACGCCATGACCGGCTGGCGGATCGGTTTCACGATCGGCCCCGCCGCGCTGATCAAGGCGATGGGCTCGATGCAGGGGCAGATGACCTCCTGCATCACCAGCTTCAACTACGCCGCGATCCCCGCCGCCCTCCAGGGCGACCAGGAGCCGGTCGAGGCGATGCGGCAGCAGTTCGAGAAGCGCGGCGAGCACATCCACGCCCGCCTGAGCAAAATCGCCGGCGTCCGCTGCCCCAAGCCGACCGGGGCGTTCTACGTCTTCCCGGACATCTCGGGCGCTGCGTTTGGCAAGAAGGACCCGGCCGGCAAGACGATCGAGTCCGCCGGCGACTTCGCGGCCTCGCTTCTCGAGAACGCCAAGGTCGCCGTCGTGCCGGGCGAGGACTTCGGCGCGCCCAGCCACGTTCGGCTGAGCTTCGCGACGAGCATGGAGCAGATCGACAAGGGCCTGGATCGGATCGAACAATACCTGGGTCAGTTGTCGTAATATAAGCTGGACACACCACTCTCAGGCTCGGGAAGCTGGTCTTCCCGGGCCTGCTTTTCGGATCGGGGCGGGCGATCCGCCCCGCAATTGCGGATTTCAACTTCGAAACGGCAGGACATGAACGAAGAAAACGCCAGAATCATGCACGAGGGGGTGGCCGACCTCCTCGAGGACATGAAGGCGCGGGTGATAAGCATCCGCGACTCTCTTTAACTACGATCAGAAGAAGGCCCGCCTGGCCGAGCTCGAAGAGCAAATGGGGCAGACCGATTTCTGGAACGACCCGGACAAGGCGAACGAAGTCGTCGGCGAGCTGAAGACGACCAAGGCCCAGATCGAGCCGGTGAAGAACTTCAGCCAGAAGCTGGAGGACGCCGAGGTGCTCTGGGAGATGGCCGAGGAGGCCGACGACCAGGACACCCGCCTCGAAGTCGATCAGCAGATCGACGCGCTCGAGCGCGAGCTGGATCGGCTGGAGACGGTGGCGCTGCTTTCGGGCAAGTACGATGCGCGCAACTGCTATCTGACCATCCAGTCCGGCGCCGGCGGCACGGAGGCCGACGACTGGGCCGAGATGCTGCTGCGCATGTACCTCTACTACTGCGAGAAGATGGGCTGGAAGGTGTCGGAGGTCTCCAAGACCCACGGCACGGAGGCGGGCGTCAGCGAGGTGACCCTGCACATCGAGGGGCCGTTCGCGTTCGGCCATCTCTCGACCGAGCGGGGCACGCACCGGCTCGCCCGCGTCAGCCCGTTCAACGCTGAGGGCAAGCGGCAGACGTCGTTCGCGACCGTCGAGGCGGTGCCCGAGTTTCCCGAGACCGGCAGCGTGGAGATCCAGGAGGAACACCTCGACGTCACCGCCTTCGCCCGCTCGTCGGGGCCCGGCGGACAGAACGTGAACAAGGTCGCCTCCGCGGTTCGGCTGGTCTACCAGACGCCGGAGATGGGCGAGCCGATCATGGTCGTCTGCTCGGTGGAGCGCAAGCAGGAGCAGAACCGCCGGCAGGCGATGAACATCCTCCGCGGCAAGCTCGAGTACCTCGAGGAGCAGAAGCGCGAGGCGGAGATGGCCGCCGCCACCGGCGGCAGCGTCGACCGCGGCTGGGGCTCGCAGATCCGCAGCTACGTGCTCTACGACAACCGCGTGAAGGACCACCGCACGAGTCACGAGGTGGGCAATCCCCAGCGGGTGCTCGACGGTGAGATCGAGGGCTTCATCGAGGCCGAGCTCCGCCGGCGGGCCAGGCAGCGGACCGACGCCGAGAAGGCCTGATCCCGCGTCCCGACAGATCCCCCAGGCCCGGATGCCTCGGCGTCCGGGCTTTTTCGTGCGCGTGGCGTCCATCTCAGGGTGGCTGCTGCCGACGTTATGGGACGGTTTTTCTGCAGCCGGCGCGCGCGGCTGGCCGATGACTGGCAACAGTCGGAAGGGCTCATGCGCGACAGTTCTGCACATCTCGAAGGCCGGCCCCGCGCGGCGCGACAGGACTGGTCGCAGGCGTGGCAGCTTCCCGTGTTCCTGATGGGGCTGGGGCTGCTGGTCATCGGCACCTACTTCGCGCTGCCCGAGAGGCAGGAAGACGATTACCCGGCGGCGATGGACGAGGTCGCCGAGTATCTCGAGGTCAACGAGTACGACCTCGCCCGCGAGCGGCTGGAGTTCCTCCAGCAGCACATTCTCCAGGCGGACCGGTCGGCGCAGGCGCAGTTCTGGAAGCTCTGGGGCGACCTGCACTACGAGCAGCTTCGGGCGCAGCAGACCGGCCCCGGGCCGGGCGGCGCGGCGGTGGAGGCGAATGAGCAGATCGCCGACTGCTACAAGCAGGCGGAGGATCTGGGCCGGACGCTGGAGGGCGACTCCCTGCGCCGCTGGGCCGAGGCGCTGGTCACGCTGGGCCGGGAGGACGAGGCGCTGGACCTGGTGGGCCGGCTGGAAGACGAGCCGGCGAGTCAGCGGCTCGCGGTGCTGCGTCAGCTCATCGAGCGTCACCGCGAGGCTGGCCCCGCCGCCGGGCTCGAGCGGCTCACGGCCCTGCTGTCGCGGTTCGAGGACGAGCTCAGGCAGGAGAGCGACCCCCAGGCGCGCCGCCGACAGAGGATCTGGCTCGCCGGCGTGTGGGCAGAGATGAAGCTCGACGCCGGCGACCCGGAAGGCGCCCGCGACGAACTGCTGATCCGCCGACTGCCCCGGCTGGGCGGCGCGGGGGAGCCGGACGTCACGCCGCTGCTGGTGCTGCTCGCCCGGGCGTATCAGCAGCTCGGCGACCTCGGCGAGGCGGGGCATTACTACGAGCTCGCTCAGCAGAAGGGGCCCTCGCCCGAGCAGCAGGCGGAGATTCTCGTCGGGCTCGGCGAGATCGCGCTGGCGGGCTCGGACGCCTCCGCCCTCGAGGAGGCAATGGGCTACTTCTCCCGGGCGGTGCGCGACTTCCCCTCCGAGCCGGCGTACGTCGATGCCCTGATCGGGCTGGGCGACTGCGAGTCCCGGATGGAGAGCCACGAGCAGGCTCTCGAGCACTTCCGCCTCGCGGTGGAGCAGCTCGTCGACCACAGTCCGCACTGGGACCCGCGCCGCCAGCGCGTGACCGACGCCGTGCACGCCCACCAGCGGCGGGCGGCGGAGATGGAGCGGTACGACCTGGCGCTGGACTACCTGAGCCTGGTCCGCCCGCTGCACCGGCCGGAGCTGCCCGAGAAGCTGCTGCTCGATTTCGCCCGGATTCACGAGAAAATCGCCGAGCAGCGCCGCGCCGAGGGCGCCCGGGAGGACCTCGCGCCTCCCGCCGGTCGGCTGGCGAACCAGCAGGCGGCGACGCATTACACGCAGGCGGCGAACTACTACCTCCGTCACGCCCGGACGGTGACGATGGAGGACGACGTGCATGGCCGAAGCCTCTGGCAGGCGGCGCTGTGCTACGACCACGCCGAGCGCTGGGACAAGGCCATCGGCGTCTACGCCGAGTTCATCGACACGCGGCAGAAGGACCCGCTCTGGCTTCGGGCCGTCCGCCGACTGGGCGAGGCGTACCTTGCCGACGGGCAGTACCAGGTGGCGGCGACCCAGTTCAACAAGGTGATGGACGATCACCCCAACACGCCTGAGGCGTACCGCAGCCTCGTGCCGCTGGCGCGGGCGTACCTGGGGCTCGAGGAGGTCGGCAAGGCCGAGCGGGTGCTGACCAACGTCGTCACCGACCACCCCTCGATCACGCCCGACAGCAGCATCTACCGCAAAGCGCTGATCGAGCTGGGCGCGCTGCACTACCGCCTGGCCGAGCAGGACCCGGCTCGCTGGGCGCCGGCGATCGAGCGGCTCAGCGAGGCGGTGGACCGCTACGGCGACTCGCCCGAAGGCCCGGTGCTGCGCTACCGCCTCGCCGATGCGTACCGCCAGAGCGCGGCCCATCTCGAGGGGGAGCTCGCCCAGGCGCAGTCGCTCCAGGATCGCCGGGACATCCAGAACGAGCGCGACGATCGGCTGGACCAGGCCCAGGCCGGCTACACCCGCGTCGTCGAGGAGCTCAAGGCGCGCGACCAGGAGCAGCTCTCCTCCCTGGAGAAACTGTTCCTGCGAAACGCCTACTTCTACCGCGCCGACTGCGCCTACGACCTCGAGAACTACGACGAGGCGATCACCCTCTACGAAGAGGCGGCCCAGCAGTGGCGCGACGACCCGGCGTCGCTGGTGGCGCAGATCCAGAAGGTCAACGCCTACTGCGAGCTGGGCGAGTTCCAGCCGGCCAAGGTCGCCAACCGCCAGGCGCTCGAGCGGCTCAAGGAAATCCCCGACAGCGCGTTCGACGACCAGACCCTCCCCATGAGCCGGCAGCACTGGGAGGACTGGCTCCGCTGGACCAGCTCCGAGCTCTTCGACGGCCCCGGCGAGGCGGGGTGATTTTCCCATTCATCGCGGTGATCGGCCGGCGCCGCCGCGGGGCGGGGCGCGGTTTTTGCGCTTCGGGGGCGCAAAGGTTCAACTCCGAAACCGCCACCAGCCGATAACATCCATGAGAACCACGCGGCGCGAGGCAGGAGGCCTCCCCGCGGGCGCGGCGGAACCCGCGTCAGACTTGCGAGGGTCAAGGATGACCGACACATCACCGGCCAATCAGCCGCTTCCCGATGCCGCGGGGCTTATCGACAAGCTCTCCCGCCAGCGGGACCTCTATCTTCAGCTCAAGCAGCTCAGCGATCAGCAGGCTGGCCTCATCGAGGAAGGCCAGACCGAGCAGCTTCTGAGTGTGCTCAGCCAGCGGCAGTCGCTGGTGGACCAGCTCGGCGGCCTGACGCGGCAGCTCGCGCCGCTGCGCGAAGCCTGGCCGAAGCTGGCGGGCACCCTCGCGGACGATCAGCGGGATCGCATCAACGGCCTGCTCGGCGAGGTCGAGTTGCTGCTCGAGAGCATCGTGCAGCAGGACGACCGCGACCGGGCGAAGCTCTCCGCCGCCAAGCAGCAGGTGTCGAGCCAGCTCAGCCAGGTCAGCTCGGCCGGGCAGGCGGTGTCGGCCTACCAGGCCGCGCCGAAGCAGCAGGCTCCGCGTTTTACCGACCGCCAGGGATAGTCTCATGGCCCGTGCGACCGACAACCCGGCCGCCGTGGAGGTGGACGGCTCACGCGAGGACCTCGCGGAAATCATCCTCGCCTACAACCGCGTCACCGAAAACCTCCAGGCGAGCCACGAGCGGCTCAAGGGCGAGGTGCTCCGGCTTCGCAAGGAGCTGGCGAGCACCAACGCCCAGCTCCAGCGCTCCAGGCGCCTTTCCGCGCTGGGCGAGATGGCGGCGGGCATCGCCCACGAGATCCGCAACCCCCTTGCCGCGATTCAGCTTTACGCCGAGATGATCGTCGACGACCTCGGTCCCGACCGGCTCGATGCGGACGCCGCGACGGACGGGGCGAAGAAGATCGCCGCCGCAGTGCGGGGGCTCAACGGCATCGTCAACGACGTGCTCAGCTTCGCCCGCGAGCTGTCGCCCCAGCCGCAGCCGGTCCTGGTCAGCGAACTGTTCGAGCGGGCGCTGGCGGAGCATCGGCCGGCGATCGAGGCGGCGGAGGTGGCGGTGGTTCGTCCCGGAGCCGAAGCGGACGGGCTGGAAGTTTGCGCCGACTCGAACCTGATGCACCAGGCCATGTTGAACCTCGTCCGCAACGCCGTGGACGCCATGGCCGGGCGGGACGAGCGCACGCTCACCTTCGCGGCGAGCGAGGGCGACGAGAGCGTCACGCTGGAGGTCCGCGACAGCGGCCCCGGCATCGACGAGGAGGACGTCGACCGCATCTTCAACCCCTTCTTCACGACCCGCGACACGGGGACGGGGTTGGGGCTGGCGATCGTGCACCGCATCGTCGACGCCCACGGCGGGGCGATCGTGGTGCACAACGACCCGGATCGGGGCGGGGCGGTGTTTCAGCTCAGCCTGCCCCGCGAGCCGGCGGGCGAGACGGCGCAACCGGAAGTGGAAACCGACGAGAACGCGAGTGGGGAAATCATCGGATGAGTGAGAAGGTTCTGGTCGTAGACGACAAGCAGATGATGCGCGACAGCGTCGGGGCGATCCTCCGCCGGGCCGGCTTCGGCGTCGTCGCCGCGGGGGATGGGGAGGCGGCGCTCAGGCTGCTCGCCCGCCACCGCCCGGCCGCGGTGATCACCGACCTCAAGATGCCGGAGATGGACGGCCTCGAGCTGCTGACGCGCATGCGTCAGGCGGACGATCAGCTCCCGGTCGTGCTGATGACGGCGTACGGCACGGTGAACGACGCCGTGCGGGCGATGAAGGACGGCGCGTTCGACTTCATCCAGAAGCCTTTCGAAGGCGATCAACTCGTCATGGTCATCCGCCGGGCGGTCGAGCATAGGCGGCTCGTGCAGGAAAACGCGGCCCTCAAAAGCGAAGCGGGCGACGCGGGCCGAATGCACCAGCTCATCGGGCAGTCGCCCGTCATGCGGCAGATCGGCGGGCAGATCGAGCAGATCGCCGCGTCCAGTGCCGGGGTGCTCATCGCCGGCGAGTCGGGCACGGGCAAGGAGGTCGTCGCCCGGGCGATCCACGCCGCGAGCCCCCGGCGAGACCGGGTCATGCTCTGCCTGAACTGCGCCGCTCTGTCCAGCAGCCTCCTCGAGAGCGAGCTGTTCGGCCACGAGAAGGGGGCCTTCACCGGGGCGGACCAGCTCCGCAAGGGCCGATTCGAGCTCGCCGACGGCGGAACGCTGCTGCTCGACGAGATCAGCGAGATCAGCCCCGAACTGCAGGCCAAGCTGCTCCGCGTGCTGCAGGAGGGGCAGTTCGAGCGCGTCGGTTCGAGCACCAGCATGGACGTGGACGTGCGAATCATCGCCACGACCAACCGCGATCTGACGCAGAGCATCGCAGCGGGCGAGTTTCGGCAGGACCTCTACTACCGGCTGAACGTGCTGCCGATCCACCTGCCGCCGCTGCGCGAGCGTCCCGGCGACATTCCGCTGCTGGCCGAGCACTTCCTGAGCAAGCTCGCCCGGAGGGAGGGACGCGAACCCAGGGCCTTTGACGACGAGGCGCTGCGGCTGCTGGAAAGCTACGACTGGCCGGGCAACGTGCGCGAGCTTCAGAACATCTGCGAGCGGGCGAGCGTGCTCAGCCAGGGCCCCGAGATCCCGGCCGGGCTGATCCAGCCCTGGCTCGCCGCGTCGCGCCCGGCCGCCGCGCCGGCTCCGTCCCGGCCCGCACCCGCGGCGGCCGGGCGCGGCGGC
>JBKHFW010000036.1:0-30200 GCA_046540025.1 Phycisphaeraceae bacterium
GCGGCTCCACCGGAGAAGAATTCCCATTCCGGCGCCCCCGCCCGCCGCGGACGGGGGTGCCCCGGCTCCCGGGCGGGCGCAGACCGCTCGGCCGACCATTCCGCTCGCGAGCGAGCCCGAGCCGGCCCCCGCCACGCCGGTACGCCGGGCCACGCCTCGCCCCGCCCCGGCCGCGGCGCCGGCAAGTGGCGGGGGCAGGCGGCTGCTGCTGACCTCCATTGCCGTGGCGGTGCCGGCTTTGCTGCTGGGCTCGCTGATGCCGTGGGGCTGGCAGGCCGCCGAGACGCCGGCCGGCCCCGACCCGCAGGTGCAGCGGGCCGAGCAGGAAAACCGGAATCTGGAAACGCAGATCGAGAAGCTGCGGGTGAGCCGGGCTCAGCTCGAGGCCCTGCGAGGCGAGAAGCTCGATCTCCAGGCCCGGCTGGACGATCAGCGGCGCGAGCTGGAGCGGCTCCGCCGGGAGCAGGCGGCGGCCCTGGTTCGCGAGGAGGCCCGGCGGCAGCAGGCTCAGCCTGAATCTGCCGCGACGGCCGCGGAACCAGCCGACCCTTCGCCGGGCGAGACGGCGGAGCCTGCCGAGCCGGAGGCGGACCGGCCAAGCGATCGGCTTGGGGCCCGGCAGCTCGGGGAGGGTCGGTACTGGGCGAAGCGTCCCCCGCTGCCCCGGCCGGGCGAATCGGCCGGGGAGCCGCTGCTGGCGGGGGCGGTGCTGGAGGACGTGCGGCTTCAGCTCGGCCGACCGCTCGCGCGGGAGAACTTCGAGGCTGAGCCGCAGGCGGGCCGGGTGGTGGTGAGCCAGCCCGGCAAGGGGACGCTCGGCGCCGCGCTGCCGGTGGCGGCGCTGTCGGCCGCGGACCTGGGCTGGTCGTGGGAGCCGGTGGACGGGGGTGATGTCCAGTATCAGCAGCAGCTTCGCCGGGGGCTGCGGTACGCGACGATTCGCGGCGAGCTGGGCGGGCGTCGGGTGCTGGTCCAGTTCAGCGAGCCCGCGGTGGTGTCGGTTCCGGTGGGCGGTCGGCAGACGGTGCTGGCCGCGGATGCCGGGGGGGCGTCGCTGCCGCCGATGATGCTCGAAGTGGCGGACTGCCCGGCCGGCTGGCAGGGAGAGCGGACCGCGTGGAACCGGGTGGTGCTCGCGGGGCACGGGACCCGGCTGGAGCTGCAGCTTCGCTACGCCGGCGGCGCGGTCCAGGCCGAGACGCGCTGGCTGGCGGGCGGCCCGGCCGAGCTGCGGGCGAAGATCGCGGCCCGGCGGGAGCTGCTGAGCGATCTGCGTGAGGAGCAGTCGGCTCTGCGCCAGAGCATGGCGGATCTGAACAAGACGATGGAAAAGCGAAGGTCGCCCGACCAGGTGAAGTCGGCCGCGGCACGGGTGGAGCGGCTGGCCGCGTCGCTCGAGGAGCTGGTGGACGGCCAGAACGGGATTGCCGAGCTCGAGGCGCGTCTCGAGCGGCTGGCAAGGTTCGAGGCGTCGGTTCGGCTGAAGGCGGACGATACGGATGCGCTGCTGGCGACGATCGAGCTGCGCTCGCAGTCGGCCGAGGCGGGGGATCGCTCATGACCGGGGGACGCCGGGCCGGGGTTCGGGTGCCGGGCACCGGTAGCAACTCGAGAGGCGAGTGGAGGTTGTGATGCCTGGGCCGGCCGACGTGGCTGCGGACATTAATGAATATCTCAGCGGCGCGCCCATCTCGAGCGATCGGCTGAAGTCGCTCGCCGAGGCGTACGCCGCGTGGTGCCGCCGCGCTGTCAGCCGGCTCGATCTGTGCGTGGATCACGTTCGGCGGGGCCAGCGCAGCGAGGCGCTGCGCCTGGCGGAGGAGCCGCCCCGGCTGCTGGAGCTGGTGGCGTCGCTGGAGCTTCAGTATCCCGAGCAGTGGCAGGCCCTCTGCAAGGCGCGGCAGTTTCCCGTGCCCGAGCCGCCTTCCGAGCAGGCCGCGGCCGAGCTGAACGAGGCGTACGCCGCGGAGAACCAGCTCGAGCACCATCTTCGCTGGCTGCGGCTGCAGGTGCTCTCGGGCGTGCCGCTGGCCCAGCGGCTATGGACGCTGCGCAAGCTGGTATCGCTCGAGCCGGACCACCCGGGCTGGTGCGACGACCTGCTCGCCCACGAGCGCGCCCGGCAGGAGGAGATTCTGAACGCCAGCGTCACCGTCTCGCGCGCGGACGACGTCCGCGCGCTGCGCAACCTGGTCGAGGAGCTGACGCAGACCAGGTGGGTCGCTCCCCCGGCGCCGGACCTCGTCAGCCACGTGCGCCAGCGGCTGCGGCAGGTCGAGGCCACGCGCGCCGAGCAGCGGCTGGCCGAGCTCGGCCCGGCGCTCGAAGACGCCTACGCCGCGATGGACTACGACGAAGCCAGCCGCTTGCTTGCCGAGTGGGATCGGCTGGTCGAGGACAACGCCCTGGAGGTCGACGCCGAGCGGCGCGAGCGGCTGGCGCCCCTGCGGCAGTGGCTGGCGGGCGAGCGCGCGTCCCGCCAGCGCCGGCAGCAGTTCGGGCAGGCCTGCTTTCGGCTCGCGCGGGACATCGACGGGCAGGTGCCGCTCAAGACGCTCGAGGAGTCGCACCGGGCGGCGGAGCAGTTCGGCATCGCCCTGCCGGTGGATCTCGAGTCGCGCTACCGGGCGGAGGTCGCGCGGCATCTTCGGCAGCGGCGGCGGAAGCGCGGCGTGCTGCTGGGCACCGGCTCGCTCGTGCTCGCGGGCATGGTATGGGGCACCGTCACGCTCGTGCACGGGGCGATCCACAACGCGCACGTCCAGGAGCAGCACACCGCCCTGGCCGGGCTGATCGACGCCGGGCAGGCCGCCGAGGCCCGCGACTTCTGGCAGCGGATGATGGACCGCGAGCCCGAGCTCGCCGACGAGCCGGAGATGCTCCGCGAAAAGCGCCGGCTGGACTCGCTGCTCGAGGCGGAGAAGCAGCGCCGCGGTGCGTGGCAGGAGCAGTTCGCCCGGGCCGAGGGGCTGTTGACGGACCCGAAGCTCGAAGCGGAGGTCGCTGACCCGCAGGTGGCGGGGGACGCGGCCGTGACCGCCCGGCTCGAGCAGGTGGAGCAGGCGATCGCGGACGCCCGCTCGTCCGCCCGGGTCGGCAGCGAGCGGGCCCGGATGGCGGAGCTGGAAAGCCAGCTCGCCGCGCTTCGCCGAACGCGGCAGGGAGCGGTCGACCAGCGCTTCAGCCAGCGGCTGAGCGAGGCGGTCCAGCACGTGGGCAGGCTGACGACGGAGATGCTGGAAAACGACCCCGCCCGCTTCGCCGGCCATCACGAGACGGCCCGGCGGGAGGTGGCGAACCTGCGCATGATGACGCGGGTCAGCCCGGAACTGCGGGGCGATCTCGACCCGCTCGAGCACCGGCTCGAGCAGCTCGCCCGCCAGCTCGCCGACCACCGCCGGTGGCTGGCCGAGCAGCGGGACCTCGAGCAGCTCGGGCAGAGCGCGGCGACGGTGGACAGCTACGTCCGCGCCCTGCGCGGCTTCACGCGGGAGTATCCCGACTCGCCCAAGACGATCGCCTTCACGCAGGCGCTCGAGCAGCAGGACCACTGGCGGGCGCTCCCCGCCTGGGAGAAGCTGTGGCAGGAGCACGGCCCGCGCGAGCCTTTCGCCGGTGAAACCGAGCCTCGCCAGCAGGCGATCGCCGTCTACCTCAAGAACCACCCGCAGAGCCCGTTCGCCGAGACGCTGCGGACGCTGCAGATGGTCGAGCGGCAGGCGGCGCAGGTGGTCGCCAACGAGGGGCCCTGGAAAAAGTCGCTGCGCGACCTGCTCGGCAGCGGCCTGCTCTCGCGGATCGACCAGGTGGTCATCGAAACCAACCGGCGGGAACTGGTCTACTACGTCCCCTCCCGGCTGAACCTCCAGGAGACCGGCGGGCGGGTGTTCTTCCAGGCGATCCTCACCCCCGACCGCACCAGCCGGGACCTGCGCTACTGCAGGGACGAACAGCTCGTGGAGCGCCGCCCGGCGCCGCAGATGCTGCTGAGCGAGCAGATCACCGCCCGGCTGCGCCACCTCGAGGCGAGCGACTGGAACACGATCGGCCTCGAAGTGGCGCGCATGATCCGCGACCACGAGGAGCTCGACCCCATCCTCAAGGCGGTGCTGCTGGGCGAGGTGTTCTCGCTGATGGCCCGCCACGGCGCGGGATACGAGCAGGAGGCGACTCGCATCGCCGAGGCGATCCGCTACCTCGAGGCGAACGACCTGGAGTGGATGAACCCCGAGCAGCCGGACCTCGAGCGGGCGCGGGCGCGCATCGCCGAGGCCCTGGGCGAGATCGTCAGCGACAGCCGGCTCGCGGCGATGGAGACCGCGGCCAGCCGGCAGGCAGCGGCACTCGCCGACGCGCTGGAGGTCCGTTACCGCGGGCTGGGCGCGCTGGTGCGAGGTCCGGATCGCCAGTGGCGGGTGCTGGCGCCGACGAAGCGGCTGCCCGGCGCGGCGGGGCTGTACCACCTTCGGCCGACCGCGGAAGGCGAAACGGACGAGCTGGTGCCGCTCGGCGAGATCCGGGGCGGGCAGATTCAGCTCGACGCGGCCCGGCTGCCCGGCGCAGCCGAGGGAACGCCGGTGTTCGTGATGGAAGGGCAACTGCCGTGAGCGACCGCCCGGCTGAGGAGCGGAAATATTACGTCCGCCTCGGCGGCCGGGTGACGGGACCGGTCGGCCTCGCCCGGCTGAAGTCGATGCGCGCGCAGCGGACCCTCTCGCGGGTGCACGAGCTCTCGGAGGACGGCCGGCGCTGGACGCCGGTGTCGCGCTTCCCCGAACTCGCCGGCGAGGCCGGCACGCACCAGGTGCCTCCTTCCCAGTCCCGGGACGCGAACGAGGCGGACTTCAGCCAGCTCGATCAACTGGCGGACGCCGCCGGGCGGGAAACGCCGGGCGAGGACGAGGCGCCGGCTTCACCCGAGCGGTCGGTCCCGGCCGGGGCGCCGCTTGCCTGGTGGACGGGCGGCATCGCCGCGGTGCTGCTGCTGGCGGGGCTGCTGCCGGACGCGCGAACCGGCGGCGGGCTGGGCTGGTGGTGGGACGTCGCTGCCTCGCCGGGCGGTGCGGGGCGGCTGGTGACGGGCCTGGCGCTGACCGCGACGGGTGTGGTGATGCTGGCCGTGACGATCGCCGGCGCAGGTCGTCGGCGGGGGGTGATTTCTCTCGCCGGCCTGGCGATGCTGCCGATCATGATCGGTGGGCTGCTTCGCATGCCGGCCGCGGCGGCGTGGATCGTCGCCGGCGTCTGGGCCGGGCTGAGTGCCGGGCTGCTGGCGAAGTGGTCCCGTCCGCGCCCGCAAGGGGCGGATGAGCCCGGCTGCGCGCCGGCGCTGGCCGGCCTGTCGCTGTCGCTGGCGGGGCTGGTGTGGCTGGTGCTGCCGGCGTGGTGGCGCACGGGCGATCTGCCGATCGGCTGGCCGGCGCTCAACTGGTGCGTCGCCAGTCTGGCGGCGGCGGCCGGGGTGCTCGGCGTCGCCGACGCGATCCGGGCCGGGCGGGGGCGATGGGCCTTCGCCGGGGCCGCGGGCACCCTCGTCGGGATTGCGCTGCTGGCGATGGTTCGGCTGGGGCTGGCGGTGCATGCCGCCCCGGCGGCGGGGCGATTCGAGGTGCTCTGGATGGCGCGGCTGTTTGCCGGGCTGTTCAGCCTGGTGCTGCTGACGCTGGTCGCGGCCGGGCGACGGCAGGAAGAGGATCATGACAGACACACCCAGTGACAACGCCCCCGCGCCGCTTTCCTGGCACCGCGACGACCTCGAGTGCCGCCTGGGGTTCCAGGGCGGCCGGTACACGCAGACCCGCATCCTGCTCTGGCTCATCGCGGCCGGGGTGCTGACGGCCGGCTTCTACGGGCTGATGAGCTTCTACCCGCGGGCCTACCTCGTGCAGGTGTTCACCCAGCGCGGGCCGGTGCAGTACATCATCGTCTTCTTTTTCTTCTGGTCGCTGCTGATGCTGCTGGCCAAGGCGTCCAAGGCCCGTCACCAGCGGCGGGCGCTGGCGGTGACCGACGTCGTGCCCGAGGAGGCCGACTTCGTGCTCAGCCCTGCCCAGGCCGACCCGGTGCTCCGCCGGCTGGCCGCCCGCTGCGAAGACCCGCGGAAGTTCATCCTCTTCAACCGCATCGAGATGGCGCTGTCGAAGATGAAGAACATGGGCAGCGTCGCCGAGCTCGAGAGCGTGCTCAAGACCCAGGCCGAGAACGACGAGGACGTGGTCGACTCCAGCTACGTGCTGCTGCGCGGGCTGGTGTGGTCGATCCCCGTGCTCGGGTTCATCGGCACGGTGCAGGGGCTCTCGCTCGCCATCGGCGGGTTCAGCGACGTGCTCGCCGTGACCAGCGAGCTCGAAGCCCTCCGCACCGAGCTGCAGGACGTCACCGGCGGCCTGGCGACGGCGTTCGAGACGACACTGGTGGCGCTGGTCGCCGCCCTGATCATCCAGCTACTGATGACCATCGTCCGCAAGGGCGAGGAGGAGCTGCTCGACGCCTGCAAGGAGTACTGCCAGCGCCACGTGGTCAGCCGAATCCGCCTGACGCCTTTCGAAACGGCAGCCTGAGCGATGAGCCGACGCAGCCGACGCCAGCGCGACAGTGCCATTTCGCTGTTCGCCTTCCAGGACATCATCGCCGCCGTCACCGGCGTGACGCTGATCATCACGCTGCTGCTGGTGCTGCTGCTCATCGAGCGCGAGCCCGAGGCCCCGAACGAGCTCCGCCCCGTCCAGACCGCCGCCGCCGGCACGGCCGATCTGCGCGAGACGCGCGACGAACTCGCGCGGCAGGTCCGCCAGCTCGAACGCCGGACGCAGGCGGCGGCGCAGACCCGGAGCCCCACCCCGACCGAGCTCATGCGCGGCGAAGAGCGGATCGCCCAGTACCGCGACGTGCTGCCCCGGCTCGAGGCGGAAGTGGCCCGGCACCGCGAGCGGACCCGCGAGCTGCTCGACCAGGCCCGCGAACTGCAGGCGAAGCGGCGCGAGCGCGAGGAAGCGCTCGCCGAGGCGGAAAAGCGGCTCGAGGAGGCCCGTTCGCCGCGGGTGACACTGCTGGCGGGCGAGCGGCACGACCAGACGCCGCTTTTCCTGGAGATCAGCGAGGACGAGCTTCGCGTCGGCCGCATCGACGACGACCGCCGACCGCGGCAGCTCCGGGCGTTTGCCGCCGGGGCGGTCGAGCAGCAATGCCTCGCCTGGGCGCAGCAGCGGGACCCGTCGCAGGTCTACTTCGTCCTGCTGGTGCATGGCGAGGTGGTCGAGCGGTTCTATCGGCTGCGGTCGCAGATCGAGAGCATGGGCTTCAAGGTCGGCTGGGACCTTCAGAAGCCGGGCGAGCGGCTGTTCGACTCGGCCGGGGAGGGGCAGACGCCATGAGCCGACGCTCAGGTCGGGGCAATCCGCTCGACGAGGCGCTGGGGCTGTTTCTCGACGCGATCAGCAACGGCTTCGGCGCGATCCTGTTCATCGGGATGCTCGTGGCCGTGCTGCTGCAACTCACGGGCATTCCGCCGGCCGCCCCCACCCCCGCCGACGCGCCGCCGGACGCGGTGGCGCGCAACGAACTGGCCGACGAGCTCGAGCAGCTCCGTCTGCGCCGGGCCATGCTCGAAGCGCAGATCGAGCTGTACGAAGACGCGCCCCCCGAGCCGAAGGCGGACTCGTCCGCCGAGGCGGCGGACCTCAGCGAGCGGGTCGAGCAGCTTCGCAGCCGGGAAACGTCGCTCGAGGCCGAGCAGGACCGGCTGAAGCGTCAGATCGAGCAGGCCCGCGTGCGCCGGCGCGAGCTCGAGCAGCAGATCGAGCGGATCGAAGCGGCGATCGACCCCGCCCGGCAGGCGGCCACGCAGCGGATCCGCCTGCCCCGGGCGCGGGTGACGGCCAAGCAGCAGGTGCCGGTGTTCCTGCATGACGGCCGACTGATCCTGCCCTACGAATACGACCCGCGCGGCGAGCCGGTGGCGCACAACACGTCGGCGGCGAAGTGGTCGGACGGCAACGCGCGGGTCCGCCCCAGGCCGGGCCGGGGCGTGGCGATCGACCCCGACGACGCCGGGCGGGTACTCGGGCCGCTCGAGCGGTTCGACCCCGACGAGGCGTACCTCGAGCTGGTGGTCTGGCCCGACTCGTACGCCGAGGCCGCGGCGTTGCGCGACGCGCTGGTGGAGGCGGGCTACGACTACAACCTCCTGCTGATGAAGCAGGGCGAGTCGGTGCCCGTCGGGGCGGGGACGAAGGTGGTTCAGTAGCTCGGATCGACGTAGCGGTACTCGCCGCGGTTTTCCCGGGCGATCTGCTTGAGCACGTCGATGTTGGCCTTCGTGTCGAAGCCGATGGTGAAGATCTCCGCCTTGTGCCGGTTCATGCGGCGGATCTCGTCGGCGACGTCGTCGCTGAACTCGCCGTCGCTGAGCAGAAAGATCGTGTCGGGGCGGAGCTGCATCGCCCGCTTCATGGCCGGCAGGGGCCGGGTCCCGCCGCCGGCGGTCATCGTGCTGATCCAGCTCGCGGCGTCGGCCTTCTGCGCCATGATCGCCGGCACTCGCCCGGGCCGGGGCATGGCGAGGGGCTCGTCGCTGTAGAAGATGACGTAGAAGCTCGATTCCGGCTTGAGTCGGCCGATCGTGCGGATCAGCTCCGTCCTGGCCTTGGCGAAGGCGTCGCCCTGCATGCTGCCCGATCGGTCGACGACGTAGACGAAATCGCCGCGGTCCTTTCGCGCTTGGAACATGCCCCGGACGCCCTGCGGCCCGCCGCCGCCACCGCTTTTGCCGGCAGTGGCGGGCTGGCTGTTCGCCGGCGGGGGAGGCGGCGGCGTGATCTCGATGGCCTGAATGCTCCGCTCCTCGAGCGCCGGGCGGCCTTCCGGATCGGCCGCAGCGGGCGATTCCGTGGGCGCCGGGCTGGTTTGGGTGTCGGACGTGACGGGGGAGGCGGGCTGGGACCGCTCCGGCGCCTCATGGGTCGGGCCGGCGACCGGGGCGGTCGCTTCGGTTTCGGACTGGCCGGTGCCGTCGCCGGCGTCCGCCTGCCCGGCTGCGCCGCCCTGCTGGAATCCGGAGCCGGTGCCGCCCGCGCCGGCACCGCCGTGGCCGGCCCCCATCGCCGTCGGCTCGGCCGGGGCGGGCGCCCAGAACGCCCAGAGCAGCAGGCCGACCAGCGTGAGCATCACGCCGAGCGACCAGCACACCGGCGGCAGCCGGCTCGCCCGGTCGTTTCGTAGTTGGCAGTCCCCCTGGTCCATGATCGCAGTCGCCTTTCCCGCGCCGGCAGGCGGAGCCCTCGGTTCGTGGCCTCCCGGGTCACACTAAATGAACGATCGGCCGAATGCGAGGGTTTTTCGACCCTGGCCGGGCGGAAACCGGCGACCCGCCCTGCATATCCCCGTCGGCTCACCGGGGAAACCAGGCAATCTGGCGAAACCGGGTTGCCCCTGCGGCGGATGAATTGTCTGCTTGGGTTGTGGTGGACTGCGTCCGCGGCGGCCCGCCTCCGGCCGAACTCCGGCAGGGGGCGGTCGCAGCAGGCGTGATCGACCGATGATCCAGTGGACCCGATCGGCCGCTTCCGCCGCGGCCTCCCCGTTTGCCGCGTTGACCCCGCCCGCGCGGCGCGCTAGAGCCATACACCATGCCCATGCCGCCGCGCCCCAAGCCGCAGCTCGTGCTCTTCCCCGGCCTCGGGGCGACGTGCGAACTCATGCAGCCGCAGCTCGAGGCCTTCGAGGGCGAGGTCCTCTGCCCGGACTGGATCGACCCGATCGACCGCGGCGAACCGCTGGACCACTACGCCCACCGCCTGAGCATCGAGCTCGCCCCGAAGCTCGACGCCGAGCGGCCGCGCTTCCTCGGCGGGGTGTCGTTCGGGGGGATCCTCGCCCAGGAAGTCGCCCGCTTCCTGCCCTGCCGGGCGGTGCTGGTGATCGCCAGCGTGCGCTCGAGCTACGCCGTCCCCGGCCGGGTGCGCACGCTGGCACGGATGGAGTCGGTGCTGCCCGGGGCGATCATGCCGGTGACGATCCGACTGGGCGACGCGCTGCTCGGCATGGCCCTGGGGCTCGAGCGCGAGCAGTACCGCCTGTTCCGCCGGTCCACCGTGCAGGGGCCCCGCCACGTCCGCGCCTGGGCCGAGCGGGCCCTCGCCGGCTGGCGCTCGACCGGCGTGCAGGAGGGCTCCCAGCCGCCGGTGCACCAGATCCACGGCAGCGACGACGCCATCTTCCCCCTCGACCTGCAGCGGGGCGTGCCCGACGTGGTCATCCCCGGCGGCCACCACCTCATCCAGCTCAGCCACGCCGAGCGGGTGAACCACTTCCTCCGCGAACGCATGACGTACTACACCGCCGGCCGGGAGGAGTGAGGCGGAGGGGAGAGGCTAGAGGCTAGAGGCTAGAGGCTAGAGACCGGGTTTCCCCAAGCCGGGGCAGAGCGCCAGCGCCGCCCCGGGTATGGGGACTCGGGAAGGGGACTTGGGAACGGAGCTTATCCGACGCTTCGCGTCCATCTGTGGGCTTGTTAGAAAGGGTTCTGAAGCGTTTTCAGTTTCAGTGCCCTGAAGCGCCCCACGAAAGCCCACAGATGGGCGCAGCCCTTCTATTGGATTCGTTTGCGCACCGGAACAACAAGCACGCCGCCGCCATACCCGGGGCGGCGCTGCGCTCTGCCCCGGCTTGGGCCCGGGAGGTGCGAAGCGGCCTCGAACGCTCAGGCCCATCCGTGTTCATCTGTGAGAATCTGTGGCTCCCCCACGCGAGCGCAGCTCGCCCCCGGGCAGAGCCCGGGGCTAACTCCCCTTAACTCCCCTTAACTCCCCTTAACTCCCCTTAACTCCTCCCCCTCCTCTCCCTCCACATCCGTTACCATGTCGGCTCCCGCTTTTTCGGAGCCTGATCGTGCCTATGGACGTCGTGGGGCTGGGCAATGTCGTGGTCGACCACCTGGTCGTGCTGCCGACGATGCCCTCGCCCGATACCAAGACGCGCGTGCTGGAAGACCGGCTACAGGTGGGCGGCCCGGTGCCGACGGCGCTGGTCCAGCTCAGCCGACTCGGCCGGCGCTGTCGATTCCTCGGCAGTTGGGGTGCCGATGCGCTCGGCCCGCTGATCGAGGCGGACCTCGAAAGCGAAGGCGTCGATCTCACCGGCAGCCAGCGCCGGCCCGGCGGGCGGACGGGGTTCGCCCACGTCTGGGTCGAAGCGGTCGGCGGAGCCCGCACCATCGCCTACGGCCGAGCGAGCGAGCCGATCCTCCCCGAAGAACTCGACGACGCCCACTTCGCCGGCGTCCGGGCACTGCACCTCGACGGCTATCCCCAGTCTGCCGCGCTGGAAGCGGCGAAGCGCGTCCGCAGGCAGGGCGGGAAAGTGTTTCTCGACACCGGCTCGCTCAAGCCGGGCATGGAGGAACTTTTCGCCCACACCAGCGTCGTGAGCTGCCCGGCCCGCTTCGTCGGGGAACTGTTCGGCCATGACGAGCTCGAACGCGCTGCCGACGAACTGCTGGCGATGGGCCCGGAGATGGTCACCATCACCTGCGGCCCGGCCGGGGCGCTTCTGAGGACCGCGGACGAGCGGATCCACGAGCCGGCCTTCCCCGTCGCGGCAACCGACACCTGCGGCGCGGGCGACGTGTTCTGCGGCGGGCTCATCCACGGCGTCCTGGAAAACTGGGAGCCGAGGCAGACCATCCGCTTCGCCATGGCGGCCGCGGCGGTCAAGTGCACCGGGCTGGGCAACCGCGAGGCGCTGCCCGACCGCACGCAGATCGACGCGCTGCTGTCCGCCGAGCCGGCCGGCGTGTAGAGTGTCACCCCCGGGGCCGGGGCGACCGACGAACCGCGACATCAGCCAGGGAGGGACGCATGTCCATCGAAGCCACCATCCACCGCATCGACCACCCGCTCTGCCGACTCGGCGAAGGGCCGAACTGGAACCCGCGCCAGGGCAAGCTCTACTGGACCGACATCGACGGCAGAACACTCTGGCAGTACGACCCGGCTTCGGACCAGGCCCGCCTCTTCCGGGAAGGCGACATGAAGGTCGGCGGGTTCGGGTTCGAAAGCGACGACCGCCTCGTGATCTTCACCGACACCGGCGTCTTCAGCCTCGCCGCGGACGGCCGGGGCGAGCCGCAGCCGCTGTTCGACGTGTCGCTGGCGGAAAAGGAACGCTTCAACGACGTCATCATCGACCCGGTCGGCCGGGGCATCGGCGGCACGCTCCGGGGCGGCACCCGCGAGGGCAAGCTCTACTCGTTCGAGAAGGGCAAGGACCCCGTCGTCCTGCTCGAGGGGCTGGGCTGCTCGAACGGCATGGCTTTTACCGAGGACGGCAGAACCTTCTACCACACCGACTCGGCCGACCGGCAGATCAAGCGGTACGACTACGACGTCGCGACCGGTCAGCTCTCCAACGGCGAACTCTTCTACCAGCACGACGAGTCGCTGGGCGTGCCCGACGGCTGCACGATGGACGCCGAGGGGCAGATCTGGGTCGCCTGCTGGGGCGGAAAGTGCGTGCTTCGCCTGGGCAAGGACGGCCAGGTCGAGCAGAAGGTGGAGATGCCCGCCCTCCAGTGCACGAGCTGCATGTTCGGCGGCGAGGATCTGTCCACCCTCTACGTCACCACCGCCGCGGGCGGCGCGGAAGACCTCGAAACCGGCCTGGACAGCGAGGGGCGCTTCCGAGGCGGCACCACCTACGCCCTGCGCCCCGGCGTGCGCGGCCGACGCGAGCACGACGCGAAGCTGATCTGAGTCAAACTGGCCACTGTGCGTCTGCACCCTGAAGCTTCGGCCCCGCGGTGAACTCGTAGCGATTCCCAACCTGATGCTGGTCCAAGTAGCCCCAGTCCGC
Organism: Phycisphaeraceae bacterium; assembly: GCA_046540025.1. GTDB lineage: Bacteria > Planctomycetota > Phycisphaerae > Phycisphaerales > Phycisphaeraceae > JBKHFW01. The sequence goes on from JBKHFW010000036.1 coordinate 12,850, forward strand.
GAGTTCCAGCAGGTCATTCCGAGCTGTCGCATAGGCAACAGCGTGCTTTATCTGATGTTCAGAAATCGTCAGGGGGCGGTTTGGGTTTCTCGCGGCCTGAAGTACTGTCTCATGCTGCCGATGGTTAAGTCGACGGTCAGATCGAAAGAGCCGCCTGGCTTGTGCCATCTGAGCTTGTTTGTGGGCAATCCACTCTCGCAGTTCTTGTCTGGCCTTGGCCACCACTTCCATATGATAGACAAGGAAGTAAGTGATATCACACTCGTCAGTTTCCGAATAGAGGAACGCACGAATATACTTGGCTGGGCCGCGATAAATGAGCCGTGAGATAGGAAGGTGTTCGAACAGCCAATAGCCGCGCCTCAACATCTCCCAGTAGAACAGGGCCCTCGCAGTCCGACCGTTTCCGTCACAGAATGGGTGATCGAACGCTAATTGAAAATGAAGGATGCAGGCTCTTATTACCGGATGGATGAATTCTTCCGCCCCGGTGGAGTTATTGGCGAAATCGCATAGCTGATTAAGTCTGCCCTCGAGTTCCGATGCCGGTGGTGGATCGTGCACCACCTCGTTATCTCGGGCATCCACAACTTGAATGTTATCATCTTCCACACGAAAGCGTCCCACGCCGCTGACATCGTCGAGCGTGTTTCTTGTCAGGATTGTTTGGAGTTCTAGAAGGAAGTCTGGAGAGAGGTCCGTGTCTCTGTGCTCCCGAATGAAGAGGATAGCTCGATAGTTATTCAGAACCATTTGCTCTCCTCGACTTCGCGGTTTTCGGTGGGTTCGAAGCATCCGCTTCGCGTCTCGCCTTGTTGTTGCCGCTCCTTCGAGCATGCTCGATGCAATGGCCTCTTCGTGAAATGCATTGATGATGAAGCGTTCTTGCTGTGAAGTTGTTAGCGGACTTTCATCTCTCGCGAGGATGTGGCCGGCCAACTGTTGATCGATAAGCATCAGCTCTCGTTGCACGGCGTCTGGAAGATTAAAACGGAGCCGTTGGTCGCTATAGCCCCGCAGCGGCAGGACCCTGTAGCGTGGCTGCCGTCCCAACTTCACGAATGCCCACACCAACTGGGGGTCGAGTTTCTTCGAGCGTGCAATGAATTTGAGCTTGTCCCAGTGCCAGTAATTGATCTCGCACTGCTTCGCCAAATCGCTAAAGGCGGGATTCCGAAGTGCCTCTTGGAAGTCGCCAATACGTTCTTGGAGCACATCGCCGATGTTCGGGGCAGGCTCTGGCCTTCTCATTAATTATCAACTCCTGTGCATTTGATAGTTCTGGCCACTATCCTACGACGCAATCCTATCAATTTCAATAGGATTGATAGAAAATAGGACAGTGCAGCATGCTGTTGATTTGACCTCGCCCGGCAGGCGGGCAACCATTGGCAGGGCTGGAGAAGGACGTGGAACACGAGATCCTTTTCGCCATCACCGCCATTCACAGCACATAGTCGGCCGACTGCGGGTGATGACCGCCATCGACCCGCCCCGGCCCCAGCCGGGCCAGCAGCTCGTGAGCCTGGTCGAGCCGCAGGCTCAGCGGGTGAGCACGCAGACCGTCGTCACCAGCCCGGAGAAGGGGGAGACGCAAGGCGAAGGCGGGGAACCGGACACCGGCGACGGCGAGTCGCCCGGCGGCGAGGGGGGCGGTAGTCGGCCCGGTCAGGCCACGCCGCCGACCACGAGAAAGCTGTTCAGTGCGTTGAACCCGGCGTGGGCGACGATGCCCGGCCAGAGACTGCCCGTCCGCTCGTAGAGCCAGCCGAACAGAACCCCCAGAATCGCCAGCGCCGGCAGGGCATGCCAGGGAACGCCGCCGAGGTGGACGAGACTGAAGAACCCGGCCGCGACCAGCACGACGAGCCACCGCTGGTCGCCCAAAGCCGGCAACAGGCTGGTCTGGATGAGCCCGCGGTACATGATCTCCTCCAGCAGGGGCGCGAAGACGACCACCGCCAGCAGCAGCAGCAAACGGGCGCCCGGCCCGGCCTGGGCGATCACGTTCAGCGTCTCGTGCTGCCGCTCGGGGGCGGGGTCGCCCACCAGCTCGCCCACGACGCGCATCAGCAGCATCACCGCGAAAATCACCGGCAGGGTCAGCCCCAGACCGCCGAGGCCGAGGAAAAGGTCGCGCAGCGGTCGGCGGGGCAGGATGCCGAGGTTCCGCACGCCCCGCTCGGCCTGGCTCGCCCGCACGAGCAGGTACGCCGCGGCCGAGCCCTGCCCGAGCACCTGGAGCAGCAGCATCCGCGCCCCCTGCTCGATCGGCATGAGCTGATCCCCCGCGAGGCCGATCTGGTGCAGCAGCGGCGCGGCGAGCAGGCTTGTCGCGGCGAGGTAAATCCCGAAGCCGGCGAGCACGTCCAGCGGGCCGAGCCCGGCTTCGCGGCCAGGCGCCCGGTCGAGGCCGCGCGGGCCCAGCCAGCCGCGCCAGAGCATCAGCCCCAGCGCCACCGCCGCCAGGGGGGCCATCCAGAGGGCGTTCCAGGCGATGCCGGTCCAGAGTTCCGGGTTGTTTTGGCCAACCAGCATGGGTGTCAAGCGTACTAACAATGTCGCCCGCGTGGCGGCCGATTTCCCCGGTTTCGCCTTGATTCGACGCTTTTCACCATGCAGACATTCCTTCCCTGGCCCGATTTCGACCGCTCGGCCGAGGTGCTCGACCGCCAGCGGCTGGGCAAGCAGCGCGTCGAGACGCTGCAGATTCTCCGCGCGCTGGCCGACCCCGACTACGGCTGGCAGAGCCACCCGGCCGTGCGGATGTGGCGCGGCTATGAGCATCACCTGGTCCGGTACGGTCTGGCGATCTGCCACGCCTGGACCGGCCGGGGGTATCGCGACCGTTGTGCCGGGCAGATCCGCGAGCTCGCCCCGCCCGGCCCCGCGCCGGCGGAGCCGCCCTGGCTGGGCGACGAGGCGCTGCACCGCTCGCACCGCTCGAATCTGCTGCGGAAGAATCCTGAGCATTACGGTCCGCTTTTTCCGGATGTGCCGGACGATCTGCCCTACGTCTGGCCGATCTGATCAGGAGTGACCCGCGTGCCGCTCGCCTTTCGCGGTGAAATGCCCGATACTTCTGCCATGAGCCGTTCGGAAACTTCAGTGTCATCGGTATTTGATCTCGACCTCCGGGACCCGGAAGTGGTCAGCGGGCTTTTCCGCTCCGCCACGGAGCAGATCTACGAGCACCCGCTTCGCCGGGGCAGCAGCGTGCATCTGCCGGCGCGGGGCCGACTGCTCGTCACGGGCGATCTGCACGACCACGCCCGGAACTTTCAGCGGATCCTCCGCCTGGCGTCGCTGGAGAAGAGCAGGGACAACTACCTCGTCCTGCACGAGGTGGTGCACGGGCCCAACTTCGTCAACGGGGCGGACCTCTCCGTGCGGATGCTCGGCCGACTGGCGGGGCTGATGCAGGCCTTCCCCGGCCAGGTGCTGCCCATGATGGGCAACCACGAGCTCGCCCAGCTTCGCGGCGAGGGGATCTCCAAAGACGCGGTGAACGTCGTTCAGGCGTTCGACGCGGGGGTGGACTTCCTCTACGCCGGCGACGCCCCCGTCGTGCACGAGGCGGCGCTCGAGTTCATCGAGGCCATGCTGCTGGCCGTGCGCTGCGAAAACGGCGTCATGGTCAGCCACAGCCTGCCCTCGGCCAAAGACATCGAGCAGTTCGACCCGGCCGTGCTCGACCGCCAGCCCACGCTCGACGACCTCCGCCCCGGCGGGTCGGCGCGGCTGATGGTGTGGGGCCGCCGGCACACGCAGAAGATCCTCGACGAGCTCGGCGAGGCCTGGGGGGCCGAGGTCTTCCTCACCGGCCACCAGCCGGCGCCGACGGGCTACGAGTTCGAGGGGGAGAACATGCTCATCCTCGCCTCCGACCACGATCGCGGCGTCGCGCTGCCGGTCGAGCTCAGCGAGCGGACCACGCGCGACGAGCTGGCAGACTTCATCTTCCCGCTCGCCTCGCTCGAGAGCTGAGAGGACGTGAAGCTCCGTACTTCTCCGGAGAGGTCGGGCCGCCTAGCATCGCAGGCAGGGTCCCAATGACACCTTTTCCGGAAAGGAGCTTCCAGAGATGATGCAGCGAAAGACGATGACGACCCTCGTCGCCGGCCTGCTTGCCGCGGCGGGGATCAGCACGGCCGTCGCCATGCAGCGCAGCGACACGTCCCGCAGCCACGACGAGGCGCAGGCGCAGCGCCACGCCGAGATGTTCCAGGGCGTCCAGTACGGCACGGCCGTGCTGCACCCGACCGAGGAGAACGATGTTCGCGGCGAGGTGTACCTCCGCGAGGAGCAGGGGCAGGTGACCATCACCGCCCGCGTCGAGGGCCTCGAACCGGACTCGACCCACGGCATCCACATTCACGAGTACGGCGACTGCACCGCGGCCGACGCGACCAGCGCCGGCGGCCACTACAACCCGGAGGACCATCCCCACGCCCTGCCGCCCGAGCAGCCGCGTCACGCCGGGGACCTGGGGAATCTCGTCGCCGACAACGAAGGCGTCGCCGAGTACGAGATCACGGTGGAGAACATCTCCATTGCCGGGCTCGAGAACCCGGTCATCGGCCGCGCGGTGATCGTCCACGCCAGCGAGGACACCGGCGCCCAGCCCACCGGCGAGGCCGGGGCGAGGCTGGCCTGCGGCGTGATCGGCCTGGGCAACCCGGAGAACGACTTCTGGCAGGAGTGAGCGTTCGGGGGCGATCAAAGAGCGCCTGGAGCGGCCGCGGCGTATTCCGCGGCCGTTTTTTTGTGGGGAGGGGGGGGAGGAGTTAGAGGGAGTTGGAGGAGTTAGCGCCCGGTTCTGCCGGGGGGCGAGCTGCGCTCGCGCGGTGAGCCACAGATGAACACGGATAACACAGATAGGGGCTTGAGAAGGAGGTGAGGGGTATCCCGGTCCCGCAAGCCGGGGCAGAGCGCAGCGCCGCCCCGGGTATGGCCGCGGCGTTGTTGTGGGTTCGGGGCGCAAACAGATCCCACCCAAGGGCTGCGTCCTTCTGTGGGATACGATCGCGCCTAGACCCTGGACCCCAGACCCCGGACCCTGGACCCCGGACCCTGGACCCTAGACCCTAGACCCTGGACCCCGCAAAAAAGGGCCCGGCCGACGGGGATGTCGGTCGGGCCCGCGGGGCAACAAGCTGTCGTGTGGCCGGGGCTTGCGCCGTCAGTAGAGGCGCGTCGCCTCGGTCTCCATGACCGGGCGCTCGACGGTGTCGCTGCTGACCTGGATCTGGAACCGCACGTCCCCGGCCTGCTGGGCGCGGGCGCGGATCTGGATGCTCACCGAGTCCTCCGCCCCGAGGCGCGGCACGGCGAAGATCATCTGGTCGGCCTGCTGCTGCGGCTCGACCGGGCTCCGGGTGTCCACCACGGACAGCTCGCTGGGCACCGTGGCGACGATGCGCACGTTCTCAGCGGGAATCGAGCCCTGGTTGGTCACGATGATGTCGTAGGTCTCAGTCTCGCCGACCTGCACCGGGTCGTTGGTGTCCACGAGCTCGACGAGCAGTGAGGTGAGGCCCTGGAACTGGGTCATCACCTGCCCGGACACCTGCTCGGCGCAGAAGGCGTCGGCAGTCACCTGCGCCTCGATCTGCTCCGGCTGGTTCGTCGTCAGCGTCGCGCTGAGGGAGCGCTGCTCGTCCGGCTCGAGCGGGTCGAGCTGCCAGACCAGCGCGTCGCCCACCTGCCGGGGCTGGCCTTCCGCTTCGAGTAGCTCGGCGCCGGGGGGCAGTTCGTGGCGGACGGTCAGGTCGCGGGCGACGCCGTCGCCGGTGTTGCGGAGCTGGATGTTGTAGGTGGCGGGCTCCCCGGCATAGACCTCTTCGGGGCCGTCCACGGTGAGGTCGAGCACCGGCCTGACCAGCCGGGTGGTCGTCTGGTCGCTGCGGTAGGTGTCGCCGAAGGCGGTCTCGACGATCGCCTGCCCGGCGTACTGGTCGGCCTCATCGACGGGGTCGATGCGGACGGTCATCTCGCGGGTTTCGCCCTCGGGCAGCGTGGCGAGGTCGAGGCGGACCTGCTCGCCGGCCTGCTGGGCGAGGGACCAGCCCTGGGGCAGGTCTTCGCGGACCGTGATGTCCTCGGCTGTGCCGGTGCCGACGTTGCGGATGCGGTAGCGCACCTCGAGCTCCTCGCAGGCGAGGATCTCATCGGGAGCCAGGCGCTCGATCTCGAGCTCGGGGTTGACCACGCTGGCGGTCATGCACAGCGTCGGCTGGTAGGAGACGGTCGTGCAGGTGTAGAGTTCACCCGGCTCGCGGGCGACGGCCTGGACGCGGACGGTCTTGCTCTCGCCGCCGGCGAGTCGGCCGATCTGCCACTGTCCACCCCGGGCCGGTTCGGCGAGCTGCTGGTCGGGCGTCCGGCCGAAGCCGTACACGCCGGGCCGGGGCTCGCCCTCGCGGGCCAGCGCCTGCTCCTGGGTCAGGCCGGGCTGGTCGAAGACGACGACCTGCTCCATGGGCTGGTCGGTGAGGTTGGTGACTTCGACGTAATAGGTGAACGGCTGCCCGAGGCGGACCTGGCGGGGCATGCGCTTGGTGACCAGCAGCGTGCTGCTCTGCCGCTCGCCGGTGGGGAAGGCCATCGTGGTGGTTGTCATGCCGGGCTGCATGGCCTCGTCGCGCTCGACGGCCTGGGGGGCCTGGCCGAAGCCGTAGACCTGCTCGGCCTCGCGCTCCTCGTGCATTTTGCAGCCGGCCGCGGCGAGCATGGTCACGGCGGCGAGGCCGGTGACGGCCTGTGTCAGACGGGGGAACTTCCTGAACAGTGTTCCGCTCATCGCACCCACTCCTTTCGAAATCTCAGAAGGCGGCAGCCGGCTGGGGGCGTGTGCCGGGCTGTCGCTGAAATGGCTGGTTTCGTTCCCGCGTCGGCTGACTCGGCCGAGCGGGCGGGAAAATCGGCCCCTGCCGAACGTTTCCGACAGGGGCGCTTGTAAATCCTCGCTGTGCGTTGCAAAAACAGCGCACCCCGGCGTCGGTCGCTACTCGATGTCCTCCCTGTCGTTCATGTCCATCATGCCGCCGGGCTCCTCGTCGATCGGCTCTTCCTCGTCGAAGACCGCGTCGTCCCTGGGTTCTTCGCCCACGGGCTCGCGGTCTTCCCGGGTGTCCTCGAACAGCGGCTCCTCCTGGTACACCGCGTCATCGTCCATGAGCCCGTCGTCCGCGGTCTCACAGCCGGTGATCAGCCCGGTGCCGCCGACGAGGCCGACGGCCAGCAGGCTGGCCAGTAGCATTCGCATCCACCGCACTTGTTGCCTCCTTTCGTTACGGTTCACATGGCATCGGATACGCACAGAAAAGGGATATGCAAAGCGCCTGCCGCAGCCATGCCGGGCGCTATCGGGCGGGGCGGGCGTTCTGGCGTGGGGGTAAATCCCAGCCGCATCTCGACTTGCCGGCAGGGGGGCGGGAGCCGATTTCGGCGGCTTGCCATGGCGGGCGGGATCGGGCATCCTAGGGCCATGTCGCTGAACCACCCGCCCGAGTTTGACGTCGAGCGATTCCGCCCGCCGGAGATCCCCACCCTCGTGCGCTGCTGCCAGTGCGGCCAGGAGTACGAGAGCTACCTGATCCAGTGGCACCAGGAGCGGCTCGGCGGGCGGTGGATCGGGTTCTGGGCCTGCCCGACCGAGGGCTGCGACGGGCAGGGCTTCGGCTTCGACATCTTTCCGCTCGACCCGGACTACGTCGGCGAGGACGGCGAGCCGATGGGCCAGCCCTTCCAGGACTTCTGCGACCTCGACGAGGACAACGACCAGACCCGCTACGGCTTCGACGACGAGATCGACCCCGGCGACAGCTGGCTCGACGGGGGAAGCCTCGCCTGAAGCTTGCGGATCGGGGGCGAGCCGCTTTTGTGCTAATCTGCCCCCGCGATGAGTGAGCTGGCTGTCATCTGGGTCGTCGTGGTCGCCGTGTTCGGCGTCATGGGCGTGGGCTTCGCGGCGAGGCGGGTGAACTGGCTCACCGAAGAGGCCGACCAGAGCCTGCTGCGGCTGGTCATCCGCGTCCTGCTGCCGGCGTTCATCTTCACCATCGTCGCCGGCAACGAGCGGCTGCGCGAGCCGGGCAGCGTGCTCCTGCCCCCGCTGGTCGGCTTCGGCACGGTCGTGGGCGGTTTCGTCGTCGGCCTGGCGGCGGCGCACCTGCTGCGTCGGCCGCTGCGGCTCACCACGCCCGCAGCCCGGCGGACGTTCGCGCTGTGCATCGGGCTCTACAACTACGGCTACCTGCCCATTCCGCTGATCGAGGCGCTGTTCGGCAAAGGCACGCTGGGCGTGCTGCTGGTGCACAACGTCGGCGTCGAGGTGGCGATGTGGAGTGCCGGGATCATCCTCGTCTCGGGGGCGATGGGCGGACGCTGGTGGCGGCGGCTGATCAACCCGCCGCTGCTGGCGCTGGCCCTGGCGCTGACGCTCAACTTCACGGGCGGCTCCGCCCACCTGCCGCCGTTTCTCATGCCGCTGCTGGACATGCTCGGCCGGTGCGCCGTGCCCATGGGCCTGCTGCTGGCGGGAGCGACGGTGGCGGACGAACTGGGCCGGGCGAAGCTGCTGCGCGGCCTGCCGGTGATCGCCGGGGGCGCCCTGCTGCGGCTGGGGCTGCTGCCGGTGGCCTTTCTGGCGCTTGCCTGGGCGCTGCCGAGCGCGGTGGAGCTCAAGCAGGTGGTGGCCGTGCAGGCGGCGATGCCCGCGGCCGTGTTCCCGATCATTCTCGCCCGCCACTACGGCGGCGACCCGCCCACGGCGATCCGCGTCTCGCTGGGCACCTCGCTGCTGGCGCTGGTCACCATGCCGCTGTGGCTGTCGGCCGGCATCAAGCTGCTGGGGCTGTGAGGCCGGGTCATCCCGCCACGCCAGCGGATAGCGGGGCCTCGGCCGGCTCGCGGGCGGTTTCGGGTTCGTAGCGCAGCATCGTCCACGCCGCGGCGAGGGCGACGAGGTGCGGCAGCATCACCCACAGCAGCGGCACGCCCGTCCAGGCGACGGCAAGCGTCACCAGCCAGAGCGCGGCCGACCCGGCCCACAGTCGGCGGACGGGGGCCCCGGGCAGCCAGCTCGCGGCGAGCGCCAGCATGGGAATGACCCAGAGCAGGTCGAAATCGCCCCGGGGCCGAAGCTCCAGTCCGCGGAACAGGTAGTGGTGGAAGTGGACCTGCGCGGCCGCGGAACTCAGGGCCAGCGTGCCTGCGAAGACCAGCCAGGCCAGCGCGTGGCGGCGATTCTGCCGGGCGTGCTGGAGGGCGAGCAGGCTGGCGAGGGCGAACAGCATCGTGGGCAGGGTGGAGCCGAAGTCCCCGCTGTCGGGCAGGCGGAGCTGTTCCGGCGTGAGGCTGGCGCGAAGCAGCACGACAGGCAACATGGCGGTTGCGGCGAAGACGACGAGCCCGGCCACAGGCGGGGCGGACAGCCGCTGCGGCCGGTGGCTGAGCCGGGGGAGCTCCCGGCGCAGGCGCATGGCGCCCACCAGCAGCAGGAGGCAGCCGAGCAGTTCGGTGCCCTCCTCCGCCGCGGCCCGCGGGCCGAGGGCCCAGGGGGCCCAGTGGATGTTGTGCTCGAGCCACTCCTGGGGGTAGATCATGGCGAAGCAGACGAAGCCGAGCGTGAGCGGGACGGCCGCGCGGTTCGGGCCGGCCGGCAGACGGAAGATGGCAGGCAGGCTCAGGGCGAGCGCTGCGGCGCCGAGGAGGCCCGGGGGGACGAGGATGAGGTCCTGCGGCGTCAGCCAGGCGGGGGCGAACAGCGCGAGCTGCTCGTGCATCGAGGCCAGCTCGTCGAGGAACAGCGCCAGGCCGATCAGCCCCAGCAGCAGCCCGGCCCGGTCGGCGGCGGGGGCGCAGCGGGCCATCGCCGCGCGGGTCGAGAGCATCAGCGCGGAGAAGAGCAGAAACTGCACTGCCGTCCACCACGTGCCCAGGCTCTGCTCGGTGGCGAGGTCGAGCGGGCGCAGAAGCAACTCGCCCGGCATTCGGCTGCGCACCCAGGCGGTGGCGAAGATCACGGTCAGGCTGCCGGCAATCAGCAGCAGCCAGGCGAGGCGGATGCCGTGTGGGCCGCGGATCCATCGAGAGGTCAGATCGGCCACACTGCGGGAAAGGCTGACGCGTTCCATCTCACTCCCCCCTATCTTGAGGTCGGTCCGGAGGGAGATTAGCACCGTGCATGGAACCAGGACAGGCTGATTCCACGATGGGTGCCCCGGGCGCGCGAAAACCCGACCAGACCCGATCAGCGGCTGCGATCTGCCCCGGGCGGCGGTGTGGCAGGAGGTGGGGTGCACGGGGGCGGCGCTGTGTCCCATGCTACCCGGAATGCGACTGATCGCTACTGGCGATTCAGGCCGGCTCGATGAAGTCGACCTCGCCGGTGGCGGGGATGAGCCCGGCGTCGGCGGCCTCGCCGAGGAAGCGGCGGACGGCCGCCCGGCCCTGCTCGCCGAAGTCGAGCGTCCAGTCGTTGACGTACATCCCGACGAAGCGGTCGGCGAGGTCGTGGCCCATGTCGCGGGCGTAGTTGAGGGCGAAATCGACCGACTCCCGGCGGTGGTCCAGCGCCCAGCGGATCGACTCGAGCAGGACGCGGGTGATCCGCGGCATCTGCTCGCCGAGGTCGCGGCGGACGGCGTTGCCGCCCAGGGGCAGGGGCAGGCCGCCTCGCGTCTCTTTCCACCACGCGCCGAGGTCGACCACGCAGTGGAGCCCCGCGCCGGCGTAGGTGAGCTGGCCCTCGTGGATGATCAGCCCGGCGTCGAACTCGCCATTCACGACGGCCGGGATGATCTGGTCGAACATGACCACCTCGTAGTCGATCCCGTGGTCGTCGCCTGCGCGGATGCCGTGTTCGAGCAGCAGGAGCTGGAGCGCGAGCCAGGCGCTGGTGCGCTTGCCGGGGATGGCGATGCGCGGGCGCCGCCGCTGGCCCGGGGCCGGGGTGGCGGTGTTCGCGAGCGGCGTGACCAGCTCGCGCAGGTCGATCTTCTGCGGGGCGACGAGCATGGGGCCGTAGCCGTCGCCCATCGACGCGCCGCAACTGGTCAGGGCGTACTTGTCGGCAATGTAAGGGTACTGGTGGATGGACAGCGCGGTGATTTCCAGCTCGGCCTGCTCGCTGCGTTCGTTGAGGGCCTGGATGTCCTCGAGCACGTGGACGAAGCGGTAGCCGGCCGTGTCGATCTTCGGGGAGTGCTGCCGCCCGTCGGGGCCGATGAAGTCGGCGAGGGGGTACCACATGAACGCGTCGTCGGGGTCGGGTGAGTGGCCGATGCGAAGCGTCGCGGCGTCCGGGGCGGGCGTGAGGCAGTCGTTCATGGTGGAAAAATCGGGAATCGGGGTTCAGCCGGGCTGCTCGCCGGCGCGGTCGAGAATGTCGCGGAGCAGTCGGCGTTCGAGGTAGGGATCGCGCCTGAGCGGCCGCCAGTAGGTGGCGTCGATGCCGCGCTCTTCGAGTTCGGCCGGCACCTCGTCGAGGCGGGAGAAGACCCGGCGCGTGGAGCCGGAGAGTCGGCGGACGGGCATCTGCCGCTGCTCGATAAGCACTTCGACGCGGACGTCGTATTCGGCCGAGTCGGCCGCGTCGCCGTCCGTCTGCACGGGCACGAGGAAGACCCGGGCGATGCGGCGGAGGTCCTGGAAGCTTGCCGCGATCGCCTGCTGCGCGGTCGTGTTGTCGGGCTCCCACGCTTCGAGGGCGGTCGGGGCGCCCCTGGGATAGGTGGCGAGCTCGCCGAAGCGGTAATCCTGCCGGGCGAGGCGGAAGTCGTAGTCGCGCAGCACCTCGGTCGCCGCCTCGTAGACCGGGCGGTACCGGTCGGCCGCGATGCGGGCGGGACCGGTTGCGCTCGGCGCGGCGGCCTGGCAGCCGGCAAGGGTGGCGAGCAGGATCGTGATCAGCAGCAGTCTGGCCATCGCAGGCAGTGTACCTTCAAAGGCGGGTTGGCGTCATAAAAAGAGACCCGCCGCCGAAGCCGCGGGCCCCCTGGTGGTGGCGGATGGGTTGGGTTAGACCTTCTCCACGGTGATGGTCGTGCTCATCTCGTGGCTCTGGGTGGGCTCGAGGGTGACCTTGCTGTCGGCGATGTTGCCGGTCTCGACGCAGACGAAGGTTGCCCACTCGTCGTCGGCGAGGTCGTCCATCTCGACCGCCTTCTCGTCCCACGGGTTCCAGACGACGGTGCTGTGGGCATTGCCCTTTTCGATCTTGATCCGCCGATGCAGGCCGGGGTCGCGGATGACGCAGTTGTCGGCCATGGTCGGGTAGATCCGGTCGGTCTCGGCCGCGAACTCCAGCGGGTCGGCGCCCTGGGTGGAGCGGGTGAAGTTCTGCGTCTTGTCGAGGTATTCGTGGCCCTTGAGGCCCAGCACCTCGGTCTGGCGGATCTGGCTGACGGCGAAGTAGGTGTGCAGGGCCTCCTCGAAGCTGGACGCGAAGGGCCCGGTGTTGGTCACCTTGAGCTTGAGCGTGAGCTGGGCGCCGAAGCTGACGCTGTAAAGCAGTTCGTAGTGGTCAGCGGCCGTGGTGAGGTCGATGACGAGGTTGTCGCCTTCCTTGCGGGCCGCTTTGAAGTCCCAGTTCTTCGTGCGGACCGTGCCGTGGGCGGGGGCGCCGGGCTCGCCTTCCTTTCGGCCGAACCAGGGGAAGCAGATGGGGATGCCGCCTCGGATGGGCTGGCCCTCGCGGTAGTGGGCCTGCCGGCTCATGAACAGGACCGGCTTGTGCCCGACGGGCTGGTACTCGGCGACCTGGGCGCCGTAGAGGTAGATCACGCCCGTCGCCGCGTCGCCGGTCACGACCGCCCGCACGAGTCGGCCGCCCGGCGCGGACTCGAAGCGGAGGGTGTGGGGGATGCCGTACTGCTCGTTCAGCGCTTGTGGTGAGAGTGTGGCCGTCATGGTGTGCGATTCTAGCGGGCGCAATCGGCCGGACAACGCGAAACCGCCCGGCTTCCGTAGCGGCGGCGGTAAGTCCTGCTGCTGGCGGCATCTGCGTGCGCAGCAGAAAGGCGGGCACCGCGTCTGAGGCCGCGCCCGGCGTGATTGGCCGGCTTGCCGGGTCAGCCTACCTTGACGAGCTCGAGCTCGAAGGTGAGGTCCTTGCCGGCAAGCGGGTGGTTGGCGTCGAGGGTGACCTGCTCGTTCTCCTCGTCGACGTCGGCGACGCGGACGGAGAAGACCTGGCCCTGCGGGTTCTGCATCTGGAGCTGCTGGCCCACCTGGACGTCGAGGTCGTCGGGGAACTGGTTGCGCGGCAGGGTGGCGACGGCTTCGTCGCTGTACTGCCCGTACGCTTCATCCGCGGGGATGGTGGCCTCGGTCTTCTCGCCTTCTTCGAGGCCTTCAACGGCCTTCTCGAAGCCGGGGATGACCTGACCCTCGCCGATCTTGAACTCGATCGGGTCGCGTCCTTCGGAGCTGTCGAAGACCGTGCCGTCCTGCAGCTTGCCCGTGTAGTGGACCTGAACGGTGTCGCCCTTGTTGGCCTGTGCCATGGCTGTGCCTTTCGGATAGTTGGCGTCTGGTGACGGGCCGCTGAAGGATCATAGCGCCGCACGGCCGGGACGGCAGACATCAGTTTCACCCTAACAGTTATAGGGCGGTTTTGGTAATCCGGCAGAGCGGACGCATCTCATCCGGGCAGGGCTCTTTCTCCGCTCCGGGAGGCTCTGGCGGCGAATCTGCCCCGGCCTCTGGGGGTGATGGGGGGATGCTCGGGACGGGGGATGCTCGTGCTTCCACGGTTTGTTTCATTCCCCTGGCCCCGGCCCCGCCCCGCCTTGGGCAGTCGCCAGCCGATGCGGTATCCTCTTGGGCTCACCAACCAGAGGGAGATCAATCAGCCATGTCCTATGTTCTGCCGATCGAAACGCATCGCGAGATTGTCGAGAAGGCGTACCAGCAGCGCGGGTTCAACCAGGAGGAGGCCTCCGCCGCGGCCGAGTGCGCGAAGCTGGCCGCGTGGTACGGGATCAAGACCCACAACGCGATCAAGGCGCTGCACCTCGACGAACTGTTCGGCTCGGGCAACGAGAAGAGCCCGGGCTGCGTGCCCAATGCCGCGATCGCGAAGCTGCCCAGCCGATTCGCCGCCAGCGAGCGGTGGGACGCGAACCGCAAGCTCGGGCAGGCCGTCGCGTTCGAGGCGATGGCGACCGCGATGAAGCTCGCCGACGAGTACGGCGTGGGCATCGTCAGCGTGGACAACGCCTTCCACTACCTCTGGGGCGGCGGCTACGTCATGCAGGCGGCGCAGCAGGGCTACTTCGCCTACACCAACTGCACCGCAGCGCTCGCCGAGGTGGTCCCCTTCGGCGGCAAGTTCCCCACGCTGGGCACGAACCCGCACTCCTGGGGCATCCCCACGACCGAGGCGATCGGCTACCCCGTCGTGATCGACTGGGCGACCTCCGCCGTCGCGATGGGGCGGGTGCAGCAGTTCCTCCGCGAGGGCAAGGAGCTCCCCCCCGGCGCGGCCGTGGACGCCGAGGGCAACCCGACGACCGATCCCAAGGAGGTCGCGGCCCTCTTGCCGTTCGGAGCGCACAAGGGCTACGGGCTGTCGCTGATCAACGAGCTGGTCGGGGCCCTCATCGGCGGCTCGCTCCCGACGATCCGCTCCCGGCCCGAACAGGCGCCGGAGGGCGAGAAGACGACGCCCAACTTCTTTTTTCAGGCGATCCACCCCGACGCGATGGGCTGCGAGGACTTCGCGCTGGGACGCAGCCAGACGCAGAACGTCCGCGCGGTCGTGGAGGACATCCTCGGCCACGGCAACGAGGGCTGCCTGCTGCCCGGGCAGATCGAGCACGAGGCGGGCCAGCGCAGCGAGGCGGCCGGCGGCCTGCTGTTCACCGACGCGGAGATCCACGAGTTCGAGCGCCTCGCCGGCGAGACCGGCGTGATGCTGGACCGGGAATGGCTCGAGCAGGTCGAGGACTGAGCGGTCGGCAATTTGCGAGCATGAAAGGCCCGGGCGCTGCGGCGCCCGGGCTTTTGTGTGCGCGGCGGTCAGCTCTCGGGTTCGGGGTCCGGTTCGGGGTCCGGTTCGGGATCGGACTCCGGTTCGGCCTCGCGGGCGGCCGGCGGCGTTTCCACGTGGCCCGGCGAGCCGACGTCGTCGCGGGAATAGTCGTCGGTGGCGCGGGCGGCGCGGGCGCCGGCCTGGCCGACGGTGCTGCGGGCCCAGGCGTGGCCCTTGTCGTTGGCCTCGGCGGAAAGGAACTCGGGGCGGAGGTAGATCGACGGGCCGTCGGGGCGGTCGCTGGGCCAGGGCTCGCCGTCGTCGTAGTTCACCTCGTCGGCGACGGAGTCGTCGGGCCTTCGGAGGGTGAGGATCTCGTTGTCCGGGCCGGGGCTGTTGGCGAGGTTGGACAGGCCGCCCGGGCCCCAGTCGGTGACTTTCGCCACCTGCACCTTCTCGCCCCAGGCGGCGCGGAACTCCTCGACGTCCTGCTCATCGGGGATGACCACGAGCGCCTCGCCGGGTTGGAGGGTCGTGCCCTTGGGCACCTTACCGGTCTGGCCGTCCTCGTCGCGGAGATACCACCCGCCGAGTTCGACCGCTTCGTCGCCCGGGTTGTAGAGTTCGACCCACTCGGTCTGCACCGGGTGTTTCTCGCTCGAGGCGGGGTTGTACATGATTTCGCTGATCAGGACCACGATGGCGGCTTCGAGCATGATCCCCCCCCCTGGGGCCTGGTAAGAGGTGGTCGGCCGTGCTGATGCTGTCCCCCGCGTCCTCCGCGGCGGCTGCCGACGAAGGTCGATTGTCGGCCGGGGTCGCGATGGCGTCAAGGTTTCCTCGCCACGGCTGGGATCTGCCATGACCCGGGCCGGGGCTGCTATGCTTGTCAGGCAGCAGTCGGAGGCTCGGATGGCAGAGATCGAGATCGGCAAAGAGGTGGAAGAGGCGAACCGCTGGTCGTACGACGTGCGGCTGTTCGCGGGCGGCAAGACGCGCGACTATCACGTGACGCTGAGCTGGCAGGACTACGACCACTGGTCGCGCGGCCGAGTGGCGCCGTCGCGGGTCGTGGAGGCGGCGTTCGAGTTCCTGCTCGACCACGAGCCGGCGGAGGCGATCCTGCCGCGGTTCGACTGCTCGCTCATTCGGCGGTACTTCCCCGAGGTGGATGCGGAGCTGCCGAAGCGGATCTGAGCGGGCGAGCGGCCCGGTGGTCGAGTGGCCGAGTGGCCGAGGATGGGGCTGACATGCGATGCCCTGACCTTTTCGCCCCCGGCTGCCGGGGGGCAGGATTCGGAGGACCCGGAGCCGCCGGCGGCCAGAGATGAGGCGGGAACAGGCATCGGGGTTTTGCTCCCTCCCTCTCTCTCATCCGTGCTCATCTGTGTTCATCTGTGGCGAATTGCCCTCCCCGGCTCACCCCCGGCAGAGCCGGGGGCCAAGGCAAGTGGGAGCACGGCGCTCGACGGCACGCCCTGCGAGCGCTTGGGCCAGCCGGCCTCACGCCCCATCCCCCCGCTCTCCCGCGCGCAGGGCCCGCATGATCGCGGCGGCCTTGTCGAGCGTCTCCTCGTATTCCGCGGCGGGGTCGGAGTCGGCCACGATGCCGCCGCCGACGGAGAAATCGGCCCGGCCGACGCCGTCGTCGCCCGTTTCGACCAGGATCGTGCGGATGGCGATGTTGAGAATCGCCTGGTCCTGGTGCAGCAGGCCGATTGCGCCGCAGTAGGGGCCGCGGCGGGCGGGCTCGAGCTCGTCGATGATCTGCATCGCCCGCACCTTGGGCGCGCCGGTGATCGACCCGCCTGGCAGGGTGGCGCGGAGCAGGTCGCACGCGTCCCGGCCCGGGGCGAGCTCGCCCGTGACGGTGGCGACGCCGTGGTGGACCGTCGGGTGCGACTCGATCGTCCGCGGCTCGGGCACGCGGACGCTGCCGTAGCGGCACACCCGGCCGAGGTCGTTGCGCAGAAGATCCACGATCATGTGCAGCTCGGCGGCGTCCTTCTCGCTGGCGAGCAGCTCCTCGGGCGCGACGGTGGCGGGGCGGGTGCCTTTGATGGGGCGCGTGGTGACGTGGCCGGCTCGCACTTCGAGGAACAGCTCGGGCGAGGTGGAGGCGATGGCCCGGCTGGGCTCGCCCGGCGCGCGGGTGAGCTCGAGGTAGGCCCCGTACCAGGCCGGGCTGGCAGCGGCGAGGGCGTCGAAGAGGTGACGCGTGTCGCCGGTGAAGGAGGCGGTGAGCCGCCGGGCGAGGTTGACCTGGAACACGTCGCCGGCCGCGATGTAGTCGCGCACGCGCTGGACGGCGGCCTCGTATTCGCTCCGGGAGACGGCGGGCACCGGTTCGCCGGCGTGGTAGGGGCGAAGC
>JBKHFW010000037.1:0-29763 GCA_046540025.1 Phycisphaeraceae bacterium
CGAAGTGTCACCCGCACCGAATGGATCGAGCGCGCCAATTAACTGGAATGCGTATTAGTGGGTCAGTTTTACGTGAGTGCTCACACCGGGGGTGGCATGTTCTCGATGGAGATGAGCATGACGCCGACGCGGCGGTCGCCGGTCCGTCGACCGCGGGAGGAGCAGTTACGCCGTGATGTGGCATGCCCGTACTGCACGCTTGAGCACGCGGTTTATGGGCTTGCGGTGTGGTGCCCGGATTGTGGCGAGGACATCTTTGTCACGCATGTTGAAACCGAGGGGCAGGCGATCCGGGCGATGCTGAACGATGTGGACCGGCGGAACGCCGAACTTGGCCCGCGAGTCGCTGCCCGTGACATTGAGAACGGACTCGAGGATGTGGTGTCGATTCTCGAGGCAGCGATGAAGGCAATGGCTCAGCGCAGACTGGCTGGCGACGGGAAATCGGCGGAGGAGGTTGCGGAAACGATGAGAAAGCGGGTCCGCAATCGCTTTCAGTCATTCGAAGGGGGCAGGGACGTTCTGGTCGACCTTTTCGGAATCGATCTGCACGAAGTCCTGGGCGACAGCGATGTCGAGCAGTTCAAGCACACGCTCGAAAAGCGGCATCCCATTACGCACAACCTGGGTATTGTGGACCGGAAGTACTTGGAGAAGGTACAAATGGGCGAAGGCGAGGGGCGTGACGTGAGTCTCGATGAACACGAGGTCATCAAAGCGCTTGACACGATGCTCTCGCTGGTCCGTGACACCCATGCCTGCTTGTTCCCCCGATGACGGCTTCGCAGCCGCTAGGCGGCAATCTTGTACTCACAGATGCCGATGTTTACTCGCATGGCTGGAATGAATGAGCGCATCTCTCCCCAAAAAGCAGCATTACGTGCCGGCGTCCTACTTGGCCGGATTCACCCATCCAAGCAAGCAGAATCAGCTCTGGGTCTACTCTAAGCAGGGTGACAAGGTGCGACCATCTACGCCCGAGAATGAGGGGCACCAGCGATACACATATGCAGTGCAAAAGGCCGACGGCACCATTGATAAAGCGTCGGTGGAGAAGTCGCTCTCGCCCCTCGATCAGCAAGGTGCGGAACTGAACGTCTATTACCTGCAGGACCGGCTCAGCGGGAAGATCAAACGCTGGAACCTGCAAACCGACAGCCTGCAACTGGCCAGGGAAAAGCTCCGGCAGTACGAGTCGGCCCGGTTTGAACGGCTTGATCTGGTCGCGCAGGCTCCGCAGGCTCGCCACGTTGAGCCGCCGCTTCGGGGGCACTTTCTCCGGCGCCTTCAGCGTGAGCTGGTGCCGTCGTTCCGCTTCGGCGAGGTGTTCGTCGACGAGTGGGGCGAGGGGCTGGCGTTCCGGCTGATCGCCGCCGTTCTGCATCGCCTGGAGCTGTTCGGCTTCCGCCAGCACCGCCTTCTGGCGGTCCTGCTCAGCTCGTGCCTGGGCATCCTGCATCGAAAGGTGCCAGCTGGCATATTCGGGAGCCCGTCCCGTCTCCCGGAACTCTTGTTCGGCCTGTTCGACTCGTTTGTGCCAGCGCTTCGTCTCTTCGCGCTCCTCCATGAAGCGGCGGTAGCTCTCGAGGGCTTCCTGGTACGCCTGGCGATCCGACTTGCTGCGGGCGGTCCCGAAATAGTGCCGCTTGCCGTCGACCTTCTTGCACCACCGCCCGCCCCGGGCGTTGCCGTACGGTTTCCAGGTCAGTTTTGCCATGCGCTGCACCGCCGGGTCATGAGGTCGCCGAACGCTGGCTCACGGTACACCAGCGGTCTCGCGGGGTCAATACCGACCTGGCGACCCGCAGTCCGGGGTCAAGAAGGGGGTCAAGTTTTGGGGCCAACTTCCGAGGCAGGCAAAGCCTCTTTCAAGTACCTGATTTCACTTAACTTAAAACGCTCGCGGGTGGACTCGAACCACCGACCTGCGGTTTAGAAGACCGCTGCTCTATCCAACTGAGCTACGCGAGCGGGTGACGCTCTATTGTAAATCTTAGCCGGCCCCCGCGACAGCGGGAATCGCCCGGCCCACCTCGGTGCATCGGCCGACCCCGCTCCTTCAGCCGCCGCTTGTCCTCGCTGCGCATGGGCACCTTCTCGCCGCGGAGAATCAGGCTGCCGAACCGGCCCGGATCCGTCGCGTTCGCGGCCGCGCCTGCCAGACGCGAAGCGCCGGCCCCGACCCCCCGGCATCGACCTCCCCAGGGTGACGCCAATATACCGCCCCGGCAGCGGCGGCAGCAAGGTTTTCGCCGCGCCCGCCGGACGCGGCCGCCGATGCAGCGCCCCAGTGTTGCCGCTATACTGGCCGACCTGAAAAAGAGTCCTCGGCCCGGTGGCACTGCGGGTTTCCCCCCGGCCGCCGGCCCCGCTCGTCCGCAGCAGACTGCCGCCCGGCAGCCTGAGTCGCCCGCGCCGAAGCAGGCTCGGCCCTGTCGGCGAGCCGAGTCAGCCGCGACCCCAAGCTGGACTGGATGAACCTGCCGTGATGCGCCTCAATATCTTTCACCGTCCCGACCCCGGCCCGCTCTACGACGTCTACCGCGAGGAGCAGAAGCTCGTTCACGAGCTCGGCTTCCGCTCGACGATCTTCCTCTACTACCGCGACCTGCTGAACCCGCAGGCCGTCCAGGACGCCCTCGGCGACGCCGAGCAGTTCGGCGACGAGATCGGCCTCGCCCTGCACAACATGGAAGGCGAAGGCCTCGAAGAACTCGCCCGCGGCCTCAACGCCGTCTGGCTCCTGCCCCAGAAGGAAAAGCGCGAGGTCATCACCCGCGCCATCGCCAAGTTCGAGCAGGTCATCGGCAAGAGGCCCACCTCCATCGCCAGCTACCACTTCGACGCCGCCTCGCTGCGGATCATCGAAGAGATCGCCCCCGAGGTCGAGGGCGTCGTCGGCGGCTGCTTCGAAGAGGGCGTCCGCGTCTTCCACGGCTGCAACCACTCCTGGTACCTCTTCAACGAGGGCATGCCCTGGGGCCCGTGGTATCCCTCACGCATCCACTCGCTCAAGCCGGCCCGCGACGAGAAGGACGGGCTCGGCATCGTCGCCGTGCCGCACCTCAGCCGCGACATGTCCCTCGCCTACGAGGGCCGGAACGACTTCTGGGCCTCCCACCCGCCCAACGTCATCCGCGGCATGGGCAACGACGCCAGCTTCTGCCCGTACGATCGCAATCTGATCGACCAGTACCGCATGCAGGAGGACTTCAATGGCGAGTCCTACTACAACATCTTCGTCGGGCCGCAGTGGCTGACCCACAACCACAACAGCGAGTACCCGCCGGAGGTCGCCTGGTCGCTCTACCGCACGCAGCTCGAGTACCTCGCCGAGCTGAAAGAGCAGGGCGAGGTCGTCGACCAGACCCTCACCGAGTACGCGACGTGGCACAAGCAGCACCACGCACTGGAAAAGGGCGCTCCGCGCGACATCTACCTCGCCAAGGAGATGCTCTACGGCTCGGGCAAGCACTACTTCTGGTACATCGACGCCGACCAGCGCATCCTCGTCGACGCCACCCAGGGCGGATCGATCGGCGACATCCGCGCCTACGTCGGCGACGTCGCCGTCGACACCGGCCCCGACACCGACGCGATGGCCATCGGCACCTACCCCTACCTCGTCCAGTCCCAGCACCGCACGGGCTACCCGAACCACTTCCAGGACGGCAGCCGCACGACGCTCAAGCTCCGCCTCGGCGGCGAAGAGGTCGATCTCGCCACCAGCCGAACCAGGGTCGCCAAGGTCGAGAAGAAGGACGGCGAGACGGTCATCGAGCTGACCCCCGCCCGGTTCGTCTTCTCCCGCGGCGTGCACGGCGAAATCGTCACGACCTACCGCTTCCTGCCCGGCGGCAGGACCGAAATCACCCGCCGCGTCGCGTCGCTCTCCGACGCCTCGGCCCAGCTCGAACTGGTCGAGTATCTCAAGGGCTGCTACGGCAAAACCGAGTACCCCGAGAAGCTCCACGGCGTGAAGCTCACCCTCGAGGGGGCCAGCGCTGCCGCGATGGACTTCGAGTACCGCGGCCGGGATGAGACGCGCCAGCGCGCGACCGCCGTCGCCGCCGACGTGCCCATGGCCGGTACCCGCGTCGCCCTGAGCCCGAAGCAGGGCGACGCCGCCAGCGGCACCATCCGCGAAGGCCATCTGTTCTCGCCTTACTACACCCTGAGCCTCGCCTACCAGGCCAACGAGAAAACGAGCGTGACCACATGCTTGACCCTGACCAGCATCTGAAAAGCCGCCGCTGCCCCGTCTGCTTCTCGCGCGACGTCGACGTGCTGCTCGTCCACGAGGACGCCGAGCACGCCTACTGCGTCAAGTGCGGCTTCCGCGGCACGGAAGCGGAAGTCTACGGGATGTACCGCGACATCCAGAAGAAGTTCCACTGGATGATCAAGCGCGTCACCCTCGAAGAGCAGCGGCAGATGTGACCGCCCGCCGCGGTGCGCCCGGCCCGGGGAGGGAGCGGCCGGGCCCCGCGCCGCCGGCGCTGCGCGCCCGTGCCCTCGCCGGCCCCGAACCCGCCCGTTCACCCCCGAGCACGGAGCCCCCGTCCCATGCGCTACGGCTATTTCGACGATCAGAAGCGCGAATACGTCATCGACCGCCCCGACACACCCCGGCCGTGGAGCAACTACCTCGGCTCCACCGAGTACGGCGCGATCATCACCAACAACGCCGGCGGATACAGCTTCTACAAGTCCGCCGCCCAGGGACGGTTCCTCCGCCTCCGCTTCAACAGCATCCCCATGGATCAGCCGGGACGCTACTTCTACCTCCGCGACCAGTCCGACGGCGACCTCTGGTCCGCCGCCTGGCAGCCCTGCGGCAAGCCGCTGGACCAGTACGCCTCCACCTGCCGCTTCGGCACGGGCTACACCGTCATCAACAGCCGCTACCGCGACATCGCGACCGAGGCGACCTACTTCGTCCCCATGGGCGCCCTCTACGAAGTCTGGCGCTTCCGCGTCACCAACGACGGCAACAGCCCGCGCAAAATCAGCGTCTTCCCCTACGCCGAGTTCGCCAGCAGTTGGGACACCCGCCAGGACCTGGTCAACCTCCAGTACAGCCAGTACATCGTCCACGGCGAAGCCACCCTGGAAGACGATCGCGGCCTGATCGAATGCTCGATCAACCGCAACCTCCCGCCCGACCCCGACAACTTCACCAACGGCGACCAGTGCCGCTTCTCCTTCATGGCCCTCGCCGGCGCCCGCCCCAGCGGCTTCGACACCGACCGCGAAAAGTTCATGGGCATCTACGACGGCTACGCCCGGCCCGCCGCCGTCGCCGCCGGCCGGTGCGGCGACACCGAGGCCGAGGGCGACAACGTCTGCGGCGCGTTCCAGGTCGACCTCGCCCTCGAGCCGGGCGAGTCGAAGCAGCTCGTCGTCCTCGTCGGCATCGGCAAGGCGAAGGAGCAAGGCGCCGCCGCCATCGACAGGCACAGCGACCCCGAGGTCCTCGACGCCGCCCTCGAAGAGGTCAAGCAGTACTGGCACAGCCAGCTCGACTCGGTCCACGTCGAGACCGGCGACCCCGAGTTCGACTCGATGGTCAACGTCTGGAACGCCTACAACCGCCTGATCACCTACCGCTGGAGCCGGGCCGCCAGCCTCGTCTACAACGGCGAACGCGACGGACTCGGCTACCGCGACACCGTGCAGGACCTGCTCACCGTCTTCGAGGCCATCCCCGAAGAGGGCAAAGAGCGCCTGTCGCTCATGATCAGCGGCCAGTATTCCAACGGCGGCTGCAAGTCCGTCGTCCAGCCCTTCGCCCATAAGCCGGGCACCCACCCCCAGCCCTCCGGCCCGCTCGCCTACCGCGCGGACGACGCCTTCTGGCTCTTCAACACCGTCCCCGCCTACGTCAAGGAAACCGGCGACCTCGACTACCTCGAGCAGTCCATCCCCTACGCCGACGCCGGCGAGGCGACCGTCCTCGAGCACCTGCGCCAGGCCATCCAGTTCAGCCTCGACCACCTCGGGCCCCACGGCCTGCCCTACGGCATGGAGGCCGACTGGAACGACTGCATCCAGTTCGGCGAGCAGGGCGAATCCGTCTTCGTCGCCTTCCAGCTCCGCCTCGGCCTGGTCACCTACATCGACCTCTGCGAACGCCTCGGCAAGCAGGACGAAATCGCCTGGGCGAAGGAAAAGCTCGCCCAGGTCGACAAACGCCTCGACGAATTCGTCTGGGACGGCCAGTGGTACCGCCGGGGCACGCAGAAAGACGGCTCGCTCCTGGGCAGCGATGCCTGCGAAGAAGGCAAGATCTTCCTCAACGCCCAGGCCTGGGCCGTCATCTCAGGCTACGCCACCGGCGACAGGGCCCTCCAGGCCATGGACGCCGTCCGCGAGCACCTCGCCACCGACTACGGCGTGATGGCCTGCGCTCCGCCGTTCGTCAAGGCGAACGTCGACACCGTCCGGGCCGTGCTCATGAACCCCGGCAGCAAGGAAAACGCCGGCATCTTCTGCCACCCCCAGGGCTGGGCCGTCTGGGCCGAGGCCATGCTCGGCCGGGGCGACCTCGCCTACGACTACTACCGCGCCTACATGCCCTCGGCCTACAACGACCGGGCCGAGATCCGTGAGGTCGAGCCCTACGTCCACTGCCAGAGCACGCACAGCATCTATTCCAAACGCTACGGCGCGTCCCGCCTGCCCTGGCTCAGCGGCACCGCGTCCTGGTCCTTCTTCGCGGCCACGCAGTCCATCCTCGGCCTCAAGCCCGACTACGACGGCCTGCGCCTCGACCCCTGCCTGCCCGCGAAGTGGAAGAGCCTCAAGATGTCCCGCCGCTTCCGCGGAGCCACCTACGAGATCACCCTCACCAACCCCCGCGGCCTCGCCCGCGGCATCAGCCAGCTCCGCGTCGACGGCGAAACCGTCGAGGGCAACCTCATCCCCCTCGCCCAGCCCGGCCAGACCGTCAAGGTCGAAGCCGAAATCACCGGCTGACGCACGCGACATCTCGAAAATGGCGCAGGCCCGGACACTCACCTGTCCGGGCCTGTTCTCATGGCGAAAGGCTCATCTCCGGGGGGGACGGCCCGCCCGCCGTGCTGAACGCCGTTCGGGCGCCACATTGCCATGCGGTGCTGAGGCACATGAAGGGGGCACTGGGCGCGAAAAACGACACCTGCGGAGCATCGCTCCTGTGGGGGCGCTCCCGCGGCCCCCGCCCCCGCTACTCCATCCGGCATTCCCGCCGATACGTCGCCGGCGGCAGGCCGCGCTCCTTGGAGAAGACCCGGGTGAGATGGTTCACGTCGCGATACCCCGCCCGCGTGGCGATCACCTTGGGCGGCAGGTTCGTCGTCCGCAGGAGGTGGTCGGCAATGCGGAGCTGCTCGCGGTGAATCTCCTTGAGCGGGCTTCGGCCAAGATGCTCGCGGAAGCGGTCCTCCAGCAGCCGCCGCGACACCCGCACGTGTCGCACCACGTCGGCGACGTTGATCCGCTCGCTCACGTGCTCGCGAATGTACCGCAGCGCCCGCGCCACGACCGGGTCGTCCACCGCCAGCACGTCCGTCGACCGCCGCACGTGCACCCCCTCCGGCGGCAGCAGCAGCGGCTCGGACGGAACGGGCTCGCCCTCCATGAGCTGCGCCAGCAACTGGGCGCCTTCATAGCCGATCCGCTTCAGCGGCGGGCGAACGCTCGTCAGCGGCGGCACACAGAATCCGCACCACGCCTCGTCGTCGTTCACTCCGATCACCGCCACCTGCTCCGGCACCGACAGCCCGATCCGCGCACAGGTCTGCACCAGCACCGCCGCCGCCGCGTCGTTCCACGCCATCAGCCCGATCGGCGGCGTGAGCTGCTTCAGCCAGGCCCCCAGTTGCTCGTCGAACGGCTTGATGTTCTTCGCGTCCTCCGCGCCGGGCGCCCCGGTGGACTCGAACGTGTGACGCGCCGCCCCCGGCAGCCCCGCGACCGTGCGGAAAAACCCCTGCTCCCGGGCTTCCGACGCCGGGTTGCCCGGATAGCCCACGAATCCGAACTGCCGGAACTGGCGGTCGATCAGATGCTCCGCACCGAGCTGCCCGATCGCGCTCTCGTCCGCCGCCACACAGGGCAGCCGCGGCGACGCCGACGTCGTCGCCACGCTCACCACCGGACAGCCCAGCGCCGTCCACGCCTCCACCCGCTGGGCGCGGTCCACCACCGCGATCACCCCGTCCGGCTCGAGATGGGCAATCTGCTCCGCCGCCGAAAACCGGCTCGGAACCAGCCGAACCTCCCACGGCCGACCCGACTGCACGTACGCAGCGATACCCTTCAGGATCTCCCGGCCCCAGCCTTCGATGCCCTCAGGCGTTCTCGGAATCAGGACGCGATGCGAACGATTCGCCATCGGCGTGTGTCTCCTCCCCCGGCGGGTCGGAAACAGAAAACACAGAAAAAAAACTCAAAACACGCCCCGGTGCAGGATATGCAAACCCCTTAGCGGAATTGCCATTATACCATGATCCGCTGGACTTCCGAAACGCGCCTTTCTAAGTTACCCTGAGCGCCTTCCCCATGAGGGAATGCGCCGTTCTCAGCCGACCTTTTCAGGCTGACCCCGAGGGGCGGGGAGTCAGCGGATCGTGCGTTCTCACGGCCCGGCAACGAGGACCTGCCATTCTTCAAGCGAGGTAAACCCATGAACAGACCGATCTGGCGGCTACTGGCCGCGATGGTTGCCCTGACCCTCAGCCTGCCCGCCACGGCCCGGGCGCAACAGACCCTGCCTGCGAGCGGCGACCAGCTCACCAGCTCGTGGTTCGACTCCGATGCCCAGCCCCAGCTCACGCCCGGCCAGAACCGACTGGGCAGCCTCTCCTGGCGCGTCGGCGAGACCGAAGAAGGCCAGGCCGGCTGGCTCCAGCTCGCCCCGGGCGACCAGGCCGCCACCGTCGCCGAAAACGTTCAGCAGGGCACCGGGCAGCTCCACTTCCTCCACAGCTTCCACCCCGGGCCCGCCATCGAGGCGTGGCGCGAGCAGGTGATCGCCGACAAATACGCCCTGCGCAAGCCCACTGAAGGCCCGGCCGTGCTGGTCTACCGCCTGCACTACCCCCAGGGTGAACCCGTCGACATCGCCGTCCGCTACCGCGAGGGCATCGCCAAGTGGGACATCGTCGGCGAGCCGCCTTTCCTCACCTGGGCCGTCCCCGCCGACCGCGACGCCGAGGGGCCCATGCTCTGGCACATGAGCGTGCCCAACCCCCGCCCCGACCAGACCATCGAGCGCATCGAAGCCTTCGTGCCCGAGTCGGACCAGCCGCTGGGCGAGGCCGCCGTCGTCGCCTTCCGCGCCGAGCCGGCCGCGCAGGACGCCACGCTCCGCTACGTCGCGCCGGACGGTGACGATGACAACCCCGGCAGCTTCGAGCAGCCCTGGGGCACCATCGAGGCCGCTGCCGAGCGCATCGAGCCGGGCATGACCGTGCTCGTGCGAGGCGGCGAGTATCCGCTCGAGAGCACCGCCCGCATCGACGAAAAGGGACGGGGCAACGCCTGGATGACCCTCGCCGCGTTCCCGGGCGAGGTGCCGGTGATCGACGCGTTCAACCTCGAGATCGGCAACGACGCGATCGCCCTCGACCACGCCGAGTACGTCCAGCTCAAGGGCCTGCACATCCACCGGGTCCGTGACGAGGGCATCGTGCTGGACCTCTCCAGCCACGTCAACCTCTTCGGCAACACGACGTACAAGACCTTCCGCAGCGGCATCGCCGCCTGGGGCTCCGCCGGCACGAAGCAGTACTGCCGGCACGTCCGCGTACTGGGCAACACGCTGGTGCAGCCCAACACGCGCTCGATGAGCCTGACCCTGGAAGGCGAGCCCATTCCCTACCGCCGGGCGCCGCATGAAGGCATGTCCATGGGCCGGGTCGCCGACTTCGAGCTCGCCCACAACGAGATCTACGGCGGCGACAAGGAGGGCATCGACTCGAAGGGCCCGAACAGGCGCGGCCGAATCCACCACAACTACATCCATCACCAGCCCGCCGTCGGCATCTATCTCGACAGTTGGTCCGACACGATGGAGGATCTCGAGGTCGATCACAACATCGTCCACAACGCCTACGGCATCACGCTCGGCACCGAAGGCCAGTCGCCGCTGGAGAACACCAAGGTCCACCACAACCTGGTGTACGACGCCCACACCGACGGCATCAACGTCTGGGGCAACGCCAGCGACATCCAGGTCTACAACAACACGGCCTACCACAACGGCCAGCGACGCAGCCGCGGAGCCGGCATCGCCATCGACGAGGACCCCCAGCGCGTCGTCGTGACCCGCAACCTCTCCATCGCCAACAAAGGATCGGCCATCCAGGTCAGCGGCGAAAACACCGGCCAGCGCGTTCGGCTGAGCAGGAACCTCACCGTCGCCGACGAAGACCCGATGATCGCCCCCGAAGAGGGCGACTTCCGCCTTCAGCCGGACATCCGGCAGCCCGTCGGCGCCACCGAAATCGGCGCCCCGGCGTCGCTGAACCGCACAGACACCCACATCGTCATCAGCCACGTGCCCCAGCAGTGGCTGCTCGAGCGCGCCGCCGCCGAGCAGGCCGCCGGCGAGCCGCTGCCGAAAAAAGGCAAATACCAGCCGCTGCGCATCCCGTCGGCCAAGTTCAACGCCTTCATCAGCCAGTCCATCCCCCCGGGCTGGTTCATCCCCAGGTACATGTACCAGTACGACGGGCGATATATCCCGATGGAGCTCAATGACTTCCGCGACGTGCCGTTCTTCGTCGCCTCCCCCGAGGAGGGCGGCGCCGGCAACACCGTGATGATGCTCGCCGGCTTCGGCTCGGAGACCGACGACACGGAGATCACCGGCATCCCCGTGGGCGAAAAGGCCGCGGCCCTGCACTTCCTCCACGTCTATCACGCTTCGCCCG
Source organism: Phycisphaeraceae bacterium (assembly GCA_046540025.1). Classification (GTDB taxonomy): domain Bacteria; phylum Planctomycetota; class Phycisphaerae; order Phycisphaerales; family Phycisphaeraceae; genus JBKHFW01. Next base: position 10,920 of record JBKHFW010000037.1, read on the forward strand.
ACCTCTTCAAGAGCGAAGGCAACCCCGAGCTGTTCAAGTACGTCGTGAACTACCAGGACGGCTCGACCGCCGAGGTCCCCGTCCGCTGGAAGCAGGAGATCGGCAACTGGATCTACGACGAGGACCAGCAGATCATCGCGGCGGAGAACGCCGAGGTCGCGATCAAGCACGAGGACATCCGCTTCAAGGCCGGCCGCGCGGACATCACCAACCACCTCGCGGCCTACCGCTACCGGTGGGAGAACCCCCACCCGGATCGTGAGATCGAGAGCGTGGACATGGTCCGCGCCGCCGAGCGCAAAGCCGGCTCCGCGGCCCTGATGGCGATCACGGCCGAGGACTGATCGGCCCGCCCCCCCCGCGGCATCAACCCGACCCCCACAGGGAGAGGCCCCCAGGCCTCTCCCTTTTTTGGTTCTTCCGGGATTTCGGGGCCGCGGCAAGCGCAGCGCCGCCGCGGATCCGCCACCGAGTCCCCGCCCCCTAATCCAGCCTCCGGCTGACCAGGTAGGGCCGCTCGTCCGGATCAGCCGACTCGAACTTCATCCGGCGGTAAAAACGCAGATGGTCCGGACATCCCCAGCCCGCGGTCGAGCGAATGCGCCCGCAACCCTCCGCGTCAGCCCAGCCCATCACCGTCCGGATGAGCCGGCCCGCAAGGCCACGCCCGCGCTCCGCCGGCGGAATGACGAGCTGCTCGATGGAAGCGACCTTCTCGCCCGATTCCACCGTCTCGAGCTTCACCAGCGCCGCAGCAAGGCACGCCCCGCCCCGTTCCGCCGCCACGCAGCCGGGCCGGGCCTCGGCCTCCCCCGCGCGAGCCGCGGCGAACAACTCCTCCACCTCGTGCCCGAGAAGGCTCACCGCCCCCGGGGGAAGCTCGTCGTCAGGGCTGACCACGCGCATCGTCGTTTCTTCACTCATGCCCAATCATAGCGCCAGCCCCGGCCGATGACGCGCCCGCCCCGCCTCACGTCGCCACCGCGTGCGAATCGGGCTCGGGGGCCCCGGCAAGCTGGTTGAGCACCGCCAGCAGCTCGGTCGCGGTCTCCACCTGCATGACGCGCGACTGAACCTCCTCCTTCTGGAAGGTGCGCACGACCAGGTCCAGCAGTTCGATCTGGGTGTTGGGCTGGTCGATCGGCGTCAGCAGCAGGCACACGATCTGCGCCAGTCGCCCGTCCGGGGCGTCGAAGTCGATCCCGTGGCGGTACCGCCCGATGATCACCAGCGGCCGACTCAGCGTCTCCAGCCGGGCGTGGGGCACCGCCAGGCCGCCAGGCAGGCCCGTGTGCATCAAGCCCTCGCGCTCCATCACCGCCTCGTGGATGGGCTCGGCAGGCTGGCTGGTGATCTCCCCCGCCTGCTGGGCGAGTTCCCGAATGCACCCCTCCAGCGAGTGCGCCCTGGGCTGGGTCAGAATCTGACGGTCAGCGAGGAAGTCCTTCAGCCGACGCTTCTGCTCGAGACGCAGCACGTTCTTCATGATCGGCCCGGCCATCATGCTGGTGACCAGCGCCATGATGACGATGGCCACGAACAGCTCGACGCCGATCAACCCCGCGGCGAAGGCGAGCTGGGCGAGAATGATCTCCATCGCCCCGCGAGCCACCATGCCGCCGCCGATCGCCAGGCTCTCGCGGTTGCCCAGCCCGCCCAGCCGGGCACCGAGGTAGCACCCGCCGATCTTGCCGATGCAGGCCACCAGCAGCACGACGAGGACCATCACAAAGCTGAAGTCGGCGACGAAGTTGACCCGCAGTCCAATGCTCGCGAAGAACAGCGGCGCGAAGATGTTGGTCACGAACTGGTGGATCGTGTCGCGGGTGCGCTCACGCAGGTGCCGCGAGTCGCCCACCGCCACGCCGGCGATGAACGCCCCGAAAATCGCGTGAATGCCAATCCACTCCGTGAACGCGGCGCAGACGATCGCCGTGACGAAGACGAACACCAGCACCCCCCCAGGCCAGGAGGCGTGAGCCTGCACCACCGGCAGAAGCCGGTCAGTGGCGAGTCGGCCGATCGTCAGCAGCGCCGCCAGAAACAGCAGCGTCAGACTCAGCGTCGTCAGCGTCCCGCCAGGCATCCCGCCCGCCTCGCCCCCCTCCGCCGAACCGATCATGCTCAGCACCAGGGCAAAGCCGATCCACCCAATCAGGTCGTTCACCATGGCCGAGGACATGATGATCGCCCCCGTGTCGCTCTTGGCCATGTTCAGGTCGATCAGAATCTTGGCGATCACCGGCAGTGCCGTGATCGACAGGGCGATCCCCACGAACAACGCGAACGGCAGCCGCTCGGCCCCTGCGGCCAAACCCAGCAGGTTCGGCAGGAGCCAGGCGAGCACGAAGCCCAAACCGAAGGGAATCACCATGCCCGTGACGCTCACCAGCAGCGCCGCACGCCCCTGACGCCAGACGGTGGAAAGGTCCACCTCCAGCCCCGCCACCAGCAGCAACAGCACCACCGCGAGCGTGATGAGCATCTCCAGACCGACGAAGGCGTTGCCCGAAACCGGGAACATCCACTCGTAAAAGCCCGGCAGCATCCCGCCCAGCAACGTCGGCCCCAGCAACGCTCCCGCGAGAATCTCGCCCAGCACCGACGGCTGACGCAGCCAGCGCGCCACCTCGCCAAGGAACTTCGCCAGGCCCAGCAGCAGCGCAATGGCCAGCAGAAACCTCGTAATGTCCTCGGGCGAAAGCTCCGCCCCAGCCGCGAGTAGGTTCATGGCGGGGAGTTTAGCGACCAGCCCCCCCGAAAGCGAGCGCAAAAATGGACCTCCCCGCCGCTGACGGCCAGTCGGCGGAAACCGGGGCGGGCTCGGCAGCAGCAGAAGTGAGAGCCACCGCGATTCAGCTTCGAGCCGGCCGAAAAAGTCCGCTAAAGCAACCCGCATGGCGCCAGCTCATGCCATTTCTCACCCCCCAGGCTGCTCACGCCGCCGCACGGTGCAGGGTCTGGATAGACGCCGGGCACGACCGGCCCGGCGAACTGCTGCTGCGGCGGAGTCCGCGGCGGGCCAAACCCTCACGAAACAAACGCAGATCCATCACCCGCTCCAATCGTCACAACCGGACGTAAAATCTTCCGCAGAACCGAGATTGGCTCATGATCCGCTTCGGATGGACTGCAAGTTCCGGTAAAATGGCGCCCATGTCGTCAGGAAACGGCCACATCCCGCCTGCAGGCGCCAACGGAGCCGCACGCTGCATCGTCTGGCTCGCGCCAGGCCAGATCGTGCCCGGCGAACTGCTCCTCCGCCTCAGTCAGCGGCAGGTAAAGACCCTCCTGGCGACCGATCCGTCGTCCGTCATGGTCCAGCTCGCCGACGGACCCGCCGTCGCCGTCGTGGTAATCGATCCGCCCCGGCAGCCGAGCTGGCGCGAACTCGCCGAGGCGGTCGAACGTTATTACCCCAGGACGGCGGTCTGGTCGTACCAGGCCCCGCCAGGCAGCGACAGACGCCAGCTTGGCCGGCTCATCGCAAACCATCAGCCGATCCGGACGCCCCCCCCCACGCGGGCGAGAGGCGCCCCGGCCAGCCCGGGCCGGGCGGTAAAGGAGTCGCCGCCGGCCGAGCCGGGCCCCGTCACACTGTCAGCCGAGGAGCTGGCCATGCTGCTCGGGCCCGACGAGGGCGAGAGTGACTCACAAGAGGACGCCACATCGACCTGAACGGGGGACGTCGATGCGAGGGATGGAGACGAGACGCAGCAATCCGACAGCGCCCGCCGAGCTGGACAGGAGGTCCGACCCGGCGGCAGAGACCCGGGTCATCGTGGTCGACGAAGGCCTGGGCGATCGCCTGCGCGACCTGCTCAGCCGACACCTGCCCGAACTCGAGGCCGTCTGCGTGCCAGGCTACCTCGCCGCCATGGGCGAGCTCGCCCGCAGCCCCGCACACGCCGTCGTCGGCCCCGTCGAGGCACTCGCCGACCTCGGCAGCGAGGCCGAACACGCCATGCGCCGGCTCTCGCCCACGAGCCGGCTCGTGCTCGTCGCCCCCGCCGACAGCTACCGCGACGTCCGCTCCGCCTGGCCCGGCTTCGACGCCGTGCTGAGCGAACCCGTCGAGCCCGCCGAACTGGCCGAAGCGCTCGGCCTCGCCGCCCAGCGAACGCCGAGCCAGCCCGCCCCGCCCGACGACGACACCGAACTGGGCGACGTCGACCTCGTCGAGGCCCTGCTCACCGACCGCCACCAGCTCCGCTCGCTCGCGCTCCAGCTCGCCCGCTCGCGCAGCGGCATCGACGAGCTGGACTGGGCCCGGGGCCCCGACGACGTCCCCCCAGGGCGGACCTGGACCCGCGTCGCCTGGCTGGGGCGCTCCCTCGGCGTGCTCCACGGGCCGCAGGAGGCAGAACAGGACCTCCTCGGAAGCTGGGCCGCCTGGATGGGCCGATGGCTCACCCTCGCCGAGCAGATGCGCCAGCTCGAGCACCTCTCCACCCACGACGAACTCACCGGCGTCTACAACCGACGCTACTTCGACAGCTTCCTCGAGAAAATCCTCGACCGCGCCGCCGACGACCGCTCCCAGGTCACCCTCCTCGTCTTCGATATCGACGACTTCAAAATCTACAACGACCGCTACGGCCACGCCGCCGGCGACGACATCCTCCGCGAGGCCGCTAAGCTCATGCAGAGCTTCGTCCGCGATCACGACGTCGTCGCCCGCATCGGCGGAGACGAGTTCGCCGTCATCTTCTGGGACGCCGGCGTCAAGCGACAGCCCGACAGCCGACACCCCGACTCCGTCAGGCAAGCCGCACGCCGATTCCAGAAAGCCATCTGCGCCCACCGCTTCCCCAAACTCGCCGACGAAGCGCCCGGCACCCTCACCATCTCAGGCGGACTCGCCAGCTTCCCCTGGGACGGACGCCGACCCGAGGAACTGCTCAACGAGGCCGACCAGATGGCCCTGCGATCCAAACGGCAGGGCAAAAACGCCATCACCTTCGGCCCAGGCGCCCTGCGACTCTGCGGCGGCACCCCCGACTTCGAAGAACGGCAGCAGGGACCCACCACCCCCTGAGCACCGCATGCCAAGGCGGTGACCCGGGCCCATCCCTCGCCTGTCTCCCCCCCCTGAGCCCAACCTTTTTCACGCCGAAATATCGCTTATTCTCCCCAGGCGACACCCCAACGTTGCTCATTGGCCCCGAAGTCCTGATAATCTCTGGTTCAACTGCGAACCCTGATCCAAGCGAAGGAAGGAACCTGGCCAATGTCATTCGACTCGACGATCCACGCCAAGGCGATCGAGCTGGCCAAGCTCAGCTACCACATGACGGCCGAAGCCGGCTCCGGTCACCCGACCAGCGCAGCCAGCCTCGCTCACATCACCGCCGTGCTCATGGGCCACTACATGCGCTACGAGCCGGCCAACCCGCTCCACCCCGCCTCCGACCGCCTCGTGCTCTCGGAAGGCCACGCCGTCCCCGTCGTCTACGCCGCCTGCGTCGACCAGGGCGTCATGATCGGCAAGGACCGCGAAAACTGGCGACCCATGACCCGCGAGGACGCCATGACCCTCCGGGCCATCGACTCCGTCGTCGACGGACACCCCAACCCCGTCGAAGGCTTCCCCTTCTTCGACGCCGCCACCGGCTCGCTCGGCCAGGGCCTCTCCGTCGCCGCCGGACTCGCCGCCGCCGCCCGAGTCGACGGCCTCGACAAACGCATCTACTGCATCATCGGCGACGGCGAGTCCCGCGAAGGACAGATCTGGGAAGCCGTCGACTTCATCCGCGACTACGCCCTCACCGCCGTCTGCCCCATCTTCAACTGCAACGTCTACGCCCAGTCCGAACCCGTCAGCGAGCAGCAGAGCCCCGAAACCACGGCCGGAAAACTCGAGGCCGCCGGCTTCGAACCGCTCATCATCGACGGACACAATCCCACCGCCATCCTCGACGCGCTCTCCGAGCACGCCCAGGCCCAGTTCGACCCCGAACGCGCGCCCATCGCCATCGTCGCCAAAACCATCAAGGGCTGGGGCAGCCCCTCCCAGCAGGGCCACGGCCACCACGGCAAACCCGCCGCAGGCGACGAGCTCGCCCAGGCACTCGAAGAACTCGACCAGACCGCCATGCAGGTCGGCGCCACCGCCGATACGCCCCTCAAAATCCAGATGATGTCGCCGAAAAAACCCGAGGCCCCGACCCGCGAGCAAGTGCCCAGCTTCCCCCAGGCGCTCGAAAAGTTCGGCATGGAATCCACCCTCCAGAAGGGCAAACTCGCCACACGCAAAGCCTACGGCGTCGCCCTGCGGGCCCTCGGACACGCACGCAGCGACGTCGTCGCACTCGACGCCGACGTCAAAAACTCCACCTTCGCCGAAATGTTCGCTCAGGACCAAGAGCTGGCCTCACGCTACTTCGAGTGCCGCATCGCCGAGCAGAACATGTTCTCCACCGCCGCCGGACTCAGCGCAGGAGGCAAAATCCCCATGACCTCCACCTTCGCCAAGTTCGTCACCCGCGGCTACGACCAGATCGAAATGGCCGTCAACAGCAACGCCAACCTCAAAATCACCGGCTCCCACGCCGGCATCTCACTCGCCGCCGACGGACCCAGCCAGATGTCCCTGCCCGACATCGCCTGGTTCCGCAGCTTCGCCACCATGCAGCGACCCAGCGGCCAGCCCGGCTTCTACGTGCTCCAGCCCGCCGACGCCTACGCCGCCTACGCCCTCACCATGGCCATGGCCGAATACGACGGCCCCTGCTACATGCGAACCCTCCGGCCCGACGTCGAGTTCCTCTACGGCGAAAACGACCAGTTCACCCTCGGCGGACACGAAGTCCTCACCGAAGGACGCGACCTGCTCATCGTCGCCAGCGGATACATGGTCCACCAGGCCAACGCCGCCATCGAACAACTCGACGCGCAGGGCGTCGACGCCACCCTCGTCGACCTCTACTCCCTCCCCTTCGACGAAGAGGCCATCCTCGACCTCGCCAACGAAAACAACGGCAATATCCTCACCCTCGAGGACAACTACGGCGGCGGCATCGGCTCCGCCATCGCCGACGCCACCGCAGCCGACGGCGGCGGATTCACCGTCAACCAGATGTTCGTCCGAAACCTGCCCAAATCCACCCGCACCCCCGAGGAAATCCTCGCCTACTGCGGCCTCAGCGTCAGCGACATCGTCGCCAACGCCATGGGCATGCTCGAACTCTCCACCACCTGAGCCCACCCACAACCCCACTGCCCCCAAAGGCCCACGGAGCAAATCCGTGGGCCTTTTGTCTTTCCATCCCACCACTTCCCACCCCCCCCAGGCCGTCGCAAGCGCAGTGCCGCCGCGGATATCGGATATCCGCCCCCCAACCCCCCTCAACCCATCCCCTCATCCGCTCATTTTTCGATACCATAGACCCCACACGCCGGCCACTTGCACCTGCCGCCAGGAGGACCTCATGAACGCTGCCGACACGCCACGCTTCAGCATCGGAGTGGACTACGGAACCAACAGCGTCCGCGCGCTGGTCGTCGACCTCGCCGACGGCCGCGAAATCGCCACCGCCGTCTTCGACTACCCCTCCGGCGACGCCGGCATCCTCCTCGACCGACGCGACCCCCACCTCGCCCGACAGAGCCCCGCCGACTACATCGACGGCTTCCTCAACGCCGTCCGACAGGCCGTCGACGCCGCGACAAACACCCCCGGCTTCGCCCCCGACCGCGTCGTCGGCCTCGGCGTCGACACCACCGGCTCCACGCCCCTCCCCCTCGACCGCAACGGCATGCCACTCGCGCTCGACCCCGCCTTCAAACACAACCTCGCCGCCCAGGCCTGGCTCCGGAAAGACCACACCGCCGCCGCCGAGGCCGCCGAGATCACCGAACTCGCGGGCCAGCGCGGCGAACCCTACCTCGCCAAGTGCGGCGGCATCTACTCGCCCGAATGGTTCTGGGCCAAAATCCTGCACTGCAAACGCGTCGCCCCCGACGTCTTCAACGCCGCCTGGACCTGGGCCGAACTCGCCGACTTCATCCCCGCCTGGGCCACCGGCAACACCGACCCCACCCAAATGCCCCGCGGCATCTGCGCAGCCGGCCACAAGGCCATGTTCAACGAGCAGTGGGGCGGCCTGCCCAGCAAAAACTTCCTCGCCCAGCTCGACCCCGCCCTCGCCGACCTCCGCGATCGGCTCTACGAAAAAGCCCTGCCCTCCTCCGAAAAAGCCGGCGAACTCACCCCCGACGTCGCCGAAAAAGTCGGCCTCCCCGCCGGCATCCCCGTCGCCGTCGGCGCCTTCGACGCCCACCACGGTGCCGTCGGCGCCGGCGTCCAGCCCGGCACGCTCGTCAAAATCATGGGCACCAGCACCTGCGACATCACCGTCGCCCCCATGGACCGCGACCTCGCCGACGTCCCCGGACTCTGCGGCATCGTCCCCGAATCCGTCACCCCCGGCGACTTCGGACTCGAGGCCGGACAGTCCGCCGTCGGCGACATCTTCAACTGGGTCGCCTCCAACCTCACCCCGGGCCAGCACGACGACCCCGCCCGGGTCCACGCCCGACTCACCGCCGAGGCCGAAAAACTCGCCCCCGGCGAATCCGGCCTCCTCGCCCTCGACTGGAACAACGGCAACCGCACCGTCCTCGTCAACCACCGACTCACCGGCCTGCTCGTCGGACAGACCCTCCACACCACCGCCGCCGAAATCTACCGCGCCGCCATCGAGGCCACCGCCTTCGGGGCACTCACCATCATCAACCGCTTCGAAGAGTTCGGCGTCCACATCGACCAGGTCGTCAACTGCGGCGGCATCGCCGAGAAAAACCCCTTCGTCATGCAGCTCTACGCCGACGTCTGCAACCGGCCCATGAAAGTCTCCCGGTCCGCCCAGACCTGCGCCCTCGGCGCCGCCATCTTCGGCGCCGTCGCCGGCGGCGCATTCGACTCCGTCGCCGCCGCACAGGCAAAAACGACCGGCGTCAAGGAAACCGTCTACCAGCCCCGGCCCGACGCCGCCGCCGTCTACGCCGAACTCTACGAGCTCTACCACATGCTCCACGACGCCTTCGGCACCCGAAAACAACCCGACGCACTGCACAGCGTCATGCCCCGCCTCATCGACATCCGCGCCCGCCAGCGCCAAGGAGCCCCCGACCATGCTTGAGCCGCTTAAGGAACAGGTCTGCCAGGCCAACCTCGACCTCGTCGCCCACGGCCTCGTCACCCTCACCTGGGGCAACGTCAGCGGCTTCGACCCCGACTCCCAGTATGTCGTCATCAAACCCTCAGGAGTCGCCTACACCGACATGAAACCCGAGCACATGGTCGTCGTCGATCTCGACGGCCGCGTCGTCGAGGGCGAGCTCAAACCCAGCAGCGACACCGCCACCCACGTCCGCCTCTACCGCGCTTTCGAAGGCGTGGCCGGCGTCACCCACACCCACTCCCTCCACGCAACCACCTTCGCCCAGGTCCGCCAGAGCATCCCCTGCCTCGGCACCACCCACGCCGACCACTTCCACGGCCCCGTCCCGGTGACCCGGCCCCTCACCGCCACGGAAGTGGAAGACGACTACGAGGGCAACACAGGCGAAGTCATCATCGAAACCTTCGACGGACACAAGCCGATCGAGTGCCCCGCCGTCCTCGTCGCCGGACACGGACCGTTCACCTGGGGCAAAAACCCCGCCGAGTCCGTGACAAACGCCGTCGCCCTCGAAGCCGTCGCCGAAATGGCACTCGGCGCCGCACGCCTCACACGCCGACCCGAGCCGCTCGAAGACTACGTGCTCGAAAAACACTTCCAGCGAAAGCACGGACCCAACGCCTACTACGGACAAACGCGATAACCACCGCCTCGACTCCGGGTGGCACGGCTTGCTCGCAAGCCGTGTGCAGCGCCATCCACCCACCGCGTTCCCACACGCCCCGGATGCGCAATGGCACGCCCGCATAACAGAACTCAAAAATCCCTTGCAGCGCAACACCGAGAAGAAAGCCAGAACATGATCGACCTCTCCCAGCTCGAAGTCTGGTTCGTCACCGGCAGCCAGCACCTCTACGGCCCCGAACCCCTCAAACAGGTGGACAGCGACGCCAGGGAAATCGCCGCCGGCCTCCACGCCGCCCCCGCAATCCCCGTCCGCGTCGTCCACAAACCCGTCCTCACCACCGCCGAGCAGATCCGCAACCTCTGCCAGCAGGCAAACGCCGCCGAAAACTGCATCGGCCTCGTCGCCTGGATGCATACCTTCAGCCCCGCCAAAATGTGGATCCCCGGCCTCGAACTGCTGCGCAAGCCCTGGATGCACCTGCATACCCAGTTCAACCGCGATATCCCCTGGCCCACCATCGACATGGACTTCATGAACCTCAACCAGTCCGCCCACGGCGGACGCGAGTTCGGGTTCATCGCCTCACGACTCCGACACAACCGCAAGGTCGTCGTCGGACACTACCAGAACGAAAACGTCCAGCACCAGCTCGGCCTCTGGACCCGCGCCGCCGCCGCCTGGCACGACAGCCAGCAACTCAAGGTCGCACGCATCGGCGATAACATGCGAAACGTCGCCGTCACCGAAGGCGACAAGGTCGAAGCCCAACGCATCTTCGGCTACGCCGTCAACGGCTGGGGACTCGGCGACCTCGTCGAACACGTCCGCGGCGTGGCGGACGCCGAGGTAAACAAACTCTGCGCCGACTACGACGAGCAGTACCACCTCGCCCCGCCCCTCAGAAAAGACGGCGACCGACACGACTCCCTCCAGGACGAGGCACGCATCGAGCTCGGCCTGCGATCCTTCCTCCGCGAAGTCGGCGCAAACGCCTTCACCGACACCTTCGAAAACCTCCACGGCCTCCGCCAACTCCCCGGCCTCGCCGTCCAGCGACTCATGGCCGACGGCATCGGCTTCGGCGCCGAGGGCGACTGGAAAACCGCCGCCCTCGTACGCTCCATGAAAGTCATGGCCGCCGGACTCGAAGGCGGTACCTCCTTCATGGAAGACTACACCTACCACTTCGACCCCGCCAACCCGCTCGTGCTCGGCGCGCACATGCTCGAAATCTGCCCCTCCATCGCCGACGGCAAACCAGCCTGCGAAATCCACCCCCTCGGCATCGGCGGCAAGGACGACCCCGTCCGCCTCGTCTTCAACAGCGCAGCCGGCCCCGCCATCAACGCCTCGGTGATCGACCTCGGCACCCGCTTCCGCATGGTCGTCAACGCCGTCGACGCCGTCGAGCCCACGGCCGACCTGCCCAACCTGCCCGTCGCCCGCGCGCTCTGGTCCCCCCGACCCAACCTCGCCGACGCCGCCGCCGCATGGATCTACAGCGGCGCCGCCCACCACGCCGGCTTCAGCCTCGCCCTCACCACCGAACACATGCGCGCCTTCGCCGATATGGCCGGCGTCGAGTGCGTCACCATCGACGAAAACACGAACGTCGAGAACTTCCGCGACAAGCTGCGACACAACGAAGTCTACTACCACCTCGCCCGCGGCCTGCAGTAGACTCCACGCCCCACTGCGGTAGAGAGGCAGACGCCGCCAGCCGCGCCCCCGCCCGCGGCTGCGGCCGCCTGCCCGCGCGCCTTACCAACCCTGCATCAACGAGAAAATGAGCACCGCATGCCAAGGCGGTGCCCCGCATCGACCCCACGCCAATACCGCGGTCACCCCCCGCACCGCGCCACCGCAAAACCCGTCACCCGCTCGATCAGCCGCTGCGTCTCAGCAGGCGGAGCCTCGTCCATCGGCAGGGGGTTCGGACAATTGAACGTGTGGCTCGCCCCCTCCACAATCTCCAGCGCCACCCCATCCCCCGCAGCCTCGGCAAGCCGCCGAGCCGCCGAGGCGTCAACCGTGTCGTCCTCGCTGCCGTGCAGCACCAGCAGCGGACACGCCAGCACCCGCGCGGCCGCCAGCGGATCGAACGCCTCCGGCTTCGCCTCGATCTCCGCGAGCCACGCTCCGCCAATATGCAGCGTCTGGCCCGTTCGGCCCGACGGCGACGCCAGCCGACCTTCCTCCCGAAGCTCCTCACACGCCGCCTCGCTGAGATTGCACGCCCGATCCGGCGAACTCGCGGTCGCAACCCCCACCGGCCTGACCGGCAACGCGCCCCGGCCGGCAAAGGCACGCGCCGCAGCCAACAGAGCCGTCACCCCGCCCCGGCTGTGCCCGAACCACACCTGCCCCAGCCCCTCCCCAGGCAGCTCCCCACCCATCACCGCCGACGCAACCGCATGCAGGTCCGCAATCTGCCTCCCCCAGGTGTCCTTCTCGAACAGGTCCGGCCGCTCGAACGTCTCGACGTTCCGCGTCATCCCCGAGTGGCTGAAGTTGAAGCGGTGAGCCATCAGCCCCGCCCCCGCAGCCGCCTCCGCGAGATGCGGAAACAGACCGTAGTCCTTGTAGCCCTTGAATCCGTGGCAGATCAGCAGCGCACCCGCCGGCTCGCCAGCAGGAACGTGCGTCGTGCCGAAAATGGGCTGTCCGTCAGAGCCTTCGAGGGTCCAGTGATTCATGAGATACAGGCCGGAGAGTAGAAATTAGAGACTAGAGACTAGAGACTGGAGACCAGAGGCTACAGGCTGGGGACCGGAGACCAGCGGCTGGATCCGGAAGGTCGCGTTGAACGTCCCCTCGCCGGGCCCACCGCCACCCGGGCACCGAGTGTCCATCCGGTGCCGAACCCCACCGAAGCTTCACACGCTGGGACGACACGCGCTAGAGACGCTCGATCACCGCCCGCGCAAACGCCTTCGTCCCCAGCTCGCCGCCGATGTCCCGCGTCTTCTGTCCCTCCGCCAGCGCCCGGTCGTACGCGCCCTTGATCCGTTCCGCCGCCTCTTTCGCAGCCGCGTCGCCAGTCGACTCGCTCAGGTGGTTCAGCATCATCACCGCCGACATCAGCAGCGCCAGCGGATTCGCCAGGTTCTGCCCCGCAATGTCCGGCGCACTGCCGTGCACCGCTTCGAACACCGCATCCTCGTCGCCGATGTTCGCGCCCGGCACCACACCCAGCCCGCCCACCAGCCCCGCAGCGAGATCGCTGACGACGTCCCCGTAGAAGTTCTCCATCACCAGCACGTCGAATCGCCCCGGGTCCTGCACCAGCTTCATGCACCCCGCGTCGATAATCTGCGTGTCGTACGGAATCTCCGGATACTTCGCGTCGTGAATCTCCTTTACGCACCGCAGAAACAGCCCGTCCGTGAGCTTCATGATGTTCGCCTTGTGGAACACCGTGAGCTTCGCCCGGCCGCGCTGACGAATGTACCCGAACGCCCGGTCCGCAATGCGCTTCGACGCACCCTCCGTCGCCACCTTCAGACTCGACACCACCCCCGGCACGATCTCGTTCTCAATCCCGCTGTACAGCCCCTCCGTGTTCTCCCGCACGATGACCAGGTCCACATCCTTGAACCGCGTCGGCACACCTTCCAGGCTGCGCACCGGACGAAACGCCGCGTAAAGATTCAGCTTCTTCCGCAGTTGCACGTTGACCGATGTGAACCCCTCCCCGACTGGCGTCGTGCACGGACCCTTCAACGCCAGGTGATGCTCCCGAATCGCATCGAGCGTGGCCTGCGGCAACACCTCGTCGCCTTGTTCCAGCGCAGCCAGACCGGCCTCTCGCTCCTGAAACCGCACGGGAGCATCCGCAGCTTCGAGAACGTCAAGCACCGCCCGCGTCACCTCGGGGCCGATGCCGTCGCCGGGAATCAGTACGACTGTATGCATGGGGATCGGAACTCAATTAGCGAAATCAAACTAGCTGGCAGTTTCCGAAGACGCCGGCTGACCCTGCGCGGCCTTCTGCTCGGCAGCACGCTGACGCAGCAGGTCGATCATACCACGCACCTCCTCAGCCATGCGCGTGTTCGGAAAGTCGCGAATGATTTGATCGCCAATCCGCACCGCCCCGATCCACTGGTGGTTGTGCACCGCCATCTTGAACTGGACCCCGAGGTTGTCCCGCCGCTTGCCGATCACCCCCCGCGCCGTCTCACGAAGCGGCGCCGCCTCCTCCTCCGTCAGATACCGATCCATCTCCTTCAGAATCGACATCGCACGGTCCACGTCTTCCTGCTCCGCCGCCTCGAGAAACTCGCGCTCGAGCTGCTGCTTGTAGCTCTCACGCGCCTGGGCCACCCGGCGGGCAATGTGCTTCGTCTGCTCGGAGTCCGGATACAGCCGCCGAAGCTTCGCCGCCTCGCGGGCCGCCCGATCAAAGTCGTGCCGGGCAATGATGTCCTCCACCCGGGCCGTCGCCTCACTGATGCTCGCTTCCTGCTTCGCCGCACGCGCCGCCGTGATCCGCTCGCGGTACGTCTCCGCCTCCTCCCGATAGCCGTACGTCTGCGCAAGCTCGCTCACCAGAACCATCGCCGCATCATGATGGCCCGCATCAATGTCGTGCTCGATCGTTCGGCGAAGAGCCTGGAGATCCTGCTGGCGATACGCAATCCGCTTGGCCGTGTCGCTCAGCAGCATCCGACTGTTGATCGAACGCAGCAGATCCAGCATCTGCGCCGTCTCCGGCGCCTCGGCCCGGCGCTTGCCGTCCCGGCCGAACACGCCCCAGCGAACCGCCGCCGCAATCAACGCCCCCAGCCCGAACAACGCCAGCAGCGTCGCCGGCGCATAGATCAGATAGGTGATGCCGACCGCCGCCACGTCGTTGTCGAACCTGATCGACGCAAGCCCGATGCCCGCACCCGCGGCCGCCGCAGCAGAGAGAATCCACAGCAGCAACGCAAGCAGCAGCAGAAGCAGCGGGCTGGCGAGCTTCCGCGAGCGCAGCCGGTCTTCAGTGGTCGGTTCGGCCATGAGATTCCCCTCCTTCTCTCACTCGAGAGGCGCTCAACGCTAGTCCGGACCGGCCGGGGGGTCAACCATGGCCCCGCGCCAGGCCTCCGGACCACCCGCCCGCTCAGGAGCCCGGCGTCGCCTCGCACCGCCCCCGCCCGCAGTCGAAGCGGACCGGCACCATGCACAAAAAGCGCAGCACCGCCTCGCCCACGTTCCGAAACTGATGCGGCTCGCCAGCCGGAATGAAAATCGCATCCCCCTGCGAAACCGGCCGAATCGTGCCCCCGTGAACACCCCCCAGCACCTGACCGCAACCCTCGAGAATGATCGCCTCGTGCTCGAAAGGGTGCGAATGCCGCGGCGTGTGCCCGCCCGGCGAAACCTCAAACAGCCGCATCGCAAACGTCGGCGCACCATCCTCCCGGCCGACCAGCAGACGCATGGTCACCCCCTCGGCGCCTTCCATCTCCATCACCCGGGATTCAACCTGCTGGCTGCGGCGAATGAGCATGACCGTTCCTCCAACTGAAGCGCCCGCCATTCTACCCGATCCGCCCGCCGCCCGGCTCGGCGCGTCCACCCCGGTCGCAACCCGTCAGGTGATCCGCCGCGTACGCACGCTCTGCCCGCAGCGGCCGCAGCGCACCGTCTCCTCCCGCCCCGCAGGCCAGCCAAACGGATCCCGACCGAACGCCGCCGCCGCCGCGAACACGCAAAACCCCTCCGGCGTCGTCGGCCCGAACGTGTACGCATTCCCCGTCGACTGCCCGATCGCGCACCGGCTCTTCTTCCCCGTCAGCTCCGCCTCAAAGCAGGGCAGCACGCCGCCCCCCGGCTCCGCAGCCGCCGCAGACGCGCCCGCTCCCGCTCCCGTCGCCACCACGTCACGCCCCTCGTCCATCGCCAGGTTCGCCAGCTCGTCCGCCCGCGCATTGAACCGCCGCCGAACGTGACGCACGTCCCATCCCTCAAAACGCCCCAGAAGCTCGCGAGCCCGCTCGAACAGCGGCTTGAGGTCCGCCGACTTCACCCGATACTGCCCGTGAATCTGCCGCGTCAGCAGCTCCGAGTCGCACCGCACCGCCACGTTCGTCGCCCCGAGCTCCATCGCCCGCTCCAGCGCGACAATCAACGCCTGATACTCCGCCGCGTTGTTCGTCGCCCGACCGAGAAAATACCCCGCCTCCAGCAGAGGCTGCTTGTCCTCGGCCCGGCAGATGACGATCCCGGCGCCGGCAGGGCCCGGGTTGCCACGCGACCCGCCGTCCGTGTGAATGAGCACGTTCATGAGCGCGTCACTTCGAGCCGATGGCGGAGCGAAGCTCCTGGTCGAGGTAGAGCAGCCGACCGCAGTTGCTGCACGTCACCAGCTCGTCAGGACGGCTCATCAGCGCGTTGATCCGCTCGAACGGCAGACTCATGTAGCAGCCGCCGCAGATGTACTCCATCCGCTTGCGGTCCTGCTCGATCACCTCCACCAGCCCCTCCCCGTCGTGCGACTCGTTGAGCCTCTCGAACGTCGCCAGCGCCTCGGGCGGCAACTTCGCCGCCGCCTCGTCACGCTCCTTCGTCGCCGCCTCGAGCTGCTCGCCCACCTGCTGCCGCGCCGTCTCCACCTCGCCCCCGGCCAGCTCGACGATCCTCTTCTGCTGCTCGACCTGCTCGGCCACCTCACCCGCCTGCTCGCGAAGCTGCTCCACCTGCTCCATCCGCTCCAGCGTCGCATCGTCGAGCTTGCTCTTCGCTTCCTTGAGGTTGTTCACCTCCACCAGCAGCGCCGAATACTCCTTGTTGCTCGTGACGTTGTTCGCCCGCTCGCGAAGCTTGTCGATCTTCTCCTGCGCCGAAGCGGCTTCGCTCTCGAGCTCCGCAATCTGCGCCTGCTGGTGACGAAGCTGCGCCTGGAGTTCGCTGTGCTGCTGCTGAAGCTGGTCGAGTCTGTTCTGCTGAACCCGCTGACGACGCTGGGTACTCTCCAGGCGGCCACGCAGCCCGCGCACACGCTGGTCCAGAAGGTGAAGCTCACGCAGTTGGTCTTGAAGCGGCAAAGCGGATCTCCGTCTTGAGTCGAAGGTTCGTGCGAATCACCTATTATAGCAGCCACGCAGAAGGGGGCTGACCGCCGGCCCGGCCCGCGCCAGCCCCAGCCGAATTCGCTCCCCCGAACGCCACGCTCCATGAACCATCCCCCCTCCATCCGCATCGGCGTCGACACCGGCGGCACCTTTACCGACCTCGTCCTCGTCGACGAAAACCACCGCCTGCTCGCCAGCCACAAGCTCCTCTCCACCCCCGACGACCCCGCCCGCGCCGTGCTCGAGGGCATCGACCTCCTGCTCGACAAAACCAGCCACCCGCCCCGGCAGAACCACCCGCCCCACGTCGTCCACGGCTCCACCGTCGCCACCAACGCACTGCTCGAAGGCAAACGCAGCGGCACCTGCTTCATCACCACCGCCGGCTTCGAGGACACCCTCGCCATCGCCAGACAGGACCGCCCCGCCCTCTACGCCCTCACCCCCAGCCGGCCCGCGCCGCCCGTCTCCGCCGACCGCTGCCTCGGCGCCAACCAGCGCATCGCACCCGACGGCCGCGTCATCCGCCCACTCGACGAAGCCGAAATCCAGCGCCTCGTCGCCCGCGTCGGCCAGCTCGGCGCCGACGCCGTCGCCATCAGCCTCCTGCACAGCTACGCCAGCGGCGAACACGAGCAGCGCCTCGCACAAGCCCTCCGCAGCGCCTTCGGCAACCGCCTCCACCTCACCGTCTCACACCACCTCCTGCCCGAACACCGCGAGTACGAACGCGCCGCCACCGCCGCCGTCAACGCCGCCGTCGCCCCACGCATGGTCCGCTACCTCGACCGGCTCGCAGGCGAGATCGGCGAAACCCACCTCCGCATCATGGCCTCCCACGGCGGAACACTCCCGCTATCCGCCGTCCGCCAGGCCCCCGTCCGTACCGTCCTCTCAGGCCCAGCCGGCGGCGTCCTCGGCGCCGCCGAAATGGCACGCCTCGAAAACATCCACCGCATCGTCACCCTCGATATGGGCGGAACCAGCACCGACGTCGCACTCTGCGCCGGCGAACCGAAACTCACCACCGAAGGCGAGGCAGGCAACCTCCCCGTCCGACTGCCCATGATCGATATGCACACCGTCGGCGCAGGCGGCGGCTCCATCGCCTGGCTCGACCCCGGCGGCGCCCTCCGCGTCGGACCCCACTCCGCCGGTGCCGAGCCCGGACCCGCCTGCTACGGCAAACAGACCGGCCACCTCCAAGCCACCGTCACCGACGCCCACGTCCTGCTCGGACACATCCCTGCCGACGAGCCGCTCGGCGAAGGACTCATGCTCGACCGCGACGCCGCCCAACAGGCGGTGAGCAACCTCGCCCGACGCGCCGGACTCGACCTCGAGCAGACCGCCGAGGGCATCCTCCGCATCGCCGAAACCACCATGGCCCGCGCCGTCCACCGCATCAGCCTCCAGCGCGGCCGAGACCCCCGCGAATGCACCCTCGTCCCCTTCGGCGGCGCCGGCGGACTCCACGCCTGCCGACTCGCCGACGCCCTCGGCATGACCCGCGTCCTCGTCCCCGCACAGCCCGGCCTGCTCAGCGCCGTCGGCATGCTCGGCGCTGCCCCACGCTACACCTTCAGCCACGCCCTGCAGGTCACGCTCCACCCCCAGACCGCCCGCTACCCCGACCCCGCCACGCAGCCGGCAGTACGCCACGCCCTCGCCGCCCTCCGCGAGCAGGCCCGCGCCGCCCTGGCAGCCGAACGCCTGCCCGAACCCGACCGGCGAGAGCGGGCGAGACTCGACCTCCGCTACCAGGGCCAGAGCTACGAAATCACCGTCCCGCTCGAAGACGGCCAGGCAATCCCCCAATTCCTCGCCGAGCACCAGCGACTCTACGGCTACACCGCAGCGGAAAAGCCGATCGAGGTCGTCGCCGTCCGCCTCGAGGCCGGCGGCCACCCCCGCCGCGTCGCCCCGCCCCGCCTGACCATGGCAGCCACGGCAGTAGCGCATGTACGCCA
>JBKHFW010000038.1:0-29375 GCA_046540025.1 Phycisphaeraceae bacterium
CATACCCGGGGCGGCGCTGCGCTCTGCCCCGGCTTGTCGCGACGGGTTCCGCGCCGGGGCTGACTCCCTTTAACTCCGGTCACTCCCTCTGACTCCTCCTCTTTGTGCCCTTCGTGCCCCCTTCGCGCCTTCGTGGTTCGGCCGGTTGGCTCACATCCGGCTCTTGCCCGCGAAGTGCCAGAGCGGGATCGTGCGGACGAGGATGAGGCCGAGGGGGAGCGTGGCGGCGGCGGTGTAGAGCAGCTCGAGGAAGCCGCGGGTGAGCTGGCCGGAGGCGGACCAGCCGGCGCCGGCTTCGCCCACCCAGCCCCGGGCGTGGGGGATGAGCAGGGCCACGCTGACGAGCTGCACGGCCAGGCCGGCGGCGAAGACCATCGCAATCAGCGTGATCAGCGACTCGCGGAACACCAGCACCCGCAGTTGCAGCACGACGTAGCCGGCGGCGAGGTAGCCCAGCGTGACCGGCCCGACGACCACCCCCGGCAGCGGGCCGGGCGAGGAGAGCTCGGCCAGCAGGCCCAGCGCGAGCATCGCCCAGGGGACGGCGCTGCTGCGGGCCACCAGGGCGAGCCAGGTCGCCAGCACGAGCGTCAGCTCCGGGCTGATGCCCCCCCGCCCCGGCAGGCCCAGCAGCGGGCGCAGCATCACCTCGATCGCGAGGATGAGGCCGGTGGCGAGGATGAACAGCAGCCAATTCATGCGGCGGATGGGCTCCGGTTACTCGGTGGGCACGAGAATGGTCAACCGGCTCAGGGCCGGCAACGGGTGGATCGGCTCGATGATGGCCCGGCGGAACATGGTCGGGTCGGCGGGGTCCTTTTCGACCTGCGTCACCTGTCCGACGACGAGGGCCTGGGCTTCTTCGGGCCAGGTCGGGTCGGCGAGGTGGGCGAGGTCGCCGCGGCTGATGGGCTGGGCGAGGTCGATTTTTTCGACGACGAACTGCCCCGGCTTTTCGCCGGGCTGGATCCACGTGACCAGCTCGCGGGGCGTGGTGGTCGTGGGCGGGGTGATGCGGACCTGCAGCGGCTTGGTGATGGCGGTGATCAGGCGGACGTCGGCGCTGAACTGCCCGGCGGTTTCGACGCGGCCGACGAGGTTGAACGCGTGGGCGGCGACGAAGCCGGGCTGGACCCCGCGGTTTTCCCCGACGCCGACGGTGAGCACGTCGCGGGCGCGGGAGGTGAAGGCGCCCCGGACGCGGCCGTCGACGAAGGTGACGCCTTCGAAGTCGAGGTGGTTGCGGAGCTGGCTGTAGCGGGCGATCTGGTCGTGGGCGGCGCGGAGCTGGTCCTGGAGTTTGCGGACCTGCCGAATGGCTCGGCCGTACTCTTCGTAGAAGGACTCCTGCCGATCCCAGGCGACCTCCTCGCGGGGCATGGGGCGGAGCTTGTCGGCGAGGGTTCGGCCGAGGCTGGAGGCGGGCGAGAGGAGGGTCGCCAGGGCGTGTCGGGGTCCGTCGAACCAGTGGCTGGTATAGCGCAGCGGCAGCAGACTGGTGATCAGCAGCAACACCACGACCAGCGTAAGCAGGCGCCTTGGCGTCAGCGGCGAGCGGTTCATGGGCGGTCCGGGGCCGCGGCCTGGCGATGGGCCGGGCGCGGCGGCGACGGGGCGTTACAGTTCGTCCCAGTCGCTGTCCATGGTTTTCTTCCAGGCCTCGAAGTTTTCGAGGTAGATGGCGGTGCCGCGGGCGACGCAGGTGAGCGGCTCGTCGGCGATGCGGACGTCGAGTCCGGTGGCGTTGGCGATCACGCGGTCGAGTCCGCGGAGCAGCGAGCCGCCGCCGGCGAGGCAGATGCCGTTGTCGACGAGGTCGGCGGCGAGTTCCGGCTCGCAGCGTTCGAGGGTGCGGGTGACGGTTTCGATGATGGCGGAGACGGGCTCCTGGAGGGCCTCGCGGATTTCTTCGCTGGTGATGACGGTTTTTCGCGGGAGGCCGGAGATCATGTCGCGGCCTCGCACCTCCATGGTGCGTTCCTCGTCGGCGGAGGCGGCGGATCCGATTTCGATCTTGATCCGCTCGGCGGTCTGCTCGCCGATCATGAGGTTGTAGGCCTTTTTCATGTGGTTGATGATGGCCTCGTCCATGTCGTCGCCGGCGACGCGGACGGATTCGCACTGGGCGATGTCGGCGAGGGACATGACGGCGACCTCGGTCGTGCCGCCGCCGATATCGACGATCATGCTGGCGGTCGCCTCGGCGACGGGGAGGCTGGCGCCGATGCCGGCGGCCATGGGCTCTTCGACGAGGTAGACGCGTCGGGCGCCGGCGCGTTCGGCGGAGTCGAGCACGGCCCGTTTTTCGACGGCGGTGATGCCGCTGGGCACGGCGATGACGACGCGTGGGCGCAACAGCGGCTTTCGGCCGTTGACCTTGCGGATGAAGTACCCCAGCATGGACTCGGTGATCTCGAAGTCGGAGATCACGCCGTCCTTGAGCGGGCGGATGGCGCTGATGGAGCCGGGCGTCTTGCCCAGCATTTCCTTGGCGCTCCACCCCACGGCGTTGCCGCCGTCGAGGACCTTGTTGGTCCCTTTCTTGACGGCGACGACGCTGGGCTCATTGAGCACGATCCCCTCGCCGCGCACGCACACCAGGGTATTGCAGGTGCCCAGGTCGATGCCCATGTCCACGCTGAACCAGCTTAGAGCGTTATCGAGGAACAATCGGCTTTCCTGCCTCTGCGGCGCGTCCTTGGCCGCGGGAGAAAAAGGGATCTGAAAGGGATCTGAAACGAACGGCCGGCGCTGCTTTCCGAAAAGCCGTTTTCCCGGGCGAACCCTCAACGGTGTCGGAGAGCAGCGCCGAGCCGGCGCGAACAATTAATTTGGCGGGCCGGTCGGGCCCGTATCAGGCGAATCGGCTCGCCCGGAGCCAGTCGACGGCCGCGGTGGCGGATTCGAGCGGCAGCACGCTGTCGAAGAGCGCCACGTTGCGGTAGGCGACGTATCCGACCGCCACGAGCAGGACGATCGCGGCGATCGTCAGCAGGACGGTGTAGATGCTTTCGGAACTGTTCATGGTTCGTTGCTCCTGGGGCTCGGTTCTCGCGGTGGATCAGCGGACGCTCTGCTCGGGCCGGGGCCCGGGGTGTCAGAGCCGGTCCGCCCCCGCGACGACGAGGTCACCGCTCTGCACGTTGCCCTCGCTGAGGGTCAGGTAGCCGGCGGCGGAGCGGTCGTCGACGGCCTCGATAACGAGGTTGCCGAGGAACTGGTCGCCGCGGTGGACCATGAACCGCATGTTCTCCTTGACGCCGTCGGCGCGGCCGACGTTGACCTCGACGAGGGTTTCGTCGTCCATCTGCTCGATCTCGGTGATCTGTCCGGCGATCGGCGTCTCCGGCTGGGGCTCGATGGCGACGGCGGAGGTGTCTTCCCCCTCGCCGGCGAGTTGCCGCCGCACGTCGTCGGGCAGCGAGGCGATCTGCTGCTCGAACTGGGCGTTTTCCTGCTCGAGGGCGGTCATCCGCTCGCGGAAGCGGCGGACCTGCCGGGTGAGGCTGTCGAGCTGGCTGGTGAGGCTGGCGATGCGGTCGGCGGACTCGACGAGCTTGCCGCGCATCTCCACCGCGTCGCTGCGGCGCTGGGTGAGTTCCTTGTTCAGGGTCTTGGCCAGCTCGGCCTGCTGGGCGCCGGAGGCGGACATCGTTTCGACGGTCGCCTGGCTGCGGGCCCACTTGTTCTGGACATCGCGAAGCTCCTGCTGCGCCTCGGCGAGGGCGGCCTGGAGGTCGGTGGTTTCTTCGGTCAGGTCGCCGACCTGGTTCTGCAGACCCGCCCGCTCCTGGCGGAAGCTCTCCTGCACGTCGGAGATGGTGGCCTGCGCCTCGGCAGCGGCCTGCCGGGCGGCGACACGCCGGGCCTCGGTCTGCTCCACTTCGGCCTGCAGGTCCTCGGTCGAGGCCACGAACGGCACGACCAGTGCCACCAGCACGATTGCCAGGACCGCGACCAGAACCACCAGAAATTTCGTCAGCGTGCTCAAAGCTCTATCCTCTCAAACCGAAGTGCTTTACGCACAGGACTATTGGGCCAGGGGAGTAAACGCTCTAACTCGTCACTATCTACTGGAACATGAAGCGTTTGTCAACATCAGGCCTGCCGGTCCGCTGACGATTCTGACGTCCGCGGGGGCGGGATTCGCCCGGGGGTTTCCGGCCAAGCTCTCTGCATACGCGGCTCCCGGCCGCGCCGTTCGCCTGATTCTCGGACGCGGCCCGGTTTTACCGCTGCGTCGCCCGCAGCACGGCGGCCGCGGCGGCGACGCGCACCATCGGCTCGGAATCCTCGAGAAGATCGGCGAGCGTCCGCGCCGCCTCGACCCGCGGCATCTGCCCGAGGGTGAACGCCGTCTGGGCGCGGACGGTGACGATGTCCATCTCGGCCGCCTCGAGCGTCACGGCGAGCCCGTCGGCGAGGCCCATGCGGGCGAGGGCCTCGGCGGCGGCGAGCTGCAGCTCGATGGGGCGCTTTTCGAGCATCAGCTTGAGGGCCTGCCGCATCCGCCGATCCTGCGCCCGGCCGAGCATCTGCACGGCCAGGACGCGCACTTCGTTGAACCCGGAGTAGGCCCCGGCGCGGATGGCGTCGAGAGCGGACTCGTCGCCGAGCTTGAGCAGCGCCTCGGCCGCCTGGAGGCGGATCAGGGCGAGCCGCTCGGTGGCGGCGCGGGGCATGGGGCGGTCGGCGAGGTCCTGGATCATCGCAATGGCGGAGGGATCGCCCAGCTCGCCGAGAAGCATGACCACGTTGCCGCGGAGCGTCGGGTCGGGCGAGGCGAGCATGGCTGCGAGCGGGCTGATGTCCACCCCGGCGTCGCAGCGCCGGCCGGCGAAGAGGGCCGCGGCGCGCACGGAGGGCGATTCGTCCTCGCGCAGGGCGGCGGCGGCATCGGCCAGCGAGGTGAGCTCGAGCTTGCCGATGCTCATCAGCGCCGCGAAACGGACGGCGGGGTGCTCGTCCTCGAGCCCGAGCTCGACCAGCGGCAGGATCCGATCGGGGATGCTCTGCGCGGCCTCGATGGCGTTGGCGCGGAGGAACGCGTCGTCGCTGCGGGAGGCGGCGAGCACCTCGTCCACGGCCTGGGGGCGCACGGAGGCGAGCACCTCATCGGCAGAAGGCGGGTCGGCGTCGGCGAAGCCGGCGGGCGTGATCAGCAGCACCGGCAGCAGCAGACAGGCAAGTCGGACGAATGGGCTGGGCATGTGTTTCATAAACATTCTCCCCGCAGAAGGTTGGAAAGTCGGTGGGTGGCGCCGGGGCGCTACGCGCCTAGAGAATACGGGAAGTGGCGGCACATTTGAAGCTTCTTTCGGCAAGGCGGGGGCAATCGGTCCACTCTGCCGGGCCGGCCGGGGCGCGGAAAGGCGGAAAGCTGGCTATAATCGGGTCTTATGCAGCGCGCGCTGGTTTTGCTTTTCTTCCTGCTGTCGGCCGCCCCGGCCTGGGCGCAGGGTTCGCGAACGCCTGAGCTGACGCCCATGGCGCGGGTGTCGCTGATCACGGTCTATCCCGGCGACACGATCGAGGCGCAGTTCGGGCACAGCGCGATCCGCGTGCGGGACCCGGGCTGGGGGATCGACTGGGTCTACAACTACGGCACGTTCGACTGGGAAGATCCGACGTTTCTCGCCCGGTTCATTGCCGGGCAGCTCGATTACCGGCTGGGGACGGCGGACTACGGGCCGATGGTGCCCTTCTATCAGCGTCTGGGTCGGCCGATCGTGGAGCAGCGGCTCGCGCTGACGGGTGAGGAGCGTCAGGCGCTGTTCGCGTTTCTGGAGCGTAACGCCCTGCCGGAGCATCGCGAGTATCGATACAAGTTTCTGGTGGACAACTGCGCGACGCGGATTCGCGACGTGTTCGAGCTGGTGCTGGGCGATCGGCTGGACTGGGGCGAGCCTGCGGCTGCGGGGCTGAGCTATCGGGAGGTGCTGATGCCCCATTTCGGTGCTGAGCCGTGGGTTCGGCTGGGTGTGGACCTGGCGCTGGGCGCGGATGCGGACCAGGTGATGACGGGGCGGGAGGCGATGTTTCTGCCCGTGCCGATGGCGGAGGCGTTTGCCGGGGCGCGGGTGGAGCGGGATGGCGAGTTCGAGCCGCTGGTGACGCGAACGCGGAAGGTGTACTGGCCGGCGAACGCGGGGACGGTGGAGCCCTGGCGGATCTGGCCGGGCGTGGCGGGCTGGGGGCTGCTGGTGGGTGGCCTGGTGCTGACGGGGACGAGCGTTCGCCGGCGGCGTCGGGGGTCCGGGGAGACGTCGGCCGACTGGGGGATGTGGGGCCGCCGGGCGGACGCGCTGCTGCTGGGGGTGGTGGGTGTGGTCGGGCTGGTCATGGCCGGGCTGTGGGCACTGACCGAGCACGACGTGACGGGGCCGAACTGGAACCTGCTCTGGGCGTGGCCGACGCACCTGTTGGCGGCGCTGGCGGTGTGGCGCGGCTGGTGGCCGGGGGCGGTGCGGTGGTATCTGGTGGCGACGGGGGTGGGTTGCCTGGTGACGCTGGCGGGCTGGTGGGCGTGGCCTCAGGCGCTGCCGGCGCCGGTGGTGCCGCTGATTCTGCTGATCGGTGCACGGGTGGCGCTGCGGGCGCGGGGGAGCTGAGGGGAGCGGGTGAGAGGCGGTGGGCGAGCGGGAATAGGGTGTCAGACACCGTTTCCGCTCCGACTATCCGCGGCAGCGCTGCGCTTGCCGCGGCTTGGCGCGGGGGAACGCGAGGGCAGGGTATGAAAATCCGGTGCCCGATTTCGGGAGCCGGTGGGGAAGGTCTGGAGTTTGTTGCCGGTCTCACACGGCGCGCGGGTGGGCCTGTTCGTAGGCTTCGCGGAGGCGGATCGAGGAGAGGTGGGTGTAGATCTGCGTGGTCGAGAGCGACTGGTGGCCCAGCAGTTCCTGGACGCTGCGCAGGTCGGCGCCGTTATCCAGGAGGTGGGTTGCGAAGCTGTGGCGCAGGGTGTGGGGGCTGATGCTCGGGTCGAGGCCGGCGTCGCGGAGGTATTTGTCGAGCTTGCGGCGGACGGATCGGCTGGAGAGTCGGCCGCCGTTCTTGTTGACGAACAGCGGGACCGAGGGGGCGATCATGGACTGGTCGCGCAGCTTGCGGAAGCGCCGGTCCGGCTCGAGCAGGGTGAGGTAGTGGCGGATGGCCGCGAGGGCGTGTGAGCCGAGCGGGACGATGCGTTCTTTTTTGCCCTTGCCGCGGACGTGGAGGGTCTGGAGCGAGAGGTCGAGGTCGCTGCGGTCGAGGTCGACCAGTTCGCTGACGCGGACGCCGGTGGAGTAGAGGGTTTCGAGGATGGCGCGGTCGCGGGCGCCGAGGGTTTCGCCGTTGTCGGGTGAGGCGAGGAGTCGCTCGACCTGCTCGACGGGGATGGCCTTGGGCAGTCGCTTGGCCTGCTTGGGGCTGCGGATGAGCAGCATGGGGTTGGTGGCGATCATTTCCCGGCTGAGCAGCCACTTGTAGAAGCTGCGGAGGGTGGCGATTTTGCGGGCGGTGGTCGCGGTGGAGTAGCCGAACATCTCGAGGTGGGCGAGGAAGCCGCGGACGGTCATGGCGTCGGCGTCGAGGCTGCGCTGCTCGATCCGGGTGGCCGCCTCGGCGGGGAGGGCTTCGCCCTCGACGATTTCGATGCCCTCGGCCTCGGCGAGGTACTCGGCGAACTGGCGGAGGTCCGCGCCGTAGCAGCGGGCGGTGTAGGGGCTGAAGTGCCGCTCGTAGCGCAGGTAGTCCAGGAACTGGTCGAAAAGAGGAATCTGGCCAGGCATCGCTTCTCCTGTTGGGTCCGCTGCGATTCGAGCGGACGGGGCGCCGGTGGCTGCGGCGCGGGGATGGATCATTGGGATGTCGAGTCGGGTCGGACGAGGTCGAGTCGCTGCCGGATCTGCTCGCCGAGCTGGTGGGAGAGGACGGCGGCGTCGAACCAGCTCAGGTCGACGTCGGGGTTGTCGGCCAGGTCGCGGAGTCGGGCGAGCATGGCGGCCTCTTCGCCGGGCTGGCTGCGGAAGACGTAGCGATGTTCGCCCTTGACGAGGACCATGTCGCGCGCACCGGCCGCGCTGCCGGGCTCGGGCCGGTCGGGTGAGGGTCCGCTTGGGGGGAAGAAATCGGCCATCGGCACGCTCCCGATCCCGACCCTGCGATCGGGACCGGCGACGGGCCGGCCTAGATGGCAGGGTCGTCGGCGAGCTCGGAGGTGGGGCTGAGGCGGAGTGATTCGGCCTGCAGCAGCCTCGAGCTCACCAGGTGACTGACGAACTCGCTGTACAGGTCGATGCTGAGCAGGTAGAGCCGGGCGGGATCCTCGACGCCCGCTTCGGTGCGGGCCGCGGCGTAGTCCT
Organism: Phycisphaeraceae bacterium; assembly: GCA_046540025.1. Taxonomy (GTDB): domain Bacteria; phylum Planctomycetota; class Phycisphaerae; order Phycisphaerales; family Phycisphaeraceae; genus JBKHFW01. The sequence goes on from JBKHFW010000038.1 coordinate 8,346, forward strand.
CGAGCTCGGCGCGGACGGCGGGGTCGGTGGCGTCGAAGGAGCCGCTGACGGTGCTGAGCGGTCCGCGCTCGGCGGGCTGGGCGGCCCCGGGTTGGGAGCCGCGGCTGGCCCGGGTGAGCTCGCGCGGGTCGAGGCGCGTGGCGGCGGCGTGGTTGTCGCCGCCGTGCAGCTCGATGGTGAGCCCCAGCCGGGGCGGGTCGTAGGGGTCGTAGGCGGTGATGGTGCCCACGACGAGGGCGTCGGCGCCGAGTGTGCGGCAGAGTTGCTGCACGTCGTCCGGGCTGGTGAGCTCGGGCATGTCCAGCGACTCCATCGCGGCGAGGACGCGGCTGACGGGCAGAGCCTGAACGCCCGGCGCGGCTTCGAGCTGGCGGGCGAGGTGGTCTGCCATGGTGACGCCGTCGGCGTGCAGAGAGCCTGACTCGTTGGCGAGGGGCGCGACGGCCCAGAGCTGTCGCTCGGCGTAAGGCGAGCGGGGCGTGGGGTTGGCGTCCGTGGTGCAGCCGGCGAGCGCCAGCAGCACAGCTACCAGAGTCAGCATGACCTGTTTACTTGTCATGGCATCCTGCCGGGGGTTTTGCCGCCAGGCCTCCGCTGGCGGGAAAAGTCTCGTGTACCCGCCGGCGTGGCTGCTCCTCAGCTCACGGCGAGGCGGGCGTCTGGGCCTGGGAGCCGGGGTCCTGCGCGAGCGAGTCCGCGGCGTCGTCCTCGACGGCCCAGATGTTGTCCGGGCCCCGGCGATTGGAGACGAAGTAGATCGTTCCATCGCTGGCCCATGCCGGCTGCAGGTTGCGGAACGGCCCGCTGGTCAGTTGCTGCCTGCGGCTGCCGTCGATGTCCGCGACCCACACCTCGGCACGGGCGGGCCTTTCCTGCTCATCGGCTTGTGGATCGTCGACCATGCAAAAAACGAGGCGCTTTCCGTCGCTGCTCCAGGCTGGGGTGATGGCGGCGGAGCGGGGGCTGGAGACGATTTCGGTGGGCGGGCCGAGCTGGTCGCCCTTGAACTCGATGCTCCAGATGCTGAACCAGCGGCTGCCGCGCTCGCGGGCGCGCTGGTAGAGCAGTCGGTCGTCGGTGGGCGAGAAGTGCGGCATGAGTCCCGGGCCGAGGTAGTGCGGCGCGCCGGGCTGCTCGAGGTCGACGACGACGATCTCCCACTGGCCGCTGGTCTCGCTCATGCGGCAGTAGGCGAGGCGTTTGCCGTCGTGGGAGAAGGTGGGGTGGACTTCGTGGGCGGTATCGTGGGTGATCTGCGTGGCCTGTCCGCCATCGGCGGGCATGACATAGATGTCCCAGTTGCCGCTGCGGTCGGAGGCGAAGGCGATCTGTTTGCCGTCGGCGCTGCAGGCGGGCATGGCGTCGTTGGCGGTGTCGCGGGTGAGCTGGGTGACGGCCTCGGAACCGACGCGCTGGACGTAGATGTCGCTCGTTTCGCGGTGGCGCGTGGAGGCGAAGACCAGGGTCTGGCCGTCGGGGCTGACGGCGGGATCGAAGTCGGCGCCTTCGGAGGCGAAGCTGACCTGGCGCACGTTGCCGCGGGCCTCGAGGCTGAGCGGCGTGGTCGACACCTGGCTGACCTGCCCGAAAAGGCTGAGACCGCTCGGCGCCTGGACGCGGTCGCGGCGCGGGATCGGCTGCGGCGTGCGGGGGTGGACGACCGGGTCGGAGGGTTCGGCGATCTGGGCGAAGACGACAGGCTCGGATTCGGGCTCGATGGCCTTCGTCAGCCGGTCGAGGTCGGCCTGGTCGCGGGTGGTCTGGACCTCCCACGGCTCGCTGGCGGGATCGCCGCCCAGCTTGAACGAGCCGTTGTACGCCCGGCTGCAGCCGGTGAGGAGCACGAGGCTTGCGAGGATCAGCGTGACCTGGATGGTTTGCCGCTGCATGATGCTTCCCTTTCGTTGCCCTGGGGCGGGTATGGATTGCCCGCTTGTGGGCCTATCGGCGGATTCGGGGCGCGGCTTTGCTGCCGATTGGTGAGCCGGGGCTGCAGGCGGGGTGGAAAAGGGAGATGTGGCACCGGATGTGCCGGTTGTAGCGGATGTTGCGCGCCGGGGCGGGGGGTGGAAATAAGAGGGCGTGATTGTTACGGAAGATGATCGACTCTCGTGCGTGACCCACTCGCTGTGGCAGAGGCTCTGGAGCCGTTTGGGGCTGAGGCACTTCCACGCCTGGCAGAACCTGAAAGATGCACGGCGTTGGGTGCCACCGAATCAGCCGCTTCCCCGAAATCACTTCTTCTTCCCGTGACACTGCTTGAACTTCTTCCCCGACCCGCACGGGCACGGCGCGTTCCTCGGCGTGCCCGCCAACGCCTGCGGATCCAGCGCCCGCGTGCCCACCGTCGCCTCGGGCGGCGGCGGCAGGTGACCGCGGCGGAGATACCCCGCCAGCCATTCAAACCGCTCCATCGAGTGCGAATAAAACCGCTTGTACGCCTCGCACAGCACGGTCGGCTCGGGCACGTCGCCGCCGTTTTGCCGATGCTTCGGGCACCCGCCGTGACACAGGGGCTTCCACGGACACTGCCGACACGCCTCGGGCAGGTGCTGCTTGCGTTTGGCGAAGCTCGACAGCCGCTCGTCGTCCAGCCGGTCGAACCAGTTCAAGTCCGGCCCGGCCGGCTCGTCCTCGGCCGCGTACCGCGTGGCGACGTCGGCCTCCTCGGCGATGTCCAGCCCGCCCTGCTCCCGGTTCGGCCGATACCCCTTGCCATGCACCGTCAGCCCCACCACGTCCGCCCCGCCCGAAATGGGCAGGTCGTTCTCCCAGCCCGGCTCACCGATCTTCGCCAGCCGCCAGCGCGGCTCCACGAAGTGGTCGCAGCCGAACACCGAGCCGTCGTGCTCGATCGTGAGCTGGTTGTGACACGAGGCGTCGAGAATGCAGAAGCCGATCTGCCCCAGCACCAGCTTGTTCAGCACCGCGTCGAACATGCGGATGCTCACCCGCGTCCGCTCCTGCTCGAACCAGCGGTCGAACACCCTGCACAGAAACTCGCCATACGCCTGCGGGTCGGGCGAGTACGGCGCCAGCCGGTTCTCCCCCGTCTCCGCGTCCGGCTCCCACTCGATGGCCGGGATGAACTGCAGCCACCGCGAGCCGCGGTTGAGCAGGTAGCCCATCATCTCATCGGGGTAGTGGACGTTCTGGTCGTTCAGCACGGCGAGGATGTTGTACTCGACCTTGTGCTTCTGCAGCAGCTCCAGCCCGCGATGCACGTCGCCCGACGAGGCGGTGCCGCGGTTGGTCCTGCGGTAGTGGTCGTGCAGCCGGGGCGGGCCGTCCATCGACAGCCCCACGAGAAAGCCGTGCCTGCCCAGAAACTCGCACCAGCGGTCGTCGAGCAGCGTCCCGTTGGTCTGCAGCGCGTGCTTGATGGTCTGGTCCGGCCGCTTGTAGCGGTTCTGGAACGCAATCGCCTGCTCGAAAAAGCCCAGCCCCGCCAGCGTCGGCTCACCACCCTGCCAGGCGATGGTGACGTCCTTCTCGAAGCGTGGCAGCACGCTGGCGAAAATCTGCTCCAGCGTCGCCTCGCTCATCCGGTGCTCGTGCCCGCCGTAGATGGTCTTCGTCGGCAGGTAATAGCAGTAGGTGCAGTCGAGATTGCACAGCGCGCCGACCGGCTTGATCATGATCGTCGCGCGATTCGGTTCGATAAGAGCAGAACTCATGGCCCCGATTATATGGAATCGCTCTACCGGGCGTTCGGAAAAGTCGGGGCGTGAGGCGAGGGGCCGGGGAATGCGATGGCTCAAACCGCGGCCAGCGCAGCGCTGCCGCGGATCCGGGCCCAGTCTCTTCCGAGGAGCCTCGCCCCTCTCTGCCCCAGCTTCCGATTCCTACCCCCGCGTTTTCTTGAGCCACCTGTCCAGCTCGCCCGCGCTCATCGTGTTCACCACGTCCTGCTTCGTCGCCCCCGCTCGGCGGGCGGTGATGACGCCGTAGCGGAGCTGGTCGAAGTCGGCCGGGCCGTGGGCGTCCGTGTTGATCGCCAGCTTCACCCCCGCCTCGATTGCCGAGCGGGCGTGGCCGTCGCGCAGGTCGAGCCGGTGATAGTTGGCGTTGATCTCCAGCGCCACCCCCCGCTCCGCCGCCGCTTCGATCACCTTCCCCATGTCGGGCGACAGCCCGGGCCGGCGGCCGACGATCCGCCCCGTCGGGTGGCCGATGATCGTCACGTACCGGTTCTCGATCGCCTTGACGAGCCGGGCCGTCGCCTTGGCCGGCTCCTGCGTCAGGGCCGCGTGGGGCGACGCCACCACGATGTCCAGCTCCCGCAGCAGGCTGTCGGGGTAGTCCAGCTTCCCGTCGGCGAGGATGTCCACCTCCGTGCCGGCGAGCACCCGGATCTTCCCCTTCAGCTCCGCCGCCACCTCGCGCACCCGTTCGACGTGCCGCTCGAGCCGCTCGATGCTCAGCCCGTTCGCCTGCACCTGCCCCCGCGAGTGATCCGTCACCGCGATCGTGTGAAAGCCGCGGTCGATCGCCATCGCCGCCAGTTCGCGGATGCTCAGCATTCCGTCGCTCGCGGTCGTGTGCGCGTGCAGCTCGCAGCGGATGTCGCCGAACTCGAGCAGCCTCGGCAGCTTGCCCTTCGCCGCCTGATCGATCTCGCCCCGCGCCTCGCGCAGCTCGGGCGGGATCCACCCGAGCCCCAGCGCGTCGTACACCTCCTGCTCGCTCGCCCCGGCCACGCGCTCGTCCGTCTCCGCGTCGAACAGGCCGTACTCGCTGAGCTTCTGCTTCTGGGCGATCGCCCGCTCGCGCAGCTCGACGTTATGCTGCTTGCTCCCCGTGAAATAGAGCAGCGCCGCCCCGAACGCCGCGGCCTCCACGACGCGCAGATCCACCTGCACGCCCCGCTGGGTGCGCACCGACGTCTTGGTCCTGCCCTTGAGCAGCACCTCCGTCACCGGCTCGAGCTTGACGAACCGGTTGGCGATCTTCTCGCCGGCGTCCGGATCGCTACTGACCAGCAGGTCGAGGTCCCCCACCGTCTCCCGGCCGCGCCGCAGCGAACCTGCATACGCCGCCTCGCGCACCTCCTTCATCTGCCGGAGCTGATCGACGAACCACGCCGCGAGCGGCATCGCCTCGCCGATGCGCACCCGCTCGCCCGCCTGCCGGGCGAAGCTCAGGCTCTGCTGAATCTTCTCGAGCTTCTTTTTGCCCATCCGCGGCAGCGATTCCAGCTCGCCCGTGTTCAGCTTCGCCTCCAGCGACTCGACATCCGTCACCCCGCCCTGCTGCCACAGCGTCGCCACCGTCTTCGGGCCCAGCCCGGAGATCTCCAGCAGCGGCAAGAGCCCCTCGGGCACCTCGGCCAGCAGCTCCTGGTGCTCCGTGATCTGCCCGCTGGAGAGGTATTCCCGGATGCGGTCCGCCGTCCCCGAGCCGATGCCGTGCAGCTCGGTGAGCTCCTTCCTGTCGAGCTCGCTGACGTCCCGGGTCAGCTCGCGCAGCGACCGCGAGGCGTTCTGAAAGGCGTTCACCCGGAAGCGGTTGCCCCCGAGCAGCTCGATCACGTCCGCCATCTGCTGAAAGATCTTCGCCAGCCTGGCGTTGTTCTCCGTCATGCCGATCCCCTCTCCAGCGTCCGCCCGCGCTCAGCCGGCCGCCGTCGCCTGCTGCTTCACCGCCTCGGCGAACGCGCTGCCGCGCGCTTCGTAATTCTCGAACTGATCCCACGACGCGCAGGCCGGGGAGAGCAGCACGACCTCGCCCTCCCGCGCCCGCTCGCTCGCTTCCGCCACCGCCCGCTCGAGCTCGCCGCACCGCACCACCTCGGCCGTGCCGCGGGAACGCTCCGCCGCACCGGCGATCGCGTCCCCCGTGCTGCCGATCGTATACACCGCCCGGCAGCGCTTCGCGGCGTGCACCGCCAGCGGCCGCAGGTCGCTGCCCTTATCGTACCCCCCGGCAATCAGGTGCACCCGGCCGGGCTGGAAGCTTTCCACCGCCAGCATCGCCGCGCCCGGCGTCGTGCACTTCGAGTCGTTGTAAAACCGCACGCCTCCCTGCTCGCCCACCAGTTCCAGCCGGTGCGGCAGGCCGGGGAACGCCTCGATCGCCCTCGTCGCCAGCTCGCAGTCCAGGTCGGCCGCGCGAATGATCGCCAGCGCCATCTGCGCGTTGACCTGGTTGTGCTCGCCCGGCACGAGCAGGTCCAGCCGCTGCATATCGCGCACGTCCGCCAGCTCGCACCGCGTCACCCGGCCCGTCCGCGGCTCGAACCGCCCCGACGTGCCCGGCCCGAACACCGCCACGCCGCGCGTTGCGTCCTGATGCGCGAAAAGCTGCTGCTTCGCCTCCGCGTACGCCTCCAGCGTGCCGTGGCGGTCGAGATGGTTGGGCGAAAAGTTCGTCACCGCCGCGATCTCGGGCGACCACCCCGCCTCGCCCAGCCCTTCGAGCATGAAGCTCGACAGCTCGAGCACGACCCAGTCGCCATCGCCGATCTCGTCCACCCGCCCCAGCAGCGAGCCGCCGAGGTTGCCGCCCACGAACACCTTCGGCCGACCCGGCAGCGAATCCGCCATCCGCTCGAGCGCACAGCCGACCATCGCCGTCGTCGTGCTCTTGCCTGCCGTGCCGGTGATGCCGATCGTCCGCGCCCCCGTCGGCAGGTGCTCCACCAGCAGTCGAATCTCGCTGGTCAGCTCCGCCCCGCCCTTGACCGCCGCCTGCAGGTAGGCGTTCTCCCGCGGATCGACCGCCGGGCTGACGACGACCAGGTCCGCCTCGGCGAAGTCCTGCGCGACGTGCTCGCCCAGCCGCAGCTCGAGGTTCGCGGCGCCCTTGAGCTCCGCCAGGCTCGCCTCGAGCTTCCCGGCCGGCTGGAGGTCGGTCACCAGCACCCGCGCGCCCTGCCGCGCGAGAAAGCGGGCCACGCCCACGCCCCCGCCGAACCGGCCCAGGCCCATCACGACCACACGACGATCACGCAGCTCACTCATGGCCATATCGACAGGTAGAGGAAACAGGCGAGGCACCGGACCCGGGTCCGGTGCCTGCGCGGTGAGTATCAGCTTGCATCGCGTCCGGCGTCAGGGCACGTAGAGGTCGATCGACTCTTCCTCGCCGCGGATCCGGTAGCCGGTCACCTTCGTGTCGTGCGGCAGCCGGTAGTAGAGGTAGAGCTCGTCACGATCGCCCATCTGCGACACCGGCAGCTCGCGGGCGCTGTCCAGCGCCTCGTCGCCGAAGCGCATCACCACCTCGTCCTCCTTCACCAGCACGTAGCCGATCGGCGCGAGCATGTCTCGCCCCTGCGGCAGCAGATAGGCGCCGCTGAGCTTCGCGGCCGAGGAAATCGCCGCACCCGCCAGCGACTGCGCCCGCTCGGGATCAACCTGCATCCGCACGATGGCGAACTGCGTGGGCTGGTACACCTGCTTCACCCGGTTCCCGGCACTGCCGGCCGAGCCTTCCGTCGATACCGTGCCCCGGCCACTGATGATCGCGTTCGTCTCGGACTCGAGCTCGAAGCTGTCCGACGCCGTCACCCGGTTCAGGTCCTGGGGCAGGTCGTTGCTCACCTCGATGATGATGTCCTGCTGCTCGACCTTCGTCGGCCCCTGCTTCTCGCGGCCGCGCTCCTCCTTCGCCGGCGCCGGCATGCCCAGCATCGCCAGCACCGGCTCGGCGGCCAGCTCCGCCTCGGGCAGGTCGAAACGCACCGTCCGCAGGCTCAGATAGCGCGGCGCCATGTCGCCGGGGATGCTGAACACCCAGACGATGTCGTCCGGCCCGACGGCCGTGGCCTGCGTCTCCGCACTGTCATAGGCATAGAAGTGCCGCTGTTCGCCGCCCACCTTGGTGAACCCGATCGGCGAGATCAGCTCCGACTCGCCGTCCTCACCCGCCAGCAGGCGAACCTGCGGCTGAGGCAGACGCAGCGTGCCGTCCTCGTCGTACGTCCCCGCCGGCTCCGTGCTGAACGCCGCCTTCACCAGCACCAGTTGACGCGGCGCCTCGGTCGGCGGCGCTTCGGGCAGCAGATTCGTCATCTCCTCCGGCGCCCCCTCGGGCGCCCCCTCCACCATCGCCACCTCGGTCACCTCGACGCTGCCGGGCACGAGCCCCACCGTCGCGTGGCGGTCCGGACGCAGCCGATACAACGCCGACTGCTGGCGAAGCGCCGGGGCGTGGCTCGCCAGCGCCACCTCGGAAAAGCTGGGCGACAGCGCCCCGCTCGACAGCGAGGCGTAGAAGTCCGCCGTCCAGGAATCGACCGGCACCCAGAGGCCCTCGACCTCCTCCACGTCGCCCGTCGCGTCGAACCCGTAAGGCTCGTAGCCGGCAATGTCCGGCGCCAGAGGCAGAAAGCCCAGGCCGATCACCGTCAGGCCCGCGGTGAGAATCCCCGCGCCGAGCCCGAACGCGCTGCCCCCGATCATGGTCGGAATGTTGGGAATGTAAATATCGCTGGCAACCCACCGGTCCTCGAGCACCCGCAGCACCAGCACCACCAGCGCGAACGGCACGAGCAGCGCCACGCCCTTGGCCCACGGCGCCATCCACGCTCCGGCACCGAGCAGCAGGAAGTGCAGCGGCTCCCACAGCGCCAGCGCCAGCGCCCCGGCCACGATGACCGTCAGCAGGTGCATCAGCGAGGAGAACATCCCCTGCTTGCCCCACAGGGCGATCATGCCCAACAGAAAGAAGACGATGAGGATATTGGCAACCATGCTTGGCAGTCCTTGACTAGCGGTGTGCGCTCAGGCCCGGCGAAACGCCCAGAAGGCGCCCACGCCTGGTTCAGGCAACCGGTTCCTTCGCTTCCTGCACGCGGCCGGAACCGGGCTTGCCGCCGCCCAGCACACGCGTCACTTCCTTGATGTCCGTCACGCCGTCGACCACCTTGCTCAAAGCGGCCTCCTGCAGCCAGGTCATCCGCTGCTTGCGCAGGTGCGTCTTGAGACGCTCGACGTCGCCCTGCTGCAGCAGGTTCCGCGCCGGGTCGTCCAGCACCATCACCTCGAACACGCCCACCCGGCCGCGATACGCCAGACCGTGACACGCCGGGCACGGCTGGGGCTTGTCCTTGATGACCACCTGCCCCGACGCCTGGTAGAGCTGGCTCACCCGGTCGGCCGGCAGATTCAGCTTCTTGAGCACCGCCGGGTCCGGCCGATAGCTCGTTCGGCAGGTCGGACACAGACGACGCATCAGCCGCTGACTCACGATCGCACGCAGCGGCTTGCCCGCCGACCGACGATCGCCCACCAGCTTCACCCACTTGCGCAGGGCGTCGAACGTGTCATTGGCCGGCAGGTTCGAGTAGACACGCATCTCCCGCCCGGACTCGGCGATCTGCCTGGCCATCTGCGCGTCCTTGAGCTGCGGCAGCATCATGACGTTGGGGTCCTGGCGAAGCAGCGACGCCAGCTTCTCGTTCGCCTCCTGCGGGCTCGCCCCGGCCGGCAGCTCGTTGTGGCTGACGCCCTCGAGCTCGATCGGCACCTGCTCCTCGAGCGTCACCACGCTCGTCGTGTACGGGTCGTGTTCGTTCACCAGGCTGTACATCGTCGTCGAGCTGCCCTGCCCCGACGGCGCGGCGATCAGCACCACGCCCTCGAGTTCGCCGACCACCTCCCGAAGCTGCTCCGCCTGCGACTCGGTCAGGCCCAGCTCGCCGAACTTGACCCGCAGCCGCTGGCGGCGGTCGATGCGCAGACGCAGCATCATCCCCCGCGTCGAGCCCGCCGTCTCCAGCTCCAGCCGGTGTCGGCCGAGGCCGGCGGCGCCTTCCACGCGCAGCTCGCCCGTCTGCCGCTTCCGCCGCTCGCTGAGGTCCAGCCCCACCTGCTTTTTGAGGTAGTCGATCATCGACAGGCCCATCGTCGGGTCCGGCGCCGGCTGGGGGTAGGCCACGCCGTCGATCTCCGCCGCGACCGCGGCCTGGTCCCCCTTGATCTGCACGGTGAGCTGCTCCGCCCCGCGCTCCAGCGCCGGGCCGAGCACCTCCTCGAACGTCTCGTGGGCCGCCGCGTCCGGGTCGTCGCCCCGCGGCACGTCGATCGGGTGCTCCTTCGCGTCCAGCAGCGTCAGCGACGCCGAGCGCTGGGCATGCGCCTGCTGCATCCGCTCGAAACGGTCCTTGATCGACTGCAGCGAGAAGGTCCACTGGTCCGCCTCGTCCACCTGCCGGTTGCGGTAGACCGCGTACCCCGCCGCCCCGCCGATCAGCACCGCCAGACCGGCCGGAAAGCCGACCGCGAACAGCGGCACGAGCAGCATCAGACCGAACCCCACCAGCCCCACCGCCATGTGGCCGACGTTGATCCAGTGACGCTTGAGATAGAAAAAGGCGGCGTCCTTCTCGAGCTCCAGGATCAGCCGGCCCCAGCCGATCAGCACGGCCGCGATCAGGATCGGCTTGAACCAACTCATCAGGAAGACCGGCTCTGCTTGGGCGAGAATGTTCATAAGCGCTATCGGATAAGGATGATCGGGTTCGCGAACGGCTCACGCGCCACGCCGCCGGCCACGCCGGCCGCGGGCGATCAGCCGCTGACGATGCCGCGGAGGCGCATCTTGACCTCCTCGGCCGACGGTGCCGCCGACTGGGCGACACGCGGGTGAATGAAGTTCTTGTCCACGAGCTGCACCAGGCTGTCCACGAAGCTCTGCATGCCCATGTCGCGATGCTCCTTGATCACGTTGGGCAGCTCGTCCTCCCGGCCCTCGAGGATGTACTTCCGCGTCGGCGGGCTCTGCAGCAGCACCTCCACCGCCGGCACCCGATGCACGTCCTCGCGAACCGTCGGCAGCAGCTTCTGGTACATGAACGCCTGCATCTGGAACGCCAGCAGGTTCCGCACCGCATCCCGCTCGTCGGCGGGGAACAGATCGTAGATTCGGCCGAACGCCTGGCTGGCGCTCGAGGCGTGAATCGTGCAGAACACGAGGTGGCCCGTCTCGGCCGCGTGCAGCGCCGCCTCGAACGTCTCGCGGTCACGCATCTCGCCGATCAGCACCACGTCCGGGTCCTCGCGGACCAGCGCCCGCAGCGCCGTCGACCAGTCCGGCACGTCGATGCCGACCTCACGCTGGTTGATGATCGCCTTCTTGTCCTTGAACAGGTACTCGATCGGGTCCTCGATCGTCACCACGTGACAGGCACGCTGATCGTTGATGTGCTGGAGCATCGACGCCAGCGTCGTGCTCTTGCCGCTGCCGGTGATACCGCAGATCAGCACCAGTCCCTGCGTCAGCTCGGCAATCTTGCCGCACACCGGCGGCAGGTGCAGATCCTCGAAATCGAGAATCTCCGCGCTCACCCGCCGGGCCGCCAGGCCGCTGCGCCCACGCGTGCGGAAAATGTTCACACGAAAGCGGTTCTCGCCGTCGAGGTCCACGCCCACGTCGATCGAGCCGTGCTCGGCGTAATACTGCCACTGCGCCGGACTCAGCCCCTGCTCGATCCACGTCTCGAGCGCCTGCTCGTCGACCGGATCGGTGTTCAGATCGCTCAGCTTGCCGCGCAGACGGAGCTTGGGCACCAGCCCCGCACGCAGGTGCAGGTCGCTGGCCTCGTGCTGCACCGCCGTCTTGAAGTACTTGCGCAGCGGCGTGTCCGCCAGCGAACGCCGTTCCTGCACGTGATCGAGAGGGACCGGGGCATCAGGCGTCGTCGAGTCTGTCACGTGAGCGTCCTCGTGTGGGGGTTTGCAATCAGGAAGCCGAAGGGTGGGATCGGTCGCTCCCGCCCACCATGCTGCCATCTGTCTCGCCGTTGTCAAGTGCCGCGATGACGGGCACTTGAGTTTCAATCCGCACCGGCAAGCCGGCCCGGGCGAGATACTGCTTGGTTTCGCCGATCGTGTACTGCCCGTAGTGAAAAATGCTCGCCGCGAGCGCCGCGTCCGCCCGGGTCTCGCTGAGCACCTGCCGCATGTGCTCCGGGCTGCCGCAGCCGCCCGACGCCACCACCGGCACGTCCACCGCGTCCGCGACGATCCGCGTCAGTTCCAGATCGTAGCCATCCTTCGTCCCGTCGGCATCCATCGACGTCAGCACGATCTCCCCCGCCCCAAGCTCCACCACCCGCCGGGCCCAGCCGACCGCCTCCAAGCCCGTCGGCGTCCGCCCGCCGTGAATGTGAACTTCCAGGGCGTACGGCTTGTCCCAGTCGTCCCCGAGCGGCGGCGCGACCCACTCGCCCCGCGCGGCGCGCTCCGCCCGGTGCACGAGGTACGCCTCCATCGGCACCCGCTTGGGGTCGATGTTCACCACCGTGGCGCAACGCCCGAAACGCCTCGCCGTCTGCGAAACGATCTGCGGATCCACCACCGCGGCCGTGTTGATGCTCACCTTCTCCGCACCCGCCTGGATCAGCTCGGTCACGTCGTCGATCGTGCGGATCCCCCCGCCGACCGTGAACGGCATGAAACACTGCTCCGCCACCTGCCGAACCACGTCCAGCATGATGCCACGCTTCTCGTGGCTGGCGGTGATGTCCAGAAACACCAGCTCGTCCGCCCCGGCCTTGTCGTAGGCCTTGGCGATCGAGACCGGATCACCGGCGTCGCGCAAATTGACAAAATTCACGCCCTTGACCACGCGGCCGGCGTGAACATCGAGACACGGAATGATGCGGTGCGCTAACAACCCGATCAGTTTACCACATCATCCGATTCTTTGTGCCACGCTCGCCCGGGGAATTGACCGCAACATAAGCCCCGGTAACCGCCCCCTTTAAGATCCGCCATCGCCCCCATCCTCCGCCGCCTGCCGGCGCGTTCGCGCCCCGCCGCGCAGCGCGTGGCCGAACGCCGATTGCGGCGCCCCGCTACCGCGATTCACGCTCGCCCCGGGGCGTCACGTCCGGGTGAGCACGAGGTACAGCGCGTGAATGATCGCCCCGACGTCCAGTGTCACGATCATCAGAATGATGTTGATCCAGAAGTGGGCGCTGAGCCCCACCACCAGCCCCACCGCCAGCGGCGGCAGCAGAATCGCGGCAATAATCAGCAGCACCTTTCGCATCGTCGGCTCCTTTCCCGGAAAAGAGCCCTGCAACGCCCATGCCACCACGCCGCGCCCCCATACCGCCGCCAGAGCCGCTGCTCAACCCTTGACCGTGGTAGAACTTACAACCCCCGCCCCCGGCTCATCCCCCACCCGGGCGGCGCAACCACCCGGCCACCCGGCACCCCCTCTACCCCTCCCGCGTCACCAGCTCGCCGCGCTCCAGCGTCAGTCGGCGATCCGCCGCCGCGGCGATCGTCACGTCGTGGGTCACCATGACGATCGTCTGCCCCCCCGCGTGCAGCTCGCGGAAGAGCTCGAGAATGTGGCCGCCCGTCTCGGCGTCGAGGTTGCCCGTCGGCTCGTCGGCGAGCAGCAGGTCCGGCTCGTTCATCAGCGCCCGCGCGATCGCCACGCGCTGGCGCTCGCCGCCCGACAGCTTCGCCGGCTTGTGCTTCATCCGCTCGCCCAGCCCGACGCGCTCGAGCAGCTCCGCCGCCCGCCGCCTGGCCGCGCCGCGATGGCCGGGCCAGGCCACGATGCTCCGCCCGATCATGCTCGAGACCAGCACGTTCTCCAGGGCCGTCAGCTCCGGCAGCAAATGGTAGAACTGGAACACGAACCCGACGTGCCGGTTGCGATACCGGTCCAGCCGACCCCCGCGCAGGCGGAAGACGTTCGTATCGCCGAACCACACCGCCCCGCTGTCCGGCCGATCGAGGCCGCCGAGCAGGTGCAAAAGCGTGCTCTTGCCCGATCCCGACGCCCCCAGCACCGCCAGCCACTCCCCGCGGGCCACGCTCATCCCCACCCCGCGGAGCACGTGCAGGTCCTCTCCGCCCATGCGGTAATGCTTGTGCAGGTCGGTCGCGCGCAGCAGCGCGTCCGCCCCCAAATCCGTCGGCTGCGAAGTCTCAGGCATCATCTTCTCGGCCACGTGGTGCATGCTCATCTCTAGCGTCTGGTTTCTGGCCTCTATCCAGCCCCGGGCCCTGCTCACTCATACCTCAGCGCCTCGACCGGGTTCTGCCGCGCCGCCAGCAGGGCCGGCACGAGCGCGCCGATCACGCTGGAGACGATCCCGCCGACGACGATCGCCCCCGCCTCGACGGGGTCCACCTGGTCGGGGATGCGGTCGAAGGCGTAGATCTGCGGGTCCCACATCCGCCAGCCCGACCAGGCGTAGATCCACGCCTGGATCTCGTTGAGGTTGGTCACCGTCAGCCACGCCAGCACCGCCCCGATCAGCGTGCCGACGATGCCCACCGCCAGCCCGTAGCCGAGGAAGACGTTCATGATCCCGCCCCGCGAGGCGCCGACCGCCCGCAGGATGCCGATGTCGCGCGTCTTCTCCAGCACGATCATATAGAACGTCGTCGCCACCATGACGATCGCCACGACGCTGATGATCGCGAAGAGAAACGTCACCAGCCCCTTCTCGTTCTGCACGGCCGAGAGCAGCGTCGCGTTCTGCTCCTCCCAGGTCCGTACCGCCAGCGGCGGCATCTCGCCCCGGGCGAGCAGAAAATCGGTCCGCACGTCTTCGACCACCTCTTTCAGCTTCGCCAGCGGCACGCCTGCCTCGCCGCGCACGAGCACCTGCGTCACCCGCGCCGGGTCGGCCGTCGGCTCGCCGACCCGCTCGCCCGTTTCCGGATCGAAGTCCCACTGCGGCTCCCCCGCGGCCATGTCCAGCATCTCCTGGAGCAGGCCCAGCGGCACGAACGCCCGGTGCGCGTCCACCTCGTAGTGGCCGCTCTTGAACTCGTTGACCACGACCAGCCCCCGCGTGTTGGGCCGGTCCTCGTAAAACGCCCCCTGCTCGGTCAGCGGCACGACGGTGATCACCGCCTCCGTCCGCACCGCCGCGTTGGCGAAGTGGTACTCCCCCTGCTCGTCGCGGTAGTGATACGGGTTCACCTCGATGCCCAGCACCATGCCCGGCCGATCGCCCTCGGGCCAATAACTCGGCGGATCAAGCTCCATCGCCGCCTCACGCAGATCGACCTCCACCTCCGACCCCTCAGAGAGATACCGCTTCTCCTGGTCCGACCAGTGGAGGCTGTCGCGATACTGCACCACCTCGGCATAGGACTCGGGCCGAATGCCCATGAGCTGCACCGGCTTGTTGATCCGCCCGAGCTTGAGCAGCCCGTACGACTCCAGCGTCGGCGTCGCCGCCGCCACCTCGCCCGTCGCCTCGAGCTGCTCGATCAGGTCCTCGTAATCGGGAAACCCCGTCAGCGAGTCGGCCGTCACGATCACGTCCCCGCTGAGCTGCTGCACGCTGGAGCGCAAGAGATCGAGAAACCCGCCCATGACGCTGATCACGACGATCACCATGAACGTGCAGATCGTCACCGCCAGCGCCGCAAACATCGGCGCAAGCTTGCGGCGGAGATACTTGAGAATGAGCAGAAGCTTGTACATTCAGTTCACCACGAAGACACGAAGGCGGGCACGAAGAGCAGGAAGAAGACCAAAAAGGCCTAGAGAATGAGTCTTCGGATGCCGTCCTTCATGACCGGAACGTTGAAGTTCATCAGCAGGCCCAGCCGCAGTCCCGTCGCCCGGAGGTAGGAGAGCACCTGCGCCTCGTGAATCGGCGCCAGCGACTCGGCCGACTTGAGCTCGACCACGATCGCACCGCCCACGAGTATATCTATACGACCGTCGCCCACCCGCTGTTTCTTATAACTGACGGCGAACGCGTGCTGACGCACAAAAGGCACCGCCCGCCCCGTCAGCTCCACGCACAACGCCGACTCGTACACCGACTCCAGATACCCCGGCCCAAGCTCCCGGTGTACCGCGATCGCCGCCCCGATCGTCGCCCGCGCCAGCGACTCGACCTCCTCCCCAAGCCCACTCACCAGCCGCATCCCCCGCCTTTCCATCCCCACCCCGCTTTCTCTGCCTTCTTCGTGCCCCTTCGTGCGCTCCTTCGCGCCTTCGTGGTTAACGAGGCCGCATCAGCGGGAACAGGATCACGTCCCGGATCGAGTGCGAATTCGTCAGCAGCATCACCAGCCGGTCGATCCCCACCCCCAGGCCGCCCGCCGGCGGCATGCCGACACGCAGGGACTGCAGAAAGTCCTCGTCCACCGTCCGGAACACCGACTCCTCCTCGTCGAGCCCCTCCACCTGTCGGCGGAAGTTCGCCTCCTGCGCGTCCGGGTCGTTCAGCTCCGTGTACGCGTTGGCGATCTCCATCCCCGCGATGTACAGCTCGAACCGCTCAGCGATCGTCGGGTCCTCCGGCTTCGCCTTCGTCAGCGGGCACAGGCTCGCCGGGTAGTCCATCACGAACGTCGGCTGAATGAGCTTCTTCTCGACCGTCTCCTCCCACACCTCCTGCAGGAGCAGGTCGTGCGCCTTGTCCAGCGGGTCGATGTCCAGCTCGTCCGCCTTCGTCGCGAGCTTCGCATGGTCCGACGCGGCAAACCCGTTGACCTCCTCGAACAGCTCGACGTACTTCGCCCGCCGAAACGGCAGGGAATAGTCGATCTCCTGCTCGGCGAAGGGGAGCTTCTCCTGCCCGATCACCTCGCGGGCCATCACCTGGATCATCCGCTCGGTGATCGCCATCATCGTCTCGTAGTCGCCGAACGCCTGGTACAGCTCGAGCATCGTGAACTCGGGGTTATGCCGCGGGCTCAGCCCCTCGTTGCGGAAGTTGCGGTTAATCTCGAACACCCGGCTCATCCCGCCCACCAGCAGCCGCTTGAGATACAGCTCCGGGGCGATGCGCAGGAACAGATCGAGATCGAGCGCGTTGTGATGCGTCACGAACGGCCGGGCCGCCGCCCCGCCCGCGATCGCCTGCATCATCGGCGTCTCCACCTCCAGGAACGGCCCGCCCGTCAGTTCGGCCACGTCCTCGGGCGGATCGGTCAGAAAATCCCGCACCCGCTTGATCAACCGGCTGCGCTGCTGGAAGGTCTGCATCACCTCGGGGTTGGCGTACAGGTCGACGTACCGCCGCCGATAACGCAGCTCCGGGTCCTGCAGCCCGTGCCACTTGCCAGGCGGCAGCGCCAGGCTCTTGGTCGCCAGGGCGAACCCGCCCGTCTCGACGTCCTCGGGCTTCTCCGCCCAGACGGTGATCTCACCCGTCTTCGTCTTCGCCAGCGCCCCTTCCGCGACGACGAGGTCGGAAAGATCCACCAGCTTCGCCAGCTTGAACGTCGACTGACCCACCGCCCGCTTGGACACCGCGATCTGCAGGTCGCCGGTCTCGTCACGCAGGCTCATGAAAATCAGGTTGCCCAGCACGCGGTGCTGCACCACCCGCCCGGCCACCTTCACACGCGGGCGGCGGTCGTCCTCCTTGTCCGCCTTGTGCGCCTCGTCCGCCTCGGCGTCATACCGGTTCATCGCCTCGGTGAGGCTGACCAGCCCGCCCGTCCGCTGGCCGAACGGGTCGATGCCGAACTCCTCGCGCATCCGCTCGAGCTTGGCCCGGCGGTCGGCGAGAAGGTCCTGGGCGGGAATCTCCGGGGATTCGGACGGCGCGTTCGGATCGGGGTGCTGCTCTGCCATGGCTTGATCGTAGCAACGTAAAAGGTGGGTGGAGTCCGGAGGAACCGGTTCGCCCCGGATCCTCGCCGGGACACCGGGCTACAAAAAAACCCCGCCAGGGCAGGCGGGGCTCAGGTTCTGGTCAAAAGCGCCAGCGCTCCAGCGGAAAGGCGCCACCCGCGACAACCCTGCCGCGACGGCGCGCCCGGCCGATTCGCGGCGGCTTATTCCTTGCGGCCGGCCTCTTCCTGCACCGGCGCCTCGCCGTGCTGGGCCGCCTCGGCGCCCTCGGGCGAGGTCATCTGCTCGACGCTCTCGGCACTGGCGCCCTTCGCCTCGGCAGCAACCGCCCGGCCAAGACCGCGGCGGCGATCCGCGAGGCGACGCTTCTTGCCCACCCGCTCACGCAGGTAGTAGAGCTTGCTGCGACGCGTGTGGCCCTGACGCTTCACCTCGATCGTCGCGATCCGCGGCGAATGCACGGGGAACACACGCTCCACGCCCTCGTTCGCCACGATGCGGCGGACGGTGATCGTCTTCTCCAGGCCGGAGCCCTTCTGGGCAATCACGACACCGGTGAAAACCTGAACACGCTCCTTCGAGCCTTCCACAATGCGCACGTGCACGTCGACGGTGTCGCCGATGTTCACCTCAGGCAGCTCGCTCTTGAGCTGCGTCTGCTGCACGGCCTGGATGATCGCGTCGCTCATGACGGATTCTCTCTAATCAAGCTGGCTGACAAGCGGGTCTCGGGGGCCAGCACCTGCACAGGCGCAGCCCATCGTTAGCGAGCCCAACAGCATAGCAAAGCCTGCCGCCTCTGTCGAGGGCGGGTGAAAAAGGCCATTCTACCGCCTCCCCGGGGGCGCACAAGCCGGCCGGCCGAGCCGTTGTCCGGCGGATAGCAGCCGCTTATCATCGATCGTCCCGCCCCACCCGCGGCTCCACCCGCCGCCTCCGGGGACGCCGACACCGGGGAGCCCGCCCATGCCGCCGACCCGCTCACGCCACCGAACCGCCGCCACCCTCGCGATCCTGCTCCTGCTCGCCGCCTGTCCCGGCTGCATGAGCAGCTTCCTCGCGAAAAAGATCATCGACCCGCCCCACTCCGGCCGAACCGAACTGCCCGCAGCCCTCGACGTCTCCACCCTCTTCGACCGCCTCGCCTACGTCCGCGTCGGCCCGCCCCCGGCCGACCTCTCCGTGTTCACCATCGAACCCAAACCCCACCTCATCCTCACCGCCCGACACCTCCGCAGCCTCGAGCAGAAAGCAAGCCAGGCCCTCCCCGAGCGCGATCAGGCCTGGACCGGCCCCACCGCGCTCGCCGTCGTCGAAGCGCCGGGCGGCACGGGCTATGCCGCTGTCCTCGGCCCGGGACCCCGCGCCACCTTCGCCACACCCGACCCGCCCCGCGGCACCATCCTCCTCTTCCAGGGCTGGGGCGGCCGGGCCCGGGAAAGCTACCTCATCGGCGTCGCCGCCTTCTTCGCCAACGCCGGCTACCGCGTCGTCCTCCCCGACCTCCGCGCCCAGGGCGACTCCACCGGCGACTGGCTCACCTTCGGCGTCCTCGAACGCCGCGACGTGCGACAGCTCCTCACCAGCCTCGAAAGCGAAGACCTGCTCACCCCGCCGCTCGTCGCGGCCGGGCACTCCTACGGCGGACTCGTCGCCATCATGGCCGCCGCCGAGGACCCGCGCATCGACGCCATCATCAGCCTCTCCCCGCCCAGGCCGCTGCTCCAGCAGGCCACCGACCTCCGCCACGCAGCCGCCCTGGTCTCGCCCGTCTACGACCTGCTGCTGAGCTGGTTCGTCAGCGACCGCGAGCTCCGCAAAGCCGCCGCCCGGGCCGCCCGCATCGCCGATTTCGACCCCGAAGACACCGACCCCGCCCGCGCCGTCACCGAAACCGACGCCCCGCTCCTGCTCATCCATGGCGGAGCCGACGCGATCTGCATACCCCTCGCCAGCTTCCGCATCCAGCGTGCCCGCCCCCGCGGCACCCAACTGATCCTCTACGAAGACGAGGACCACCTCTCCTACCTCTACAACGACCGCTTCGACGAGCTTCGCCACGACTGCCTCACCTGGATCGACCGGCACTTCGCCCCGCCCGCCCCCGCCTCGCACGACGAGCTGTCGCGGAAACTCCTGCCACTGGACTGAACTTGCCGCCCGACGGCCGACTACCCCTCCACGTCGAGATGCTTGCCCTGCTGCCGCTTCTTGCTCTTCTCGATCGGCTGCTTGTAGGCGTGCTGGGGAACTTCCTGGTCGAGGTGGAGGCGTGTGGCGTCCTCGGCGGCGTCGTCTTCCTCGATGCCGCGGATCTGCACCTCAGCCACCTCCCGGGTGCGCTGGGCTGCACGCTCCTTCTCGCGGGCCTGCCTGTCCCGCTTGCGAGCCACCTGCTGAGCCTGCAGCCCCGTCTGGGCCAGGCCCGCCGCCACGGATGTGCCTTGGACGCTCATGATGCACCCCTTTCGGCAGTCCGCCTCCGTTTCGTGTCCGTTGCAACTATCGGCCGAGCGACGAGGACCGTTCAACATTTCCCGGCCGAGGTCCGCTAACCCGGCAGGTCCGCAGCGGTTATGCGGATCGCACGGGCCGGCGCACAAAAAACAGGCGACACCGCCTCCCCGCAGTGCCGCCTGCATGCGGTTGCCGCTCGCAGCGGCTATTCGCTGCCGAGCACCTTGACGAGCTTGTTGTACATCCCGAGCAGCAGGAACGTCGGGGCCCATTCGCCCACGAAGATCGCGTCTTCCCGCCGGCCCATGATCCGCAGCATCAACGACCCCGCGATCGAGGCGCCCGCAGCCCAGAGAAACACGTCGGAGGGCAGTTCCTTCGTCCGCTGCTCGATCGCCTTGGCCACCCGGCCTTCCGTCGCGCGGTTTTCCATCGTCACCATGTGACACCTCGCTTCGCTTGTTCAAGTCGCGCGGGCACCGCCCACGTCGGCAGCGCCCTTCCAACGAAGGATTTAAGGCAACCCCCGCCCCCGACTGCAAGCGGCCCAGACGCAATTGGATCGCCCCCCGACCCGCCACCTGCGGGGGCTCCTCAGGAAAAACAGGCCGGGAGGCACTGAGGCAGCAAACCACCACGCCCCCTGTGGGTTAGCGTCTGGCGGCGATCTGTTGATGATGCGTCGACGGGAGAAGGTTGTGGGCGGGGCATGCCCGCCCATCAACGGCCGGAGCGCAGCCAGGCCAGGGCCTTGGCCCCCAGCTCGGCGTCACCTGCCAGAGCCATTCCGGACCGCCCGGCCCGGCTGCGACAAGGCGGCGCTGGCGACGTTCGAATTCAGCCAGAATCTGGTCGAAAGGTGGCGCGGCTCGAACTCGGCCCAGAAACGGAAGTTGCTGGACGTGGTCAGTCTGAACCGCAAGGTGAGCGACGTAAGTCTCGTGTTGACAAAAAGAAAGCCGTTCGATTTTTTAGTCGAACGGCCCTTTTTGAAGAAAAGTCGGGGTGACAGGATTTGAACCTGCGACCTCTTCGTCCCGAACGAAGCGC
>JBKHFW010000039.1:0-28413 GCA_046540025.1 Phycisphaeraceae bacterium
ACGCCCTGATCTGCCGCGACCGCGACAGCGGCAGCGACGGCACGCTCGACCAGCGTCACTACGCGCTGCAGGACGCGAACTACCGCGTCCGGGCAATCGTGGACGCGGCCGGCAGCGTGGCCGAGCGGTACGCTTTCGCCCCCTACGGCGAGCGGACCGTGCTCAACGCCGACTGGTCCGCCGACGCGGACGGCATCAGCGACGTCGCCTTCGCCTTCGGGCATCAGGGGCTGCGGCACGACGCCGTGACGGGGCTGGTGTACAATCGGGCGCGGATGCTGCATCCGAAGCTCGGCCGGTTCGTGCAGCGGGATCCGCTGGGGTATGTGGATGGGATGAACGTGTATCAGTACTTGTTGAGCAGTCCGGTTGACCTATTAGACCGCTTCGGGCTTTGGGGGCATGGAAAACGATACTACAGGAACAAGATTCGTGATCTGATCCGAAATGCCCCTATAGACAGAACCCAATCACCAATCATTCAGAACGCTCAGTATCAAGAGTTCCAGCGGAAGTTGAGAAATCTTCAGCAGGAGTTAGAGAACCATACATCAGGCCACAGTGATTTCCCCGGCGGTGATGTGTTCGACTACACCAAAGAGGACCTAGATCCGGCCACTCGACCTTGGCCCTTGCCCAACCCAGGCGTCGGGCGTCACTTTCGACCATTAGGGCCAGTTCAGCAAGACTTGAATCAAGCCATAGCGGAGTGCAATAAGGATCGTTTCGAAAGACTTATGCATCAGGGGCAGGATTACTTCTCCCACTATGGCCGCGGCTATACGGACGGGTTTAATATGGGAGGAGGGGGGTTGAACAACG
Source organism: Phycisphaeraceae bacterium (assembly GCA_046540025.1). GTDB lineage: Bacteria > Planctomycetota > Phycisphaerae > Phycisphaerales > Phycisphaeraceae > JBKHFW01. Next base: position 823 of record JBKHFW010000039.1, read on the forward strand.
GGCACATCGGCTTCGGTGACGTTGACCCTGATAATGCCGACAAGTGGCCACAGTTCTATGATGGCGCTCGGAAGTGGACCCAAAAGAACCTAGATCGCTGGCATGCGAACTGTTGCCTGAATCAGGACGGAGAATGGGTGCCAAAATGAGTGAATCTGCGAGGCATTGCGGAGACCGCTTGCCGACAGGGCGGCGCATCCTCATCCCGCTGGCATGGATTATCGGTGGCTTCGCTACAGAGGGGATCGCGATCTGCATCGCCTATTTGGCGACAGGAGCAGGCCACGGCACCAGTGTGCCGTGGCTCCTTCTGTTTCCTCTTTCACTGCCTATCGGCCGGCATTTAGGATCTGTGGCAGTTATAGGATTCTCACTCATACTCTACCCGTCGTATGGGATCGTTCTCGCAGTAGCCTCGCGGCGGGGGCGAGCACTCCGGATACTTATCCTGATTGCTGGCGTCCACCTGTTGACTGGTGTCTTGGGAATAGTGATTTGGGGGACCTTCCCAAGCGGCTGACAGGGTGGACAGGGGGAAGAAACGGTGTCGGATATGCTCCGTATAGAACCCCCTGACTCGCCCTTGATCCGCCCCTCCTCGGCCGCCTAGCGTGGGGCATGTGCACCAGCAGCAAGTCGCCACGGAAGGTGGCGCTGGTGGCTCTGCGTGTAGCGAAGGAATTTGAACGGGTACCCGACCTGTCGGTGGAATGCCCCGCTTTTCATCTCCCGGTCCTTCACGCGTTGGTGCCGGGGCAGAAACGGTGTCGGATACCGTTTCTGAGGAAGCTGCCGAGCCATGACCACCCGCTACCCCCAGCCCGACGCCCGCCTCGACCTCTTCGGTGGCACGTCCGGCACCTACGCCGGCTTCGACCGCTTTGGCAGGCTGATTGACCAGCGCTGGCAGGACGTCTCAGCCGGCACGGACCTCGTCCGCCACGGCCACGGCTACGACCGGGCGGGCAACCGCCTCTGGCTGGAGAACACGGTCGCGACCGGCCGGGACGAGTTGTACAGCTACGACGGCCTGCACCGCTTGGACAACCTCACCCGCGGCACGCTGGACGACTCGGACGCCGACGGCGAATACGACCGCACGCTCAATGACACCTTCGCCCAGCAGTGGGCGCTCGACGCCCTGGGCAACTGGTCGCAGTGGGCCGAGGACCTCGACCATGACGGCAGCTTCGACCAGCGGCACTACGCGCTCTCGGACGCCAGCTTCCGCGCCCGGGCGGTCGTGGATGCGGCCGGCAGGCTCGCCGAGCGGTATGCGTATACGCTTGCGCTTCGGCCGCTGCGGGACGGGGGGCGCGCCGACCCAATCCGGTGAAGCAAAAAGGCACAAGGCGGGGAGGCGTCCCCATGGCCTTGTGCCTATGCGTGGGTCGGTGGGTGGTGGCTCAGGCGGCCTGGAGGGCGGGCTGAGCGGTTTCGTCCATGAACCGGGCGAGCCGCTGCCGGTCGAGCGGGGTGCGGAACTGGTCGAAGCAGAGGGCCATGCGCGTCGGGCCGAAGCCGTCGTCCTCGTGGATGCGGACGACCGTGCCGGTGGCGTGGAAGAACAGCTGGTCCTGGCCGGGCAGCAGGGCGCGGATCTCGAGCTTGGCGCCGGGCTCGAGCGCGGTGTCGAGTTCGAAGCGGATGCCGCCGAGGCTGATGTCGTAGATGTGGCCGAGCCAGCAGTACTGCGGCTCGCCCTCGAGGCGGGCGCGGAGCAGGGTGTACATGGCGGGCACACTTCGGCGGGGCTGGCGACGGGCTTCGCGGAACTCGGACATGACAGGCTTCCCTTCTCTCGGAATTGTGTCGCCTGAACCCCTGCGACAAGGACTTCATCGGTCCGCGCGTCAGGGGGCTTTACCGCTACAGACCGACTTTTCGGAACAAATGGTCTTTTGACTGCGTGGCGGTCGCGGGCGGCCGGATTTGGAGCCGGCGGGGCCGCCTGACCGATAGAGCCGACATGAAGCGGACTGTTGCGAATCTGGCGTCGGGGCCGGGCCGGCCTCGGACGCTGCTGGTGGGGACGGCACTGAGTGTGGCCCAGCTCGAGCAGATGCTCGGGCTCATCGAGCCGCGGCCGGACGTCGTCGGCTGCCTTCTCCCGGAGGCCGCGGTCGAGGCTGCGGACCTTTCGACGCCGGTGCTCGGCGCATTGAACGAACTGGACGCCTGGCTGGTTCGGGGAAACTTCGATCAGATTCTGGTGAGCCTGCCCGCGGCGATGGGCGAACTCGCCGGCGAGGTGGCCCGCACGCTCCAGCGGCAGGGCGCGAGCTGGCGGTTCCTGCCCACGCTGGCGGACCAGCTCGCCGGCCGAGCGGGCGGTCGTCTGCCCGGCCTGGCGAGCCCCGGGGGGCTGACGATCGACCCGGCCCAGCTCATCGACCGCCAGCCCCGGCCGCTGCACGAGGACTCGATCCGCGATGCGCTGACGGGCAAGCGGGTGCTGATCACGGGGGCGGGGGGATCGATCGGCTCGGAGATCGCCCGCGTGGTCTGCCGGTTCCGCCCGGCGAGGCTGCTGCTGGTCGAGCGGTCGGAGAATGCGCTCTTTGAGATCGACCGCGAGATTGCGCGGGTCTTCCCCAAGCTGCCGCGCGAGGCGGTGCTGCACGACGTGACGCACCGATCGGCGACGGCGGAGCTGCTGGACCGGCTCGAGCCGGAGGTGATCTTTCACGCCGCGGCCCACAAGCACGTGCCGATGATGGAGGATCACCCGGCCCAGGCGGTGGAGAACAACTTCTACGGCACGCGCTCGATCGCCGACGCCGCCGACGCCTGCGGGGCGGAGCGGTTCGTGATGATTTCCTCCGACAAGGCGGTGAACCCCTCGTCGGTGATGGGGGCGACCAAGCGGCTGGCGGAGCTGTACGTGCAGCACCTGAGTACGAAAAGCGCGACGACGTTCGCGATGGTGCGTTTCGGCAACGTGCTGGGCTCGGCGTGCAGCGTGCTGCCGATCTGGGCGGACCAGATCGCCCGCGGCGGGCCGGTGACGGTGACGCATCCGGAGATGTCGCGCTATTTCATGACCATTCCCGAGGCGGCGGGCCTGGTGCTCCAGGCCGGCGCGCTGGCGGGGCGGGACGCCGGGGCGGGCGAGGCGGAGGTGTTCCTGCTGGACATGGGCGAGCCGGTGAAGATCGTGGACCTGGCGAGGCGGTTCATCCGCAGCCAGGGTTTCGAGCCGGACGTGGACGTGCGGGTCGAGTTCACCGGCGTTCGGCCGGGCGAGAAGCTGCTGGAGGTGCTCGCCTACGACAGCGAAGACATGACCCCGACGCCGCACGCGTCGATCCACCTCTGGCGGACGCGTCCGCCTTCCGCGGCGCGGATGCAGCAGATTCTCGGCACGTTCGAGCGGCTGCGCAACCGGGCGAACGACCCGGCCCACCCGTGGCGGAGCGTGTCGGGGCCGAGCATCGTGACGGCCATTCACGGCGCGATTCCGGAGATGGTCGCCGCGGAGGCGGGGTAGGGGGCAAGGGCGAAGGGCCAAGGGCGTGGGGCCAAGGGGGCAGGGAGTTGATGATCCCACAGATGGCGTTGTCCGTCTGCGGGCTTTTGTTTTTAGGGGCCGCGGTGGGTACCCTGCTGCCATGACTGAGCGACTGCCTGACCAGCTTCGGAACGTGACGATTGAGCCTTTCCCCACCGCCGCGGCCGGGAGCGTGTTGATCACGCAGGGGCGGACGCGGGTGCTCTGCACCGCGAGCGTGGAGGAGCAGGTGCCGCGATGGCTGATCGACCCCGCGACCGGCGAGGCGGGGCGGGGCTGGGTGACGGCGGAGTACAACATGCTGCCGGGCTCGACGCCGGAGCGGCAGCGGCGGGGCACGTCCAGCCGGGACACGGAGATCAAGCGCCTCATCGGCCGATCGCTGCGGGCGGGGGTGGACCTCGAAAAGATGCCGGGGCTGATGATCGTCTGCGACTGCGACGTGCTCTACGCCGACGGCGGCACGCGCACGGCGTCGATCACGGGGGCGTATGTGGCGCTCTGCCAGGCACTTGCCACCGCCAGACGGCAGGGTCGGCTGACCGGCGACCCGCTGATCGGGCCGGTGGCGGCGGTGAGCGTGGGGATCGTTGGCCGGGTCTGCCGACTGGACCTCGACTATCCGCTCGACTCGCGGGCGGAGGTGGACATGAACGTGGTGATGAACGCGGCGGGGGCGTTCATCGAGGTCCAGGGCACGGGCGAGCAGGGCACGTTTACCCGCTCGGAACTGGACGAACTGCTCGAGCTCGCCTCGGGCGGGATCCGGCAGCTCATCGGGAAGCAGGAAACTGCGATCGCGGCCCTGCCGGCCGCTCCCGCTGAGGGGCCGGATGCGGTAAACTGATCGCTTCATGCCCTGGACGCTGTACCGCTACATCCTGCGTGAGCTGCTGAAGTTGCTCGTGGTCACCACGATCGTGCTGGTGACGGTGATCAGCTTCGCGGCGGCGATCAAGCCGCTGGCCGACGGCCTGCTGGGGCCGGCGTCGATGCTGCGTTTCGTCGGCTACACGGCGCCGACGATGCTGGGGTTCGTGCTGCCGTTCGCGGGGGCGTTCAGCAGCACGCTGGTGTTCATCCGCCTGGCGTCGGACAACGAGATTCTCGCCTGCTCGGCAAGCGGGCTGAGCTACCGCACGATCCTGCTGCCGGTGGCGGGGCTGGGGCTCGTGCTGACGATGGGGCTGTTCGGCCTGAGCAATTTCGTGATCCCGCACTTCTACCGGGCCGCGGCCCAGACGGTGGAAGAGGACATGCTCAGCGTGCTGGTGAGCCAGCTCAACCAGGGCCGGGCGTTCGACCGCATCGACGGCGTGGTGCTCTACGCCGACGCCGCGCGCGACGTGGAGCTGACGCCCGAGCGGCTGGAGAAGATCGACAGCCCGATCCCGCCGAGCCGGCTGATCCGCCTCGACGGCGTCGCGGTGGCGGAGTACGGCGACGCGGGCGAGTTGCAGGCCCAGACCACGGCCGAGCAGGCGAGCGCCCTGGTGCTGCGCGACCCGGTGACGCACCAGTCGCTGGTGGACATCTGGCTGTACCACACGATCCGCTTCGACTCGCTGCGCGGGGAGCTGATCCAGGGCGGCCGGCTCGACTTTTTCCCGATGACGCTGGACAACCCGCTCGAGGACAGTCCGAAATTCATGTCGCTCAGCGAGTTGCGCCAGCTCAAGCACCGGCCCGAGCGCTACGACGAGGTGCGCCAGCGCAAGCGGCAGCTCTGGCGGGCGCTGGCGTCGCACCGGCTGATGCAGCTCATCGAGGAGCGGCTGATCTCGGCGGAGTCGGGCGGTGTGCTGGAGCTGGAAGGGACGCGGCCGGGGCATCGGTATGGCATCGAGGTGCCCGAGGTGCGCCGGCCGGACGACCCGGCCGCGAGCGACGTGCTGCTTCTCCAGGGCCGGCCCGAGCGCCCGGTGCGCGTGCGCATCACGGGGGCCGAGCGAAGCGATCGGGTGATGGAGGCGGCGTCGGGCGTGCTGCAGATCGAGTACGTCGGCGCGGAGCTTCAGCCGAGCATTCGCATTCGGCTGCGCGAAGTGACGGTGCACGACCCCCGGCTGCCCGAGCAGGTGACGGCCCAGCATGTCGAGCGCGAGCTGCAGCGGATGGTCTGGCCCGAGCGGCTGCTGGCGAAGCGGTTCTCGGATTTCTCGGCCCTGCGTCTGCTGGCGGTGGCCAGGGCCCAGCCGAACCCGGAGCCGGGGCTGCAGCGGGCGATGGGCGGGCTGACGTACCAGCTTCGCAGCCTGAGGCGGTCGGTGAAGGCGCAGCTTCACGAGCGGGCCGCGCTGGCGGTCGCCTGCCTGCTGCTGCTGACGCTGGGGGCGATCCTGAGCATGCACCTCAAGGGGCAGATGCCGCTGCTGGTCTATTTCTGGAGCTTCCTGCTGGCGATTCTGACGCTGGTGCTGATTTATACGGGGGAGAACCTCGCCAGCGACGACAATTTCGAGCTTCTCGGCGGGCTGCTGGTGCTGTGGTCGGGCAACATGGGGCTGGCCGTGCTGGCGGGCTGGACCTACTGCCGGGTGGCGAGGACGTGACGGGGCATGAAGACGCTTGACCGCTACATCATCCGGCACTTCCTGATCAACTTCGCGATCCTGCTCGCGGTGCTGATGCTGCTGTACATGCTGGTGGATCTGATCGTGGACCTCGACGAGTTCCTCGACGCCGGCCGGAAGTGGTCGGAGCAGTACGGCGGATCGGTGCCGGCGACGCTGGCGATCGTGGCGGACTACTACGGCCCGATGCTGGTGCTGCTGTACGTCTTCTTCTCCGGGCTGCTGGTGATGGGGGCGATGGGCTTCGCGCTGGCGGGGATGCAGCGCAGCGGGGAACTGACGGCGATGGCGGCGAGCGGGATCAGTCTCTACCGGGTGGCGGCGCCGATGATCGTCGCGGGCATCGCGCTCAACGCGCTGAGCCTGCCGGTGCAGGAGATGGTCATCCCCGAACTGGCGACCAAGCTGACGCGGAGCAAGTCGGACGTCGAGCACCGCCACGCGGAGAACTTCCCGGTCCACTTCGTGCCCGACGAGGAGGGGAACCTGCTCGCGGCGCGGGAGTTCGACGTCCAGAGCGAGGACCTGCTGGGGGTGAACGTGCTGCTTCGCGAGCCCAGCGGCAGGCAGGTGGCGCAGATTCGCGCTCCGCGGGCCGAGTGGGATCCCTACGCCGAGGGGTGGCGGTTGGAGGAAGGCCGGCTGTACCGGCTGGGCCTCGATCCGGGCGCACCGGAGGGGGTGAGCTTCTTCCCCACCGAGCTGGCGCCGACGGTGCTGATGGCGAGGCGGGCGAGCCTGTATTCGCAGCTTCTGCCGATGTCAGAGCTGCAGCAGATGCAGGACAACCCGGCCCTGAGCGGGCGGCAGCAGGGGCAGATTACGCGGACGATCTGGAGCCGCTTCAGCCAACTGGTGATGAACGTGCTGCTGCTGGTGATGGGGCTGCCGTTTTTCCTGCAACTGGGTCAGGCGAACATGCTCAGCCAGAGTGTCAAGGCGGCGGGGGTGTGCCTCGGCGCGTGGGGGATGGGGCTGGTCATGCTCCAGTCGGGGGCGGGCTGGCTGAACCCGGCGACGACGGCGTGGCTGCCGGTGGTGATCTACCTGCCCGTGGCGGCGATTCTGCTGCAGTGGGTGCGGACGTAGGGGGGCAGGGCCCTGGGGCTGGGAGGCCAGGGCTGGGGGCGGACTCGGATGAGGAGACGGGATCGCTGCGCCGCCGTTGCCTGTGGGCGGGGCAGGGCGTATCCTGAGGCCCATGAACCGGATCGATCGGATTTTCCAGGACCTGCGTGCCCGCGGGGCGAGGGCGCTGATGCCCTTTACCGTGGCGGGCGATCCCGACCTCGCCACGACGGCCGAGCTGCTGCCTGCGCTGGAAAAGGCGGGGGCGAGCGTGGTGGAGCTGGGGATCGCGTTTTCCGACCCGATCGCGGACGGCCCGGTGATCCAGTCGGCGATGAGCGACGTGCTGGACCAGGGCGTGCGCGTGGGGCAGGTGCTGGAGATGGTGGCCGAGGTTCGCCCGAAGGTGGATCTCGGGCTCGTGGCGATGGTGAGCTATTCGATCGTGCACCGCCGGGGCGGCAAGGCGTTCGTTCGCGAGGCGGCTGAGGCGGGCATCGACGGGTTCATTTTTCCCGACCTGCCGCTGGAGGAAGCGGACGCGATCGCGGATGACGTCGCCGAGGCGGGGCTGATCATGAGCATGCTGATCGCCCCCGGCACGCCGATCGAGCGGGCGAAGCGGATCGCCCGGCGGAGCAGCGGCTTCGCTTACGTGATCGCCCGGGCGGGCATCACCGGGGAGCGCAGCGAGTTGCCGCCTGATCTGCCCGACCGGCTGCGCCAGCTTCGCGAGGCGACGGACCTGCCGCTGGCGGTGGGGTTCGGCATCTCGGGGCCGGAGCACGTGCGCGAGGTGGTGAAGGTGGCGGACGCGGCGATCGTCGGCTCGGCGCTGGTGCGGCGGATTGGCGAGCATCGCGAGCAGGGCAGGCAGGCCGTGGTGGACGCCGCGGCCGGGATGACGCGTGAACTGGCTTCCGGGCTGACGCAGGCGGCCTCGGTGCCGGAGGCGTGACGGGAAGGCCCGCGCCATGGCGAGGGCAGGAACAGGCAGACGGCGCGTCAGGGGACGCCGGGCGCTCCTGCTGCTTCGTGTGGCTGGCGGCGGCGGGCTGGGCGTGGTGCTGGTGGCCCTGGGGCTGCGGATGTGCGGCGACCCGGACGCTGCGGCGGCCGAGGCGGCGCTGGTGCTGGGGACGGGCGAGTTGGTGATGATGGCGCTCGCCGCGGACGCGCTTTGCCCTCGGGCGGCGAAGAGCGTGACCTGGCCGGCCCGGGCGGTGGTGGCCGGGGTGCTGGTCGCGGCCGGCGCGTGGCTGATCGCTGGATCAGACGGCGGGGCGTGAGCATAATCAAGAGGACCTGCGGCGTCGGCCGCACGGGGAGGATATCTGCATGATCGGATTGAACACGATGCACCACCGGCTGATGACGGCGACGGCGACCCTGGTTCTGCTGGCGTTCGCGGCGCCTGCCGCCTGGGCGCAGGGCGGACAGAGCGAGCGGGAGATGCTGGCCGACGAGTTGGTGGTGATGGCTCGACAGGTGCTCGAGGCGACCGGTAACGAGGAGCCCGGGCCGGGGGCGCTGGAGCAGGCGGCGATGCTGCTCGACGAGGCGGCGGAGCTGGCGGACGACGATCCCGAGCTGTGGCAGCTCCAGGCGGAGATCGCCCAGCGGCGGGACGATGCCGAGGCGCAGACGGCGGCGCTGCGGCAGTACCTCCGCCTTCGGCCGAACGATGACGCGGCGCAGCTCGAGCTGATTCTCAGCCGACTCGGGCAGGTCGAGACGCTCGACGCGAAGCTGGAGCGGATGAAGGCGCTGCTGCGTTCCCGCTCGGCAAGGCAGCTTTCTCCGCCGCTGCGCTCCCGACTGGCGACGCGGGCGGCGATGCTCGCCGACGAGCTGGCCGACCCGGAGCGGCACGCCCACTGGCTGGGCGAGGCGGTCAAGCTGGACCCGACCAACGCGGCGGCGGCGCAGATGCTGCACGAGCTGGCGATGGAGCGCGGGGCGTCGCCGATGGGGATGGGGGCCTCGGCCCTGCGGCTGGTGCGGGCGGCGCCGGGCGATGCGAGCGTGCGGCTGATCCTCGCCCGGCAGCTTCTCGAGCAGAACGCGTTCGGTCCGGCGGTGGACCAGTTCCAGACGGCGACGATGCTCTCGCCGCAGCCGCTTCCGCTGGCGGCCTACACGGACTGGGCCGCGGCCCTGGCGGATCAGGGCGACCGCGCCCAGGCGCTCGAGCTGCTTGGCCGGCTCCTGCCGGCGCCGAGCAAGGTGGCGCCCGAGGAGGATGGACAGGCGCCGATGGACCCGGAGCTGGATCTGCTGCGCCTCGCCCTGGCGGGGCCTGACGCGGCGGTGTCGCGTGAGCAGGCGTATGAGCGCGTGCGGCAGTCGCTCGAGCGGCAGATGTCTGAGGAGGACGGCGTTCGGCTTCGGCGGAACCTCGCGTGGATCGCGGCGGTGTTCGGGCAGGAGCTCGAGCAGGTCGAGAGCTGGCTGGAGGAGATGCCCGAGGACGACGCCCTGGCGCAGCGGGCGCGGGGCTGGCTGCTTCTGCAGCGGCGCGAGACCGAGGCGGCGCGGGAACTGCTCGAGCCGCTGGCCGAGGGCGATCCGGTCGCGCTGCTGGGGCTTTCGCGGCTGGCGGGCAGCGACGCGGCCGAGGCCCGGCTGCTTCGCGAGGTGCTCCAGCGGGCGCCGTCGCAGGTGGCGGGCGTGCTGGCGGCCGCGCGTCTGCACGAAATGGGCGAGTCGATCGAGCCCACGCAGGTCGGGCGGGGGATTCTGCGGGCGATGGACCGGCTGCCGTCGTCGATTCTGGATCCGGCACCGCAGGTGTCGCCCTGGACGGTGCTGGACGTGAGCGTGCCGCGGGGGCAGTTCCGCTATCTTGATCCGGTGCGGGTGAAGCTTCGGCTGCGCAACGCGAGCAGCTTCCCGATCGGCCTGGGCGAGGGCAGTGTGCCGACGCAGGTGCTGCTGTTCGCGAAGCCGGCGGTGCAGGGGCGACTGGCGGCTCAGTTCCCGCCGATGGTGGTGGAACTGGATCGGCGGCTGCGGCTGGAGCCGCGCGAGTCACTGGAGGTCGAGGCGCGGCTGGATCGCTCGGCGTTCGGTGCCTGGGCGGCGGCGCTGCCGACGCAGACCTACAGTTTCGACGTGACGGCGATGCACGGGCCTTACGTCGCGCCCAACGGCGGGCTGTTCACGCTGCCGACGGGCAATCGGCGGCAGGTTCGCTCGCTGCAGGTGGGCGGGACGCCGGTGAGCCAGGAGACGCTGGACGAGCAGATCGAGCAGGCCCGGCAGGGGACGGGCTCAGCCCGTCTGCGGGCGCTGGCGTGGCTGGCGCAGGTGGGGCCGAACCTGCCCGATCCGCTGGCGACGGAGGACCGGTACGAGGCGATCCGCGAGGCGGTGACGGGGCAGTTTGCCGAGCTGACGCCGGTGGAGCAGGCCTGGACGCTGCGTTTCCTGCCCGGGGAGACGGAGGCGGGCATGTTCCCGGATCCGCTGGAGCTGGTCCGGGCGAGCGACGAGCCGCTGGTGTGGCTGAGCTACCTGGCGGCGCAGGTGGATGATCCCGAGGGGGCCGGCCTGGCGGCGGCGCTGGAGCGTGGCGACGAGCGGGTTCGGCAGTTTGCCGAGGCGCGGCGGCAGACGCTCGAGCAGCAGGCCCAGCAGGGTCAGCAGGGGCCGGAGTCTGGGGCCGCCGAACTGCCGCAGCCCGGGGAAGCGGGCGGCGAGACCGGTGAGCCCGGGGCGGTTCCGTCGCTGCCGACGACGCCCGAGGTGCCTGCCCCGGCGGAGCAGGAGTAGCCCGGCGCGGATGGCTGACCCGCCGGCGTCGCCGGACATCCTGCCTCTGAATTTTCACTTTGGCGGACAAGAAGGGTTGAAAGATGTTCGGATTCGATTATCGTGTAATCGGCCTTTGTTGAGACTCGTTCTCATCCGTGAGGAGTGAGATGATCGCAGTTAACGAAACCGTCATGCCTGTTGCGGACGCCTCGGATTCGGGTCGGCTGCTGAGCCAGCTCAAGCCTGGCGAACTTGCGGTGATTACGCACGTGGCGGGCGAGGGTCCGCAGGCGATGCGCATCAAGCAGCTCGGGCTCTGCCAGGGGCGGTGCGTGCAGCTTCTGCGTGATCGGGATCCGCTCATCCTCCAGGTGTTGGGAACGCGTCTGGGCCTGGCGCGGAGTCTGGCTGACTCCGTCTATGTCGCGCCTTGTGAGCAGTGACCCTGCCGCCTCGCAGGAGGAGAGTTGGTGTGAGCACGATGTCCCTGCCGCTGAAGCCGGCTGCGCCGCAGGCCCAGCCCCGAACTGCCAGCGTGGCCTTGCTGGGCAATCCCAATGCCGGCAAGACCACGCTGTTCAACGCGCTGACGGGGCTGCGGGCCCGCACGGCCAATTTTCCGGGGACGACGGTGGAGCACCGCGTGGGCCGGATCGAACTGGGCGAAAAGCCGGTGCAGCTCGTCGATCTGCCCGGGCTTTACAGCATCGAGCCGACGAGCCCGGAGGAGCAGGTCGCCGCGGACGTGCTGCACGGCCGGGCGCGGGGCCAGGCGGCGCCGGACGCGGTCGTGCTCGTGCTGGACGCGACCAACCTGTCGCGCAATCTCTATCTCGCCAGCGAAGCGCTCGACGTCGGCCGGCCGGTCGTGGTCGCGTTGACGATGGCGGACCGCGCCCGGCGCAAGGGGCTGAACGTGGACCGCGAGCGGCTCAGCCGGGAGCTTGGCTGCCCGGTCGTGCCGGTGGTGGCGACGGCCCGCGAGGGCATTGACGAGCTGCGAAGCGAGCTGGCGGGCGTGCTGGAGCGCGGCGAGACGGCTGCGGCGGCGTGCTGCAGCGAGATCCGCGGCTGCAGCGGCTGTCCCTACGCGGCCGGCTACGAGTGGGCCGAGCGGATCGGCTCGGCGTGCGTCCGCTCGCCGGTGAAGCTGCCGCGGGACTGGACCAACCGCATCGACAAGGTGCTCACGCACCCGATAGCGGGCCTGGGCGTGTTCACGGGGGTGATGCTCGGGCTGTTCGCGATGATCTTCTGGCTCGCCGAGTATCCGATGAACAGCATCGACGCCGGTTTCGCGGCGCTGGGCGGCTGGGTCAGCAGCGTGCTGCCTGACGGGGTCGTCCAGAGCCTGCTGGTGGACGGCGTGATCGCCGGCGTGGGCGGGATGCTCATTTTCCTGCCGCAGATCTGCATTCTCTTTTTCGTTCTGTCGCTGCTGGAGGACACGGGTTACCTCGCGCGGGTGGCGCTGGTGATGGACCGGCTGATGGGCCGGGTGGGCCTGCCGGGCAAGGCGTTCGTGCCGCTGCTCTCGGCCCACGCGTGCGCGGTGCCGGCGATCATGGCCAGCCGCGTCGTGGAGGACCGCCGGGACCGGCTGGTGACGATCCTGATTGCGCCGCTGATGAGCTGCTCGGCCCGCGTGCCGGTGTACGCGATGGTGGCGGCGCTGCTGTTCGCCTCGCAGCCGATCAAGGCGGCGATGCTGTTCATGGCGGCGTACGCGACGGGCGTGATCGCGGCGCTGGGGGCGGCGCTGGTGCTGGGGCGGTCGGTACTCAAGGGCAAGCCGCGGCCGCTGCTGATCGAACTGCCCGACTACCGCCTGCCGAGCCTGCGCAACGCCTTCACGCTGACGGTGGACCGCGGCCGGGTGTTCGTCTACAAGGCGGGCACGGTGATTCTGCTGCTTTCGGTGATCATGTGGGCCCTGGCGAGCTTCCCGGCGACCGACCCGCCTGCCGAGGCGGTGGCGCTGCAGACCCAGGCGGCCTCGCTGGTCGAGGCGGGGCAGGCCGCCGAGGCGGAGACGCTGCTGACCGAGGCGAGCGAGCTCACCGCGCGGCACGCCCTGTCCTACTCGCTGGCCGGGCGGATGGGCGAGCTGGTCGAGCCGGTGATTCGGCCGCTGGGCTTCGACGACCGCATCGGCGTGGGGCTGATCAGCTCTTTTGCGGCCCGTGAGCTGGTGGTGTCGACGCTGTCGGTGCTGTACGGCGTGAGCGAGGAGGGCGGTCACGATTCGCTCTACGCCTCGCTGCGGAAGGCGACGCACGCCGACGGGACGCCCGTGTTTTCCACGGCGGCCTGCCTGAGCCTGCTGGTGTTCTTCGTGCTGGCGATGCAATGCATGGCCACGCTGGCGGTGACCCGGCGGGAGACGGGCTCGTGGAAGTGGCCGGCGCTGCAGATGGGCTACATGACGGCGCTGGCCTACGTCGCGAGCCTGGCGATCTACCACCTCACGCTGCTGCTGACGACCTGAGGATCGGCTGACGGGTCTGGCGTTTTCCCGGATGCGCGGCGATGGGCCGTGCGCGGCAGTTGCGCCCCGGGAGAGGCCGAGGCGGGCATGGTGGTCTCACCCAGCGGCGCTACGGGCGGGTTCTGAACCTCGCCTGGCGCGGCGAAACCCTGATAGTTTGCACGTGGCGGCACTCTAGAATCCCCCGCTTTCGCGAGCCTGGAGGGAGTGCCGACATGGCTGCAGATACTGTTCTTGTGACCGGGGCTGCCGGGTTCATCGGTTCTCACCTGGCTCAGGCGCTGCTCGCGCAGGGCCGCCGGGTGGTGGGGATGGACAACTTCTGCAGCTTCTACGATCCCGCCATCAAGCGGCGGAACGTGGCCGAGCTGGCGCAGTCGCCCGGCTTCGAGTTCGTCGAGGCGGACATCCGCGACCGCAAGGCGGTGTTCGGCGCGATGGCGGTGCATCGGCCCGGCGCGGCGGTGCATCTTGCCGCCATGGCGGGGGTTCGCCCGAGCATCGAGAACCCCGATCTCTACGCGGCGGTGAACCTCTCCGGCACGGTCAATCTGCTCGACGCGGCCGTGGAGCATGGCGCGAGGCGGTTCGTCTTCGCCAGCTCCTCGAGCGTGTACGGGAACAACCGCAAGGTGCCGTTCGCCGAGGCCGATCCGGTTGACGAGCCGATCAGTCCCTACGCGGCGACCAAGAAGGCGGGCGAGCTTCTGACGCACACCTACTGGCACGTGCACCGGCTGCCGGTGGTGTGCCTGCGCTTTTTCACGGTCTTCGGCCCGAGGCAGCGGCCGGACCTGGCGATCGCCAAATTCCTCCAGCGGGTGTCGGACGGTCGGCCGATCCCGGTGTTCGGCGACGGCTCGACCAGCCGGGACTACACTTACGTCGGCGACATCGTCAGCGGCGTGGTGGCGGCACTGGACCACTGCTCGGACCACATGCCCGGCGAAGGCGGGCCGACGGGCCATCGGGTCTACAACCTCGGCGGCAGCACCCCGGTGACGCTGAGCGAGATGATTGCGACGATCGAGCGCGTCGTGGGCCGCCGGGCCAAGATCGACCCCCGGCCGGCGCAGCCCGGCGACGTGAACCGCACGGTGGCGGACCTGGCGCGGGCGCGTCAGGAGCTGGGGTACGAGCCGACGACGCGGCTGGAGGAGGGCATCGCCCGGCAGTGGGCGTGGCTGCGCGAGCAGGGTCGGCCGATCAGGCCTGCGCCAGCGGCGGCGCTTTCGCCGGCTCGGCTGAACGGGGGAAGCAGCGGCTGAGGTGGTCCTCGTCCGGAGCCGGGGTGAGGCAGGTCACCAGGGCGGCGACGAGGGTCGAGATCGGCAGGGCGACGAGGATCGGGTCCACGACGGGCCAGTTGGGGATGTCCTCGAGCAGGCTGGCCTGGCCGCCTGTGAGTTGCTGGACGAGGCCGATGGCGGAAGCTTCCTTGGCCTTGACCAGGACGAGCCAGAAGAGGCTGACGGCGAAGCCGGTCGCCATGGAGGCGATGGCGGCGGGCCGGGTCATGCGCCGCCAGAACAGGCCGCCGAGGAAGGCGGGCATGAAGGTGGCGGCGCAGAGGCCGAAGAAGATGGCGGTGAATCGGGCGATGACGAAGCAGTCGCGAAAGGTGAAGGCGAGGGTGAGCGCCGAGGCGAGGCCGAGCAGCATGGCGAGTCGGACGGCGCCGAGGCCGCCGGCGTGGTCGGGGTTGTTCCGCCGCTGCCAGACGCCGAGGACGTCGCGTCCGAAGCTGGAGCCGATGGTGTGGAACTGGCCTGAGAGGGTGCTCATGGCGGCGGCGAGGAGGCTGAGGAAGAACAGCAGCCCGAACCAGCCGGGCAGGGCGGCGGTGATGAAGCGGGGCATGATCTGGTCGGGGTCGCCGCCCGCGTAGTGCAGCGCGAGCGCCCGGCCGTGGCGTAGCGTCCGCCCGTCGTCGAGGGTGATGCGGGGCATGTCGGGGTCGAGCAGAACCCGGACGGGCTGGTCGGCGAGGGCCTCCCACTGGCCGCCGGCGCCGGGGGCCATGGGCATGAGTTCGACCTGGCCGCGCTGGTCGTGGAGGGTACGGACGATTTCGCCGGTGATGAGTTCGCCGTGTCGGGCGAACCAGGCGTTGGAGAGGCTGCCGGCGAGGTAGGGCACGCCGACCATGAGGAGGATGAAGCAGGCGCCGATGGGGACGGCTTTTCGCAGTTCGCGTCCGGAGGAGACGGTCATGAATCGGACGGCGAGCTGGGGCTGGGCGAGCGCCCCGATGCCGACGCCGAGGATGATGGTGGAGACGATGATCCAGCCGAGGTTGTACTGTTCGCTGCCCCAGCCGAGGGCGGGCATGGCGGTCCAGCCGCGGTGTCCGATGGCCTGGTGGCTTTCGGGGACCATGGGCGCGAGGTCGCTGAGGGCCTGGTGGCCTTCGGTGACGCCGCCGACGCCGTGATAGGTGAACACGAGCAGGACGATCATGGCGGCGGCCATGATGGTGCCCTGGAGGGTATCGACGGCCATGACGGCCTTGAGGCCGCCTGCGATGACGTAGCCGGCGGTGATGGCGGCGAAGAGCATGAGCGCCGCGTCATAGCCGACGTCGAGTTGGGCGGCGGCGAAGCGGGCGCCGCCTGCGAGGACGGCGGCGGCGTAGAGCGGCATGAAGAGGAAGACGACCAGGCCGGCGAAGACCTGGATGGCCCGGCTGTCGAAGCGCTTGCCGAGCAGTTCGGGGAAGGTGTGGGCGCCGAGGCGCAGGCCCATGCGTCGGGTGGGCTCGCCGAGGAAGACGAAGGCGAGGAAGATGCCCACGGCGATGTTGAGGAAGGTGAGCCAGAGCAGGGACATCCCGAAGAGGGCGGCGACGCCGCCGAAGCCGACGATGGCGCTGGTGGAGATGAACGCGGCCCCGTAGGAGAGGGCCATGACGGCGGGGTGGGCTCTTCGGCCGGCGAGGAGGTAGTCGGCTTCGTTGCGGGTCGTACGGAAGCCGCGCCAGGCGAAGAAGGCGATGGCGCCGAGGTAGAGGGTGACGACGAGCCAGTCGGTGGCCGAGACGGCGAGAACGGTCGGCACGGATGGATCTCCCTTGGCGGGGGCGGTCAGGAGGGGTCGGAACTGTCGTCGCGCCCGGTCCGCCACTGGGCGATGCCGTAGATCACGCACGCCAGCGCGGAGAGCGGGCAGAGCAGGAACGCCAGCAGCACGATCGGGTCAGCAAGTCCGAACATGGTCCCACCATGGATCAGAGGATGACAGGGTCTGATTATAACGCGGCGTGGCTGGAAGTGGGGCACTTGTTTGCGGACTCGGCGCGGCGGGGAATGGCGGGGCCGCGAACCTGCATTTCGGGGCTGGAAACGCGGCTGAGGCAGTTGCCGGGTCCGAGAGGGCCCGCTAGGCTATGGCGGCGCCTCAAGGCGCGGCAACTGGACAACCAAAGCGAACGATGGAAGGAGATCGGGATGCAGGAGACCTATGAACGTCTGAAGAATCTGGTGGAAGAGATCGGCGACGACGTCCGCAAGGCCTCGGGCGGCAACAAGGCGGCGGGGACCCGCGTGCGGAAGCAGATGCAGGACGTCAAGAACATCGCCCAGGAACTGCGGGTGAAGGTGCTCGAGACGCGGGACTGACCGCGGCAGCGAACTGATCCGGCCGGCCCCGCAGCCTGCTCGAGCGGGCCCGACGGACCCATGTCAGCAAGGAATCGCGAGGCGAGATTCACATGGCGCCATCTCTCCTGTTGGACTACACGGCGTTCGACTTCAGCCGGCCTCAGCACGGCGTCGAAGACATCGAGGCGGTCAACCCTCACCGCGGTGCCATGCGTCTGCTGGACGCGATCGTGTACGCCAGCGACGACCTGACCCGGGCGGTGGCCTACAAGGACGTCCGCGACGACGAGTTCTGGGTGCCGGGGCACATCCCCGGCCAGCCGCTGTTCCCCGGGGTGCTCATGATCGAGGCGGCGGCGCAACTCGCCAGCTTCGTCTGCCTGCCGCGGCTGCCCGACCAGGGCTTCATGGGCTTCGCGGGCGTGGACGGCGTCAAGTTCCGCGGGCAGGTGCTGCCGGGCGACCGGCTGACCATCCTGCTCCAGGAGAAGGAGTTCCGCCGCCGCCGCTGCGTGTGCCAGACCCAGGGCGTGGTGGATGGCAACCTCGTCTTCGAGGCGACCATCACCGGCATGCCCATGGCGGTCCGTGCGGCGAGCGCCTCGGGCGCCTGAGCGGCGATGCGCGGACGCGACGAAATGCACGATTCGGCCCGGTCCTGAGAGGGAGCCGGGCCTTTTTCACAGTGCGCGGGGGTTTGTTTCGCTGCCGGGGTTGGGGTAACTTGGCACGCAGGGCCCGTGGTGGGGAAGCGCAGCGGGGCCGAGGCCGACGGCGATGCGTCGTCGCCGGGCATGGCGGATTCTCATCTCGCGGGAAGCTTGCGGAAAGGAAGTGCTGGACATGGTGGTGAAGTACGGTGTCATCGGTTGTGGTGCGATTGCTCAGCGGCGTCACATTCCCGAAGCCGAGGCCAATCCGGACTCGACCGTGGCGGCGGTGTCGGACCCGTTGGAGGACCGGGTGGCCGAGGTGGCCAGGCAGTACGGTGCGGAGGCGTTCACCGATCACTCGGCCATGCTGAAGAAGGCCGACATCGACGCCGTGGTTGTCGCAGGCCCCAACGCGCTGCATGCGGCCATGACGATCGAGGCGCTCGAGGCGGGCAAGCACGTGCTGGTCGAGAAGCCGATGGCCGTCAGCCGGGACGAGGCCGAGCAGATGGTGCAGGCGGCGAAGGGGTCGGGCAAGTACCTGATGATCGGGATGAACCAGCGCCTCATGCCGCCTCACGTCAAGGCGAAGGAAGTGCTCGAGGCGGGCAAGCTGGGCCGGGTGCTCACGTTCCGCACGGCGTTCAAGCACGCCGGGCCCGAGGGGTGGAGCATTGACGCGGGCAAGAGCTGGTTTTTCCGCAAGCAGGAAGCGTTCATGGGCGTCACGGGCGACCTCGGCGTCCACAAGGCGGACCTGATGCGCTGGCTGCTGGGCGACGAGTACGCCGAGATCGGCGGGCTGATCACCACCGTCGACAAGCGGGGGCCGAGCGGGGAGCTGATCGCCCTGGACGACAACGCGATTCTCACCTGCCGGACCGAGTCCGGCACGCTGGGCAGCATCATCTGCTCGTGGACCAATTACGGGCCGGAGGAGAACTACACCGTCGTCTACTGCGAAAAGGGCGTCATGCAGATCGGCGTCGATCCGCAGTACCCGGTCGTCGTGCACTACCACAACGGCAACCAGGAGCTGTACAAGGTCGGCGGGATCTCGACCAACGTCAGTCAGGCCGTCAGCGAGGTCATCGACACGTTCACCCGGCACATCAGCGAAGGCACGCCGCCCCCGATCGACGGGGTGGAGGGCTACCGGGCGCTGAACGCGATTCTGACGGCGATGGAGGCCGCGGAGCAGGGCCGAATGCTGAAGGTCGACAACGTGATCTGAGCCAGGGCGAAAAACCCGGCAAATTCACGGCGGGTCATCTTGACAGCCCCCCCGCGATCACTAAAGTATGTGGCTCATCCGCAGAGCGGCGGATGACCCCAAGCCAAGGGGGTGTAGCTCAATTGGTCAGAGCATCGGACTGTCGATCCGAAGGCTGCGGGTTCGAGTCCCGTCACCCTCGCTCAGAAGACCCCGTTGTGAATCAGCAGCGGGGTCTTTTCCTGCGCGCGCCTGACCACGAAGGCACAAAGAGGTGCGCAGGGGCACGCAGAGCGAGCCGTGCGAAGTTGGTGAGAGCAGGAAACTCAGGCCGGGGCAGAGCGCCGCGCCGGCCCGGGTATCGGTTCGGTCTCTGCAAGAACCCCGCGGCCATCCCCGGGGCGGCGCTGGCGCTCTGCCCCGACCTGGGGGGCTACTCCGATTCGGGGTCGGGCCAGTTGAACTGCTCGAGCTCGGCCTCGGTGCGGGCGGTCTCGAAGAGGCGTCTGGCGGCCTTGACGATCTCGGGGTGCTCGGCGGCGACGTTCTCCGACTCGTCGAGATCGGCGGCGAGGTTGTAGACCTCGATGGGGGCGTCGGGGTTTTCGTTCACGTCGTACTGGATGGCCTTGAAGTCGCCGATGCGGACGGCGCGCCGGCCGCGGATCTCGTGGAACTCCCAGTAGAGGTAGGGGTGGGTCTTCTGCTGGTCCGGCCGACCCGTGAGGACGGGGACCATGGAGAGGCCGTCGGTGTGGTCGGGGGCCTCGACGCCGGCGAGTTCGCAGACGGTGGGCAGGAAGTCCCAGAAGGCGGAGACGTGGTCGGTCGTCGTGCCCGGCTGAATCCGCCCGGGCCAGCGGACGATGAGCGGGACGCGGATGCCGCCCTCGTAGAGGTCGCGTTTGACGCCGCGGAGGGGGCCGGAGGAGTCGAAGTGCTCTTCCTTGTGGCCGCCCTCGGTGTGGGCGCCGTTGTCGGAGGCGAAGAAGATGATGGTATTCCCGGCCTGGCCGGTCTCTTCGAGCTTCCTGATGAGCTGGCCGACCTCCCAGTCGAGTCGGGAGACCATGCCGGCGAACTCGGCCTTGACGGCGTCGGTGCTGGTGTACCAGCGGTGGTGGGCGGGGTGGTCGTTCTCGACCTTGTCCTCGTACATCTTCTGCCACTTCTCGGGCCTGACCGTGATCGAGGCGTGGGGCAGGTGGGCGCAGTAGAAGAGGAAGAAGGGCTGGTCGGTCTGCGCCTGCTCGTTAAGCCAGGTTTTCGCTTCGTCGAGGTAGAGGTCCTGGGCGTAGAACTCGCCGACGTGCTCGTGGTTGGTCTGGTAGGTGATTTCTTCGCCGTTGCGCCAGAGTCTGGGGGGGAAGTAGTAGTGCGCCTGGTCGTGGGCGAGGAGGCCGAAGAAGTGGTCGAACCCGAGTGCGTTGGGGCGGTCGGGGTCATCGTCGTTACAGGCGACGGAGGACTTGCCGATCATGGCTGTGCGGTAGCCGGCGGACTGGAGCAGTTTGGCGACGGTGCGGCTCTCGTAGGGCAGGGCGACCTCGCCGTTGCCGCGGAGGTAGTGGTGTCCGGTGTGCTGGCCGAGCAGGAGCGACGCCCGGGAGGGGGCGCAGACGGTGGAGCCGGCGTAGTGCTGGGTGAAGCGGATGCCCTGGTCGGCGAGCCTGTCGAGGTGGGGGGTCTGGATCGTGTCCTGCCCGTAGCTGCCGAGGTCGGCGTAGCCGAGGTCGTCGGCGAGGATGAAGACGACGTTGGGCCGTTCGGCCTCGGCGGCCTGGGCCCTGGCGGCGAACACGAGCATGCAGGCGGCGAGAAGCGCGAAAAGCTTGCGGCGCATGGGGCAACTCCGGCGAAAAGAAGGACATCCATCGGCTGCGGGGTCCGGCACCGGGCGAAGGCCCGTCGGACGTGAGGCGCCGTCCCGCGGCGGTCCCCATCCTAGCATGAACGGCAAGCGGTCATCAGCCGATTCCAGTGGGCGAGGGGCCTAGAATCAGCGGAAGCGCGAATCCTTGGGTGAAGGGAGGTATCTTATGCGCAGCCGATTGAACCTCATCGAGGCTGGGGCACTGGCGTGCGTGCTGGCCGCGACGTCCGCGTTCGCCCAGCCCGGGCCGGGGCAGGAACTGATCGAGGAACGGGAGGGCAGCGTGCTCAGACCGAGCGCGATTCAGCCGACGCGCGAGCTGGTCGAGCAGCTTCGGGTGCCTGCGGGGTTCGAGGTCAACGTCTTTGCCGAGGGGCTGGGGGCGCCGCGGATGCTGGCGGTGGGCCCGGACGGGACGGTGTACGTCACCCGCCGTGACCCGGGCGAAGTGACGGCGATGCGGGACGAGGACGGTGACGGCGTGGCGGATCGGACGCGGGTGGCGGTGGACGGGATCGACCAGGTGCATGGCATCGCGATCGACGGCGGGCGGATGTACCTCGCGGACGTGCGGAACGTGTATGTTGCGGAGATGGGCCCGGAGGGCGTGGGCGAGCCCGAGCGGATCATCGACAACCTTCCGCCGGGCGGGCAGCACCCGAACCGCACGCTGGCGGTGGGGCCGGACGGGAAGCTGTACATCACGGTGGGCAGCACGTGCAACGCCTGCGTGGAGGAGCACCCCTGGAGCGCGACGATCCTGCGCAGTGATCTCGACGGGGCCAATATCGAAGTGTTTGCCGAGGGGTTGCGGAACACGCTGGGCATCGGCTGGCACCCGGTGACGCGGGCCATGTGGGGGATGGACAACGGCACGGACTGGCTGGGCGACCGCGAGCCGCCCGAGGAGCTGAACCGGCTGATGGAAGGGCATCACTACGGCTGGCCGTTCGCTTACGGGGAGAACAACCTGGTCCGGACCGAGGCATACCCCGAGGGGTTCGAG
Organism: Phycisphaeraceae bacterium; assembly: GCA_046540025.1. Classification (GTDB taxonomy): domain Bacteria; phylum Planctomycetota; class Phycisphaerae; order Phycisphaerales; family Phycisphaeraceae; genus JBKHFW01. The sequence goes on from JBKHFW010000039.1 coordinate 22,563, forward strand.
CCGCGGGCGTGGCTGGACAAGAGCACGCCGTCGGTGCTGGCATACCCGGCCCACTCGGCGCCGCTGCAGATGGCGATGTACACGGCCGAGGCGTTTCCGGAGGCGTACCGGGGTGACGCGTTCGTGGCGATGCACGGCTCGTGGAACCGTCAGCCGCCGGTGGGCTACGAGATTGCCCGGGTGGAATTCGACGAGCGGGGCGAGCCGCAGCGGATCGAGCCGTTCGTGGAAGGTTTCCTGCTTCGCCGGGATGGGGACCGCTGGGCGTATTTCGGCAGGCCGGCGGGGATCGCGGTGGGGGCGGACGGTTCGCTGCTGGTGAGCGACGACGCCCAGGGGGTGATCTACCGGATTGCCTGGGTGGGGGAGGAGGCGGATTCGGAGCGGTGAGGTTGATTTTCGGCGGCGGATCGCGTCTAATACCCGTCTTCCCCAAGCAGGGCCGCGTGGGTCCTGCGCTTCCCTGGACCGCGACGCCGTAGTCACGGCCGAGCGTACATGGAGCGTCCCGCGAAGGGACGGATCGAGATGGCGAATTACATTGGACCGAAGGTCAAGCTTTCCCGCCGCGTCGGTGTGCCGATCGCGGACATTCCCAAGCACACGGCGAAGCGTCAGCTCAACCCGCCGGGCGTTCACGGCTTCCGCGGCCGGCGTTTGCGTGACTACGGCGTTCGTCTGAACGAGAAGCAGAAGCTGCGTTACCACTACAACGTGCTGGAGCGTCAGTTCCGCCGGTACATGGCGGAGGCGAGCACGACCAAGGGCAACACCGGCGAGGTGATGCTGCGTCTGCTCGAGCAGCGTCTGGACAACGTGCTTCGCCGGCTGGGCTGGGCCCGGACGATCTGGCAGGCGCGTCAGATCGTGGCGCACGGGCACGTGCTGGTTGGCGGCCGGAAGACGGACCGCCCGAGCTTCCGCTGCCTGCCGGGCACCCAGATCACGCTGAAGGACAAGTCGCAGAAGATGGTTCGCGAGAACCTCGAGTCGCTGCCGGGCCACGACGTGCCGGGCTGGCTGAGCTTCGACCCGTCGACGCTGACGGCGAAGATCATTGCCGAGCCGACTTCCGACCAGGTGCCCTTCGACGTGAACATGAACCTGATCGTCGAGCACTACCGCTAAATTGCCCGCCCGTCGCGAGACGGCGTCAGGCAGAGATATTCGAAGCCCACGGCCGAGCGGTCGTGGGCTTTTTTTGTGGTCCGCAGCAGGGATCCCCGGGGCGGCGCTGTGTTCTGCCCCGGCGTGGGGGTGTGGGCTGGTCCGGGCGAAAAAGTTTGCAAAAGGTGGAAAGGTCCCGGGCCCGGCGCGCGTCTTGGTTGTAGAAGGGCATCGGGGGCAGCCGCCTGGCCGGGGGGCATGGTGGCTCGGACCATCTGCTGGGGTTGCAGAGTCGGCGTGGGGCAGGGGGACCTGCACGGCACTTCCGCGGAATGGGACGTTTCCGCGGCTGCCGCTCATCATCCGTGTTGGCCAGGGTACACGGGCTTCAGGGGAACACATCGGTCCGACCGGGCCGGGACGGCGAACGGGTGATGAGCGGCGGCAACTCGGCAGCACCTCTTGCACTGCCGCGGCGGGGGATGCGTGGGGCGCGGTGCAAGATCATGTCTGGACGGGGCTACCGGCGCGGCGGGCGAATCGGAGCCGCTGCGGTTAAGATGGGGCTTTGCGACGCCACAGAGGACTTTGACCCATGACAGACCGTGCGCTACCCAACATCATCTACATGCACGCCCACGACGCGGGGCGGTACGTTCAGCCTTACGGCCACCCGGTCGAGACGCCGAACCTGATGAAGTTCGCCAAGCAGGGCGTGCTTTTCCGCAAGGCGTTCTGCATGGCGCCGACCTGCGGGCCCAGCCGGGCCGGGATGCTCTGCGGGCAGTACCCGCACGAGGTGAACATGTACGGCCTGCCGCACGAGGGGTGGGCGTTGGGCGAGCACCTTGAGAAGCACTGGGTGCGCAAGCTCAACGGGTGGGGCTACGAGACGGCCCTCGCGGGCGTGCAGCACGAAGTGGTTTCGAAGGACCATGAGTCGATCGGCTATCAGAAGTATCTCTCCGAGCGCGACTATCCCGGCGAGTTTTACCAGGAGACGATCGACCACGTCGAGCGGTATCTCGCGCATCCGCCGAAGGATAAGCCGTTCTTCATCTCCATCGGCATTGACGAGCCGCACCGCGACAACCTCGAGCGTCCCGAGGTTGGGCTGTATGGCGGGGGCGACCGCTTTTCCAAGACGCGGTACTACGATCCCGACAAGCTCGATTCCCGCTACACGGCCCCGCCGCCGTGGCTGCCCGACCTGCCCGAGATCCGCAAGGACATGGAGGCCTACCGCGTGGGCGTCCGCCTCATGGACGAGTACATGGGCCGGGTGCTCTACGCCCTCGAGCAGCACGCGCTCGAGCAGGACACGCTGGTCATCATCACCGCGGACCACGGGATCGAGTTTCCCGGCGGAAAGATGGGGCTCTCCGACCAAGGCACCGAGGTCATGCTGATGATCCGGGGCTGCGGTTTCGAGGGCGGTCAGGTGATCGAGCCGGTCGTGAGCCATGTTGACCTGTACCCGACACTGCTGGATGTGCTCGGCAAGCAGGTGGATCACGAGCTGCGCGGCAAGAGCCTGTTGCCGCTGGCGAAAGGCGAGACGGACAAGGTGCGGGATTACGTCTTCGCCGAGCAGACCTACCACGGCAAGGGCGGTTTCGAGCCGCTTCGCAGCGTGCGTGGTGAGCGGTACAAGCTCGTCCGCCGACACTTCCCCGAGGGGCCGAGGCTGCGCCAGGACGGGCCTTCCAACAAGGTGATGGAGCAGGTTGGCTTCTACGACCGCCATCTCGCCCGCGAGGAGCTGTTCGATCTCTACATCGACCCCTGGGAGGCGTGCAACCGGATCGACGACCCGGCTCTCCAGGGTGTGCGAAAAGAGCTCGGCGAAGCGCTGGACCAGTGGATGGAAGAAACGGGGGACCCGTTCCCGACCGGCAACTTCCCCAAGCAGCCGGCGTTCTGACTGGTAGACAGGTCAACTCAAAACGGCGCCGTCCGCGGGGGCGGCGCCGTTTTTTGCGTGGTTCGGGGAGGCCGGAGGGAGCGTCGGCGCGCGGCACACAGCAGCCTGGAGGGCATGCTGTGTGGCACACTTGGGTTAATAGCTGATCCCGCAGAAGGCCTCTTTTGAGGCCATCTGCGGGCTTTGGGGGCGGCGTCGGGGTTGAAATCACGCGTCGACGGGGCACCAGATGTGGATGGCGTCCACTTCCGGGTTGCCGTGGCGGGGCTTGTCGTGGTTGCGGTAGGGTTTGCCGGCGATGCAGTCCTGGCCCTGGAAGCGGAGCAGCTTGGCCTCGTGGGTGCCGAGGTTGTAGTCGATGATGTGCTCGACGGGCTCGCCGTCGACGAAGTCGTAGATGCGCTGGGCCTCGGGGTGGCGGGCCTTGCCGTTGGGGTTGCCGAGTTCGCCGACGAAGATTTCGGGTCGGCCGTCGCCGTCGAAGTCGTGGGCGAAGAGGGAGTGGGGGTCTTCGAGGTGGTCGTGGAGGAGGGTGGGCGTCCAGAGCTCGTTCTTCGTCGCGGGCGGCTGGAAGAGGACGAGTCGGCCAAAGGCGCGTTCGCCGTTTTCGTAGCGGGGGCGGGCCATGGAGGCGTCGCCCTCGGCGAGGACGATCTGGGTGGTGCCGCTGCCGAGGAAATCGCCCGCGGCGAGTCGCGGCGAGGCGTAGCCGACGGTGAAGGGGATCTCTTCGTAGTTGCCGGGGCCGAGGTACTTGTAGTACGCCTGGCCGGCGATGAGTTCGGGCTTGCCGTCGCCGTCGACGTCGGCGATGGCGAAGCCCTCGCCGCCCTTGACGTCGGTGGCGACGTCGGCGACGTTCGGCCAGGGCTCGATGGTGGGGTCGTCGGGGACGGGGACGACCTTGAGCTTGTTGGCGTGCTGGTTCCAGAAGTAGAGTTCGGGCCGGCCGTCGCCGTCGATGTCGGCGACGATCTGGTCGTGGCTGGCGTTTGCCTCCATGTGGTGGATCAGTCGGCGTTTCCAGGGCTGACGGGGGTTTTCAGGGCATTGCCACCAGCAGAGGCGGTCGCCTTTCCAGTCGCCGCCTGCGATGAAGTCGAGCCGGCCGTCGCCGTCGACGTCGAAGAGCACGCCGCCGGCCTCGATGCGGTGGAAGTCGTCGTCGATGAGGTGCTGTTTCCACAGGCCGTCGCCGTCGGGCTCGTACCAGTGCAGGCCCATTTCGGGGATTCGGCCGGCGACGAGGATTTCGTCGTTGCCGTCGTTGTTGATGTCGCCGGTGACGAGGGCGACGCGGTCCATGGGCTGGCCGTAGAAGACGGTTTTGCGTTCGTACTTGAAAGGCATGGGGTTACTTCTCCTCGCCGGCGGGGGTGACGGTGATGTCGAGATTGCGGAAGGCGGCGTTGATGGTCTGCTTCGCGGCCTCGAGGTCGCTGTTTTCCGAGAGCCCGAAGGTGAATTTCTGGGGCGTGCGTTCCATGAGCCGGGCAAGCTTCTCGCCCCGGCCGAAGCCGAAGACGGTCATTTCTTCCTGCATGCCCCAGTACTGGTCGTCTTCATTGTCGGCGGTGTGCTGGACGGCGAAGAGCATTCGGCCGGTGGGGCCGTCGGTGAAGTAGGCCCAGGCGGGGTGGGGCAGCGGTTCGCGCCAGGCTTCGCGGGCGGTGGTTTCGATGCCGGGGGCGCGGACGACCTGGTCGGTTTCGTAGTCCATCTCGCCGCCGGGCGTGCCCTCGTAGAGGACCCAGTAGGGCTCGGGGTTTTCGGTGATGGTGAAGGTGGCGTAATGGGGGTAGATGTCCCAGTAGCCGGCCCAGCCGCTTTTTGTTTCCGAGGCGATGCGGACGCGGACGGGGCCGTCGTGGACGACGCGGGAGGTGCCTTCGTCGTAGCCGGGGTGGAACTTGCCGCAGTTGGGGATGCCGCGGTATTCGCCCGCAGGGCCGTTGCCCGGCTTGTAGCTGATCCAGTCGTTGCCGTCGCGGTCGAGCAGGGAGGCGAAGCCGGCGCCTTTCTTGTGGTAGATCCAGGTCTGGTCGGGCGTGGAGACGCGGAAGCTCTCCTGGCCCTGATATTCGTCGAGGGTGTCGACGCCCATGATCGGCTCGACGTCGGGGGCGGGGGTGCTCGCGAAGGCGACGTCGAAGGTGCGGGTGGCGTCGGCGGGGGTTTCGCCGGGCATGATGAAGGTGAGCAGGCCGCCTTCGCCGGCGTCGGCGGGGTCGAACTGGGCGAGCACGGGCTCGCCGGCCTCGGTGACGCGGACGAATTTCCCCTCGGCCGGGGCGCGGTCGAGCTGGACCATGACCGGCTTGTCCTGCCGGGCGAAGCCGGCGGCACCGACGGTGACGGTGTAGTCCGGCGGGGTGGTTGGCTGGCTCGCGGCGGCGTTGGCCTGGCAGCCGATCGTCAGAGCCGGGAGGGCCAGCAGCAGCAGGCTGGCCGGGGTCAGCTGAGAGAGCGTTCGTGTTGTGGAGATCGTCATGAGGTGCCTCTTTCGTGTTCCCGACTGTTCGCAAAGGTGAACCGGGTGTGGGAGATTATCTTTTGTAACGGGGCGGATGGGCCATGGCAAGGCTGGCCTGGCCCCGGGGGGGGGAGATGTCGAACGAGTGCCGGTTTTTTCTTGTCGTGAATTCAGCCAATGCGGCGGGCTCGTCGTGGTAGTCGCCGAACTGATTGGCGTTGCGGCGCAGCTCCCGGCCGACGGTCGCGCGGTGCCGGCCGATTCGGCGGGCGATCGCGGCATCGCTGAAGCCGGCCTGATGCAGGTGGGTGAGAACGTAGCGTTCGTCTCGGGTAAGATGGCCCTGA
>JBKHFW010000040.1:0-27990 GCA_046540025.1 Phycisphaeraceae bacterium
CTCAGCCGATACACGTACGCCAGGATCTCCGCGACCGCGGCGTAGTGCTCGGGGGGGACTTCCTGGCCGACGTCGACGCCGGCGTAGAGGGCGCGGGCGAGGGGCTTGCGTTCGACGAGGGGAACGCCGTTCGCCTGGGCGATCTGCCGAATGCGCAGGGCCATGTAGTCCGCCCCCTTGGCGACGACGCGGGGGGCGCGCATCTCGGCACTGTCGTACTTGAGGGCGACGGAGAAGTGCGTCGGGTTGGTCACGACGACGTCGGCGCCCGGCACGGCCTGGGCCATGCGCTGCTGAGCGAGCTGCCTCGCCACGCGGGCGCGGCGCTGCTTGATCATGGGGTCGCCCTCCATGCGCTTCATCTCCTCCTTGACCTCGTGCTTGCTCATGCGCAGGTCCTTCTCGTGCTGGAAGCGCTGATAGCTGTAGTCGAGAATGGCCAGCACCAGCAGCACGGCCGCGAGCTTGAGCGACAGCGCGAACACGAGGTGGCACGCCGCGACGAAGGCGGGGCCGATCTGCAGCTCGCCGATGTGGATGATCGCCTCGAGGTCGGTGACGACGACGAAGCCGGCGACCGCGGCGAGCAGCAGCAGCTTGAGGAAGCTCATCGCCAGTCGCACCCAGCCGCGGGGGCCGAGCATGTTCTGCGCCCCCTTGAGCGGGTTGAGCTTGTTGAAGTTGGGCGTCACCGGCTTGGCGCTGATCACGAAGCCGACCTGCCCCACCGCCACCAGCAGGGCCGCGGCCATGAGGCAGAGCAGCAGCGGCAGCGCCGTCGTTGCCATGGTGCGCACGGCGAACCCGCCAAGGGCGAGGATGTCGTCCGGGCGGGTCGGGTTGCTGGCGTGGGCGCCGCTGAGGCTCAGCTCCATGGTCGTCTTCATGCCGCCGAGCAGGCGCATGCCGAGCATGTGCAGCACGATCACCCCCCCCAGCAGCGTGACTGCGGCAGAGAGGTCCTGGCTGCGGGGGATGTTGCCCTCCTGCCTCGCCTCCTGTCGGCGGCGTGGCGTGGGAGCTTCCGTTTTGTCGAAATCGTTCTCCGCCATCTTCGCGTCCCTGCCGGGGGATCAGCCCCCGAAAAACCGTGCGAGGCGTCCGAGTGTCCGCTGAAGCTCGTCGACGTACACGCCGCTGAGCACGGCGACGAGCACGACCATCATGCCCATGCCCATGAGAATGCGCACCGCAAAGCCGATGCTGAGGATGTTGATCTGCGGCACGGTGCGGGCGATGAAGCCCATCGCCACCGTTTCCAGGAAGATCAGGCAAAGCAGCGGCGCCGCGATGCGCAGGGCCATCTCGAACATCGACGCGAGCAGCCCGAGCAGGAGCTCGATCATCGAGCCGAAGTCGGTGAGCCCGCCCAGCGGGACGCTCTGGAAGCTGTCGATGAGCGTCGAGAGCATGACGCGGTGTCCGCCGAGGATGGTGAAGATGGTCAGGGCGAGCAGGAACAGCGCCTCGCCCAGCGGGCCGGACTGGGCGCCCAGTTCGGGGTTGAATACGCCCGCGATGCCGAGGCCGACCTGCTGGTCGATCACGTGGCCGCCCATCTGCATACCGACCAGGGGCAGGCTGGCGCCGTAGCCGATGATGAGCCCGACGAGCAGCTCGAGGCCGACGGCCGCGCCGAGCGTCCAGAGCGAGAGCCCGCCGTCGATGACGTGTCCGACGAGGGCTGCGCTGGGGTTTGCCGGGTCGAGCAGCATGGGATAGATGCACAGCGAGAGCCCCAGCACGAGGAAGACCTTGACCTGCCGAAAGACGGTTCGGCTGCCCAGCAGCGGCGCGAGGACGAAGATCCCCGTGAGGCGGAAGAGCACCATCAGCCACGCGGGCAGGTGATTCAGGATGGGGCCGAGGTCGCCGGGCATGGGGTTGAGCTGCTCCAGAAGGGCTGGGTTTCGGATCACACCTGTCCGCTGAACATGCGCTGGGCGAAGTCGATGACCTTCATGATCAGCCAGGGCATGGCCACGATGGCGACCAGCCCCATGCCGATGATCTTGGGCACGAAGCTCAGCGTCTGTTCCTGCACCTGGGTCAGCGCCTGCATGAGGCTGACGGCGAGGCCGACGACCAGCGCCGCGCCGAGCACGGGCAGGCTCAAGAACAGCGTCAGCGTCAGCGCCTCGCGAAGCAGATCCACGGACTGGTCGAGTGTCATCGGGTCACTCCTTTCACCGGCTTGAACCACGAAGACGCAAAGGACGCGAAGCCGGAGAAGAGAGAAGCCACAGATGAGCACGGATAGACACAGATAAAGGCAGAGCGGGACTGAGAAGCGAACCGGCGCCGCCGGCGCGCGACACGACGGCTGCCCCGCATATCACCGGTGAGCTTCATCCAGAATCCGTCTTTTGTCTTCTTCTCTGTGTCCATCTGTGTGAATCCGTGGCCAACCTCGTTTCCGTCCTCCGTGCCCTCTTCGTACCCTCCGCGTCTTCGTGGTTTCAACCCGGTTGCCTAGTTCGTCACCCCCGGCAATGAGAAGCTGTTCAGGACGTTGCCCGTCACCAGCATCCAGCCGTCCACCAGCACGAACAGCAGCAGCTTGAACGGCAGGGAGATCAGCACCGGCGGGAGCATCAGCATGCCCATCGAGATCAGCACGCTGGCGATCACCATGTCGATGACCAGGAACGGCAGGTACAGCCGAAAGCCGATCACGAACGCCACCTTCAGCTCGCTGAGCACGAACGCCGGCAGCAGCGTGAGCATGTCCACGTCGGCCCGCCGCAGCTCGCTGGGCTCGCTCGTGTCCACGCCGCGATAGTTCAGCAGCATGTAGACGTCCTCCCAGTTCCCGGCATAGTCGATCTGGGCGAACATGAAGTCCCGCAGCGGCTGCTTGGCGCGGTTCCACGCCTCGAGGTCGGTAATCTCCCCCGCCTGCATGGGCTGGATCGCCTCAGTGTTGATCCGCTCGAACGTCGGGGCCATCACCAGGAAGGTCAGGAACAGGCTCAGCCCGATGATCACCTGCGAAGGCGGCAGCGACTGCGTGCCGATCGCCTGCCGCAGCAGTGCGAAGACGACGACGATGCGCGTGAAGCTCGTCGCCATGACCAGGATCGCCGGCGCGAGCGAGAGCACGCTGAGCAGCAGGATGATCGACAGGGCCGCGCTGAGCCCCTCGCCCTGCGCCTCGCTGCCGGGCAGCGTCCGCCCGGCGTTCTCGATGATCGAGACCGGGTTTTCCACGTCCAGCGTCCGCAGCTCGCTGGCGGACCCGGGCGCGCCGTCCGACTGCGCTACCGCCGCCGACCCGGGCAGGATCGCCAGCAGCAGCACGATCGCCGCCGTCAGCCAGCGCAGGTGGGTTCGTGGGCCGCCTTCTCCCTGGATCGCCTCGTTCACAGCTCCCCCTTTTTGCCGGACATGGTGCGCACCCGCGAGAGCAGGCCGGACACGCCCTCTCGGGCGCGGTCCACGAGGTGCTCCTCGTCGTCGAGGCCGGTCTCGAGCGGGTCAGGCTGGTCGTAGTCGCCGCCGAATCGGCCGAGCAGTTGGCCGAAGCTCCGGCTGGCGCTGGTTTCCTTCGCCGCGGTGACGCCCTGGAGCAGTTCCGCCACCTCCTCGGGATCGGTCACGCTCTCGAGCGTCCGCATCCCCCCGGCCGAGTCGCTGACGACGAGAATCCGCCCGCCCACACGCAGCAGCAGCACGTGGTTCCGCGGCGCGACCGTCGTTCGGCTGAGCACCTCGACGACCGGACTCGAGCCCGCGGCGACCTTGCCGCCCATCCGCGTCCAGCCCCAGCGGAGCAGCAGGATCAGCCCGATCACCAGCCCCAGCGCCGCCAGCGTGCTCAGCATCCAGCCGTCATCGTCCAGCTCGGCGTCCCGGCTGAGCCGATTGCCCATCGGGTCCTCGATCTCCCCCAGCTGGCGCTGCTCGATGGCGGGCGTCGCCGCGGCGGCCGATTCACCCGCCTCGGCCGAGTCGGCAGCGGGCCGGCTCGCCCGGACGGCGCGCGGCGACGCCTCGCCCTGCCCGGCCTGCTGGCGGGCGATGCGGCGCATGCGATCCAGCGCAGCCTCGTCCTGGCTGGCGGTGTCGGATGAAGGGGATGACGTCTCGGCCGCGTCGAACCGGGCCGGGCGGTTGGCGCTGGCGGCCTGGCCCCATGCGGGCAGGCTGCAGGCCAGCAGGGTAAGCATCCCTGCCATCACGAACAATGTATAGCGAGCTGGCGCTCCCACGCTTCGGCCCTCCATGGCCGGGGTTTCGGCAAATGTCCTGCCACCCGGTCGCATCCTGCTTCCGGGTCCGCTGGCGTCAGGCCAGTCGGATCACGCCTCGGCAGCCGCCTGATGCTGCTGGGCGGCCTCGGCTTCCTCTTCCAGGTTGGCGACGATCTCGCTGATGCGGATACAGAAATTGTCGTTGAGCACCAGCACCTCGCCGCGAGCGACGAGCCGCCCGTTGACGTGCACGTCCACCGGGTCGCCGGCGAGCTTGTCGAGCTCCACCACGCTGCCGTGCCCGAGCTTGAGCACGTCCTCGACGAGCATCCGCGTTCGGCCGAGCTCGATCGTCACGTCGAGATCGACGTCGCCGAGCAGCTCGATCCCCTTCGCCTCGTCGCCCGACTCGGCTGCCAACTCGGGCATCTGCGCCGGCGCCGGATCGGGCTCCGAGTGCTCTGCCCCGGCCTCCTCCTGCACCGCCTGCTGCATCTCCTCGAGCGAGCTCTGGGCCTGCTCCAGCACGCTGTCCACGTCCTGCTGAGCAGACTGCGGCTGCTCCTGGTCCGGGCTGGGGCCTTGGCCCTGGTCGGCTCGATTCGCGTCCTGCTCTGCCATCACTCGCCTTCCCTGGTCACGCACGCGGGCTCAAAGATCCGCACGGAACTGCATGCACTTGCGGATGAGCACCTTCTGCACGTACGGCTTGCCGTCCTCATCGTAACCCAATTGCTCGTTCATCGCTGCCAGAATCTGCCGGGTCAGCGTCGACAATTCCGGCTCGCGGAGATGATCGAGGTCCGCCCGGCGGAAAATCGTGGCGATTCGCGTCGTCACCGTCGCTTTCTGACGCTCGAGCTTCTCGCCGATCAGCTCCTCGTTTTTCTGCATCGTCACGACGTAGATTTCCGTGTCGTAGACGTAGGCGTGCCCCGTGCGGGTGTTCTGGAAGCGATCCTCCACCAGCAGCAGCTCCACCGGCTGCTCGGCGCGCGCGGCGTCCGCCACCCCCTCGCCCGCCGCGTTCACGGTGGCGGGCTCGCCGGCGAAGTACGCCATCAGCCCCACCGTGCCCAGCTCCAGCAGCAGGAACACCAGAACGACCAGAATCGTGCGAAACGGGAACTTCTTCTTGCCCTGTTCCTGCTTGTCCTGTTTGGGTTGCTTCTCAGCCATGCCTCGTTCGCTTTCTCATCCGCTCGGCAGCAGCTCGCCGGGCGGCTGCGGCATCTCCGGCTCGTTGAACTGCTGAACCAGCGCCTCGATCACCACGACCTCCACCCGGCGGTTCGACGCCTGCTCCGAGGGCACGTACGCCCGCGGGTCCAGCGGCTCGTGGTCGGCCGTGGCGATCAGCCGAACCCGCCGGCGGTCAATGCCCAGCTCGTTGCCGGTCAGGTAGTCCATGACCGCCTTCGCCCGGGCGTAGCTGAGGCCCCACGGGTCCGGGTCCGTCTCGTCCCGGGGACGCTCCAGCGTCGCCGCGTGCCCGCGCAGCTCGATCACCGTGCGGAAGCCGCGGAGCTCGTCGGCAATCCCGCGCAGCTGCGAGCGGGCCTCCTCAGTCAGATCGGCAGATCCGGAGTCGAAGATTACCCGGCCGCCCACGGCAAACCGCATCCCCTCGCGAACGCGGGTCACCTTGGACTCCCGCCCTTCCATGCCCGGATCGACCGTGCTGGCGGTGTTGTCCTCGCGCTGCTGCATCATCGCCATGTGCTCGATGCGCTGCATGAAGCTCATTTCCGGGTCCTGGTCGGTCGCCAGCTTCCCGCCGCCGCCCATGAGCCCGAACGCCTTGAGCACCTCGGCCTTGACCTTCTGGACGTCTTCCTTCTTGATCTCGCTCATGGCGACGAGCATCACGAAGAACACCAGCAGCAGCGTCATCATGTCGCCGTAGGTGAGCATCCACAGCGGCGCGCCTTCTTCCTGCTTTTTCTGCCGCTTGGCCATGGCATTGCCTCCACCGATCCGACCGCGGCTGCGCGCCGCGCGGCCGACTTACGCCGCTTCCTGCTCCTCGTCCTCGCCGACCTGGCTGCCCGGGGGCAGGAAGGTCCGCAGCTTCTGCTCGACGATCCGCGGGTTGTCGCCGCTCTGGATCGCCATGACGCCCTTGATGATGATCGTCTTGTAGAGCACCTCTTCCGCCGAGCGTCGGCCGAGCCGGTCCGCCAGCGGCAGCGCAAAGGCGTTGGCCAGGACCGCCCCGTAGAGCGTCGTGAGGATGGCGACCGCCATGCCGCTGCCGATGCTCTCGACGTCCTCCATGTTCCGCAGCATCATGACCAGGCCGATGAGCGTGCCGATCATGCCGAACGCGGGGGCGTACTTGCCCAGCGCGTCGAAGAGCCCCTTGCCCAGCTCGTGGCGCTCAATCGTGTTCTCGAGCTCGGTTTCCATGATCTGTTCGATCAGCTCGGGGTCCGTGCCGTCCACGGCCATCTGGATGCCGCGGACGATGAACGGGTCGTCGATCTCCCTCGCCGTGCTCTCCAGGCTCAGGATGCCGTCGCGGCGGGCGACCTCGGCGTAGGAGACCATGTCCTCGATCAGCTTCTCCAGCGACCGCTCCTGGTGGAAAAACGCCTTGCTGCCCACCTTGAGCACCCGCTTGACGTTGCGGAACGGAAAGGCGAAGAACATGACCGTGAACGAGGCGCCGATCACCAGCGCAATGCTGGGCCAGTCCAGAAAGGCCCCGACCTGGCCCCCGGCAAACAGAGCCCAGGCGATCAGCACCCAGGTCCCGATAAAGCCAAAGAGAATCCCCAGATCCATAAGCGCACCTCAACCCTCGTCTTGACGGTTCTTTCTGGTTTATCGGGCAGGCGAGGGGCGCGACTTTCAGTTTCCCCGCCGATCCCCGCCCTGCGCGACGACCCCGCCCGCATAACCGGCACAGGCGGCGCAGCGGGAGGGGCTGGTCGCTGAAGACGGGGGCTGCAGCGCAGCGCGCCCCGGCACGCGTCCGGACGCTTCGGAAGGACTCGCCCCCGGGCTCACTCCCGCATCTGGCCGGCGGTGGCGGCGTCTTCGACGGCGACCGGGCCGAGGGCGCGGGCAAGCTCGGCCATGGCGAGAATCACCCCGAGCATGACGAAGAGCACCCCGAGGCAGAACAGCCCCAGGGCGAGCGGCTCGAACACGCCCGGCAAAACGAGACTCAGCCCCAGCGCCAGCGAGCAGGCGAGCATGCACAGGACCATGCTGAGCAGGCAGATCAGGGCCCCGCGGATCAGCCGCGCCCGGCCGAGGATGCGCTCGACCTGATTGACGAGCAGGTCCCGGCGGTGGCGCAGGTGGCCGGCGGTGGGCCCCGCCTGCTCCTCGGGCGACATCGCGTCGAGCCTCGCCTGGGCCTCGAACCGCTCCTTGTGGAAGCTGCGGGCCCGCGAGACGATGCCGGCGAGGCGGTTGTACCACGCCAGCCCGAGCAGCCCGCCCGCGGAGATCATCACCACCGGGGCCACGAGCACCTGAATCACGCGAAGCACGTCGTTCATGGGCGGAAGGAGTCAAAGGGGGTTGCAGGAAGTATCAGCCCGCGAGTCTATCGGCCCTGGCGCGAGTGGGAGTCTCACACCCCCGCTTTTTCGCTGGACTTGTGGGCGGTGTGGTCCGTGGGCCGGCGGTACTCGCTGAGGTCGAGGCTGCGGAAGTAGTCGATCGTCTTTTCCAGCCCCTCGCGCAGGGCGACGCGCGGCTCCCAGCCGAGCTTCTCGCGGGCCTGGGTGATGTCGGGCTTGCGCTGGGTCGGGTCGTCGGCAGGCAGGGGCAGGTGCTCGAGCCGGCTGGTGGAGCCGGTCATCTCGATGACCAACTCGGCGAGTTCCTTGATGGTGAACTCGCCGGGGTTGCCGAGGTTGACCGGCCCGGGGAAGTCGTCGGGGCCCTCCATCATGGCGACGATGCCGTCGACGAGGTCGTCGACGTAGCAGAAGCTCCGCGTCTGGCTGCCGTCGCCGTAGATGGTGATCGGCTCGTTCTTGAGCGCCTGGAGGATGAAGTTGGACACGACGCGGCCGTCGTAGGGGTGCATCCGCGGCCCGAAGGTGTTGAAGATGCGGACGACGCGGATGTTGACCCTGTTCTGCCGGTGGTAGTCGAAGAAGAGGGTTTCGGCGCAGCGTTTGCCTTCGTCGTAGCAGGCGCGGATGCCGATGGGGTTGACGTTGCCGCGGTAGTCTTCTTTCTGGGGGTGGACGGTGGGGTCGCCGTACACTTCGCTGGTGGAGGCCTGGAGGACCTTGCCCCGGCAGCGTTTGGCGAGACCGAGCAGGTTGATCGCCCCCATGACGCTGGTCTTGATGGTCTTGATGGGGTTGAACTGGTAATGCACCGGGGACGCGGGGCAGGCGAGGTTGTAGATCTCGTCGACCTCGAGCCAGAGCGGGCGGATCACGTCGTGGCGGATCAGCTCGAAATTGGGCTGGCCCAGCAGGTGGGCGATGTTGGCCTTCTGGCTGGTGAAGAAGTTGTCGAGGCAGATGACGTCGTGCCCCTCGGCGACGAGCTTGTCGCACAGGTGCGAGCCGAGGAAGCCGGCGCCGCCGGTGATGAGAATGCGTTTCATGGCTGATCGTGGTCCTGATGGACGGCTGAGTTCTGCCCCGCGGGGGCCGCTGGGCGATTGTAGGGACTGCGGCCGCGGCCGAGCGGGTCTGGCCGACGGGCTCAGGCGGTTTCGAAGCTGGCGCCGGCGAGGGCGTCGAAGCTGACCATTTGGCCGACGGCGAAGTCGCGTGCCTGCTGGGGCTCGCTGAGCTTCGCGACGACCGGGGCGCCGCAGTGGAGGAAAAGCGTGTTTTCGCCGAGGTCGCCGCCGAGGACCCGGCCCTGAAGTCGGCGGGGCCGGCCGAACACGGGTTCGACGAATCGGCCGCCCGAGGGCACGACGTCCACCCGCCGCGCCTGGAGGCGGATGACGCCGGTGACGCGGTCGCCCTTTTCGCCGGCGATGCGGCCGACGGGCACGAGGTGCAGCCGGTAGTCGGTGCCGAGGACCTCGAGGACGATCTGCTGGTCGCTGATCTCGTCGATTCGCCCGGTGACGGCGGGGGCGGTGGTGCTTGGTGCGTGGGTCTGGCTCATGGGGCGTGCGGCTCCTTCTCTGCGCGGCCGTGCGGCGGCGGCCCGGGGGGCATAAGATACACGCTCGGGGAGCGATGGGCCAAGGCGGTGCGGGCGAGGGAGCCCGCGGGCCGCCCGGCGGGACATGATAGCCCCAGCAGCGGACGATCCGCATGTCGCCCAGGATCAATCGTCAGCACTGCACGGACCGCCTTCGCGTGGACTACGCGCACGTGGGGCTATTTGACGCCCAGACCCGGGAGATCTGGATCGCCCGCAAGAAGTGGAACGTCGTGCCCGTGCGGGTGAGCCACGCCAAGCTGCTCGTCGGCGGCACGCAGGACACCTCGACGGCGGAGAAGGACCGCTTCGTCTGCTACTGGTTCCACACGCCGGGCACGGGCGAGGGGTACGTCCACGGCTATCCCATCGAGTGGGACGAGGGGCACCTGCTGGTGCGCCTGGACCCGAACTGGAACTACCTCACCCAGCAGTTCATCCCCGCGACCGACGTGGCGAAGGTGGAGAAGAACATCGACCAGCAGTATGCCTGGGGCCGGTGGCTGTTCGCGCGGTACGCCCAGGCGGGGGCTGATTTTCCCATCAGTTGGCACATGATCGGCCCGCGGGCGACGGATTCGATGTTCTACATCGAGCGCGTCGAGCCGGGACAGGGGCCGCGGTAGGAGCGCGCGTCAAGCCGGGGCAGATCGCAGCGCCGCCCCGGGTATGGCTGCGGCGTGTTCGGGTGGGATCGGATCGCGATTGCGACTCAGGCGCCGAATCCGCGGCAGCGCTGCGCTTGCCGCGGCTTGAGGTGTGTGCGCAGGGGCTTTAACCCGGATCGCCGTCCTGCTTCGCGTCGAGGGTGCGCTCGTCGACGACGGGGACCCCGCCCGACTCGGGCAAGGCCTGGCGGATGCGGCGGGTGAGGTCGGCGGCGCGGTCGCGGGTGATCTCCGGGGCGGTCCAGCCGGCGTCAGAGAACACGGGCAGGGCGAGCACCATGCCGGCGGCAGGCTCGGCGTCGAGGTCGCGGATCACGTCGCGGGCCACTCGCCCGGCCTCGTCCACCTCGCGATAAACCTGGGCCGGGGCACCGGCCGAGGTTCGGCGGCAATCGGCCGCCGGCTCGGGCGGTTCCGTCGCGGGATCGGCCGCGCGGAGCACGATCTGCCACAGTGGTTCGCCGGCGAAAAACAGCATGCCGGGGCTGAAGGCGTAGACGGCTCGGACGGCGGTCGCGGGCTGGGCCTCCAGCCAGGCGCGAAGCGGGCCCCAGTCCGGCGCGACGCCTTCCCGGCAGGTCCACCACTGCAGGATCAGCGATTCACTCATAGGCATATCTTAACCGGGCGCATACATTGATGGTGGCCTTTCCCTGTTTGCCCCGCCGGGAAGCGGGGGGAGAAATTCCGGGCATGTGGACGATAAGGTGCTTCCGCGCAAAGATTTAGCCAGGACGTAACCGATGCCGCAGCGAGGAAGCAACGGGCGGGCTGTTCTGGTATACGCCGCGAATCAAGCTGATCAATCCCCGGTTCTGGTTGATCTCAGCGACGAAGCGGCCCGGCTGTTGGGTTACAGCCGCAGCCAGCTTCTGCAGACCCACCTGGACAATCTGCTGCCTGCCGGCTCCCCGCTGGCGGAGGAGATCGCCCGGCTTCAGCCCGGCGAGGAACTGCGCGTGCTGGCGGTGCTGCGCGACCGCGAGGAGCATCTGATCTCAGCCCGGCTGGACGCGAGGCGGCGAGAGGTGGATCGGCAGGAACGCATCGTCGTCGGCGTCGTTCCCCTCTGGCCAGGCGAGACCGAGGGGGATCGGCTGCTCGCCGAGGTGGTCGATTCCTCGCCCGACGCGATCATCGCCAGCACCCGCGAGGGCATGATCCTCACCTGGAGCCACGGGGCCGAGCGGATGTACGGCTACGGCCGGGAGGAGGTGATCGGCCGACCGCTGTCGATGCTGATGCCGCCTGAAACCCAGGCGCACTTCGAGGACTGCCGCCGGCGTCTGCTGGCGGGTGAGACGCTCGAGCCCTTCGACGCCGAGCGGCTGACGCGGGACGGCCGGCGGATCCGCGTGTCGGTGTCGCTGACGCCGCTGCTCGACGAGTCGGGGCGGGTGATGGGCGCGTCGACCGTCGAGCACGACGTCGCGAGGCGGGTGGCGGCGGAGCACGAGCTGGCCACCAGCCGACGGCAGATGGAGGCGGCACTCAACAGCGTGCCGGACGTGATTCTGGTGTTCGATCCGCGCGGGACGTATCGGCAGGTGTACACGGCTGAAGAGAGGCTGCTGGTTCTGCCGCGGGAGCAGATGCTGGGCCGCCGGCTCGACCAGGTGCTTTCCGAGCAGGAGGCGCGGGTCGCCCGGACGCTCATCCGCCGGGCGCTGGAGACGGGGCAGGTGCAGACATTCGAGTATCCGCTGGAGATTCGCGGCGAGCAACGCTGGTTCGCCGCGCGGATCGGGCCGCTCGAGCCGTCGGACGAGCCGATGGTGGTGTGGATGGCCCGGGACATCAGCCAGCGCAAGGCGGTGGAGAACGCCCTGGAAGAGAGCGAGCAGCGCTACCGCGTGGCACTTCGGGCGGCGCGGGTCGCGGCCTGGGTACTGACGATTCCCGAGGGCGAGCTGCGCTGGTCGGACAACGCGGCGGCGGTACACGGGCTGGGCACGCAGGCGCTGGGCGAGGCGCTCGAAGGCTATCTCGAGATCGTGCACGAGGAAGACCGCGAGCGGGTCCAGGAGGCGGTGAATCAGGCGATCCACAGTTGCGGCGAGTTCGAGGTGGAATACCGCATCCGCCCGGACGAAAAGAACGAGCAGGAGGGGGCGGACTGGATCGAGAGCCGGGGCCGGGTGCTCTGCGACGACGACGGCCGACCGCAGCGGCTGGTGGGGGTGTGCCTCAATGCGTCGCTGCGCAAGGAGATGGAGCAGACGCTGCACCGATCGGAGGACCGCTTCAAGCGGGCGTTCGAGCTCGGGCCGATGGCGACGTCGATCACCGCGCTGCCCGAGGGGCGGTTCGTGGACGTCAACCACGTCTGGGAGAAGGTGACGGGTTATCAGCGGGAGGACGTGCTGGGCAAAACGCTGACGGAGCTGGGCATCTGGCTGAGCGAGGCGGACCGCCAGGCATTTCTCCAAAAGGCCCTGCGGAGCGAGGCGCGGGAGGTCGAGGTCAAGCTGCGCCACCCGGGCGGGGGGATTCGCGACGCGCAGGTGTCGTCCGTGCCGATCGAGTTCGGCGGGCAGATGTGCCTGCTGTCGATGTTCGCCGACATCACCGAGCGCAAGCGGATGGAGGCGGCGCTCAAGGAGAACGAGGCCCGGCTGCGGGCGGCGTTCTCGCAGGCGGCCGTGGGCATGTCACAGGCGAGCCCGGAGGGGCGGCTCCTCAACGTGAACGATCGGCTGTGCGAGATTCTCGGCTACACGCAGTCGGAGTTGCTCGAGATGAGCAGCCGGGAGTTCATCCATCCCGACGACTGGGCCGACGCGGTACACAAGACCTGGCAACTGCTCGCCGGCGCGGCGGACAGCTACTCGGCCCAGCGGCGATACCTGCGCAAGGACGGTTCGACGGTGTGGGTGGCGGTGACGGCGACGGCGGTCCGCGACGACCAGGGCCGGCTGGAGTCCTATTTCGCCGTGATCGAGGACATCACCCAGCGCAAACAGGACGAGGCGACGCTGGCGCGGCAGCATGCGATGCTGGTCCGGCGGGCGGAGCAACTGCGGGAGCTGACGACCGAGCTGGCCGAGACGGAGCAGCGCGAGCGGCGGCAGATCGCCCAGATGCTGCACGACCACCTCCAGCAGTTGCTGGTGGCGATGAAGATGCAGATGGGCGCCCTGGTGGGGCAGGTGCCTGATGCCGGCCGAAAGACGCTGGAGCAGCTCCAGAGCCTGCTGGACCAGTCGATCGACGCGTCACGGAGCCTGACGGTGGAGTTGGCGCCGCCGGTGCTGTACGACGCGGGGCTGCTGGCGGCATTCGACTGGCTGGCGAACTGGATGCAGGAGCGTCACCGGCTGAAGGTGTACGTCGAGGCGGACCCGGCCGCGGAGCCGAGCGGCGAGGCGGTGCGGGCGCTGCTGTTCGATGGCGTGCGGGAGCTGCTGTTCAACGTGGTCAAGCACGCGAAGACGGACGAGGCGTGGCTGACGGTGACGCGGACGGACGGGCGGCAGGTGCGGGTCGTGGTGGAGGACGCGGGACAGGGGTTCGAGCCCGCGAAGGTGTCGCCGGACCGCTCGCGGGGCGGCTTCGGGCTGTTCAGCCTGCGCGAGCGGATCGAGGGGCTGGGCGGGTCGATGCGCATCGACAGCCGGCCCGGCGAGGGGACGCGGACGACGCTGCAGGCGCCGCTGAACGGCGAGCCGCCGGTGGAGGTGGTCGAGCGGGTGGAGCCGGCGGAGCCGGTGTCGGCAGCGGGGCGGGAAAGCGAGAACGGCCCGGTGCGGGTCGTGCTGGCGGACGACCACCAGATCATCCGGGAGGGGCTGGCGAACCTGCTGTGGGATCTTGCCGACATCGAGCTGGTGGGCGAGGCGGCCAACGGCGAGGAGGCGGTGGAGCTGACCCGCCGACTGCACCCGGACGTCGTGGTGATGGACGTGGCGATGCCCAAGCTCAGCGGCATCGAGGCGACGAAGCGGCTTCGCCAGGAGCAGCCGGAGGTGGCGGTCGTGGCGCTGTCGTTCCATCAGGAGGAGGAGGTGGCCCGGCGGATGTACGATGCGGGAGCGAGCGACTACGTCACCAAGGATGAGGCGGCCGAGCGGCTGATCGCCGCGGTGCGGGACGCGGCAGCGCGGCGGCACGGCGAGGGCTGAGGCGGCTCCCGCCGGTGCGACGACGGGGGCAACCGGGAAAAACAGACATTTCGCTCGGACGATCCGGCAGAGCCCGCGAGGATCGTTAAGCTATCCCCTTCCCATGGGTGCCTTAGCCGAAAAACCGTTTTCCGCTCTTTATGAATACTTTCACCCCCGGTTCCGCCCGCCGATGACGCGGCAGAGCTACCGGCACGAGCTGGTGACGATGGCGACGCTGCCGGTGGCGACGGCGATGGTCGAGGGCGGGGTGGTCGGCGTGCTGGCGAACAAGGCCTTCCACGTCGGGCCGTACCTGTTCGCGCTGATCTGGGCGGCGCCGATGTTCGCCAACCTGACCAGCATCTTCTGGTCGAAGCTGGCGCACGGGCGGGCGAAGATCCGGGTGATCCGGGCGATCCAGGTGGGCATTCTGCTCACGATCGGAGCGATCGCGCTCTTGCCGACCCAGTGGCCCGGCCCGCTGCTGCTCGCCGGGCTGGTGATCATCTCGCGGTTCCTGCTGGCAGGCATGGTCACCCTGCGCAGCACGGTGTGGCGGATGAACTACCCCCGCCACGTGCGCGGGCGCATCACCGGGCGGCTGGCGATGCTCGACTCGCTGATCAAGACGATCGCCCCGTTTGTCGGCTACGCGCTGCTGGACATCGGGCCGAACATGTTCCGCGTGCTCTACCCGGCCGTGCTGCTGGTGGGCGTGGTCGGGGTGATGTCGTTCAGCAAGGTGCGCCTTCGCCGGGAGCGGGAGCTGCTGCGCGACGAGCGGGAACTGACCGAGCGGCCCGAGCCCGGCACCCGGCCGGTGCTCGAGACCGAGGCCCAGGCGGATGCGGCGATCAAGCCGGGGTTCTGGGCGATCCTCAAGGGCGACCTGCTCTTTCGGCGGTACATGATCGCCCAATTTCTCGCCGGCATGGCCAACATCGGCGGAGAGACGGCGATCGTCGCCTTCATCTCCACCCGGCTGACCGAGGGGCTCAAGCTCGAGTACATGATCGCCATCCTGCTGACGATGACGATCCCCAAGGCGCTGGGCACGCTGACGCTGCCAAGCTGGGCGAAGCGGCTGGACGGGATGCACATCGCCGCGTTCCGCGTGCGGCAGGCGAAATACTGGATCTACAGCCAGGGCCTGAACTGGATCGGCGCCGTGCTGCTGCTGCAGTTCGGCGCCCCGGTGTGGCTGCCGCTGACGGTGGTCGCCCTCGGCCGACTGGCGCAGGGCGTCGGCGGCGGAGCGGGGTTGCTGGCGTGGCAGCTCGGACACAACGACTTCGCCGAACGCCGGCTGGTGAGCGCCTACATGGGCGTGCACGTCATGCTCGCGGGCGTGCGCGGGGCGACCGTGCCCTTCCTGGCGATGGCCCTCTACGATGGCTGGGGCACGTGGCGCGTGCCGGGGACCGACTGGGTGCTGCCCGAATGGGCGGGCCTGGGGCCGGGCGTGTTCCTCGTCACGCTCGGCCTGGCGGTCGGGGCGGTGATCGGCTTCGCCCGGCTCAGCGCGACCGTGCACGAGGGCGGGGCGATCGCCCTGCCGGCCGACTGACAGGGCGGCGCCGCCTCCCCGCGAGCCTGCCGCCGCTGGAGGCCAGCGGATCTCATCTGCGACCCGGCCCCTGCCCCCCCTGCTGCCGCGGCGAGATCCAGGGCACGTCCTCGACGCCGGCGAGCCGATTGGCCTCCCGGGCGAGGGCGAAAAGCAGGTCACTGAGGCGGTTGAGGAAGATCACCACCGCCTCGCCGACCTCCTCCTGCCTCGCGAGGGCGACGCAGCGCCGCTCGGCCCGCCGACAGACCCCGCGGGCGACGTGCAGCCGACTCGCCAGTTCCGTCCCGCCGGGCAGGATGAAGCTTTTCATGGCGGGCAGGTTCCGGCAGGCCGCGTCGATCTGCCGCTCGAGCTGGGCGACGTGCTCGGGCGCGATGCGCGGGATGACGCCGGGCTTTTCCTCCTTCCCCGGCTCGTGCGGCGAGGCGAGGTCGGCGCCGAGGTCGAACAGCCGACTCTGCAACTCGGCAAGCTGCTGCCGCATCGCCTGGTGCTCGCAGGCCGCGGCCGCGTGGCCGAGAAAGGCGCTGAGTTCGTCGACGCAGCCGTACGCTTCGATGCGCAGCGCATCTTTTCCCCGCCGCTGACCGCCGAAGAGATCGGTTTCGCCCATGTCTCCGCGTTTGGTGTAGAGCTTCATACCGCGATGATAGCGAAGCGGGCCTATCGTTTGCCATGAGTGAAACGGCACCGCGACAAGCCGGCCGCCACGGCCACCCCGCTCCGGAACGGCCCTGGACGATGCGCATGACCTGGCGTCACCTGCTCTTCGTCCACTGGCCGGTCGAGCCCGCCTGCCTGTCGGAGTACATCCCCCCGCCGCTGAAGCTGGACACCTGGGGCGGCGAGGCGTGGCTGGGGGTGGTGCCCTTCCAGATGGAGAACGTCCGCGCCCGCTGGCTGCCGCCGATCGCGGGACAGACGCGTTTTCCCGAGATCAACCTGCGCACCTACGTCCGCCACGCCGGGCGGTCGGGGGTGTACTTTTTCAGCCTCGACATCCCCCGCCTGCTGGCGACCGGCATCGCCCGGCTGCTCTGGCACCTGCCCTACCACCGGGCGAAGATGAGCTGCGAAGCGACCGAGGGCGACTGGATCGAATACGAGCACCACCGCCCCCGCCGCGGCGGCACGCCCCCCGCCACCTTCCGCGGCCGATACCGCCCGACGGGCCCGGTCGCCCTGGCGGAGTCGGGGAGCCTGGCCCATTTCCTGACCCATCGGCTGTGCCTGTTCGCCTCGGGCCGACGGGACCGCGTTTGGCGCGGGGAGATCGACCACGCCCCGTGGCCGCTCCAGCCCGCGGAGATGGAGCTCGACCACCTGGACATGACCCGCCTCGTCGGCGACCCCCAGTCGGCGGGCCCGCCCCTGCTCTACTACGCCGACCGCCTGGACGTCCACGCCTGGCTGCCGGTGCGAAGCTGAGGGGAAGGGAATGGGGAATGGGGGATGGTGGATGGGGGATAGGGAATGGTGGATGGAGATGAATGCATTGCGCCGGCTTGGAGTCCGGGCGCTGCGAAGACCGACTCGACCCCTCCCCAACCTCGGCCCCCTCCCCATCTGTGTTCATCCGTGTCCATCTGTGGCCCCTCCCTTGCAACCCCCTCCCCCTTCCGAAAAAAGCACACCGGAACCCTTGACATGTCATTAGGTCATGATATATTAACTATTGAAGGTAACAGCCATGACCACACAAGACCCGTTCATCCAGATGGAAGTGCTCGAACAGGCGGCCGACGTGCTGCGGGTGCTCGCTCACCCCCATCGGCTGCGGATCGTCGAATTGCTCGAAGGCCAGCGGCTCAGCGTCGGCCAGCTCGCCGAGCGGCTCGAACTCGCCCCCGCCGCCGTCAGTCAGCACCTCGGGCACATGAAGGCCCACGGCATTCTCGCCGTGGAGCGCGAAGGACGGGCCGCCTATTACCAGGTGGCCAACCTCAACGCCCATAACGTCATCCGCTGCATCCGCGAGCACGGCTGCGGCCGAGCGACCTGATCGATATCAACCCAAGCAAGCAAGACACTACGCAAGACCAGCCCAGGAGCCTGCCGTGACCCGAGAACCCACCCGCATCGTCATCGTTGGAGGCGTCGCCGGCGGCGCCTCCGCCGCCACCCGGGCCCGCCGCATGAACGAGTCGGCCCAGATCATCCTCTTTGAGAAAGACGCCCACGTCTCGTTCGCCAACTGCGGCATGCCCTACCACGTCGGCGGCGAGATCGAGGACCGCCAGAAGCTGCTCGTCGCCAAGCCGGAAACCTTCGCCAACCGCTTTGGCATCGACGTCCGCACTCGCCAGGAGGTGCTTTCCATCGACCGCCAGCGACAGATGATCGAGGTGCAGAACCACACCACCGGCGAAGCGTATCAGCAGCCCTACGACAAGCTCATCCTCTCCACCGGGGCCGCGCCGATCGTCCCGCCGATCGAGGGCATCCGCTCGGAGAACGTCTTCACGCTGCGCAACCTCGACGACACCGACCGCATCCGCACCTGGCTCGACGAGCACAGCCCGAAGCGGGCCGTCGTCGTCGGGGCCGGGTTCATCGGGCTCGAGATGGTCGAGCAGTTCGTCCGCCGGGGCATCGACACCAGTCTCGTCGAGCTCCAGCCCCAGGTGCTCCCGCCGCTCGATGCGGAGATGGCCCAGCCGCTCGCCGAGGAGCTCGAGCGCCAGGGCGTCCAACTGCATCTCGGCGACGGGATCCACGGCGTGAAGACCGAGGGCGGCCGCGCGACCGCCGTCCAGCTCGACTCGGGCCGAAGTGTCGAGGCGGACCTCGTCATCCTCGGCATCGGCGTTCGGCCGAACACGCAGCTCGCCCAGCAGGCGGGGCTGGAGATCGGCCCCCAGGGCGGGATCACCATCAACGAGTTCTGCCAGAGCTCGGACCCCGACATCTACGCCGTGGGCGACGCCGTGGAATACCCCCGCGGCCCGCACGGCGGACCGATGCGCGTCGCGCTCGCCGGACCCGCCAACCGGGCGGGGCGCCTCGCCGGTGAGCACGCCGCCACCGGGAAGGGCCAGCCGCTCGCCCCGGTCATGGCGACCGCGATCGTGCGCGTCTTCGACCTCGCCGCGGGCTCGACCGGCCTGTGCGCCAAGCTCGCCGAGCGCCTCGGCGTGGAGGCGACCAGCGTGACCGTCGTCGCCAACCATCACGCCGGCTACTTCCCCGGCGCGAAGCCCATGACGCTCAAGCTCGTCTACGAGCCCGAGACCGGCAGAATCCTCGGCGCCCAGGCGCTGGGCGAGGCCGGCGTGGACAAGCGGCTCGACGTCGTCGCCACCGCGATGCGCTTCGGCGCTACCGTGCGCGACCTCGCCGGGCTCGACCTCGCCTACGCCCCGCCGTTCGGCTCGGCCAAGGACCCGGTCCACATGGCCGCGTTCGCCGCGATCAACGAGCTCGACGCGCTGGTGCAGATCGCCCAGCCGAACGCTGACCTCGCCGGCATGCAGGTCGTGGACGTGCGCAGCCCCGCCGAGGTCGCGGCCGCCCCGCTGCCGGACTCGAACCACGCGGCGAACATCCCCGTGGACGAGTTGCGAAGCCGCCTCGACGAGCTCGACCCGCGGAGGCCCACCATCGTGGTCTGCGCCTCGGGCCTCCGCAGCTACGTCGCCTCGCGGATCCTCAGCCAGCACGGGTTCGACCAGGTCTTCAGCCTCACCGGCGGGGAGACGCTCCGCAAGCGGGCCCTCGCGGGCACGTCGCCCCAGCCCGCGTCGTGACCGGATTCACCCTCAAGGAGAACCGACTGATGGCCTCCGCCAGCAGCAACCACGCTCAGACGATTTCCCCCGCCGAGCTGCGCGAGAAGCAGCAGGATGGCGAGACGCTTCGCCTGCTCGACGTCCGCACCCCGATCGAGTACAGCGAGCTGCACGCCGAGAACGCCGAGCTGGTCCCGCTCAATCAGCTCGACCCCGGCCGATTCGCCGAGCAGGCCCAGGACGGCCCGCTCTATGTGCTCTGTCGCTCGGGCCAGCGGGCCACCAAGGCGGCCGAGAAGCTCACCGCCGCCGGCGTGAACGCCGTGGTCGTCGAGGGCGGCACGCTCGCCTGGGACGCGGCCGGCCTGCCGGTGGTGCGCGGCAAAAAGGTGATGTCGCTCGAACGCCAGGTCCGCATCGCCGCGGGCAGCCTGGTGCTGCTGGGCGCGATCCTCGCCGCGGCCGTGCACATCGGCTTCATCGCCCTCTCCGGCTTCGTCGGGGCCGGGCTGATCTTTGCCGGCGTCACCGACACCTGCGGCATGGGCATGCTGCTCGCGAAGATGCCCTGGAACCGCCGCGGCTGCGACCCCAGCATCTGCCCCGTCGAGCAAAAGCAGGCGGAGCAGCAGGACCACGCCGGCTGACCCGACTTTCCTTCTTCACCCCGCCGCGGACGCTGTCATTGCAGCGTCCGCGGTTTTTTCTGCGCAGACAAACGCCGCCGCGGGCGGCAGGCGATGCCACCTCGGTGGACACCCGCGACCCGCGGCGGCGCTGCGCTTGCCACGGCTTGAAAAGCCCGAAGCTACCAGCCCCAGCCTCTAGCCTCTCCCCTTCACCTCCCGCACCGCCTTGCCGACGGCGCGGAGGTTGTCGAGGCGCATCTCGTCGTACTCGCGGGAGATCACGATGCCGTCCGCCCCGGCGTCGAACGCCCGGCGGGTCGCCTGCGTCACCGTGTCCGGGTCGGCGGGCCAGGGGCCGCTCTTCCACGGCACGTCGAAACCGACGCCGGCGTACACCTTCGCCTTGCCCTTGACGCCCTGCACCGTCCGCTTCGTCTCGCGGTAGACGTACTCGGTCGAGAAGCCGGTGTTGTCCATCTCGTCCAGCGACGGCTCGGTCTCGGGGTCGTAGCCGAACACGCGGTAATACAGCTCGAGCAGCATCGGCAGCGGCAGCTCCTGGAAGATGCCGCCGTGCACCCGGTCGAGGAACCAGCGGCGGATGCGCGGGCCGGCGATGTCGTGATAGACGATCGGCTTGATGAAGTCGGCGTAGTTCGCCATGTCCTCGTAAGGCGTTTCCGCCCGGGCGATCACGTCCCAGCTCGTGCCCTGGTGGTCGATGTGCAACCCCACCTCCGCCTCGGGCCGCAGCGCCTTGACGGCGCCGTAGATCCGCTGGGCCACCTCGTCCCGCCCGGCCCGCCAGACCTGCTGCCACTGCAGAATCTCGGGGTTCATCAGGAGCTTCCGCAGCACCGTCACCAGCACGCCGTCCGACGGCGCGGCCGCGTCGTCCAGCCCGCTGATCATCTCGTGCAGCTCACGGAACCCGGCGCGGGCGCGCTCGACGTCGATCCCGGCGTGCCGGCCGCGGGCGACGCAGTGATCGCAGAAGCAGACCGGCGCGTTGCTCACGTGCGGCTGCTTCATGAGCAGATTCGAGAGCGGCCCCACCCGCTCCGAGCCCCACTGCAGCCCGTCCAGCTCGTGCGTGGCGAAGAGGTCCTCCACGGTGGAGATCCAGAAGTTGCGATATTCCGGGTTGTTCCAGCAGGGCAGGTGCTGGAGTCGGCCGTAGGCGTCCACGGTGAGCACCTTGACCCAGTTGGGGATCGCCCGCGTGAGTTCGGGGCCGTGGCCCTCGAGGATGCGGGCGTACACCTTCATCCCCCGCTCGCGGGCGGGGCCGATCAGCTCGGCGAAGACGTCGCGCCCGGCATACTCCTCCCGGCCGGGCAGCGGGTGGTGGCGAAGCGACGTCCCGCCGAAGCGCTCGTCGTGATGGGTGGTCCAGACGTTGGTGAGCTGGCGCTGCTGCGGGTCCCTGACCGCCACGCCGTGATCCGGCGCGATCGCGTCGGCATTTCGTCCGCGGGCGTAGTTCTGGTAGGTGTGGCTGTAGACGAACACGGTCTCCACGTCCGCGGTCTCCCGCAGGATGTCGAGGCAGTGCTCCGCCCCTTCATCGAACACGCTGTGCGAACCGAGCTGAACGCCGACGAACGGATCGGACATGACAAACCCTCCATGGGGGCGCCGCCGGGCGCGGGACGGAACGAACCCGCCCCCCGGCCCGGGCACCGAAAAATGCGACGGGTGCCATTATGGACCGCCCGCCCCGGGCTGCAAGCCGTGCCACCCGACGCCGTGAGCTTTTGACGATTGCGGTTCGCCTGGGAGACGACAGCCGACCGGCCATGCCACCCGGAGCGGGGACGCTTCGCTCCGCGGCAGAATCTACGGCGCCAGCGACTTCGAGAAGAGGTTCACCACCAGCACGCCCGCGAGGATCAGCGACATGCCGACCACCGCCGGCCAGTCCAGGCTCTGGCGGAACACGACCCGCCCGATCACCGCGATCAGCACGATGCCCATGCCCGACCAGATCGCGTAGACCACCCCCACCGGCAGCGTCCGCATCGCCACCGCCAGCAGCCAGAACGCGATGGCGTAGCCGAGCACCGACACCACGCTGGGCACCGGCCGGGTGAAACTCTCCGACGCCTTGAGCGCGGAAGTCGCCACCACCTCCGCCGCGATGGCGATACCGAGCGCGACGTACGTCCAGGGCATGGCCGGCCTCTCCTGCTGCGGACAAGCGAAACCCCACCCGCCAGTCGGCGGGCCGGGATTCATGTTACCCGATGTGCCGATCCCCTTACGCCGCCGACTCGCGCACCCGCGGCCGAAAGACGCGGACGCAGTTGCGGCCGCTCGATTTCGCGGCGTATACCCCCTGGTCCGCCGCCCGGACGAGCTGATCGACGCTGTCGAACACGCCCGGCTCATAGCACGCCACGCCCATGGACGCGGTCACCTGCACGATCTCGCCCGTGTCTGACTCCACCGGCGTCACGGCCAGTTCCCTGCGGATCGACTCGGCGAGCTGGCCCGCGGCCGTGCGGTCCAGCCCGGGCAGCACGACCGCGAACTCCTCGCCGCCGTAACGCGAAACGAGCGCCCCCTCCGGCACCCGTTCCATCAGAAGCTGCGAGAGCTCCACCAGCACGCGGTCCCCCGTGGGGTGGCCGAACTGGTCGTTGAAGTGCTTGAAGTGGTCCGCGTCGAGCAGGATCAGGCTCATCGGCCGATCCTCCCGCCGGGCCTGCTCGAAGGCGCAGGCGATGTAGTCGTTGAACCGCCGACGGTTGGCCGTGCCGGTCAGGGCGTCGGTCGAGGCCTCCTCCGCCAGCCGGCGGTTCTCCTGCTCGAGCTGGTTCGCCTGCTGACTGCTGGCGAGGCTGATCTGCAGGAGCGCCTCGTTGGCGCGGGCGAGGATCTCGTCGGGGTTGCCCAGCTCGCCCGTGGGCAGGTCGAACAGGCGTCGGGTCTCCTTCGTCTGTTCGTGAGCCTGCCTGAGAAGCGGCTCGGCCGCCTCGCGGGGCAACCCGGCCCACCGCTCGGCCCGCTCGTAGTACTGCTCGAGCGCGGCGCCCTGGCTCTCGGCGAGGAAGATCGACGCCGCTGCGTTGCCCATCGCCGCCAACCGGATCAGCGGCACGGCGGGTCCCTCGGCCTCGTCGGGCGATTCGTGGTGGCGGATCGTCTCCGCCAGCGCCCGCGGCAAGCGCCACATCCCCGCCAGGGCCGCGCCGACCTGGGTATGGTCGAGCCCGAGCTCATCGCGCTCGATCGCCACCAGCCGGGCGTGGCCGTGGTCGGCAGCGCGGAGGACGCTCTCGTAGCGCTCGCCGAGCACCTGGTGCATGACCAGCATGCCGAGGTCCTGGAGCAGTCCGCCGAGGAAGGCCTCCTCCTGCTGCTGGCCGAGGTGCGGAGCGAGCTGCCGCGCGGCCGAGCCGGTGTAGAGGCTGCGCCTCCAGAAGCGCATGTGGTCGAACCCGTCGCCGCCGGTCTCCCCGAGCCGGCTGACGAGGGTGAAGCCCAGGGCGAGCGTCTTGACGCTGTTGAGCCCGAGCATGACCAGCGCCTGGCTGATGGTGGCGGCCGGCTGGGCGCGGGCGAACAGGCAGGAATTGGCGGTCTTGAGGATCTTCCCGGCCAGAGCCGGGTCGTTCTGAACGGTCCGGGCGAGATCGTCAATGCTCACGTCCTCGCGCTGCACGAGGTCGATCACCTCGATGGCGATGGCCGGCAGACTCGGCAGCCGGGGCGAAGCGAGCAGTCGATCCATCATCTCCTGATTCACGGATGCGCAACCTTCCGATACCAGTGACCCAATCGGACAATCAGCACCGGCCTGCCAGGCGGCGTGCGCCGGGCCGATCGGCCTGATGAAGGGGGAAGGCATGAGCTCCGCTGCCGGACCCCCACAGTCCCCCCGCCCCCCGGCGGCGGTGTCCCCCTCACGGACACAGCGGGCTACCCTTGTATCGTCGCCCTGACTGCCCGCCTTGACCGATTCGAGCGAAGTTTCTGCGCAGAGGGCGATTTGAATTGGCGCAAAAAGACAGTTGGCAACCACACCCCACGCCGCGGCAGGCGCAGCGCTGCGGCGATCGACGCCTCCATCGGCGTCCCCGCGGCGCAGCTCCCCTTCCGCGCAAAAACAGCCCACCGGCTGATTCACCGATGGGCTGGTTCAGGTTCGGATTTCAGACCTGGATCAGGTGCTCTCGGCACCGGCTTTGGCGACCTTGTCCTCGGCCTTTTCCTTCTGATCCTTCGCCTTGAGGGTCAGACGCTCATCGCCCTTCTTGTGGCTGATGTGGATCTTCTGGCCCGGCTGGAACTCGCCGCGGAGGATGCTCTCGCTCATCGGGTCCTCGACGTGCTGCTCGATCGCGCGACGCAGCGGGCGGGCACCGAAGTCGGGGTTGTACCCCTTCTCGATGAGGAAGTCCTTGGCGGACTGGTCCACCTCGAGCGCGATGTTGCGCTCCTCGAGGCGGGCGAAGACCTTGTTCAGCTCGTACTCGACGATCTGGATCAGGTTCTCCCGCGTCAGCGGACGGAAGACGATCACGTCGTCGAGGCGGTTGATGAACTCGGGCCGGAAGTACCGGTCGATCTCGCTGTTGAGCGTCTGCTTGATCTTCTGGTAGTCGGCCTCCTCGGTCGGCTTGGCGAAGCCGAAGCCGCCCTTGTTCTTGATCAGCTCGGCGCCGATGTTGCTCGTCATGATCATCACGACGTTGCGGAAATCGACGTGTCGGCCGAACGAGTCGGTGAGCTGACCCTCTTCCATGATCTGGAGGAGCATGTTGAAGACGTCCGGGTGAGCCTTCTCGATCTCGTCGAGCAGGACCACGGCGTAAGGCCGACGTCGGATCTGCTCGGTGAGCTGCCCGCCCTCCTCGTAGCCGACGTAGCCGGGAGGCGCGCCGATGAGGCGGGAGACGTTGTGCTTCTCCATGTACTCGCTCATGTCGATGCGGATGAGGGCGTCCTCATCGCCGAACATGAACTCGGCCAGCGCCTTGCTGAGCAGGGTCTTACCCACACCGGACGGGCCGATGAAGATAAAGCTGCCCATCGGGCGGCGCGGGTCCTTCAGGCCGCTCCGGGCCCGCCGCAGGGCCTTGGCGATCGCTTCGATCGCCTCGTCCTGGCTGACGACCTTCTTATGCAGCTCTTCCTCGAGCCGCAGGAGACGCTCGGACTCCGCCTTCTCGAGCCGCTGGAGCGGGACGCCGGTCATCTTGCTGACGACCTCGGCGACGACTTCCTCGTCCACCACGCCGTCGACTTCCTTGGCCTTGGCGCGCCACTCGCGCTGGATCTCCTCCTTCTCGCGGCGGAGCCCCTCGGCCTGGTCGCGGAGCTCGGCAGCCCGCTCGTAGTCCGCCGCCTTGACCGCCTCGTCCTTCTCGATGGACAGGCGCTCGATCTTCTCCTCGATCTCGGCGAGGTTCGGCGGCTTGCTCATGCTCTTGAGCCGGACGCGAGCGCCGGCCTCGTCGATCACGTCGATCGACTTGTCCGGCTGCACGCGGGCGGTGATGTAGCGGTTGCTCAGCTCGACCGAGCTGACGATCGCCTCATCGGTGATCTGCACGCGGTGGTGCGCTTCGTAGCGGTCGCGCAGGCCCTTGAGGATCTGGATCGTCTCCTCCTTGTTGGGCTGCTCGACGAGGATCGTCTGGAACCGCCGCTCCAGCGCGCCGTCCTTCTCGATGTACTTGCGGTACTCATCGAGCGTCGTGGCGCCGATGCACTGGATCTCGCCGCGGCTGAGCGCGGGCTTGAGCACGTTGGACGCGTCGATCGCGCCCTCGGCCCCGCCGGCGCCGACCAGGGTGTGCAGCTCGTCGATGAACAGCAGCACGTTCTTGGCCCGACGGACCTCGTTCATGACCGCCTTGATGCGCTCCTCGAACTGGCCGCGGTACTTCGTGCCCGCCACCATCATGGCGAGGTCGAGCACGACGATCCGCTGCTCGGCGAGCAGCTCGGGCACGTCGTTGTTGACGATCTTCTGGGCCAGGCCCTCGACGATGGCCGTCTTGCCCACGCCCGCCTCCCCGAGCAGGACCGGGTTGTTCTTGGTCCGCCGGCAGAGAATCTGCACCAGCCGCTCGATCTCGTCGGCCCGGCCGATGACCGGGTCCAGCGAACCCTCGTGGGCCAGTTCGGTCAGATCGCGCCCGAAGCTGTCGAGCGCGGGGGTCTTGCTCTTGCCCGTCTTGGCAGCGCCGGCGGGGTCGTCCATGGCGGCCTTGGCTTCCTCCGGGTCCACCCCGGCACCGAGGAGATTGAGCACTTCCTCGCGGACTTCCTCGAGCTTGAGCCCGAGGTTCATCAGCACCTGGGCGGCGACGCCCTCGTGCTCACGCAGCAGCCCGAGCAGCAAGTGCTCGGTGCCGACGTAGTTGTGGTTGAGGTTGCGGGCCTCTTCGATCGCGTACTCGATGACCTTCTTGGCCCGCGGGGTCTGCGGGAGCTTGCCCATGGTCACCATGTCGGGGCCCGACTTGACCAGCTTCTCGACTTCCAGGCGGACCTTGCGCAGGTCCACGTCGAGGTTCTTCAGCACGTTCGCGCCGACGCCGGACCCCTCCTTGACCAGACCGAGCAGAATGTGCTCGGTGCCGATGTACTCGTGGTTGAACCGCTGGGCTTCCTGGTTGGCCAGGGCCATCACCTTGCGGGCTCGGTCTGTAAATCTCTCGAACATTGCGGTGTGCTCACTTCAGGGTTGCCTGTTGAAGTTTCGCGCTTCTCACCCCATTGTAGCGCGCCCACGAAGCCTTGACTGCTGATTGGCCGGTGCGATGCCGACTTTGCCGCCTTCGCGGCCCCCACGGCATCAGGAATGAGCCTGGCAGAGGGATCGGCCCGCAGGCCGTCGTCGCTTGATCCGCCCGGCTCCGGACTCTTATCGGCTCTCAGGCCGCCAATCTTCGCCCCGCCGCGGCATCTTCCGATTTCGCCGCCCTCGGCCCGGCCGTCGGCAGCTTGTCGGAGGGGGAACCGCTTCCTCGAGGCGATGACTCCACCCGATAATACGTCTAAAAGAGGCGGACTGTTCATCGCCCGGCCAATTTCCCCGACCGCGACGGAAAACCGCGGAAAGTGTAACGGTTTCCGCCCCGGCGTGCGGTCAGACGGGCCCGGACCGGCCGAATCGGGGCGGTTCGGGCCCGCATAACCGGCTCAGAACGTCGCGGACTCGCCGAAACGGGGCCCGAAGACGAATTCATCCTGCTTCTTCCGCGTCCGCGGGGCGAGTTCGCTGTCGCGCAGGGACGCGGGAAGCTGCTCGGGGTCGCCGCCGTAGCCGATGGCGAAGCCGGTCTGCGGCTCGCAGCCCTCGGGCAGGTCGAACTCGGCCCGCACACGGGCGGGGACGAGGCCGGCCATCTGGTGGACGAAGAGATCGAGCGCCATCGCCTGCGCGGTGAGACTGCCCATGGCGAGGCCGAGGTCGTGCTGGTGGACGCGGTTGGGCTCGTGGTTGCGCTCGAAGAAGGTTTTCGTGGCCGTCAGGCCGAGCACCGGGGCCTGGCGGGCCCAGAGCCGGTTGCCCTCGACGAGGCAGCCGAGGATCTTCTCGAACAGCTCGGTCTCCTGTCGGCGGGCCACGAAAAAGACCCAGGGCTGCTCGTTGTAGCTCGATGCGGACCATCGCACGGCCTCGAAAATGGAGCGCAGCTTCTCCGGCTCCACGGCCTTCGCGGCGAACGCCCGCGGACTCCAGCGGCGCTCGAGAACGTCGAGAATCGGGTAATCAGGTTGCGCGGGTTTTTCCATGAGATCCTCTTTTCAGGGTCCAGGGACCTCGGGCCTGGGGTCCGGGGTGGAATCATACCACCCCCCAAGCCGGGGCAAGCGCCAGCACTGCCCCGGATCGGGGCCGGACGCTTCTTATCGCACAGAAGGACACTGCGTCTGAGTGGGGTCCGTTTGCGCGCCGGTTCCATAAGAACGCCGCGGCGATACCCGGGGCGGCGCTGCG
>JBKHFW010000041.1:0-27329 GCA_046540025.1 Phycisphaeraceae bacterium
AGCATCTCGGCCCGGTGGAACCCGCCACCGGTCTCCTCGCCCACGTTCCAGAGCGAGTCGCCGGTGGCGACCGGGTTGGCGTGTCGGCCGCGGCGATACTGCAGGTCAACCCACGCCTTTTTTGCGCCCCAGCGCACGGCCGTCGCCGACTCCAGGGGCAGCTTGGTGAAGTTGGCGTGGTTCGCATTGGCCGCGTCCACGGCCGCCGTCACCGCGTCGGCGAGTCCGCCGCTGCCGGCGTCGAGCGAGCGGACCAGGACGCGCTGGCTGGCGGCGTCGAGACTGACGTCGCTGACGCCGTGCCGCTCCCGGGTGCCCTTGTGGATGGCGAGTTTCGTGGTCATGGGTGCGTCTTACTGGATGGTCAGCCGGTTCAGGATCATCTCGACCAGTTCGTCGAGGTCGACCTCAGCCGGCCCCTCGCCGGCCGAATCCCGATCCTCCGCGGCGGCCTGGTCCTCGGCCTTGGGCTCGATGGTCTCGGGGATGTGGACGTCCGTCTCCTCGACCTGGTCGAGCTCGGCGAGGGCTTCTGCCTCGAGGCTGGTCTGCTTGCTCATGTCACCGCCTGTTCGATGGCGCCGGGCGCCGTGTTCACGATCTTGCCGGCCAGGGTGATGCCGACGACGCGCTGCTTGGAGCTCCAGCCGATGACGGCCCGCCCGACCTGGAGCGTGTATCCGAGCTTGCGGGTGCCGCCGAGGACGAATACGACGGCGATCGGGTTGTTCGCCGAGACCATCTGCTCGAGCCCGACCTCCTGGCTGGCGAGCATCGCCCCGCGGATGGAGACGTCGCCGTAGAGCAGGCCGTTGTTCTCGAACTGCGGGGTCGTGTCGCCGTCGCCCGTGATCTCCTGGAGCGGGCTGCCGAAGGCGTGGCTGCCCTTAAAGACTTTGATGTAGAACACGGTGCCGGTGGTGCCGATGTCTCCACCGGCCAGCACCGGGTTCGAGCGGTTCGCACCTGGATTCTCAAGCGCCACGGTCATGGTTCGCTCCCCAAATCAGATCCCGCCGCGCGGGGTGTAGACGTGCTCGGTTTCCTCGCCGAGGTCGGCGTACCAGACTCCGTCGTTGTGCGCCTCGCCGGCGATCTCCTCGCAGAACTGGTTGAATCGCTCCATCGCCGCCTGGCCGTCCGGGTGGTCCGGGGCGCCGTAGAGCATCCAGGCCCGGGCTCCCCACCAGATCCACTCGTCCGCGTACTGGTCGGGGATGTTGAGCTCGGTGTTCTTGGTCTCCGACGTCTCGTCTCCGTAGGTCCACGTCGTCAGCGGCTGCCACCAGGGGAGGCTGAGCGTGTATTCCTGATCGGGCTCGGGGTAGAGGTAGGCGACGCTGGGGCTGAGGAAGCTGATCAGCTCCGGGCGGCCGCTGGCGGGCGTTTGCAGCTTCTGCCGCAGGTTGCGGAAGCTGATCACGCTCAGTCCGTTGAAATCGGGCGAGGAGAGGAACGGCTGCTCGAACAGGTGCCCGGCGAGGAAGCTGCTCTCGGTGGCGCTGATGTCCACCGTGCTGCTGTCCTGGTCCAGGGTGATCTCGGTGACGGCGCGGCTAATGCCGCTCTTGCGCATCAGGTAGTTGCCGCTGCCACGCAGCGCTCGGTCGAGCGTGATCACCTCGAACCCGCCGCCGCTGTGCAGGGCGGAGTCGGAGAGCGTGTTGCGTGCTTCATCGACGATGATGCCCATGTCGCTCACTCCACGCTGTGGGGTTGATTCGCCGGCTCGCCACCAACGAGGATCGGCGGTCGTCCGCGCCCCACGTGGGCGGTCACGTTGCGCCTCCGTCGAGAAACGCTCATTGGGAGCCTCCTGCAAACAGTTCGCCAGGCGAGTCGATAATCCGGCCCGTCCGCTGGCGCACCTGCTCGACGATCGCCGCCTCATAGGGGTCACAGTCAGCGGGGCCAACCGACGCCAGCACCGCCTCGAGCAGGCCCTCGTCGGCGGGCAGCAGTTCGTCCGGCTCGGCGCCGGTCTCCAGCGGCTCGGGGGCCAGGGCGTCTCGGTCGGCGTCGGTGAGCAGCTCGGCCGCGTCGCTCATCGTCCCGTCGGGATGGAGCACGCGGCACCCGCTGACGTGCACCTGATGGGAGCCTCGCGTTTGGAGCGTCCGAGTGCCGAGGGTTTTCGGCGGCAGCTCGGTATCCGGGCCGGGGACGAACAGGCAGTTGCGGATGTTGATTTTGCTGCCCTTGGTCAGTGAACATTTGAACACTTCCCAGCGCCAGTTGTAGACCACGACGTTGGCCACTTCGAGTGTGGTCGGCTGGCCGCCGTCGGTCACGTCGCAAAGACCGCGCACGGCGCTGTGGGCGTGCAGGCAGCGCTCGATCCGCACACGCTGCGCCCCGTAGCCGACGATCGCGGCGCAACTGTGGCCGACGCGCTGGTAGGCGGGGCCGTCGTGCAGCGAGTGCTGCAGCGCGTGGACGTTGAGGCAATCGCGAATCACCACATCCCGCGCGCCGGTGACGGCGAGATTTTCGTCGATCCCCCAGCCGATCGTGCAGCGCTCGACGGTGACGGAGCCACAGTCCTGGACGCGCAGGGCGTCGGCGTCGTCGGGCGCCACCTGGCCCGAGCGCACCGGCTGCTCGCCGCAGTAAAGCCGCTCACCGGCGAGGCGGGTGCCGTCCTGCTCGACGACGGTGGAAGCGCCGATTCGCACGGGTCTCGGCCGCCGGGTCACGCTATAGCTCGGCGGAACGATCGTGATCGCCTCACCCGGCCGCTGCTCCGCCAGCTCGCTCGCGTGGGCGTGCGCCTCCTGTAGCGCGTAGTGCCCGCCCCCGTGCGGCTCACCGCCAGGCAGGCGAACGGTCCAGTCGCCGTGTTGGGTGATGCCGGTCATGTGAGGCTCCTAGCTCGTGCTGTCCGTGATCACGCCCGCCGCGTCCAGCGCCGCCAGCAGGCTCTCCAGGGCCGTGTTGTCGCCGGTCGAGCCGGTGACCGTCCGCGCCTGGTGCCCGGTCACTTGCGACAGGTCGAGCTCGGCGACCACGGCCGCGTCCCCCTCGAGTTGCCACGTCTCCCCGGCATTGCCCGGTCGCCGGAGCGAGGCGGAGCTGTAGCTGCCCCGCGCCACAGGCCAGTGCGGCGAACGGAAATCAGGCTCCACGACGACCTCGCCGTCCTCGCCGTGGCGGACCTGCGCCCAGTAGAGCCGGCCGGTCAGCAGGTCGCCGCCGGCGGGCAGGCCGCGCTGCCCGACGCTGTATTCCGCATCCGTCGGCGTCAGCGCCCCACCGGTGCCCGTCTGCGTCGTGCCCACCTGATCCCAGTTGTCGCCGTCGTCCGACTCATAGAATCGCACTTCGTAGTCGCCTGAGCCGGTGTCCGGGTCCATCACCACCCGCAGGTAGCGGGCCTCGCCGTCGACGACGCCCGAGGGGGCTGACGAGGAGATGACACTGATGTTGCCGTCCTGCACACCGTCAGGAAACCAGCGCATCCAGAGCTTGCCATCCGGGCGCAAGCTGAAGTACCAGCTCCGGCCCGCCTCGTCCGAGCCAGCCTCCTTGGCGACGAGAGTCTGCGTCAGGCCGCTCGCCCAGTCGTCGGCGGCGATCAGGCAGCGCACGTCGAGTCCGTCGGGCGTGGCGAGGTCCGCCGCGCCATGGGTCACCGGCCCGTCGCCTCCCGCGAGGCTGGGCAGATAACGGGACCACGCCTCGCTGCGTAGCGTGGGGGGCTCGTCGGGAATCCAGGCCGGCGCCTCGAACGTGCCGAATTGCTGCCCGTCGCCCACCTTGAGCCAGCAGGCAACCCGACCCGACGCCGTGGGGCCCATGGCGTAGTAGGCGCCGTTGCTCGTGTCGGTGTTGACCGGGTCGCGCCAGAGCTCGTGGATCGTCTCGCCATCCCAGGTCCCCAGGATGCGACCCGGTCCGTGGTCGGGGTGGCGGGTGAAGCAGAGAAAGACCGGATGTCCGGGGCCTCGCCAGTAACTCGCCTTGCCGACGATGGTCAGGGCGTGGGCGGTGTCGGCCAGCCAGGCGGTCTCGACGCGCGGGTCGTCGCGATCGCGCCGCCAGATTCGTTGCACGCCGTTGGGCGGCGCGTCACTGGTCAGCAGCAGGCATCGCGGCAGGGCGATGATGCCGACGGGCTGGTAGGTCTCGGCGTCGTCGATGCCACGGGTGACGATGGTCCAGTTCTCGCCCCAGTCGTCGCTGTAGCGGATTGATCGGTTCTCGCTGTCGCCGGTGACGATCCAGATTCGATTCCAGTACGGGTCGTAGCAACTGCCGTGGGTGTGCGCGGTGGACAGGTCCGTGGCCACGTCGGCGAGATCGAAGATTATGTCCCAGGTATCGCCATAGTCCCGCGAAAGGTAGACCCGCGTGGCCGCGCCCTTGTCGCCGTATTCGTTGAGCACGGCGACCTCGCCCTCCACACTGGCGCCCCACTCGCCGGGGACGACGATGTTGTCGGTCGCGCCATCGCCGAGGGTGAGCACGAGGTCCCAGCTCGCGCCGCTGCCCGAGGCGGGGTAGCCGGAGGATTTGTACACCGTTCCCGCGACGGTGCCGACGCTGGCGTAGAGTCCGACGAGCAACTCGCCGTCGCCGAGCACGCGAACCATCGTGATGCCGCGTCCGAAATCGTGCAGCAGCGACCAGGTCTCACCGTCATCGGTGGATTCGTAGAGTTCGCCGCCGTCGCTGCCGTAGAGCGTGCTGCCGGTGTCGCGATCGAGCCACTGCGCCCGGATCGAGGACGCGCTGGCCGTCATGACCGGCGCCGCCGGCGACGGCACGATGTCGTGGAGCGGGTCGCGGGCGCTCAGTCCCTGCACCGTGGCGGCGTGGGGGGTATAGCGACGGCCGTCGTAGGCGACCATCTGCCCACTGGCGATGGCGTGCTGCGTCAGATTGACGTTGGCCAGGTGCCTTCCCATCACGCACCTCCCGCCGTCAGGCCGGCGTCTGCGGTCGTCGCGCCGGACGCCACCTTTGCCTGCACGCGGGCCGCGTGAATCGGGCCAGTGACTAGCCGGGCGAAGGTAGTGCTGCCATCGGCGAGCGTGTGCGGGTCGTCGTCGCCGACCGACGGCATCGCCTCATCCACGGTGCCCCACTCGCTGCCCTCACGCCACGTTTGCCAGTCGGCGCCGGGATAGGCCCGGATCTGGAGCCGCAGGTTGCTGAAGGCGACGCCACCGTCACCGTGGTTCTTGAGCCCGAGAAGGAGCTCGGAGCGCCAACCGGCGTACTGGCGCTCCACGAGCGTCGTCCAGCTCGTGCCGACGGTGACGTTGACCTCGGTCTTCTGGTCGGGGTTTCGCATGGTCTGCCTCCGGCAGAGGGATCGGCTGGTCTCAAAGCCCGGCCGGCTGCATTGACGGCCGGCCGGGAATCGTTGTCCGCTCAGGACTCGACGGTCCAGGTGCCGGTGGCGAAGAGGGCGATCCAGTCGCCGTGGCCGTCAGCGACGAGCATGACGGACTCGCCCTCGTCGTCGGCG
This sequence comes from Phycisphaeraceae bacterium, assembly GCA_046540025.1. GTDB lineage: Bacteria > Planctomycetota > Phycisphaerae > Phycisphaerales > Phycisphaeraceae > JBKHFW01. The sequence continues at coordinate 5,474 of JBKHFW010000041.1, forward strand.
CTGATGTACTTGTCGTCCGCCTGCTTGTCGCCGTTGATGTAGATTCCGCCGGCCGCGCCCGGGCTGACGCGGAGCTCCTGCGCCGCCATGACGGCGAAGGCGAACAGCTCGCCTTTCTCGGCGTTCTGCGGCAGCGTGATCGTCACGGCGCCGGTGGCGCCGAGGTTCGTGCACACCTTGCCGGTCTCGAGCTTCTCCAGCGTGTCGTCGCTGGTGAAGTGCTCGATGAACAGGCGCTTGTGGGACTCCTGGTACTTGAGTCCCATGAAGGTCTGGTGAGGAAGAAAACGCATTTCGCAATCCTTTCAGGATCCCTTCCGCTCCCCCCACCCCCGGGAAGCGGGCCCGAGGGCTCAGCTTCCAGGGGGTGGAGTCAGGGCGGGGAGGTTGCGGGTTTACCGGGCGGTGAGGTTGGTGATGTAGGCGTTCAGCCACGGCATCCGGCAGGTCTGGCGGATCTGCGTGTGGAACTGGCCCCACTCGTACATGCCGCCGCCCTCTTCCTCGAGCCACTTGGGCCGGAAGCCGGTGAACTGGAAGTTGTGCTTGCGGTGCACCTCGATCACCCAGGTGTCGAGGTTCAGGCCGACCATGCAGCCGTCCGCGACGTCCGGCGCGTACGTGTAATACACGCCGTCCTTGTCGATCACGGGGAACGTGAACCCGCTCAGGGCATGGCCCGGGATGCCGTTCGTGTGGATCTGGAACCGGCTGTCCGCCTGATCGGCGAGGGCGTTCCAGAGCTCCTCGGTCGTAATGAACAAGGTGACGCCGCGGCCGTTGTCGCTCTTGCCGGCGAGGCCGGCAACCTTCTCGCCGCTCGTCTTGCGGGTGAACCCGACGTTGACGTAGCGGTTGATGTTGAGGTCGACCAGCGTGGTCTGCAGGTCGGCGGGGGCGTCGATCACCAGCGGGTTGAGGTTCGTTTCGACACTTCGGTCGACCTGCCCGTAGGTGTTGTCCTCGGTCAGTGTGTGGACGACGCCGAGAAGCTGCTTCCAGAGCTTCTTCTCCTGCTCGGCCCCAGTCAGCGTGCCGTTCCAGAGCTGGTTGTTCACCCGCTTGAGCCAGCGGTTCATGACCGGGTTGACGGACTTGTCGATCACGCTGCCGATGGCGGTTTCGCTCTGCGCGTCCTCGAGGGACTGGACGCGGATCTTGACCGGCTCCATGATGAGGGTCCAAGCGGTTTTGAGCGTGCCGACGTTGTCCTCGGCGAACCCGCTCGCGGTGGGGGTGCTGGCGCCGACGTCGGCGATCTGATCGCCGTCGTCCGGCTCCTCCTTCTGGTACTGGAACTCGTGCCAGGCGGCGCGGTTCGTCTCTTCGAGTTCCGACTTGCCCATGTCCGCGCCGCCGTAGACGGTGGTGGTGTTGGGCGTGCCGAGCTTCTGCATGTTCTCGGCCTTGCGGAACCCAAAGAAGTACATCAGCGGGTGGAATTGCACGTAGGGGCTGTGCAGGCGGTCGAAGACCGCGTCACGGACGTGGGCGTCCATGCCTTCGCGAAGATAAGCCATGATCAGGCACTCCTATCACAGGTGCGCCGCCGGGCGGTGATCAGTCCGGCACGTGCATCCGCGGCTTGCGAGCCTGCGGAGGCTTGGCCGGACGGCCGGCGGTGGCGCCGTCGGGAACGGTTTGAGTGCCCTCGGTGGATCTGGGAGCGTGTCTGCTGGCAGGGGGGGTCTTGCCGGACGGCTTCTTCTTCGCCGCCTGGACCCGCTGATCGAAGATGGCTCGCGCGACGCCGAAGAGTTCGTTTTCGGACATCTCCGGATAGTCGGATTCCGCCTGGTCCTGCGCTTGGTCCCACAGCTTGCGGCCGTCGAAGCCGTGATCAGCCTCGAACTGCGACCAGTACTGTTCGGCCTGCGCCTGCTCCGCCTCGGCCTGTTGCTGCTGAGCGATCTGGTCCTGGAGCTGCTGGACCTGGCGTTGAAGCTCGGTGTTCTGACCGGAACCGCGAACGGCCTTCACCAGCTTGCTGAGCACGTCGCTTGTCTTCTGCTGGTGCTGGCGGAGCTGCTCGGTCGTGGCGAACTCGAAATCGTCGCCCTCGGCTTCGTTCTGCAGCTCACCGAGCTCGGTGAGCAGCGTCTCGAACTGATCCGCTTCGCCGCCTTCCCCCCCTTCGCCCGCGCCGGCGGTGGGCTCAGCCATCTGGCTGGCCTCCGCGTGACTGCCGGACTGGGCGCCGGGGTTGGTCCTGCCGTCGAAGCGGTCGAGCAGCGTGGTGACCTGCTCGTTGAGCTGGCTGAACTGTCGCTCGAACGCGGCCTGTCGCTGCTGGAGCTTCTGGAGTCCGACGTCGACCTGGTGAGGCTTGCCCGCCTCACCGTCGCCATCTTCGCCTTCTGCGGGCTGCGTCGTGGAACGGTCCGTCTGCTCGCCTGCCTCGTCCTCGCCGGCCGCGGAGTCGGCCATCTGCGCCGGTTCCTCCTCGCCGGAGGGGTCGGGATTGAACATGGCCGGGGTGGCGCGCCGGTTACCGGAGTTGTCCGGGGATTCCGGGGTTTCCGGGGTTTCCAGGGTTTCCGGGGTTTCCGGGGTCGCCTCGCTGCCAGGGGCCGTTTCGGCCGTCTGGGTCATGGCGGAGGCGGCGGCCTCATCGGCGCCGGGGCTGGTCGTGCTGGACGTTTGTGCGCTCACGGTGCTGCCTGCCATCAGACTGTCCCTTGTCCTGCTCGGCGTGCCGCGTCTGCGCTTCAGAGGCCTGCTCCCCCCGGGGGGCTCGGCGTGCTGCGTCAGCTTTGGTAGAGGCCTGCTGCCTCGGGCGCGATGCCCGACCGACGACGTGCCGGCCGGGGCTTGATCTACCTGTGGTGTAACGGGAGCGCGCGCGCGGCGGAAGGGAGGCGTGCCACGGATGGCTAGAGATCACTAGAGAAAGCTAGATAAAGGTTGATGTCTGCTAGCATGGGGGCCATGAGCGAGCAGCTTTTGACCTGGCGGCAGTCTATACCCACGGTGGGTTCGATGAACCCGCCCCCGGCCAGCGTGAGGTGCATCCCGTCGCACGGGCCGCCGAAGAGTTCGACGAGGTCGCCCTGGGGGCCTGTATGACTGCTTTGATCACCGTCTATCACGATCCACCTGTTCCGTCTCTTGCAGACGCTGCTCGATCGCCTCATTCAGCCGCTTCTGGATGGCGCGGGACACGTCGAGCCCGTTCTGAATCGGCAGGGGCATCGGCTGATTCCCCTCGGTGCAGGCGATCTGCTCACGGGCGAGCGAGCACCACTGTCCGATGTCCCGGTGGGCGTCGCCCAGCAGTTCGAGGATCTGCTCACGCGTCATCATTTCCGCTCCGATTCGGAAACGTCTCCGCCAGTCGGCGGCGGGAGATCATGATCCGGCCGTGACGGGCATTCTGGCGGTAGGGCACGGCGCCCTGACGGATAAGGCGATAGAAATAATTCAGGTCGTACCCGAGCAGTCCCGCCGCCTCTTTGGGGGTGATCAGGTCGTCCTCAATCCCTGCCGTCTTTGCCATCACAACTGTATCCTTTCAAGCGCTCGGCCCAGGGGTCTCGGTCCCACTGTTGACAAGGCGGCGAGGTGGAATCTCACCCCCCCCCGCCGCCGTGATAATGCCTCCCCCGGCGTCGCCTACAGGAACCCGGACCAGTAGCCCATTCGGGCGAGCTGTGGCGCCTGCGCGGGCCCCGGCCGCATCCGGCCCTGCGGAGCCGGCGGCATCGGGGGGCTCGGCACACTCGCGGGAGGCAGTGCGAGCAGGCCGTAGAGCACCGGGCAGGCGGCCAGAAGAGGGATCAGCGCGTGCATCAGTCGCCGTCCGCCCCATCCCCCTCGTCCCTGGCCTCACCGTCCTCCCCGTCCAGCGCGGCCAGAGCCGCCCGGATCCGGTTCGCTGACGCTTTGGCGATCCCGTCGATCGCGGTCAGGTCCTCTCGCGCCCGCACCTGGCCGACCGTCTTCAGCCCGGCCTTGGCGAGCACCTGGGCCAGCGACGCCGGCAGGTCGAGGGCGTCGATATGCCGGTCATCCCGGGTCGGGGTCTCGCCGCCGTCGCCGGACCCGCTTCCCTGCCCGTCGTCCTCGCCTTCACCGCTCTCGCCTTCGTCGTCCTCGGCGCCCACCTCCGCCCCTGCCGCAGGGGCGGGCGCCGGCTCGTCCGGCTTGGGCATCAGCTTGAGCTCGCGCAGCTTCGCGTCGACCGCCTCGGTAACGGCGTTGACCACGTCCTGCTGGTTCTCGGCGGTGTCGAGCGCCTGCTCGCCCGCCCTGGCCGCGACCTCGAGGAGGGCCTGCTGCTGCGCCTTGGGCAGCTCGCCGAGCTTGCGCTCCAGCCGGCGGCGCACGACGATCCGCGCGTGCGCCTGGTGGGACCAATCCATCATTTCCTTGATGCCCATGGGGGGGGCTCCTTTCCAGTTTGTGGCCCGCCTGGGCCGGGGTTCAGAATGCGAGTATCAGCCGCCGGCCGCCGCGGCGGCCGCGGGGTCTCCTCCCGGATCACTTTCCGGGGCGGCGACCGGCTGCTGCGGGGTGCCGGGCCCGGCCGGAGCTGCCACCGGGTCCGCCTGGTCGACGAACGCGGCCTGCACGGCCGGGCTCGCCTGGGCGCTCAGGCCCTGCTCCTCGTGGATGCGCTTCTCCTCCGCCTCGGGGTCGGGCACGCCGACGCGTTCCATCGTCGTCTTGCGCGAGAGCAGGCCGGCGCCATGCATCGTCATCGTCCGCTGCTCGTCAATCGTGCGATTCGCGCCGCGGCCGGACGCGGTTTCCACGCTGACGTCCCAGCGCATGGCCGCGATGCCGGCGATGATCTCGCGGATCACCGGCAGATCGTACTCGTCGAGGATCTCCCGCCAGCGCGTCTCAGGCATCCACTTGACCATGGCGTCGAGGGCGATCCGGCCCGTGCGTTCCATCGCCCACTCGGTGAACTTGCTCCGCAGAGCGAGCGGCCCGGCCGACTGCTGGGCGAGTGTGTTGACCAGGGCGCCGCTGGCGCCGGCGTAGGGGGCCTGGCCCTGGTCGATGTCGCTGTGGCCCGAGATCCGGGAGTGCATATCCAGCAGCCGGTTGAAGAGGTTGAACAGAAACGCCGGCATCGTCGGCACCTGCTGGACCATGGCCGCGAACCCGCCCTGGGCGATGATCCTCTCGTACAGGGCATCAGGGACCGGCACCACGGCGCCGGGCCGGGAGTGCAGCTGGTAGCCCGCCCGCTTGAGCTCGTTGTAGATCTTCTGCGGCATCCAGACCTGCGGGAACTGAAAATACCGAGCGTAGTTGTCCATCACGCTGAGCAGGCGGTTGATTTGCTGCGAAACGCTCTCGAGACGCACCGGCTCCCCCTGTCCGAAGGGGCTCCCGTCGGGACGGGGGATGTTGAGGTTCCAGGAGCCGGGGATGTCGAGGTAGGGGCAGCGGATGTCCTGGACGACGCGCTCCACGCCTGGCAGGGTGACGATCTGCCGCACCCCGGTCGTATTCGGCCAGTCGGTGCCGTGGTGGGTCTTCGTCTGCGGTGTGACCTCGACGTGCTCACCCGCCTCGTCGAGCTTGTCCACGAGGTGGTAGCGCCAGATCAACGCGCCGGTCTTCTCGTCGGTGGCTTGCTCCTGGATCGCCTCGCCGGTGCGCGGGTCGATCATCGGTTCGCCGCCATCGTCCAGCACGGGCCGCATGACCGGCTCGCGATCGATCAGCCCCTCCTCGAGGGCTTCCTCGACGGTCATGGGAACCTGCTGGTGCCGGATCCAGCCGACGCGGACCAGCACCACCTTCTGCTTCCAGTCGGTCTGCTGCCAGACGGCGGCGCGGCGGACACGGCCTTTCTGGACCGGGCCTTTCTCGGCGGCCTCCTCGATTTCCTCCCGGCTGATCGTCGTAGGCAGCTCAGCGAGAGCCTGGTCGAGGCTCATCGGGTGCTCGAAGATCAGGTAGCGGCTCTCGTCGAGCGAGTCGTGCGTCGGGTCGATCCACACATTGAGCATGTGCGTGTTTTCGAGGCTGAACGTGTGCTTGCGCTCGCCCCGATCATGCCACTGGAACCGGAGGTATTGCTGTCCGAAGACGTTGCAGCGGAACTCGTTCATGACCAGTTTCGCCGAGCCGTGGGCGCGCTCGAAGAGCTGGTCGAACGCCCGCTGCGCCGCCTTGGCTTTGAGGGTGTCGTCAATGCGGATGAGGTCCCGCTCCTCGAGCACGCCCTGGTCGATGTACGTGCGCACCTTGCCGGCCTGCCGGCGGCTCAGCGGCTGGCTCGGTCCGAACTCACCGACGAGCTGCTCGGGATCGAGGTTGAGGTCGATCGACGCGAGGTGGTTCTGCCGGGCGAGCTCCGCCTTCTGCTCGATCAGGTCCCTCTGGTCCTCAAACGCCTGAGTCAGGGCCTCGACCGCCTCGACGTCGTCCGGCTCGACGGCCAGCAGTGCCTGGTCGCGCTCGACGCGGGCCTGCAGGAGGCGGCGTCTCCGGTCTGCCTCGATCACGCGCAGCGGCTCGTTGATGAGCTCATCGAGGATCTCGCCGCCGTCGCGGGAGAGGAACCAGGTGGCCCGGCCGCCCGTCTCGACCGGCTGGAATCTGACGACGGTGGGCTGCATCGTCTGTTTGGCGGTGTTCGAGATGATCGCGGTGCCGGTGACGTTGAGCGTCGAGCGGTGGATGCCGCGCAGGCCGCCGCCCGAGCTTCCTGGGTGCTCGAGGACGCGGTAACCCTCGCTGCCGCCGGCCGCATCCTCGGCGACGTCGGTCCAGTGGTTCCCGAGCATACGGTGGCCGTTGCGCTCCCACTCCTGCTCGAGGCTCATGCCCTGCTTCGTGTTGGCGCGATGCTCCTGCGCCTCGTCCTGCAGGCTGTTGACGAGGTCGAGGGCCTGCTTTTCGCGCGTGATCTGGGCAGACCCGTTCGAGCCGGGCTTCTGCCGTTTGCTCTTGCTGAACATGGGGATGGGCATGGTCGTCTTTCAGGTCAAGGTGCATGGTTCGCGGCGGTTCCCCGGCCGCGGGTCGGTCACAATCCAAAGGAGTGGGGCGGCTCGAGCGGCTCGTCGCCCGCTTCCTCGGCGTCAGGCGACGGCTCGGCCTGGCCCGTCTTCACCCACTGCTCGAACTTTTGCGCGTCGAACAGGGGCGGGGCGTAATCCGCGGCGGCCGGCTGCTGGCGGGCGCCGAGGGCGTAGCCGAGGAGCAGGCAGGCGACGGACCAGCCGCCGAAGAGGGCGAAGAGCACGATCGGGGTTCCCTGCTCGCGGCCGAGGTAGACGACCGCCCCGGCGATCGCAGCCGGCGCGGCGAGCAGCAGGGTGAGCAGGGTGAGCCAACGCATGGGCTTCCCGGCGGAGCGGGCGGCGGCGTTGAGGAGTCGTCGGAGTCTGTTCACGGGTCGGTCCTTGTTTCAGGTTCGCGTGGGAAAAAGGCAACGGCCGGGCTTTCGCCTGGCTGCTGCCCGGTCGCCTCAGCCGTCTGCCTCCCACGCGCTCTTCCGGGCGGAGCGTGGTCGTCGGGCTTGGCGGCCGTCGCGGGGGTCCGAGCTTCCGCCGGTCCTCCCGCCGCATGGGGCCTCGAGCCCCTGACGACGTAGCGGCGCCGGTCCGTTCAGGTCCCCGTCTGCGCCGGCTCCCCGCCGCGCATCGCGTGGACGAGGTTGCGGAAGATCACGTCCTTGGCCTGCTGTTCTTGATCGTGAAGCGGGCGCCGTCGGTTGGACGCTCCCAGACGAGCCGGTCCAGCTCGCCGGCGGAGTCGCGATAGGTGCGCACGATGAACAGGGTCTCGCCGGTGCTCGTATCGACCAGTTCCTGTTCGAGCGGCTGGGTCGGCGCCTCGCGTAGCGTCAGCGTGTCGGTGACGGCCACGTCGGCCGCGACGGCCACGCCGAGCACCGTCAGGGCGAGCAGGCAGGCGATCAGGGTCAGGGTGCGGTCCATGGTGCGGGGTCTCCGGTGGGGTTCCTCATCAGGTCAGAATGCCGCCGTGTCCTCGATGGTCAGCGGCGTGGTGTCGTGCTGGGGGTCTTCGGCGAGCCAGGCGGCGAGGCAGCGGATCGTCAGATTCCGCCCCTCGTAGCGCTCGCGCGGGTCGGCGGCGCCGTCCTCCGGGCTCGGCTTGTACCGCCAGGTCTGCAGCTCGTGAATCGTCTTCTCGCAGCGCGGGTCAATGCGGATGCGATGTTCGCCCATCTGTGTGCGCATCTCGTCGAGCATCGCCGCCTGCCCATCGCTGCTGGCCTCCGCCCAGCCGAGCACGGGCAGGCCGTGGCGCTGGTACTGCGCCGCCGTCGAGGCGTGGGGGTTGCGCCGGCCGAGCTTGTCCGCCTGGGGATCGAGCCGGAACGCTTCGACGCTGTCGATGCAGCGGTCGCGTCGGCTGAGCATCGCGAGCACGAGCTCCACCTGGTCCGACGTGGTCACGCCGAAGGTGTAGACCTCATCCACGACGCGGCGCGTCCCCTCCGGGTCGATGGTGAGCAGCAGGGCGGCCGCATAGCGCCCTGTCTGCCCGCCGCAGCCGAGGTAGACCCACACCGGCCAGTCCGCCGGCAGCGTCTCGAGCACTTTTAGGTGTCCGCCATCCTCGGCCGGGGCCTTGATGAACTCCTCCACCACCGGCCGCCAGACGTCCTGGTTCGCGGCGCACAGCGCGGCGTGCGCGAGGGTGTCGACCTGGTCGTCGTGCGCGGCGTTGGGGAAGTGCTCCAGCTCGCTTTCGAAGTCGCTGAGCCAGGGGGCCTGCTCCGGCACCGGGAAGTAGACCTTTCCGTTGGCGAGCCAGACCGAGGCGGTGATCGCCCGGCTCATCTTGTCGGTGTCCGCCTTGAGCGGCCGCACAGGCAGACCCTCACGGAGGAACCGCTGAATCATCGCCTGCCCGTAATGCTTGTCCTCGATACCGAGGAAGAGCGGTTTCCAGCGGCTCAGACTGCTGCGCAGCTCCTGCTCAACGACCGGCGCCTCGACGCGGGCGCGCCACTGGTCGACCAGGATCATGTCGCCGAAGGGCGTGATGTCCCATACCTGCCGGCAGGTGTAGTCGCTGGTCTTCTTCTCGGTCAGCGCGAGGTCGCTGATGACGATGCGCCGGCAGCTGCTCTTGAGAACCCTTTGTTCCTCACCCTCCGGCCCGATCAGGACGTACCACTTGCTTCCGGGGGTGCTTCCGGGGGTGCTTCCGGGGGTGCTTCCGGGGGCGCTTCCGGGGGCGTCGCGGTAGTACCGGAAGTGCTTCCGCTGGAACATGCCGCCTTCAGCCGGGGCGGGACGCTGCTGGAGCTGCCCGGCGGCGTTGTACGGGCCGAGGCGGTTCTCGAGTTCCGCGAGTTCCGGCTCCCCCTGGCGCTCAGGCCAGAGCAGGGCTCCGTCGCCGTCGCCGCCCTCGGCCGGGTCGCGCGGGTCGACGAAACCGAGTGATGTGCTGCACGGGTGCGGGTGATCAGCCTCGAAGCGGGCCGGGAGCATGAGGTGGTCCCAGCCATGCTCATGGGCGAGGATGTGCCCGACGAGGTCTCGCTCGTGAATCCGCTGCATGACGATGACGTAGGCGCCCGTCTTCGGATCGTTCAGCCGGGTGGACATCGCGCCGTCCCACCAGTCGATCGTGCTCTCGCGGATCTGGTCGCTCTCACCCTCGATCGCGTTGTGGGCGTCGTCGATGACGATGATGTCCCCGCCCTCGCCGGTCAGGGCGCCGCCGACGCTGGTGGCGAGGCGGTAGCCGGAGCGCGAGTTGTCGAAGCGCACCTTCGCGTTCTGGTCGCTGGTGAGCCGGTAGCGGCCGCCCCATCGGCTCTGGTACCACGGGCTCTGGATCAGCCGGCGGCACTTGAGCGAGTCGCGGATGGAGAGGGTCTGGGCGTAGCTGGCGAAGAGGAAGCGGCGGTCGGGCCGACCGATCCAGTCCCAGCAGGGCCAGAAGACAGCGCTCTGGAGGGATTTCATCGACCGCGGCGGGACGTTGATGATCAGCCGGCGGATCTCCCCGCGGCTCACCGCTTCGAGGTGCTCACTGATGGCGGCGATGTGCCAGTTCGCGCGGTACACCGTCCCCGGCTCGACGACGTGCCAGGCCTGGCGGACGAACTCGGCGAGGCTGGATTCAGCCCGCTTCTTCGCCAGCGCCGTTCTCACTGCGTCCAGACTCGGCATCCGCCTGGGCATCTGTCTGGGCGCGTTCGAGGAGGCGCTCGAGCTGTTCAAGCTGGTCAGCACTCAGCTTCTCCAGGTCGATGGTGGTGCGGCTCTCGGTCTGAATGGGTCCGCCGCCTGGCCCGCTGTGCTCGAGGCGGCGCGGCCCCTGGAACTCGGGCAGGTGGGCCCGGGCGAGTTCAACCAGCAGCCGCACCGGGTACTCCGTCTCGTAGAGCAGCTCCTCCTTGCCGGTGTCCGGGTTGGTCCAGGTGACGGGGCGGCCGCGGTGGATGACGAGTTTGCGCACGCCCTGGAGGGCGAGGCGGCGCATGTGGGCGGCGATGTCCGCGGCGGCGGCCTCCTCGGTCTGGGCAAACGCCTCGGCGTAATGCGGCTGCCCGAGCCACTCGTAGTGGCAGGAGCGGTGAATGCCGGCGACCTCGGCGGCGCGGACGATTTTGGGGCAGGCCCGGTAGGCGGCGAGGAACTTCCGCTGGTTCACCGTCAACTTCGGCTTCTTTTCGCGCGCGGGCGCGTGAGCCTGTCGGCCTTTGTCGGGTCGGGAGCGGGACTTACGACCGTCCGTCTCCTTCGCGGGCGTCTTCTTTTTCGTCTTCCGGGGCGTCTCCCTGGCGGCTGGTTTCGACGCCGTGGTCGCCGCCTGCCTCTTGCGCACCGGCGCTTTCTTCGCGGTCTTCGTGGGCGTCTTCGCCTTGCCAGCCGTTCGCCGGGTTGGAGCCTTCTTCTTCGACATGAGCTCAGTTAGTGGCTGCGACGGACAGCCCGGTTGGCGGTGGGTCCGGGGACGACGAGCTGTGGCTGGTTCTGCTCCCTGAGGTGCTGCGTGATCTGGGCCCGCAGTTCCTTGCCCTTGCGGTGGCCGGCTTCCTGGTAGAGGTCGACGTACTTCGCCATCGCCTCTTCGATCGAGTCGGCCGGGATCGGGAAGGTGAACTGCGCCTCGGCCACCTGGGTGCCGGAGGCGTCCTCATAGGGCTGCTGGATCATGCCGACCCCGAGAAAGCGCGTGAAGTCGGCGCCGACGGCCGCGGCATCGCCGCCGATGTGGCGCTCGATGATCTGCTCGCCCCGGGCGCCGTGATGGCGGGTCTCCGACCACCACCAGCCGGAGGGCTCGGGCTTGTCAGTCTGAGGGGGGGGGGTGCGGGGTCATGCTGGCTCCGTGGGTTCCGTGGGGTGCGTGGGGTGCGGTAATGGGCCCGCCCCCGCATGCAAGGACGGGCCCCGGCAAAAAAGAAAAGGGTGTTCAGGGGCTCGGCGGGGCCGCCGGCAGGGGGCTCCCTTGGGAGACCATCGCATTCAGGAGCTGGCGGTTGAGCTCGGTCAGCCGCTCCTCGAGGGTCAGGTTGCGGACGATCATGCGGCCGCCGTCGGCTGTGTGCACCTCGACCTCGCCGACCTCGGTATCGCTGAAGAAGGAGGCGGTCTGCACCTCGCGGCCTTCGGGTCCGGTGTACCGGGCGATGCGGCAGCCGGTCATGGCGCAGCTCGCGAGGACCAGGCCGAGGGCGAAGAGCAGCACCCCGAAGGCGAGGGGCAGGTCGAGGTTCGGGCGGGTGAGCAGTTGCCTCATGGTGTTCTCCTTACCGGGGCGACGGCGCGGGCGATTGATGTGAGGATCGCGTCGTGGATCTCCGGCCGATCGTCGATGTTGCTGTGGTGGATGTCGGCGTCGAGTCGCCAGTTGCGGTTGGATCCGCCGTGCTGGTGCAGCAGATCCATATCGGCGCCGTAGACGGCGAGCTCCTGCGTCCAGGTCTGGCTGGGGTCGGCAGCGCGGATGGGCCGGCCGACCGGGTCGTCCCACGAGCGCTTGTTGACCTGCCGCCAGCTGTAGGCCTGGGTGACGTTGGCCGGCACCTCGTAGGTGCCTTGACGGGTGAGGCTGAGCAGCTTCGCCGGCAGGAACCGGTAGCGGGGGACGGGGTCGATCAGGAAGGCGACGTCGATGCGCCGCTGGAGCTGGTCGAGCTCGTCGGCGAGCTGGGTCACGCCCCAGCCGGCGCCGTAGGAGTAGCCGATGGCGATGGTGGTCGCCGCGTGACGTTCGTCGATGAGGGCGGCGGTGAGCTTCGGATCGCTGTCCCAGGCTCGCAGGAGGACGAGGCTGCGCGTGCGATCGCGGTAGGTGCGGCAGAGCCGGTTGTAGAGCTTCCAGCAGCCGGTGCCCGGCCCGGCCCACTGCTGGAATCCCGGCAGCACGACGATGGCCAGATCGACGGCGATCGGCTCGGGGGCGGGCAGGTGGATTGGCTCAGGCTGCGTGGCGGACACACTGGGCCCCTGTGGGGGCCTCACACGCTGGTGGTTGTACCGCCTGGGCCGGCGGGGGTCAAACTTTTCCTGCGGTCGCCGGCGTGCATCTTTTTTTCAGATTCTTTGGCTTTCCCCTTGACCGTACCACGATTCAGGGTACACTATACATAGATCAGGAAACGAAACCGGCCCTCGCGTCGAGGGCCACTACCCCAACCGGGAGATGAAAACGATGACTGACACGATCACCAAACAAACTCTGATCGACGCGATCCAGCAAATAATGGATGACCGCTCCGGGTCGGCCGCGATCGAGCTGGTCCGAATCGAACACGGTGACGAGGGTGTGGAGCGGTTGCGCTCCGCAGCCACGGCCGCCTCTGACGCCCTCGACGCCCTGGCTGACCTTGCCGGCGAGTTGGCGGGAGACAGCCCGTCCTACGCCGAGTTAGCCGCAGCTCTCTGGCACGCCTGACCCCACCCCACCCCGCCCCGGGAGACCGGAGCGGGGCGTTTTCCGGCTCCGCGTCGGAGCCACCAACCCCAACTGGGAGACAGAACAATGCGACTCACCGACACGGAACGCGAATACGCCAGGCAGGTCGGCCGCGACGACCAGCAGGCGGCCCTGCTCGACGGCTGGTGCGACGACCCGATTAGCGACGGCTGGGCAGCCGAGGCGGGCTCGGCTCACGTCGTCTCACTGCTGACACCAGGCCTGGCGGATCGTCTCCGGCGCGAGCTGGACCCGGCCGGCGACCTGCTGGACGACGAGTTTGCCGAGGCGATTGAGGAGCGGCACCCTGAGCTGCGCGAGCCCCTGGCCGACGCCTATGACGACGGGGCCCGCGAGGCCCACGCCCAAGCGGACCAGCAGCGGCGGGACGAGCTGGAGGCGGCGGGTGCCGAGGGCTGGCGCGTCTGCGTCTACGGCCTGCCCGGTTCGTCGGTCCACCGCTGGGAGCTGGCCTCGCCCGGTGAGGCTGACGCGGTGGTGGATCGCCTGTACCAGCCAGGCCCAACGGGACCCTACGACAGCGAAATCCTCACGCCCGGCGAGGCGGCTGAACGGACCTACCAGGACGGCACGCCGATCTACGGTCGGACGTGGGAGGGGATGCAGGCCGACTGACCACCCCGCCCCGCCCCGGGAGACCGGAGCGGGGCGGTTTCCGGCTCCGCGTCGGAGCCACCAACCCCAACCGGGAGACGAGTGATGGAACAGGAACAGAAACAGATCAGTGGATTTTGGCAGCCCGTCGCCGACGCCCTGGATCGCGGCGAGGTGCCACCCGTGTTCGTAAATCCCGCCGGCGACATTTGCTTGGACAACGGCAGCAACGGCCCGGCCCTGCCGCGCGCCCTGCGCGACCGGCTGCCCGCCGAGATCGTGGAGGAGGCCCAGCGGGTCCGGGAACAGCGAGAGGCAGAGGCGCGAGAGCGCAGCCGCCAGTTTGCCGAGCGGTTCCAGGCCGAGCGGCAGGAACTGCTCGCCGCGATCGACCAGGAGCACTGCCACCTGATCGCCGGAGAGAACTCGGAGGTGGTGGCGAGCGGCACCCTCGACCACTGCCGCACGCAGCTGCACCGCGTGACCCGGCAGCCGCGCGACCCGCACAGCGGCAGGGGCTGCTGGGTGATTGTGGCCAACCGGCGCGACACCGGTGAGCAGGTCGAGGTTGAGTCCGGGCAGTTTGGGCGAGATTCGTATCTGTGATCTTGAACCGCCCGCTAGACACCATCAGCAGTTAACCGCCGCACCAGCGGCAGGAGGACGACATGAGCGAGCAGACGCACACGCCGGGACCGTGGCGGCACTACCAGGACACCAAACACGCACCGGGATACATTGAGGACGAGTCCCGCAGTTATATCGCCGCGATGGAGTTCGACGGCGCTGGTTTCGACGCCAAAACCTGTCTCGCCAACGCCCAGCTCATCGCCGCCGCGCCGGAACTGCTGGAGGCGCTGCGAGACCTGCGCGACTCAGTGCAGGCGCTGCACGTCGGCGCGGACGAGCGAGTCCTGGATTGCGTTGTGTGCCAGTGTTTGGACCGAGCCGAAGCCGCCATCGCCAAAGCGAAAGGGGGGACAGCGTGAGCGACCTCGAACACTTCCTCGACCTGGCGACCACCGGCAGGAACCAGGGGTGCAGCAGCGGCGAGTGGGCCGCGCTCCAGCTGGCCCAGGCGGTCACCGAGCACGCGACCCGACTCGACGCCTCGGCGACGGCGGGGCTGATCGAGTTCGTCCGCGTCGCGCAGCAGCACCCGACCCGGGTCCGCGAGCTGTTCGGGGGACTCTCGCGGATGGATTAACCGGCAAGCAATCAAGGAGCCCCCGCATGCCCGACCCCCTCGTCGACCAGATCCGCACCCGGATAGACGAGCTCGGCCTCACCCAGGCCGAGCTCGCCCGCCGGGCCGGCATGAGCCGCCAATACCTCTGCGATGTCCTGGCGGGCCGGCGCGGCCTCACGCTCGACGCAGCCCACCGGCTGGCCCGGCAACTCGACAGCCGACTCGAGTTGGTCCCACCCCCAGCCCGACGTAGGACGCGCAGGTGAGCGTCACCGCCCCCACCAGGGCGGCGCATCGACCGGCCAGTCGCCCGTGCGCCGGCAGTAGCGGCGGTAGGCCCGGGCGTGCCGGGCGAGCTGCAGGTATCGCCGGCGGCAGGCGGCGGCGCGGCGGCGGCTGCGGGTCTCGCAGAGGGTCCGGAGCCAGATGATGCAGGCGTCGAGGTGGTCGATCACGTCACTCGCTCCCGCGGGGCGTCAGCAGCCGGTAGCCCGCCGGTGGGGGGGATGGGGCTTCGCGGTCGGTCCGGATCGGCTGCTCATCCTGCGCGTGCCCCTCCGCGATGTGCCGCCCCTCATCCGCCGGACCCTTGATCAGGTAGCCGGCTCCCGTGATCAGCAGCCCCAGCGCCACGGCGGCCGCGGCGGCCCCGGCCATCCGCCGGCGGGCCGGCGTGGACCAGCCGGCCCAGACATGGAGCATCCCCCAGCCGGCCGCGGAGGCGACGCCCAGGGCGAGCATCTGCATAAGCCAGCGGGTGGAGTCGACGTTGACGATCCGGGTGAGGCTGCTCGTGGGTGCCGGCGGGCTCCACAGCCACGACCAGCCCATCGCGGTCGCCTGATCGCCGCGCACCGGGTAGGCCTCCCAGGGGACCCAGAGGCAGAGCATCAGGCAGGCGGTGGCGAACGCGAGGGATGGAATGGCTCGGATCTGCATGATTAGGGAAACCCCTTTCATTTTACTTGCGTAGCTGGGTGGGGCGTGTCAGGATAGTCCTGGAGGCACCCTTTCGGCTTCGGGGTTCGATCATGTGTGAACGGTTGTCCCTGGTGTTCCCGCCGGCTGACAGGGCCGACATCAGCCCGGAGCGTCGGCGGGTCTATAAGGTGCTGGAGCACGCCCTCAACCAGCACTCGCTGGAGTATGTCCGCCAGCTTCTGCTTGCCGTGTCCGAGCTAGAGCCGTCAGCGCCGTCTCCCGGGCCCGCGCGGCATCAGCCACCTCGCCGCCCACCCCCGCGAACTCCGCCTCGAGGTCCTGCCGCAGCCGGCCCATGACCAGGGCGTAGAGCGATTCGACGCCCGCCTCGCTCATCGCCTCGATCGCCCCCCGCATCCGCTGCCGTTTCGCCTCGGCGCTCTGCCGCTCATAGCCCGCCTGTTCCCGGATCGCCTGGCGGTGGGCCTGCTCGATGCGGTCGAGTGTGCGGCCGTAGGGCTGGCGTCCCTCGCGGTCGAAGATCTTGCGCACCGTCGTGGGGGAAATGCCGACCTCCGCCGCCAGACGCTGCTTGTTGGGCTCGCCACTGGCCAGCCGCAAGTTGCGCACGTCCGCGATCACTTCAAGCATCGAGATGGCAGCGTCAAAATCTTCCACAACCCACTCCACAACCACCCACAACTGTACCCCACGGCACCAGAGTTGCCAACCAGAACCCTAAAACTGGCGACCTAAAGACCAGAGTTAGAGCGATTGAGCCTTTTTCTGCGGGAATCCTCCAGGAAGCTGTGCATGTGCTGTTGACTAAATACGACTAGTCCGTTAAAACTGGCACCAGAGTTCAGCGTCATGGTCATGAAACCCGTCACAATTCGGCTTTTCCCGGCCTCGCCCGACAGGGCGGAGCTGAACTCTGCCCTCGGCGGGCCTCCCCGGCCCACCGAGGGTTTGAATGGCGTGGAGCGGGCGCTGTCGTCCGCTGTTCGACCCGTCTCCACAACCCCCCGCCGTGATGCCTCGGTGCGCGGCGGGGTTTGCTCGCGTTCGGCCGCCGGCGCCGCGTCGACCCGCATCCCGCGGCCCGGCGGCTTTTTCCCCTCTCTCGGAGGCGCGCCATGAGCACCACCTGTTCCCTGCCCACCTGGCTGCCCAAGGGCACCTGGGTCCGGGTCCGCCTCGACGACGGCAGCGTCATGGAGACCACGACGCGGAGCCAGCCCTGGAAGCTCGGCGGTCACACCTGGGTCGTTCAGCTCGACGGGATGGCCGCCCGCTATGCCCTGGACCGCCTTGTGGTGTGGAGCGTCAACGGACCCTTTGCCTGACCCCGTCTTCCTGCTCTGGAGGCCCGCCATGCAGATCAAGATCGACATCGCCGACCACCTCGCCCTGGAGATCAGCGAGCGGACCGGCTGCGATGAGCACGAGATGAGGATGGCTGTCCGTTGCGCCGTCCAGTGCGAGTTGATCAGCGGCCCGACCGAACTGCGCTGGTTCATCGAGGAGATGGCGAGCCGCTGGGCCAACCAGCGCCTGACGGCCCAGGCCGCCGGGTCGCCCGGGGAGCGGCTCGGATCGCAGGTCGTTCGCACCTGGGACGGCCATCTCATCCACGTCCGTGATGCCGGTCTCGACTGCGGCCCGAAGCCGGTGACCCCGGGCCCCCGGGCCGCCTGATTCCACCCCCGGAAGCCGGGCGGCGGCGACCGCCACTTCGCCCCGCCCGGTTTTTTCTCGCTCGACGCATTCAGCATTTTCCCCAGCAGCCCATGAAACCCCGCACCAGCCCAGCCTCGCCTTTCCCGCCAGCCGCCCATCGGGCGTATCGCGACTGCGGCGCCCCGCGGCCGCGCCGGCGGCTGGCCCAGGCGACGGCGGACGGCGATCGGCTCGAGCTGCTGAACGACCCCGCGGGCAGCCGGCGCCCTGTAACCGGGCCTCACACGGCCGGCGGCCCGTCCCCGGCGCAGCGCCTTGCCTCCGAGGCGCTGCGTCCTTTCGCGTCCCGTCCTCCGGGCGGGCCGATCACTGATGCCGCCCCCGGCACCGGCGGGGCGGGCCCCGGGCCCGCTCCGTCCGCCCGGAGGCGATCTGTCACCCCATCGCCGTTCACGCCGCCCATCCTCTGCCGGATGGGCGAACTCTGAGGGAAGGAGACGCACGTATGGGTCTGAGCGAACTGACCATTGTCGTCGTGGCCTACGCCGTCGGCTGGATGCTCGGCGGCGTCCTCTTGTCGCGGGTCCGCCGGCTCTGGCGCCGCCGGCAGGCGAAGCGGCCGCCCCGGGAAACCCCGGAAACCCCGGAAACCCGGGAAACCCCGGCAGCTTCCGACGCCTCAGCGCCGGACCCCGCCCCGGGGCAAGCCCTGATTGAGATGGTAGAGCGTTGCTCCGGCCAGCCGGGTCCTGCGCTCGGCGCGATTGAGGCGAGCGATTCCGTCGAGGCGCTTCACCGCCTGGTGTCCCTCAACTCCCTGCTCCACTGGTGCCGGCAGACGGCGCACAACGTCCTGGTCCTCGAGGATCCCGATCACGGCGAAGCCGCCTGCCGCGACGCCCTGCATGAGCTGGTTCACCGGGTGCGCGGCAACCGCAGCGAGCGGGCGCCCTGGACGCTGGACGACGAGCGGCAGCTCGTCGAGGCGACGATCCGCTGGGCGGCCGAGCGGCTGTGCATCCCGGTCGCCGGCCCGGATTCCGATTGATCCCCCCAGGCGGAGCGGGTGGGGGAACCCGCCGCTCCGCCTTTTTCCCCGCCGCCGTGTTCCCCGCGAAGGTCGTGGGGCGGCGGCGAGGCGCCTGCGGTGGTCGTGCCTTTGCCGCCGCAGGCCTTTGGAGCCAGCCATGCCCCGACGTCCCCGCCATCCCGCCTTGCGTCCGCCGATCGCCGGCCGCGTGCGTTCGCCGTGGCCCCGGCCGGGCTGGATCACGGTGGCGATGGCGGGGGCGGTCGGCCTGGCTCTCGGCGCAGCAGCGTCGCTGCTGCTGGCCGGCTGACGCTCAGCATCAGGAGAGACGAAATGGGACGCGGACACGACACCACACCCGGCGGGTACATCGAGGCGAACCTCGACACGATTCACGACGGCAAGCTCCGGCTCGAACTGGAGGGGGCGATCAAGGAGGCGTTCCGCCAGCTCATGGCCCACGAGAAGCGCACCGGCAGCCTCGACGACAAGGCGGTCGTGACGCTCAAGGTCGGCCTCGCCCGCCAGAGCGAGGAGTTCGTGGGGATCAGTTATGAGACCACGATCAAGCCGCCCAAGGCGTCGCAGCAGGCGATGGTCCGGGCGGGCCGCGACCGCCTGCTCGCCGAGCTCGGCGGCGACAGCCTCAACGCCGGCGACCAGTTGAGCCTGCCCACCTTCGACCGCTTCGGCGGCCGGCGGGCCCCGATCAACCCCGCCACCGGCGAGGTGCTCGAGCACGCGGACAGCAGCGACGGCGACGTCGCCGGCTCGATCGCCCATGGTAGTGCCGGCTGACCCCCCGGGAACCCCTTCACCCACCGGCCCGCAGTTCGGCCCTGACCCTGTAAGGAGAGACCATGCAGGATTCCAAAACCTCTTCGTTGACGACACAGAACCCGGTCGACCAGATCGTCACGCACGCCATCGAGAAGATCAGCAACAAGGGCCGCGGCTGGGTGCTCGGCCTCGCCAGCGAGGTCGGCGAGGACGGCGGCACCTCGATCGAAGTCCGCGAGAGCCTGCCCCCGATCGACGAGCACATCCCGCTGGCGGACCTGCGGCGGCACCGCGTGGACAATACCGAGTCCTTCGTCGCCTACGCGCAGAAGTATGGCGACGCCGAGAAGTCCCTCATCTTCTACAACGACGCCGGCGCGACGCTCATCCTCGATGAGTCGATCGAGCGGGGCCAGCGGGAGACCGCGTCGCTGGAGTTTGAGCGCTCCGACGAGTGGGATGCGTGGGGCGGGGTCATCGGCGACTCCCTCGGCCACCGGAGGCTGCTCAACTTCCTGACGCTCTACTCCCACACGCTGGACACGCCGGAGATCCTCGCGTCGATGGCCAGCGCCAAGGCAAACGTGACGGTGGACATCGACTCCTCGCTCAAGGAGGACCAGAAGACGGTCGGCTACCTCGTCAAGTCCAGCGCCGGCAGCGAGCTGCAGCAGTTCCCCAAGGAGCTGCGCATCAGCGTCCCGGTGCTCGACGTCGACGTCGAGGACCCCGAAGCCTGGGCGCAGCTCACCCTGCGTCTGCACATCGACCTTCCCGCCGAGCCGGGCGGCAAGGTCACCTTCTCGCTGCTCTGCCCCGGCTGGGACGCGGTGCTGCGCGGGCGCACCCGGCGCGAGGCGGACAAGCTCCGCGCCGGCCTCGAGGGCTTCACCATCCTCCGCGGCCGGATGGAGACCGAGAGGCGCCGCGTCGGCCGCCAGGCCACCTGATCGCCTCCTTCCCCCCCCTCCGGTGCCGCGGCGGCTCGGCCGCGGCGGCACCTTTAACCGCATGAACCTCCGGAGTCCGATCGTGCCGAGAAAGCTGGACAGGGTGCTCGCCGAGATCCGCGCCGCCGCCGAAGTGCTGGGCGGAGAGAAGGCAGTGCCGCGTCCCCGCGTGCTCGCCGCCCTCGAGATGCGGGACACCCGCGGCCCGGACATCGAGCGTTACCACGGTATGCCCCGTCTGGTCCGTCCGGCGCGGCCCGGGGAGAGTGGCCATCCCCGGCGGGTCTACTGGCCCCTGGATGCGGTGGAGCGCTTCGCCCGGCACTGGCTGAGCGAGCGAAGCCAGCGCCGCTGGACCCGGCGGGAGCTGGATCAGGTGTATCGCCAGCTCGGCCGCCAGCGTCTGGAGGTCATTGCGGCATCGCTCGGCCGGTCCGTGCGGGCGCTCAAGGACGTGATGGCTCGCCAGGGGTGGACTGAGCATGGCGTCATTCTCGACCGCGAGGGGCTGTTGAGCACCCATCAGCTCGCCCGGATCTGCGGCGTCACCGCCAGTTGCGTGCGCAAGTGGCGTGACCAGGGGGCGCCGTGCATCGCCTCCGAGGCGAGTCACGGCCAGCATTACTACCGCCTCCGGGATATTCGCCGCTGGCTCCGGGGCCGCCCCGAGACGCTCATTCACCTTCGGCCGGACGTGTTGCGCCGGCTGCACATCGACCTTGCCCGAGTCATGGAGGAACAGGCAGCATGACCACCGCGACGCTCGATCCCCCACGTTCACACTCCGACCTGCCCGCGGTCACACCGCGCGGCCGAAACGGTCTGCCGAGCTACCACTGGCACCCGCTGTTTGCCGAGCCCACCGTGGTGGTGATGGAGCGGCTCTATGCCGAGACCATCCCGGAACCGGAGGTGGGCTGGTATGGCGCCGAGTGCAGCTGCAAGGAGGCGGTCGGTCTGCTCAGCCGCGAGCAGGAGCAGGCGCTGTTCCTGCGGCTCAACTACGCCCGCTACCAGCTGGCCCGGATCGGCGAAGCGGAGGCCCCGCGTCACCGCCGCGCCCGGGACCGCTGGAGTCAGCGCGAGAGAGGGGCGCGGGATCACCTGATCACGGCCAACCTCGGCCTGGTGGTCCACATCGCCGCCCGTGTCGCCAGGCGCTATCGCCTTGAAGTGAGCGACCTGATCGCGGAGGGCAACCTCCCTCTGATGCGGGCGGTCCAGGGGTTTAATCCGGGGCTGGGGCGGCGATTCAGCACTTATGCGTGGCCAGCGATCGACCGCCATCTGCGCCGCGTGGTGCGGGATGAGAGGTCGCGGTCGAACCTGTCGCTGCAGACCCCGTTGGGCGAGGATGGACGAGTGGACCTCAGCGACCTGATCGCCTCGGGCCGGCCGCCATCAGCGCGGGCGACCTGCCCCTGCCGGGGGCGCGGTCGCGGCCACCAGGCTCGCGCCCGGGCGGACTGTCCGCACTGCGGAGGCCGCGGCCGAGTGCCGGTGCCGGACCCGGGAAGCCGTCCCCACACGCCGAGCCCCGAGGAGGTGGTCCAGCAGCGGGAGGAACGGCTCTGGATCGACCTGCTGCTGGGCGATCTCGATGAGCGGAAGCGGATCATCGTGTCTCGTCGCTTCGGTCTCGCCGGCCAGCCGCGCCAGACGCTCACGCAGGTCGGCCGGGAGATAGGCATGACCAAAGAGCGCGTGCGCCAGCTCCAGAACCAGGCCCTGCAGCAGATGCGCGGGCGCGCCGCCGATCTCGGGAGGGAGAGCCTGTGACCGAGCCGGCGTACCGAATCCGCGATTACCTCCCTT
>JBKHFW010000042.1:0-27181 GCA_046540025.1 Phycisphaeraceae bacterium
TCGAAAACCGGTGTCGGGCTCGTCCCGACCGTGGGTTCGAATCCCACCCTCTCCGCTTAAGCGAATCCGTAAGTTGCTGATATATGGCGGCTTACGGATTTTCTTTTGCGCCAACCCCGCCTAATTGTCTGATAATGGGGGTTTGCGTGTCTGATTTCGGCGGCAATCTGTCTAATTGTGGGGCCGAGAGCCCCCTGCCAGCATGTCCAGATCAGACACGGGGAATCCGTCAATGGCGAAGCGTCGTACCGGGCTCAAGCCCGATTCCACGGGGCAGTATTACCGCCAGATAGGTCGAAAGGTGGGCGTCAAGAGCCAGCCCAAGTTCCGCCTCGGCCGCGACCGCACCAAGGCGGAGCTGGCATACCACCGCCTGGAGCCCCTGTGGAACGTTGTCGTCGAGCAGCACCAGCGATTGCGGTCGCACCACAACTACCCCGCGCCCGCCAGACCGCCAGAAGAGCCCCCCTACTGGACCGACGAGGCCCTGGCGGTCGCGGAAGCCATCCGCAAGCATCAGCCCTGCCTGAGAGTCGGCCAGCCAGAGCACATCCACGGCGAAGCGGCCTATGCGGCCTACTTGGAGCACATGCGCCAGACCTACGGGCACCTCACCCACATCGTCC
This sequence comes from Phycisphaeraceae bacterium, assembly GCA_046540025.1. Classification (GTDB taxonomy): domain Bacteria; phylum Planctomycetota; class Phycisphaerae; order Phycisphaerales; family Phycisphaeraceae; genus JBKHFW01. The sequence goes on from JBKHFW010000042.1 coordinate 627, forward strand.
CAGCAGACCCGGAAGCCGCAGAGGAGGGGCGACGAGTGCACCAGTACGTGGCGGAGCATCGCAGCCAGCAGACTCGACTCGCTGCCCGGATCGCCGCCATCCCGATCCCCACCGGACTGGTGGGCTCGACCCTCTATCAGGCACTTATCAGGCACTCGACGACTACGCCGAGCGGACCACGCAGCAAACGGCAAAGGAGTCCGGAAAGGTCGAGGCCGGCAACGCCCTGAGGCTCAAGGATGCCACCCCGGACATGGACCTGTCAGAGTTCGGCTACTCAGCCATGGAGAAGATCCGCGACTACTGGGTCGCCCGGCCGGAGGCCAAGCTCCGGGGCGGCAAGAGCACGGGCCGGCGTATCAGCATCACCACGGTCGACAACCATCTGAGCACCGCTCGGCGGTTTGCTCGGTGGCTCGATCGCTCTGACGCCCACCGCTGGGAACTGCCCCGGCATGGGATTGAGGCCCTCAAGGCCAACCTCCGCCGGCTCCGCAGCGAGGACGAGATGGCTCGCCAGCGGCATGGGGTGCAGGTTTTCAGCGTCGAGCAACTCACCACCATCTGGCAGCATGCCACGGACTTCGAGCGGCTGCTCGTGGTGCTCGGTCTCAATGCGGCGATGGCCCAAGCCGAGATCCGCACGCTGCGGCGGGACGAGGTGGAACCTGATCCGCCGACGATCAAACGCATCCGACGCAAAAGCGGCGTGTACGGTGAGTTCGCGCTCTGGCCGGAGACGGTAGCGGCACTGGACTGGTGGCACCGGGTTCGGCCAGCCCGGGGTGAACTCGTGATGATGACCGCCCGGGGCAAAGCCTACACCCGCCAGCGAATCGCCAACCAGTGGGCAGCCCTGGGCGAGCGGATCGAGTCCCAGGAGAAAAAGGCTCTGACCTGGTGGCTCAGTTTCAAGCATCTGCGCAAAACCGCAGCCCAACTGGTCCGCGAAGCCAGCGACGGTGAGATCGCCGGCGTGTTCTTGTGCCACGGCAAGCCTGTGGCCTCGGACTGCTTGGCGGACGTCTACAGCAACCGCCCCTTCGATCGCGTGGCCGCGGCCTTAAAGGAGGTGCGGGGCAGGTTGGAGCCTATGTTTGCCGCCGCACCGAATGCTTTTTGCTCGTCGCGGATCCTAGGGGCCCATGACATCACGCCGCCGGCAGGGACGAAATAGACAGTGACCGCGATGCTGTGAGGCAGGGCTGGAGCCGGGAGCGGTGGGAGCGGGCTCTGGGGGAGGTGCCTAGCAGCCGATGAAGGGCGAGATGCCGCACCTACGCACCACCGCAGCTGCGGCGATACGCACCACCGCACCACCGCACCACCGCCGGTACGCACGTGCGCAACTGCGGGGTGCGGGGTGCGGCGGGGAGCAGCCCCTCAGGTCCTGCAGGATCCGCTGGCGACGCTCGTGGTGGTTTCCCACCTGCGAGGACTTGATCTCGCCACTGCCGAAGCGATGCTGCCGAACCGCATCCGCCTGGGCACGCAGGTTATCCACCACACGACGCAGAAGACATAGTGCCTGGAGACGCCTTCCTGATCGACAGCGAGATTGGTATTGCCCGACTCGTCGGCGAATGCCTGCTGAAACCCCGGCTGCATGAGATGATCCTCCGAGAGGCTGCCCCGCCAGTTTACCCCGCTATCCCGAGAATGAGGAACTCTTTGTGAGGCTGTCCCGGACACCGCCGAAGAGAGCCACGGGTCCTGGCCCTATATCGCCATGACTCGATCATGCTCTCGGCTATTTTGTTTGAGCGACAAGAGCGAAACGCAGCCAGAGAGTCAAAAGGCTCCCGAACCCGCGAGAGCGGATCCGGGAGCCGGAAGACGACTCAGTGGCGGCTGCGCACCTGCCACCGGAGTGGCTCATTTGCGAGACGGGGCATTGTCGCGGCCGCCGCCCGAGGGCTTGTGCGGGTTCGTGCTCGGCCAGCCGGCAGACCCCTTACCACCCGAGCCGCCGCTCTTGCCACCCCCTTTGCCTCCCCCGCCACTCTTGCCGCCACCGCCACTTTTGGATCCACCTTTGCCCATGGCACATCTCCTGATCGCCTGCAAGTGCTGTAACGAGGACTCAAGCGCAGGCCCGCCCAGAATCACCCGGTCCAACTGCTGCATGGCCGGCTTGGCGTGAACACCACGCTAGAGACTTGCCGGACCCTGCGAACCCCGCAGTGGACACGGAAGATTGTCCAGCCCCTGGCTGGGCGAATCTCAGCGCCGTGAAGAAAAAGTGCGCAGCAAATTGCTCTCTTCAGGATCTAAGCCCTCGAAGTTGTGCTCCAGCCACTTCTGCAACGCCTGTCGCTCATGCTTCAAACGAATACTGAGGCGAGTGATCGGTAAATCGCTATAGGGTTGCCCCTCCAGATCCTGAGCGACGGCGTCCCACAAATCCTTCACATCGGGGGCGGTCACCGCATACTTGGCCCGTTTGTCGGTCTTGAGCAAGTCAGCGAGTAGCTGCAACGCGGCACCGATCCGGATCTTTCGCGTCTTCACCACCTCGGCCTTCTCGTCGTCCAGCCACCGGTAGCCGCCATCCGCAAGCCTATATCCACAATCGACCGCTTTCTTCGGATCAGCGCTGTATCGACAGGTATGCAGACGTTGTCCAATGGCCGGGTCGGCCGCAGCAGAAGGATCCAGATACAGAAGTTGTCCCATCGCATCCCAATCGGGCTTCTCGGCAGTAGCTTTTCGATACAGACGCCACGGCGATTCAGAAAGGTCCAGAAGGCAAGGGAGAAAGCACTGTCGGAAGTAGAACCCAGCCTGACTCTGCCACATCTGCCATACTTGAGAGTTCGAGACATCTTGTCGCCTCAACCACGACAGAAAGACCTCCATCTTCTTACCTGCCGGGGGAGCACTGCCTGCCAAGGCCACCATTAGCGCATTCAGCAGCGCTTCACGGGAGCGATGAAACTCAAGCCACGTCGAAAGATCGCCGGGATGATAGATTTCATCGGGACGGGACGGGCGACCGGTGACCTTCTGCATCCACCAAGCCTGAAGAAACTGGTCTGCCCACGGCCGAACATTATCCGGCAGCTTCATAACGACAGCTTGAATTCGTCGAGTTGTCGGCGGCATCGGCGTCTCCCAGCGACAGCTAACGCACGCAATTGTACTGCACGCTACAGGGCGGATGTTTCTTTCCACCTCGCAGCAACACTTCACCCCGCACTCTGCCTCGCCGTCTCGCGGAGGAGGCGGGCGGGCATGGGTTCGCTCAGCCGCCAGGTGATGCTGATGGGGCGGCTGCCGGCGTGGCTGACGTGTTCGGCGGGGCCGAGGTAGTGGTACGGGGCGGCGAGGCCGGACGGCAGTTTCTGGTGCTCGCGGACGAAGAGCAGCGGCGTGTAGCCGAGTTCGCGGTGACGGATGTAGCGCTGGCCGGTGCGCGATTCGGCCGAGGTCGTGCTCTGGCTCTGCCAGTGGAAGAGGCGGTCGCTGAGGGCGTAGTCCTCGTACATCGTCGTCGGCGAATAGGCGGCCTCGGTCTTGTGCAACGTGACGAAGACGGCGTCGACCTTCGCGTCGGGGAGGTGCAGGACGCCCTCGGTCATGCGGGGGCGATCCGCGAGGGTCCAGCGGCCGAGGCCGGCGAGGATCTCGTCGCGGGTGTAGCTCGCGTGCAGGGCGAGCGGGCCGGAGACGGCGGGGAAGAGCGGCTCATAGCGGGTGCGGGTGGTGCGGAGGCGGGAGTCGAGCAGGGCCCGCAGGTCGGCGCAGGCGGCGGGGTTCTGGCGGAGGCGGTCTTCGGCCTGCTTCAGTGTCCAGCCCTCGCTCTCGCTGCCGAAGAGAGTGAGCAGGAGCATCGTCAGGCGGCGGTCGCGGAGCATGGGATCGGCTTCTTCGTCCTCGCCCTTCAGCCACGCCAGGAGGAACTGGATCTGCCGGGGGTCGTCGAGGTGGGTCAGGCGGTGCAGGCCCTTGGCCAGAGTCGCCTCGTCCGGGTCAGCCGGCGGCGGGGTCAGCCCGGCGTCGGCGAGCAGGCGGGACCACAGGCCTTTTTTCAGCAGGGTGGCGAGGTCCGTGTGCAGGTAGTCAAGCGCTTCACGCAGGCTTGGCGGGCGATCGAGGTGCCGGCCCAGTTCAGCCAGATCCGCGATCATCTGCGGTCGGCGGAGCGTCAACGACTGGCGGATGTTCTCCAGGACCCGCTGCTGGGCGACCCGCTCCAGGCGGATGGCGCAGCCGGCCGGCAGGTGGGGGAAGCCCTGCTCGACCTCCCGGTCCAGCCGGGCGGTGGGCTCGCTGCTCAGGGCCCGCAGCCGGGCGGCGAAGCGGAAGCGCGGGTGCTGGGCACCGATGAAGTCGAGCACCGTCAGGCACTCTTTCTCGTCGTGCAGGCGCAGGCCGCGCCCGAGCTGCTGGAGGTAGACGGTCAGGCTCTCGGTCGGGCGCAGCAGCAGGACGGTGTCCGCTTCGGGGATGTCGACGCCCTCGTTGTAGAGGTCGACGGTGAAGATGAAGTTGATTTCCCGCCGCACGAGCCGCTGCTGGGCGGAGCGGCGTTCTTGGGGTGTGCTCTCAGCGGAGAGGGCCATCGCCGGCAGGCCCTGCTCGCTGAAGAAGTCCGCCATGAAGCGGGCGTGGGCGACGCTGACGCAGAAGCCCAGCCCCCGGGCCCGGGTGGGCTCAGCGAGGATCTCGCGGACCTTGTCGAGCGCGAGCTGGGCCCGCACGTCGTTGCCGGTGTAGAGGGCGTCGAGCTGGCGGACGTCGTAGCCGCCCCGCTGCCAGCTCAGGCCTGCCAGGTCGACCGCGTCGCTGACGCCGAAGTACTGGAAGGGGCACAGCAGCCGCCGAGCGATCGCGTCGGGCAGGCGGATCTCGGCGCTCGCCTCGCCGCCGAACCAGTGCAGGATGTCCAGGGCGTCCGCCCGCTCGGGGGTGGCCGTCATGCCGAGCAGGACCTGGGGCTCGACGTGCTCCAGCAGCCGCTGGTAGGACTCGGCGGCGGCGTGGTGAAACTCGTCGACCACGACGTAGTCGAAGTGGCCGGGCGGAAGCTGGGAGAGACCCCGGCTGTTGTAGCTCTGGATCGAGCAGAAAAGGTGCCGGCTCTGTTCGGGCTCGGTGCCGCCGACGAGCAGGTCCCCGAAGTTGTGGTCGCGCAGCACGGCCCGGTAGGTGCCGAGCGCCTGGCGGAGGATCTCCTCGCGGTGGGCGACAAAGAGCAGGCTGGGCTGGCGATCCTGCGAGCGAGCCCACCGCTGATAGTCGAAGGCGGCGACCATCGTCTTGCCCGTGCCCGTCGCGGCGACGAGCAGGTGCCGGCTCTTGCCCTGCACCTCCCGCTCGGCGGCGAAGACGTCGAGGATCTCTTCCTGGTAGGGATAGGGGTGGAGGTCGAACTGGGGGAAGAAGGCGTCGTCGCCCTGCTGCCCGGCCCCGCGCTCGCGCTGGATGGCCGCCCGCAGACGGGGTTTGGCGTCGGCGTCAAAGGGCTCGAACTCTTCGCCGTGCCAGTAGCTCTCGAAGGTGCCGATGAGCTTCTGCCAGAGGTGCGGCAGCTCGTACTGGCTGATCTTGGCCGTCCACTCCAGCCCCTCGGAGAGGGCGGCGTGGGAGAGGTTGGCCGAGCCGACGTAGCCGCTGCCGAAGCCGGTGGCGCGGTGGATGAGGTAGGCCTTGGCGTGCAGCCGGGTGCGGCGGGTGTCGTAGGAGACGCGGATCTCGGTATTCGGCAGCTCCGCCAGGGCCTCGACCGCCCGGGGATCGGTCGCCCCCATGTAGCTGGTCGTCAGCACCCGCAGGCGGGGCGAGCCATCGTCAGTCGGGCGGCGGGTGAGCTCGCGCAGTTCCTCCAGGATCAGCCGCAGGCCGCTCCAGCGGATGAACGAGCATAGGATGTCCACCCGGTCGGCGGCGGCGACCTCCTTGCCCAGCTGCGAGGCGAGGGAGGGGTCGACCCGCGTGCCGGTGAGGAGCGCACTGCGCGAGAGCGGCGTGTCCGGCCGGTCGCCGGGCGTCTCCTCAGGGGCGTGCACCGCCAGCAGCCGCTGGAGCGGATCGGCCAGGCTCAGCTGCCCCGCCTCTTCGCCGAGTTCCTCGCGCAGGGTCCCGAGCACCCGCTCGACGAGCCGCCGCTGGCGATCCGCCGCCTCCTTGCCGCGATAGCGGGACAAGGCCCCCGCCAGCAGGCGTTCGAGATACTGGGCCACGGCGGCGTGAGCGTCCTCGGCGTCCAGTTCGCCCAGCGACGCCAGACGCGGGTCAGCGAGGCGAGCCTGGTCGGCCTGCGAGAGCAGCTTCTCGTAGAGGCCTGGCGGCAAGGAGGGTTGAGCGTCGTCTCCCGGCATGGCACCAGGATAGCGGGAAAACGAACCCGGGACAGCCGGGACCTCCCGCAGAGGCCGAAGATCTCCGGCGCGGCAATCTGCGGATTAGCTGTTCTCGCGGCGGGAGGAGTCGGCGGCCGTCACGTCGCCATTCGCGTCTCCATTGGCGGCGGCCTCCGGTTTCGACGGCAGTTCTGCACTGCCGCCCGCGACAGTCTCCAGAGCGGCCGCGATCCGTTCGTGGGCAGTCACGAACCGCTCGAGTAAAGGGAACAGCCGCGGATCCAAGCCGGGGCTCCCCGGCAAGATTCCCGGGAGCTCGTCCTTTACCCACTCGTTCCGATCGAGGTCGTACCACGCGGAAGAGGAGGGCAGGAGCACCTCCTCCACGCTCCGGTCGTTGGGCCTCGCTTCCTCTGCTCGCTGCCTGACCGCCTCACCCAGTGCCTTACGTGCCCGATTGTTGCCATGATTGAGAAACACGGTGCATGGCCGACTCTGGTCGCCGCGACCCCCGTCCGTGAACAGGTAGTCAAGTAGCCGCCCAGCATCCGCGTGGCTCGAGAAATAGGGACCCAGATCCACGATCCGGGCCTGAACAGCCTCCCGCGGGATCGTCGTCCCCCCCACGTCCAGTTGAGTGATCTCCTCACTGCCCTCGACTTCGTGAGCCAGTTGCCACAACTTGCCCCCGAGCGTGTTGGGCGACTGGTAACCGGTCAGGATGATGGTAGACCGAGGATCCCGCAGCACCGCCTTGAGATGACTCAGCACCGGCCCCCCCTTCACACATCCCTCCCGAGGATACGAAAATCTGCTTCCCTAGCTTGTAATCCGTCTTTGCCCCCGGAGTAACTTGCTTGTACCGGATTCCATGCTGCGTGAAGCCTGGCCGGTAGCCACTCCCCTTTTTCTCCTCGTGAGGAGGGAATATCCGCCGGGCCCGGGCCTCCACTCCTGCTTCTCCCCAGTCGTCGCAGACTGTCTGGTCGAGATACAGAAACTTCCCCGGCTTTTTGCTGTTTTGCCGCACCAGTTCTTCGCCGAAGACGTCCGTGAAGCGTAGCGCCAACGGCGAGTCAACACGGACCTCCAGCCCCTGAGGAAGCGAGAGGGTACGGATCCGTTCATCAAATTGTTGACGTTGATCAGCCGTCAGTGCCTGCTTCAGCTTCACCCGGACCAACTTCGAGTGTTTAGGATTCTGGACCAGCCGGCGGATGGTTTGTGAGTTTACCGCCTCCTCGCAGATGGTATCTACCTCTTCAGCAGGGTCATCACGTTCGTTCTTCCCGGGTTCAGCAGACGTAAACTCGCAGCACTGCAGAAGGGATTTCCGCTCAGCATCGGACAGCAGCGGGTTGTGGGCGATGCGCGTGTGAACCCACCGCGGGGTCGCCCCTTTTACCAGCCGTTGCCGATCTTTTTCCGGCAGCGGCCGGTGGCCCAGATCTGCCTGGACCAGACCTTTGTGCTGCAGGATGCGGTCGAGAAGATAGAGCACTTCTTGTGTCCTCTGCAGGGCGAAGGCGGGAATGACGACATTGCCCTGCCGGCCGACCACCGTCTCGAGAATCACCTCACGCAGCGCCGCCTCCGCGGCACCGGGCTTGCAGTACTTTTCCTCCCGATCCCGAGAGCCGTAGGTCGATTCGAGGACGATGTAGTCGGCTGTATTCCGCGGCCGCTGATTCGCCTTGAGCAGCGGCCGATAGGGGTTCTCGTCGGTGTTGTTGCCGATGTCTCCACTGAAGACAATCGTCGGGTTATCTGCCGGATCCGCCCCCTCACGATCGCCCACCGCCCAGGAGAGGGCGAAGCTGACGGCACCAAGAACGTGGGAACTGCGCAGCGCATGGATGTAAAGCCCCGGATAGATGGGGATCCAGCCAGACCAGCCGAATTTCGGATCGTCGTCCAGACACCGGTAACGAATCATCTCAACATGCTGCTGATCGTAGGGCCCGCCCTGCTTCGCCGCATCGGCCAGCATGTGCTTCGCGAAGCGTGCCGTCGCCCGGGTGCAGACGACTTCGCCGCGAAAGCCTTCCTTGTACAAGCGGGGAATCAGCCCGCAGTGGTCGAGATGCGCATGGGTCAGAAAGACAAACCGCAGGTCCTCGACTTTGAAAGGAAATGGGAGGCAGTTGAGGGCCTCGTCGTCTTTCTCCCCCTGATACATGCCGCAGTCGACAAGGAACTGCACCGGCGGAACAGCGAACCTCGGCGGTGGTGTATATCGGCCGAGCGTGCAAGAACCTGTGACTGTCTCGATTCCCCCGACAAACTTGATCTGCATGACCCGGAGCCTTTTTGCTGAAGCGAACAACGATACCCCTGCCTATCTATCGGTCGGCACGGATGCCTGCTCCACCACAACTGCCGGCTCGGCGTACGAGGCCAGAGATGGATCTGGAAGGTCTATTCGAGGCAGGTGATCGGGCTGATGTTAGACTGAAGGCCACTGCAGCCAATCAACTCGGCTTTTCAGCCTGACCAGGGGAACATCGATGCCCAAACTCAAGCTCGACCAGCTCGCACCCACCTATGCCGCGGCCGAGGCGTTCGTTCAGCGGTGCCTGCGCAGCGACGACTCGCTCTTTCCGTCCGGGAGGCCGGTCTGGCGGCTCGCGTGCGTGGAAGATCTGTTTCGCCGCTTTGTCGAGCGGCCGGATATGTCCAGCGACGACTTCATGACCAAGTGGCAGCGGCAGTTGGATGGCGCGCCAGCCGACACGGTCCAGTTCGCCGCGGAACTGCTCTATGTTCACCTTCTCGCCGGCAACACGACCGGGCGGCAGCGGAAGGAAGAGCTCGTCCGCGAGGTGCTCAGTTGGTCCGAGCGGGATACGCCGATCCCCGAGCCGCTGCTCGAGGCGCTCGAGCGGGGCTTCGCGGGCGAGAGCACGGCGTGGCGGACCTACCGCTGGGCGCTGCTGGGCTACCTCGTGCGGTTCCTGCGGAAGTTCAAGGCCCTGCCCGGGCACGAGCGGTTACCCATTCGGCGTCAAGACCGCCGCGGACCTGGCCGTCAAGCATGTCCAAGCTGGCGCGGCCTTCTCGGCGCGGGGCTATGCGAATGCCATAGCGGCCGGTAATGATGCCAGGCCGCCCAGCACGGCTCCCCATACGTGGATGACCGCGGGCCGAGCGGACGGCTGATACAGGCGTGGGATGAGCAGGTAAAAGGCGGTGGCCGCAATAAGGACGAGCCCGCCCCCCGCTGCCCCGGCTGACATCAGCAGCCACCTCTCGCGCATGAGCAGCACCGGGATGAAGCAGAGACCCCATCCCGCGACTGACGATCCGGCGACCCGCCAACCCGGACGGCCCTTCTCCGGCTGCCACGCGATGCGGGAGACGCCGATGATCGCGAGGTGAGCGGCGAAGGCAATGGCGTAGGGGATGAGCAGTTGCCCGTTGCGGGTCAGGGCGTAGAGAAACAGCCACACCAGGCCGGCCGAGGTGACGGAGAGCACGGCGTAGACGTTGTGATAGCGAGGACCCGTCCGCGGCCAGGCCAGCGTATGCACCAGAAACAGCACCAGCGGCGGGATCAGCCAGAGCCATCCGGCGATCATCCACGCCGCATAGCCGAACAGGCCCGCGGCCATGAGGGAACTGTCGTCCAGCGTGGTCCGCCGCCGCCAGGCGAGGGCGAAGGCGACCAGCGCCAGGGTCGCCGCCAGTCGCAGGCCGAGGACGGGCGGCGGCTCGTCGCGGTAGAGCAGCAGGAAGACGAAGGCGCCCAGCGGAATGGCGAGGTTGTCGAGGCCGCGCCAACTGATCGCCTCGATCAAGGCGACGAGCAGGCCCAGGATGAGGCCGATGAGCAGGCTCTCGGGCCGTCCGACGTCGCTGAGCAGGAGCAGCGGGACGTGGCTGCTGAGGAAGGCGACGGTGAAGAAGGCGACCGACCCCTCGGCACTCTTGAAGCCGTCCAGCGTCTGATAGCGCAGTGTCCCGTAGCGCAGGCCGATCAGCGCCGCCACCGCATCGGCGAGGGTGAGGATGAGCATGGGGATCAGGTAAAGCAGCTCATCACCCCGGCTGAAGCTGAAGCCCCAGACGAGGGCGACCGCGAGGGGATAGTAGATCTCGCCGAGGCTCGGGCGCTGGACGTCCGAGACGACCCTCCCGAGCCGATCGCGCAGTAGAGGCAGCACCCGCACGGCCAGCAGCCCCCCGGCCGCGAGCCCGGCCAGCGTCGCCACGGGCCAGACTGCGTCGAACAGCCAGGGGAAACTCAGCACGACCAGACCCATGCCGACGTGCAGCAGCTTGCGGACGACCTCGGGGTGCGGCGCGATCTGCCGCTGGACGGCCGCGAGCCCCGCCACCATCGCGGCGAACGTGACCAGCACGGCCGGCATGGCGAGCCACGGGGAGATCACCCCGGCACCTCCTCGACCACGAATCGGCTGTAAAAGAAGCCCTTGTCCTCGAGGTGCAGTTGCCGGGCGAGCTGCCGGTTCGGGTGCAGGCGGTCCGCCAGCTTCTCGGGGCGCTCGCGCGGGACGAGCATGTTCCAGTAGGCCAGGCGGGCGCCGGGACGGGCGCAGGCGAGCATCTTTTCGAGCAGGTCACGGCTCGCCTCGGGCGAGATATACTCGAAGACGTCGCTGAGATTGAATGCGGAAATCGAGCCGGGCGGCTGGTCCTGAAGGTAGTCCTCCAGCGAACAGCAGTGCCACTCGAGGCGATTGAGATGCCGGCGGATGGGCTCGAAGTTTTCCTCACGCAGGGCGTGCGGCAGAGCCGAGGTGTGCCGGCCTGTGAGGATCCACTGGAGGTAGGGGTTCTCGGCCGGGTCGAGCTCGGTGAGGGCGTGCCGGGCGCGCTCGAGGATGCGCTCGCCGACCGGACCGTCGACGTAACGGAAGAAAGCGGGGTCGCGGCCCAGCCGGCCCATGACGAAGCGGGAGAAGAAGAGGCGAAACATGAGCCGCCAGCGGCGGTTGTTCCACGTCCGGTCGTAAAAGGCCTGCCGATGGGCGGGGCCGCCGCCGGCGAGGAGCTGGCGAACCCGCCTGCGGGAGTGGACCAGAGGCAGCACGCGCTGGCGGAAGAGGGTGAAGTAGCGTTCGAACCGCCCTGCCCCCCCGATGCCGTGGCGGATGAGAGTCGGCCTGGCGTCCCAGTACTCGCGGGCGGCGGGGGCGAGTTCCGCCCGGCACTTCTGATAGCAACTTTCGCGCCGGTCGCTTTCACGCGAGCCGACGAGTTCGAGCAGTTCGTGGTGTTCGAGGCAGCGGTACGCCGCCACGCGCAGGGCCAGGCAGGCGAGCTGGGCGGGGCTGAGATCGACGGCCACGACTTTCGCTGGTCCGCGGCTGAGCAATGAGAGCGCATTGTCGCCCGCCGAGGCGATGGAGAGGCAGACGTCGCCCGCGTTGGGCCGAAGGGCGTCGAGCAGCACGTCGGCATCCTCCCAGCACTGGGCGTAGCGGATCTCGCTGAAGTCGGCGTGGCGGGCGACCTCACTGGGCAAGGCTCACCTCCGCATCCTCGGGCGCGGCGACGGGCTGAACCAGCCCCGACGCACCGTCGATCTCCACCCACTGTCCGTCCTCGAGGCGATCAAGCAGATCGGGAATGGCGACGATCGCAGGAATGCCCATCTCCCGCGCGACGATGGCGGAATGCGAGAGCAGGCTGCCGCGCTGGACCAGAATGCCCGCCGCGGCAGGAAACAGGAGAATCCAGCCCGGGTCGGTCTGCTGCGCGACGAGGATCTCGCCCGGGCGCAGTTGCGCGCCGCGGGGATCGCGGACGATGCGCACCGGGCCGCGCACGATGCCGGGGTAGCAGCCCGTGCCGCAGATCGCCTCGCCGTCGCCGGCCGGGCGGCTCGGCCGGTGAGCCTGAAACGGGTTGCCCACGTGGACCGCGCCGCGGGTCTCGAAGCGGTCGGCGGGCGGCGGAGCGGCCTCGTAGCGGGCGAACTCGCTCTGCCGAAGCCGGGCGAGGCCGCGCAGATCGGTCGTGACCGCCGAGCCTTCGATGAAGCCGAGCACTTCTTCAACTTCGTGGTAAAACACGTCGCGCGGCGCGTCGAGGATGCCCTCGTCCGCGAGGCGCCGGCCGATCTCGAAGAAGATCTGCCGGACGCGGCCGAACAGGCGGGTGCGTTCGAAGCGCAGGTTCTCGCGGTCGCGCACCCGGCCGCGTGCGTGGCGGAGCACCCAGCGGAAGAGCGCCCGTCGTCCCGGCCGCCAGCGCATAGTCTCGGCTGCCCGTCGCTCGGCGTCGTGGCGGAGCTGCTGCTCGAAGTTTTCGCCCTGGCTCGCCTCGGCTCGATTCGCGGCGTGTCCCACCGCCCGCAGGAGCGGAGTCGGGTCGTCGCGCAACGTCGCGGACTCGAGCTTGAGCTCCTGCAGGCAACGATCGCCGAACTTGGCAATGTACGCCTCCCACGCGGCCGAAAGCTCATGATGCTCCTCCAGTTCCGCCAGGGCTTCGGCCGGCTCGGCTTCGCGCAGCATCCCGGCGAGAGCGGGATCCTGCCGGGCGAGCTCGCCCATTTCGCCGATACGGCGGGCCGGCTCGGTGGAGATGATGCCGCCCTCGCCACTGAGGAGGTCGTTGCGCAGCCGACCATAATCGTCGCGGCACCACTTTTCGCAGAGCTTCCCGAGGACGCCGAAGAAGATCATCGCGAGAAAGTCGTTGACCAGCGGCGCGTCCCAGCGGGTGAGCAGGCGGGTTTCCAGCCGTCGATATTCCCCGGCGAGCTCGTCGAGGCGCATCTGCTCCAGCGGCACCTCGGGGTCGCGCAGGGCATCATTCAGCCGAGCGTAGAACTGCTGGATCCGCCGCGGCAGCGTCAGATGTCCTGCCGCCAGCCCGCCCGCGGCCCTGAGCAACCGCAGCCGGTCGCGCTGGCGCTGCATCCAGCTCGCCTCGGCCAGTTCGCCGGCGATCTCGTCGGGCAGGCCCTCGCGGACGCCCATCATCTGCTCCATGAACTGCCGATTGGCGCCGAAGCCCGGCAGCATCGCCAGCAGGCGGTACCAGTTGAGCAGGTTGTAGTACACCCGGCCGCGAATGAGGCCGAGCATGTGACGGAACACGTCTTCGGCATCTGTGACGGCCTGCCGGGGCACGCCCATCATCAGGCAGAACTCGCGGTAGACCCCCTCGTACGCCCGGCGGGCGAAGGAGAAGGTCAGCGGCGTCGTCACCCCGCTGTAGCTCTCGGCAATGTTCGCGTTGTCCCAGATCTGGAGTCGCCCGTCCGGGTCGGGCAACGACGCCAGCGACGTGATCGGGCGGGCCTGGAGAAGCCAGAGTGTGCCCTCGCGGTCGATCGCCCACTCGATGTCCTGTGGTCGCCCGAGCTTCCGGCTGGTCTCGCCGGCGAGTTCGGCCACGGCGGCAGCCTGCCCGTCGCTGATGGCCGGGGCCTGCTGCCGATCCTCCGTCACCGGCTCGGCCGCCACGCCTTCGCCCTTGCCGGGAGCGGGACGATGGGCGGACGGCTTTGTAGCCACGTCGCGCGAACAGATGGCGCCGTTGCGATCGATGCGGAAGGTGTCTGCGTCCGCCTCGCCGCCGACGAGCGCCGTGCCGAGGCCGTAGACCGCTGAAACCACCGCGACCGATCGCCTGCCGGTCACCGGGTCGCTGGCGAAGGCCACCCCCGCGGCCTCGGCGTCGATCATCCGCTGCACCAGCACGGCCGGCACCTCGGGCGGGCCGTCGAGCCCGTGCTCCCGCCGATACGCCAGCACCCGTTCGCTGAAGCCCGACCGCCACACGGCCGCGACCTTCTCGAGCACCGTCTCGGCCGGCACAGCGAGAAAACTCTCGAACTGCCCCGCGAACGAGTGAGCCGCCCCGTCCTCGCTCGCAGCGGAGGAGCGGACGGCCAGCAGTTCGCCGTCGGAAGCAAGCCGGCGTACGGCGGCCTCGATCGCCTCGGCGGCGTCTGCCGCGGGTTGCAGCGCGGCCGGATCGTTGGCGTCCGTTTCCTCCGGGCCGGAGCACGCCGCCGGCGTCACGACGAACCACGGCGGCACGGGGAGGCCCAGCCGACCCAGCTTTGCCAGCGACGCCGCCTTGCCGCCCATGCGGCCGACGTCGGCCGGCGCGTCGGGCGTCAGAATCCAGTCACTTCCACTCACGACCCGCTCCCCCAGATCAGCGCCCCGGCACCGAGGCTGAGATACAGCGCCAGCGTCCAGAGCCCGGACATCCGTTCAATCCACTGCCCCCGAGCAACCGCGCCGGGCCGTCGGAGCAGCCAGAGCCCGGCCGCCACGCAGAGCAACAGCATGACGCCCAGCACGCACGCCACGACTGCCGCGGCCTCGACCCGGAAGGCCGCCATGACGGCACACGCCAGCGTCAGCGTCAGCACAAGCCACCAGCCGGCAACCGCCCGGGCCCGGCCCCACGCGGCGGAGTAGGTCACGACGCCCTCCTCCTCGTCGGGCTGGCTGCGAATCTTGCGGCCGATCTCGATGACCATGCCGTTGAAGAAGCTCGCGGCAAGAAACCACCCCAGCCCGGCGGGGGGCGTGCCGTGGACGGGCAGCCAATCGGTGGCCGTGGCGAAAAAGTCCACCATGGGCATGATCGCCATGTGGCTGACCATGTAGAGCAGCGGTCGCGGCTTGAGCCAGTCGCCGATGAAAAACTCCCGGCACATCCCCGCGAGATAGATCCACACACCCAGCAGCACGAGCGTGAGCCGCGGATCGAGCCAGAGTGATAGCCCGAGCTGCACCGCGGCCCCGAGCGCGAACAGGACCGCCAGCTCGCGCAGGCTCACCAGGCCCCGCGGCACGGGGCGGTACGGTCGCCAGCGGGCGTCGTCCTCGACATCCTTGAATTCGTCGGCGACGCGCAGTTGCAGAAAGAACAGGAGACAGCAGCCGAACGCGACCACGAGCGAGTTCAGCCCGGGCAGGCCCTCCCCGCCGCGGAGAACCCGGGAGTAGCTGACCGCGCAGAAGCTGAACGCCGCGATGAGCGGGCCGTGCCCCGCCAGCGGAAAGCGCTCTTTCTGATAGATCCACGCCCGCTCAAGCAGGCCGGACCGGCGCGTCGCCGTCGTCTGCATCTGGCTGTTCATGCTGTCTCCCCCGAGCCAGGCGCTCGTGAGCGCGGGTGAAGTGCCCTGCTGCCAGGGCGCCGATAATGGAAATCTCGCCCGCCAGGACGACGGCGGCGCAAAGCTCGGCAAACGCCCTGCCGAAGCCGCTGCCGGCCATCCCGAGGATATCAAGGCACGCCTTCTGCGTCGGCAGCGCGGTGCCGCCGCCCACCGTGCCGACGATGAGGTTGGGCAGGGTGACCGACACGTAGAGTCCTTCGTCGGCCGCTTCGAATCGCGTGACGCCCATGGCCGACTCCGCCACGCAGGCGGCGTCCTGACCGCAGGCGACGTACAGCGCGGCGAGGCCGTTGGCGTAGTGGCCCTGGATACCGATGTTGCCGCTCATCACCCCGCCCAGCGAGGAGACCCGGTAGTAGTCGAGCATCTGATCGGGCGTGCAGTGCAGCCTGCGCTCGACGAGCCGGGCGGGCAGAACCGCCTCGGCCACGACCTTGCGGCCGCGCACCGACTGGAACGCCTGCATCGAGGCTTTCTTGTCACCGCTCATGTTCGCCTCGACGAACCAACTTCGCGGCGGCACGGGCGTGTGCTCGAGGATCTGCCGGCAGATGGCCTCGGTGGCGATGGTGACCATGTTCTGCCCGGCCGCGTCGCCGGTGGTGTAGTCGAAGATGAGGTAGACGTGGTTGCCCTCGATGTTGACGCGCATGTCGCGCAGCTTGCCGTGGCCCGTGGTCGCCTCGGCCACCTCGCGGAAGGTCTCGAGTTGCTCGATCGCCCAGAGCACGAACCACCCCGCCTCGGCGAGGCTGGCGAAGGTGAACGCCGGGCTGCGGGTGACGCCCTCGCTCACCACGGCCGCGGCGCATCCCCCGGCCGCGGAAAGAACCTGGCTGCCGCGGGTGTAGGAGGCGACCATGGCTGCTTCGGTCGTCGCGAGCGGCACGTAGTAGTCGCCCTGCGCGGAGAGGCCGCGCACCCGCAGCGGCCCGGCGAGGCCGACAGGCACGCGGGCGGTGCCGATGAAGTTCTCGATGTTCGCGGCATAGGCGGCCATCTCCCCCTCGGCCGCGGCGTCGAACAGCGTCTGCCTCGCCGCGTCCCGCCCCGGCAGCAGTTTCCACCGGCGGGCCACCCCCTCGGGCGTCAGCTTCCTGCCCGAGACGACCCGCGACGCCACCGCCTCTTCCGCCGGCATCAGGCACGCCGCGAGTTCCTCCTCGCTTCGCCCGGCCAGAAGGTCGCGAAGATGCTGCCTGACCTGTTCACGATCGCTTGCCACCCGCTCACCTCCGTTCGGATTCACTTGACATCCGCTTGTTTACCAGTGCCCGCAGGCGAGGGTAATCGACCTTCGCATTATGTCGGCGGTCGAGCGGGATCCGCTTCACTTCCAGCACGCGGTCGAGCTGAGCCCACGCCAGGCCGTCGCGGATCGCCTCGGGATCACACCGCGTGCCGGACGCTTCGGCCGGCTCCACCACCAGGACCCGCTGGCCCTGGTGGGCGAGAAGTGCCGCCAGCCGAACGCCCGGCAACTCCCGGGCCGCACACTCGACGCTCAGCGGGTGCAGTTCGCCACGCTCGTCGCGGATGATCGCCCCCGCCCGGCCGAGCAGCCAGAGCCTACCCTGCGAGTCAAGATAACCGCTGTCGCCCGTGCGATGCCAGACCGTCGCACCCACACGGAACTTGGTTTCCTCGTCGCCCCGGCCGCCGAGATAGCCCGGCAGCACGTGCTCGCCCGCCACGACGATCTCCCCCGCTTCGCCGGGCTGAAGGTGCATCCGCTCGAACGTCTCCGGAGTCAGCGGGGGGATCGGCTCGCCCCACCGGCTGGGGAGGATCGCAAGATCGACCTGCTCCACCGGCCGGCCCGCCAGCAGGCCCTGTCCGCGACGCATCGCTTGCCGATCGCCCTCGGCGACGCTGTCCCACGCGACCTCGGCGATCGGCTCCGCCTCGGTCGAACCGTACACGGCCTCCACCCGCGCGGCCGGCGCGGCAGCCTGAAGCCGCTCGAGCAGGTCGGGGAACACCGGGGCTCCCCCAGTGAAAATGCGCTCAAAGCTGGCGAGCGAACCCTCCGCGACCTCGCGAGCGTCCAGCAGACGTTCGAGAAACGCGGGCGACGCGACGCATCGCCTCGGTTCCAGCCGGGCGATCTGCCGCAGCACCGGCCCCGGCTCGATGCGCCCGGGCGAGCGCAGGTCGCAGTCGGGAATGACCGTCGTCAGCCCCGAGGCGAGGTTCGCCAGGGCGAAGATCGGCAGCGTCGCCAGATCGATTTGCCCGCCCTCGAGTTCCAGGGCCTCGGCCAGCGCCGTGTGCTGAGCCCGCAGGAAGCCGTGGCTGCGGACAGCCGCCTTGGGCTCGCCGGTGCTGCCGCTGGTGAAGGTGAGCAGAGCCGGGGCGTCAGGCGAGACGGGCTCGACCTGTCGGCGAGGCCCGTGGTGCGCGATACGACCCCACTTCACCACGCCGGGGAGCCACCTGCCGATGGTGAACTGCCGGGGTATCCGCCTGAGTTGCGGGCACAGCAGGCGCAGCAGGTGCGCCCGGGGAGCGCCGATCATCGCCGCCGGCCGGGCGATCTCACAGCAGCGGGCGACATGGGCCCGCCCTGCCGAGGGATCGAGAAACGTCGCCACCAGCCCCAGGCGAAACAGCGTCAGCAGCACGACGTACAGTTCGGCCGACATCCCCGCCAGCACGAGCACCCGGTCGCCCGGCCGAAGCCCGGCGTCATGCAGCATCGTGGCGGCACGGGCGGAGCGGTCTACGAGCTCTCGATAGCTGACGGCGCGGTCGCGGCCTCGCCGGCTTTCGATGATGGCAGCGGCATCGCCTCGCCGGGCCGCCTGTTCCAGGAGCAGGTCGGCGACGTTCATGGGGTCAGCCGCCTGGCAAAGAGAGCGTACTCGCGAATCAGCCGTCCCCCGCCGCGGGCGATCTGGCGCGAGCGGTTGTTCTCGTGCATCAGGGCGTGGATGGCCCGACCCATGCCCAGCCGCTTCGCCGCCTGCTGACACTGGTCGACGAGGATGCTCCCGAGCCCCGCCGCCAGGCGAACGCCGGGGCGGACGGCGACGGTCTTGATGATGATCGTGTCCACCGCCTCGCCGCG
This sequence comes from Phycisphaeraceae bacterium, assembly GCA_046540025.1. Classification (GTDB taxonomy): domain Bacteria; phylum Planctomycetota; class Phycisphaerae; order Phycisphaerales; family Phycisphaeraceae; genus JBKHFW01. The sequence goes on from JBKHFW010000042.1 coordinate 19,120, forward strand.
CTGAGCCTGCGCCAGGTCGGGAATGCCGAAGACAAAGCCCAGCAGCTCGCCCGCCTGCTCGGCGAGCAGCACCGTCTCTCGTCGAAGATGCTCACGCAGCGGACGGTACATGGCGAGGAACTGCTCGCAACGGATGGGCGTGTAAAGGAAGTTCCCCGCGAAGGCGTCGAGTGAAAGCGTGTGGACCTGCCTCAGTTCCTCCTCAAAGCGGCTGAGGTCGATCGGCCGAATCGTGACGCCGGCCCGGCTGAGCCGCTGCAGCGCCTGGGGCATGCGGGCGTCGCCCGCACCCAGGTCGTCCAGTCGGGTTGAGCAGTAGCGACTGAGCACGTCGAACCCCGCTGCCGCGAAATGCTGCGGCCAGTCGCCGGGGTTGTCGGGCTCGAGGAAGAACGGCGGCTCGTCGCCACGGAACGTCACCAGCCGATACCGCCGCCAGGTGCTGCCGTCCATGGGCCCGATGGCAATCGTACAGCCCACCGCAGCCAGTCGCGAGCAGGCTGCGGCCAACAGAGCCCGGCCGGCGGAAGCGTCCGCCGCGGCATAGTGGCCGATGAGACCGACCCGGTAGCCGGGAAGTGTGGGGGTGTGGCGAGTCCAGATCGAGCAGCGGGCCGGGACGCGATCCCCATCTACCCAGAGAAAGTGAGCGTCTGCAGCGTGATTGGCGAACTGTGCACGATCGACCGGCCCGATGCCGTCCGCGCCCTCCCACGCAGCAAACTGCTCCCCCGAATTGAGTTCAACCAGAGTCTGCACCCCTGCAAGATACCCGCCGAGACAGGTCGGCGTCCACAGCGAGCCGGCTCAGGCACCAGGCAACTTTGCCCTCGTTCTCGTTCTGAAACTTGAGTCCTGCAACCTCCGCCACCAGTTCCGGCGGGCCCGACCTGTGCGAGTCGTGGGATGACCAGCGTCTACTGATCTGGAGCGGCCTGACTGTGGGGCCCATCGGCGACGGCGCGATGCCCCAGTTCCTCAACCGGCCAGACGGCCAGACTTACTTGCACCACTGGCGCAATGAGAGTCAGTTGCGTCTTCATCACGCGGACCTGACAGTGCAATCAGCCAGCCAAGCCGGGCGACGATGCGAGATCCTGAAGGTGCTGGACATCCTGAACACCTCACAACAAGGTGGGCCGACACGGCATCACGGAGGTCCTGCCTGGGGCGGACCCCAAGTACGGAAGCACGGCCGGGTGCTTGTGGCACGCGTGCCACTTTTCACCCGGCCGATTTCATATTTTCTGCCGACTGGCACCTCAAGCCCCAGGTGTGGGCACACCGCGATCTCTACCACGACACCTTCGTCGCGGCGACCCAGATCGTGAACGTCTGCATTCAGCACGGGCTCGACCTCGTGCTCGGCGGCGACACCTTCGACGTCGTCCGGCCGCCCTCCGCGGCCTACCAGCACCTGCAGGACCTCTGCCAGCGCATGGCGGCCAACGGCTTGAGCGGGACATCGAGAACCTGCGGGCCCGCAAGGCCCAGATCGAGGCGGCGCTCGCCAAGGCGGACAGCCAGAAGCAGTACCGCGAGCTGCTCGACGCCGCCCGCATGGCGCACAGCGGGAACTGCCCCGCGACTGGCGCAGTGCGCCAGTCACCGATTATCAGGGGAGAGACCGTGATGCCGAAGAACCTGGCAAATGTGGCACGCGTGCCATATTTCGCCAGGCGGAGCAGCCCGTCGCCGGCCGCAGCCGATCGACCGCAGGATGATGGGGCCGATCCCCGTCGCTGTAGCGAAACGGAGAGACCAAAGAAGATACTGCCGCAGAGTGCTGCCATCCCGCTTGGTCACAGGCCGACCGACTGACGCATTGCGCCAGTGACCGCTCAGCTCACCACAGGCAACCTGCGCAGCAGTCCCTGCCCCGCTTCCCCTCAAGTGGCCACCGGGCCGGGCCGATGGAATCTACCTGAACCAGCTCCATGACACCGGGGGGCGCCAGATGGCTCGACGTCAGAAAGAAGGACTGCTCGGCGACTTCTTCGCCCTGCTCGTGCTGCTGCCAGCCTGGGTTGGGCCGGTGCTCGCGGCTGCGGCGTGGCTGGGCGTGCGTTACTTCCTGCCCGCCCTGCTGACGCATGAAGGCAGCGGGATCCGCACGGGCGACTTTCTCGCGCCGATGCTTTCCAACCTTGCCTGGATCGCTGGCGGGAGCGTGATGCTGGTATGGCTGGCGGCCGAGTGGCACAAGCACCGCCAGCGTCGCCTGCTCGACCGTCAGGCCGACATCGAGAGCACCCGGTCCCTCTCCTGGGCTCAGTTCGAGCGGCTTGTAACCGAAGCTTACCGCCGCCAGGGCTACCGTGCCGAGCATACCGGCAGCCCGGCCGGCGATGGCGGCGTTGATGTTGTCCTCACCGGGTGCGGCGTAAAGGCGCTCGTCCAGTGCAAGCAGTGGCGGGCGAAGCAGGTCGGCGTGGCGGTTGTGCGCGAGCTTCTCGGCAGCGTCACGGCCGAGCAGGCGGACCGCGGGATCCTCGTCAGTTCGGGCCGGTTCACGGCCGAGGCCCGGCGTTTTGCCCGGAAGCACGACATCGAACTGATCGACGGGCCCGCTCTGGCGGCGATGATCCGGTGCGTCCAGAACGAGCCTGCTCCTGCGGCGGACGAGCTCCAGCCGGTCGCCGGCAATGGATCCGCGCAGGCACCCAACTGCCCAGCCTGCGGCTCGACGATGGTCCAGCGCACGGCCCGGCGCGGCGAGCGGGCCGGGCAGAGCTTCTGGGGCTGTTCGCGGTTCCCGGCCTGCCGGGGGACGCGGGCGGAGGTGTGACTCCGGTCCAGACCCAGCGGCAGCAGCATCCGCAGGCCAAAGAGCCACATGACAGCCGCACGCCTGCATTTAGACGCGTCAAGGCCGCCACGCCGGCTTCGCCAGAATGCGCCGGATGATCTCATCCTTCACAACACGCCGTTCAGGCGTCCGGGGCGTCGTCCGCTCATGGTAGTAGAGATACTCTGGGATGTAGACCGGACACTGAGCCAGCTCCACAATCGGGATCATCGTGGCATAGTCGGTGCACTGGCCGATCCACGTGTCGCCAATCTTGAAAGTATCCCGCGGCAGCGCGTCGAACAGCCGTTTACGAAATGATCGCAGATGGATCCAGACCTCCCCCCCCCAGTGGGCTCGTGGATCCCGAAAGTCCGGGTGGTACAGCTTTGCCGGTTTGTCCGGCCGGAACATCGAGGCAAGGATCACATCGGCCCCGCCCTCATACTCCCGCCGCAGCCGACCAACCGCAGATGGATCCAGAAGCGCATCGTCGAGGTCGAGAATGACGATCAGCGACTCAGGGTTCGTGCACAGTGCACGGATACCCAGCAGGAAGTTCGGCATCCGCCCTTGCTGAGCCTCGCGGCGCACCAGCGTCGTTTTCTCCCGTAGAGGCCCGAGAAGATGCGGGATCAGCAGCGGCGACTCGTCCTCCGAGGCATCATCGATGACCACCACGCCGAAGTCCTGGTCGTCCTGCATGGCCAGGCTGGCCAGGCACCGACGAACCCGCGGCAGCGGCGTGTTGCGGCCCTTGACGAGGAAGACGATAGGCTCCGCCCGCCGCTCATAGGCCCAGTCGGCCCCCGTGCCGACAAGATCCCACTGATCAACCTGTACCGGCGGGATCTGAGCCTGACCGACCAGGTCACGCACCCGAGCCAGCTCGTCTTGATCGTGCTTCCACATGTTCGGCGGGTGAACGTAAAACGTACGTGGATCGCCGCCGCGCAGCGTGCGCAGCCCCCGAACCCGCTGATGTCTCTGCAGAGAACGGTACCACGATAAGGTCAGATGTCCTCCCTGCACCTCGTTGGGCCAGGGGCGGCAGGCCTGCAGCCGATGGAGGTCCAGCAGCCCGCACCTCACCTCGGGGACATACTCGCCCATGGGGGCATCGTAGGGCTTGCAGACGGCCGCAGGGCCGTGGGGGATGTTGAAGGCGACTCCGAGGACGTCATCGCCTCGGGCAGCTTCCAGCATGTCGGCCAGGTAGTCGTGCTGGAGATCCTGCCGGCCGATGAGCACGTCCGCATCGCACTGGAGCAGGTAGCGCGTCTCCACCTGGTCGAACGCCCAGAGTTGAGGCGCGACGGGCACTCCCTTGGCCGTGTGGGTCGCTTCACAGCGAAGGCCGAACCAGCGATCGTGGATAGCGGCCACGGCTGAAGCCCCCCTCGGCGCAACCAGAAGCTGGTCGACCAGTCCCTCCTCCTGCAGCCGAACCGCCCTCTGGTGGAGTTGGTTGTAGTTCCCCGGCGTATACTGACGCAGAAAGGGACCACGGAAAGGATCCAGCAGCAGCAAGACCTCGTAGAACCCGCGAGGCATGCTCAATTGATGGACAATGCGGCGCACCTGCACGTCAAGCGTGGCGGCGTCCATGGCGCAGGCCTTGATAAGGAGCGTTACCTCGGTGGCCGGTGCGTTGCGGCGAGGAAGCTGCGGGACAAGACGGTCATGCCAGCTCGCCTGGGCGTGACGATGCAGTAGATCGTGATAGAAACTGGTGAATCCCGGCAGCGATTCCAGGCCTCCTGGCTGGCGTAGGTCGCGGCTGCGCTGCTGGAGTTCATTATCCGACCAGCCGTGGAACGCGATGACGAACAGCCGGGCAGCCGAGTCGCGGAAATAGTCAACGTTCATCGGCACGATCCACTCGCCGATGTCGATGAAGGTCAGCCCGCCGCCAGGGCGGCGACGGAAGTTGGCCCGCTTGATATTGGCACACACCAGCTTCGCCCGCAGGCAGAACAGCAGGAACTCTTCAGCCTCCGCCAGGCTGACGGCTTGCACCGGCTCGCTCTCGAACCAGGAATAGCGGAGCTGCCACCCCCCTGCCGTCTGTGTCCACACCGGCTCGGGCAGAAAGGGCATGGTGTCCTGAAGAACCTCTTGGAACCATGCGACCTTCTCCTTCCCGAGGACGCCGGGATAGAACTGCTTTTCTACAGAACCGCCGATCCGCCGCACCACGCCTTCCTGACCGGATCCGAGCTTCATGCGGTGGCTCTCCAGCGATCTGCCCACTCTTCTGCCGCGGCAAGGAGCTGTCGGCGGGAAGCGAGGTAGGTGTCGCTCCGGCGGTTGAGCCTGGTCAGATCGCCGCCGAGGTCGTACTCAGCGAACATCGGCTCGGTCAGGATGACTCCCTGTTGCGGATGATTGAGCAGCAGGTCGACGACCAGCCAATGGTCTTCAGCACTGGTGCACAGTGGATAGCGGTAGCCCGCCCGCCGGGCCAGCAACAGGTTGCAGGAGGGAATCTCATTCTCGGCCGTCCCCTTCGCCATGGCCTTCAGGCGGGCAAGGACGAACTCGGGCCTCAGAAGTTCTTCCGAGGCCGCATTGTCGCGTGCCAGAATCCGGCCTCCCTGCCGCAGACCGTTTCCCCCGAGCACGAACTTCGCCCCGGCCGCATCGCCGAGACTGCATGCGGCCGAAAGGGCTCGGGATGAGGCCAGTCGATCATCGGCGTCCAGCCGTGCTACCCAGCGGGCACAGGGCCAGACTGCGTCGACAAAGTCGAGAACTGCGTTACGGGACGCGGCCGCCGAACCGCACCGCATTTTGAGAAGGACAAGCCCGGGGTGACTCAGGAGATCGCCCGCAGTCTCCATCCAGGGGTCCGTCGAGGCATCGTCGAGCAGGAGAATGCCGACCCGCTGCCCTTGCAGTTCCTGCGCCCAGATGCTGGCCAGACAGTCAGGCAGCGTTGCGGCCTGGTTGTGCAAACTCACGCCCACGACGACGTCGGCCTGCCACGCCTCCGAACCCACGGCCCGGGCCTCGACCCACTGCCCGTGAATCCGACACGCCCGCGCGTCGCGAAGATGATCAGGTCTACCGCTCATGTGATCGCATGTCCTCCCGGCGAAAACACCTTACCGATCAGCCGGGTCTGGCCCACCCCTGCCGATCAGGCTCGGTGGCAAAGCCTGTCCTGGTCGATGCGTACGCCACCACTCGGTGTAGAGCCGCACCCAGCTTGGTGACATGACCTCCCCCGCCAGAGCCGGCCGAAGGTTCCGTGGCAGGTAGTGCCCGTCGCGAAAGCGGCCACAGAGTCGGCAGGATGCCGCCAGGATGTCCAGCATCGCGTCACCGTCTTCGGGAAGCGACGGGCGGTTCAACTGGCTGCCGGTAATCCGGGCGATCCCCCCGGCCACAGCACAAGGGAAGTAGCCTTGTGGCGTCAGGCCCATGCCGCAGTCGTGCATGATGGCGCACCCGTTGGTGTAGTCGGCTGGGCGATATCGCGGGTCATCAGCCGGAGCGTCATTGAAGGGGCCAAAACTCGGTTGCAGGGGTGAGTGCTTGCCTGAATTGTCGATCCAGATGTGACTGGGCAGTTGGGCCAGGCGAGACGTCACCGCCTCGCCGTAACCATTGGTCGCGACTTCAATCAGACACGACGGGAATACGGCCCGGTACCGCTCTAGTTCCGCGAGGATCTCGAAGAACTGAGGGTGCAAGGTCGGCTCACCGCCGAGGACGCGGATGCGCTGCCACCATTTACTGCTCGCCAGCGACTCGTCGACGAATTCCCGGATCGTCGTCAACGGCAGGTGCAGCGGTTCGGGGGCCTGACGCACCGAGCGGTTGCAGTTCATGCACCGAAGGTTGCAGGCATAGGTGATGTCGATTTCGATGAGCGTCCGGCTACGACGGTACTGTGGCCCCAGCAGGCGGGTTACGCCTCGGCCGATACGAATATGCCGCCACAGGGCCCGCAGGCCATACCACGCCCAGTAGAAACAACGCCGCCGCGGGGGGCAGAGGCCGCTCTTGCCGAAGCTGTTGGTCTCACGATGCAACAAGGTCCCCCTGAAGCTGGCAGTGCGTTGGCCCCTCGGTATCGTGACGTAGAATCTGCTGGCGGGGGACGGCGAACAGCCTCTCCGCCCGTGCAAGGAATGCTTCGGCCTCTGCTGCGGTCATGTCCTGGCCGTAGATCCTCCAGAACCACTGCAGACCGGCGACCTTGGCCGGCGAGCGGGGCGAGGATAGCGAGGCCGAACCAGTGCGGATGTGCCAGGAACTTGTCCAAGCACCCGTGAACGCGACGCGCACCCCAGGAACCCGAAGCAGGCGGATAGCCAGATCCCGATCGTTGAGGCTGGGCATCCCTTCCCGGAACCCGCCGACCTGCTTGAGAAGCGACAGCCGCACGAACGTATTCGAACCCTGCCACCCTGGGTTCCCGACGAGAAACTCGCGGTCGGTCACGTGACGGACCAGCTCACGCTCCTGCTCAGCGCCGTCGATGAGCAGACGCAGGCCGGAGATGACAATATCAGCCCCCTCCGCGGCGGCCGCGAGGTTTGTCTCGAGGTGATTCGGATCCCACGTATCATCATCGTCCAGCAGGGCAACGAAACCCCTGCCATGCCGCTCCGCCAGGAAGGCGAGGCCGGTATTCCAGGCCCCCGCAGCTCCGCGAAGCCGTCTGTTCTTGAGAACACTCAGCGGAATCGGTGCGACGAGATCAGCCAGATACTGCTGCTGGGGATTGGTTAGAGGCCTGCCGTCGTTGACGAGAACCAGCAGGTCAGGTTGTCGCGTCTGTCTGCGCACCGACGGGAGCGAGAGGCTCGTCAGCATCTCCCACCGGTCGCGGGTTGCCAGCAGGACGAAACATCTATCGCAATTTTGGAACATTCCTGCTTCCTGTCTAGCTAGCTCATCAAGGTAGCACGGGCTCGACGCCACCCACACCCCTGCTATTCTGGAACTCAGCTCCTTCGCCGACATCTTCATTCTGAAGCCGCCCCAAGCATTCATGGCGGAGCGGTTGGCCGCTGATCGTGGCATCCCCATCAGCCGCATGGAGGCAGCATAGGTCCTCACTGACCTGGCGAAGCCCACCCAATCACCCCAGCGGCGGGTAGCACATCACGCCCCAGTCTTCCTCGCCGCCATGGGCGATCCAGACCTCCAGCACCGCCGGCAGCAGGTGGCCAAGCATCATGGTGCAGCGATGCAGGCACTGGCGGTTGAGCCGGCTGCCGCAGGTCGCCGCCCCGTGCATGATCTGGCAGCGCAGGAGGT
>JBKHFW010000043.1:0-27160 GCA_046540025.1 Phycisphaeraceae bacterium
CAATGCCACACATAAGCGGATCTCCCGTGGTCCTGGATCGGCAGCGGGACCGCCCGCTGCGCGCAGCCGACCCCGCGGCTGCCTGCTGCCTTCATCGGCTGGAAATGGGCCGGAGGTTCGGCGCAGGCTGCCGATTTTACCAAAACTGCGTGAGATCAGAACCTTAACGATTCAAAAGAGGGCGGACCTGTCCCGGAGTCGGTTTCGCCCCGCGTCGCTGGAGAAGGTTGCTGCGGGAAGTGGCATGATGGACAGCAGCCGGGCGGCGCGCTGTGTGGCGTCCTCCGGCAGGTTGCCGGATCGCTGGCTGCGGGTTTGCCATGCGGCATCTTCCACGGCCTGCTTGCAAGCCGTCGCACCCGGCAAGTGGGGCTCGGTTGCTTGCCCCCTATGGGTTAGCGTCTGGCGCTGATGTGTTGATGATGCGGTCGACGGGAGAAGGTGGATGGGCGGGGCATGCGGCTGCTGCGCATCGTCGGCGGCGGTGACGGTCGGCGGGATTGCCGCTATCCTGCTGCGTCATGTGGCTGACGCTGGTCATCGGGATTCTGCTGGGCGTGCTGGCGACGGTGCCCGCGGCGTACGTGTGGAACCGGCGCACCGAGCGGCGGGTGCGGCAGCTCGAGCAGCGCACACGCTCGGCTGAGCGGCTCGCGGAGCTGGGCACGCTGACCGGCGGGCTGGCGCACGAGATCAAGAACCCGCTTTCCACGGTGGGCCTGAACATCCAGCTTCTCCAGGAGGACCTCCAGGAGATTGCCGACGACGCGCCGGAGGGCGCCCTGCCGGCCGAGCGGATGCAGCGGGTGCAGCGGCGATTCAACTCGCTGCACCGCGAGACGCAGCGGCTGCGGGAGATTCTCGAGGACTTCCTGCGCTTTGCCGGGCGGGTCGAGCTGGACCGCGAGCCGACGGACCTCAACGGCCTGGTCGATGAGCTGTGCGACTTCTACGAGCCCCAGGCGCGGGCGGCGGGGGTGCATCTGCGCACCCAGCTCGACGCGATCCCGGCCGAGACGGCGGTGGATCACGGACTGCTCAAGCAGGCGCTGCTCAACCTGCTGATCAACGCGACGCAGGCGATGGCTGCGGCCCGCGAAAAGGAGGTCCCGCACGGCGGGGCGAACGAGCTGATCCTCCGCACCGAGCGGCAGCGGTCGGAACTGGGCGAGGATGTCCTCCGCCTGCACATCACCGACACCGGCCCGGGCATGACCGGCGAGACCCAGGAGAAGATCTTCCAGCCCTACTACTCCACCAAGCGCGGCGGAACCGGCCTGGGCCTGCCCACGACGCGGCGGATCGTCGAGGAGCACGGCGGCTACATCGCGGTGCACAGCGAGGTCGGCCGGGGGACCGACTTCATCGTGGTGCTGCCGGCGACGCAGGGCAGGGGCGAGCAGCCGACCTGAGCGGCAAGTGGTGCGCGCAGCGGACTCCGCGCGGTCCGCCTGTCGAGTCGGCCGCGACATGGCGATTGCCGCTTTGCCGGGGCGGTCGCCGGGCGTGGCGATCAGTCGGCGACGTCCTGGAGGCCCTCGCCCGCGGCCTGGACGTCCTTGCCGAGGCCTTTCACGGTGTTGCAGCCGGCGGCGAAGAAGAGGGCGGCGCAGAGGACGAGGGCGGTCAGGGATTTCAGCATCGGGGACCTCCCGCGCGGTCAGGATGTTCTCGGGTTGTCATCGCCCCGGCCGGGGGGGGGGCGGCGCGGTGGGCGGACCGGCTTTTCTATTTTCTCATCTGGATGCGGCTTGGGCAACTTCTTCCGGGGTGGAGCCACCGGCTCGGTGCGCCGCGGCGCACGAAAAGGGCCCGCGCCGGTCTGGGCGCGGGCCCTGGCATGCAAGCTGATTCGGCGGGTCAGACGATCTCGAAGATCGACTGGGTTCGCAGCACGAGGCCGGAGGCACCCATGAGGTGGTAGCTCTGGACGTGGTACTCGCGGCGGTACTTCTGGGTGTCGAGCACGGAGAGGCAGGGGATGCCGTCGCCGTCGAACTCGTGGGCGAGCGCGCCGGTTTCGCGGGCGAAGTCCTGCATCTCGCGCAGCGTGGCGAGATAGAGGTTGTCCGTGAGCGATTCGGTCTGGATCGTGGTGACGTAGCCGATCCTGCCGTCGGGGTCGTGCTCGTAGTCCTTTTCGCCCAGGCAGGGCAGGGCGTGGACCAGGCCGGTCTCGGGCAGGTGGTCGCTGTTTTCCAGGACGGTTTCGGTGAAGGTCTGCCCGGCCACCTGGAAGCGGACGACGTGGCCGCCGGCGGCGATCCAGTTTTCCACTTCGTAATCACCGTGGCGGTCGGTGCGCCGGCCTTCGAGCTCGAAGAGCTCGGGGTGCAGCGGCCGGCGATACACCATCAGCCGGGCAACCTGCGTATTGGATTTGTGTCCAATGCTCATGGCGAACCTCTTTTAGTAAAAAAATCAGCGCAGTCCGCGGGAGCGGCCTGCCTGTCATGTCGTGCGGAAAGTTGACAAGATCAGCATCGATTATATCGGTGGGATTCGCAATGGGAAGCCTCATTTTCCCGATTTTCTGGTCGTTTCCGGCCCGGGTTCTGGTTGTGCGGGCGATTCTGCAGCATCGCGGGGTGCGTGGCCGATAGCCAGCAGGGAGCGGCTCACGGGCCGGACACATGTTTCACCTTCAATCCATCTATCGCAGGCTGCAGTCGATCCGCGACGCGAGCGTGGACGCCGCGCTGGCGGCTGCGCTGCCGACGGCCGACCGGGAGGCGGCGCGGCTGATTGCGCTGATGTTGCTGACTCGCGCCGATCCGCACGCGCGCGAGGTGCTGGTGACGCAGTTCCACCGGCTGCCCGCCGACGTGCAGCGGACGCTGCTCGAGCATGCCGGGGAGCTGGACACGCCGCTGCGCCTGGCGATGGACCGGCGCGAGCCGGAGGCGAGGCAGCGGGCGCTGGAGATCATCGTCCGCGCCCGGCAGCCCCGGCTGGCGTACCTTGCGGTCGAGCCGCTGACCGGGCGGCGCGACAGCCTGTATGACGAGTCGGCGGACTGTCTGCTCCGGCTCGCCGAGACGGCTGCGGTGGACCCGGCCGAGCGGGCGGCGCCGGCGGCGGACGCGGCGGCGATGGCGGAGCTGACCGCGGCGATCCAGGCGGCGATGCAGCGTTATCCCCGGCACCGGCGGGACGGGACGATCCTCGCGGCCATGACGCTGCTGCCCCGCCCGAGCGTTCGACTGCTGCGCGTGCTTGAAAGCGAGCGGGAGGCGGCAAGCGCGGCCCGGCGGCTGCTGGAGGAGGCGGAGGCCCCGGCAGCGCGGCGGGCGCTGCTGCCGATGCTGGCGCACAAGCCGTTTCGCGACGCGGCGAAGGCGGGGCTGGCTCGTGCTGTCGAGCGGGGCCGACTGGGCGAGGTGCTCGACTGGGCCCATCTCGCGGTGCTGCCGGGGGTGGGACAGGAGCTTAAGAAGCTGGACAACGCCTGGCGCCTGCTGCCGGGGCCGGGGGCGGTGAAGCAGTTTCTGCCGCACCAGGCGCGGCAGCTTCCGCGGTGGCTGGCGGCCTTGCCGCTGGAGCGTCAGACACTGGTGGAGCAGCTTGCGGCGCTCAGCCGATCGGGCGATGCGATGGTGCGGCTGAGCGTGCTGCGGCGGCTGCTGGAGCTGGCGGCGGGGCAGCCCGGCGGGTTCGTGGACGAGATTATCTGCGGGTTCACGTCGGACGCGGACCCGGCGATCGCCCGACTGGCGCTGCGGCACCTGATTCGGCGGGGCGACCGGGATCTGCTGCGCCACCTGGTGGCGCTCTTGCGGTCCGAGCACGCCGAGGTGCGGCGGCTGGCGGAGCAGCAACTGGGCACGATCGGCTTCGCCCGGCTGTGGGCGGCGTGGCCGAGGCTGGAGCCGGCGCGTCGGTCGGCGGCGGGGCGGACGCTGATGAAGCTGGATTCGCAATTCAACCGGCAGCTCGGCGAGAAGCTCTACGGCGACCGGGCGGCGCGGATGCGGGCGCTGGCGATGGTGGGCGAGCTGCGGCAGGCGGGGCAGTTCGAGGCGGCGCTGATCCGGTTGGCCGGGGGGGAGGACGAGAAGGTGGCCTCGGCGGCGGTGAAGGTGCTCGGGGAGCTGAGCACGCCCGGCGCGCAGGCGGCGCTGGAGGCGGCGCTGCGCCACGCGGACAGCCGGGTGCGGGCCAACGCGGTCGAGGCGCTGGATCGGCAGGAGTCGGCGAGGCACATGTCGCGGCTGCTGGAAATGGCCGAGGGCGACGACAACCGCCCGCGGGCGAACGCGATCGGGGCGCTTTTGAAGATGAGCACGAAGATGGCGCTGCCGGCGCTGACGCAGATGCTCGAGGACGATCGGCCCCGGCACCGGATTTCGGCGCTGTGGCTGGTGGAGGAGCTGGGGCTGATGGAGGTGGTGCGTGCGGTGGCGGAGATCGCCTCGGGCGACGTCGACCCGGGCATCCGTCAGCGGGCGGAGCGGGTCGTCGGGGTGCTGGAGGAGACGCTGGCGCACGCGGCCCCGGCTTCGGGGGCGTCCGGCCCGGCGGGCCGAGGGGGCGCGACGGGTTTGGCCCCCCGGGCGGCGGGCCTGGCGTCGGTGGGCGCGAACCTGGTGCTGCTGGCCACGATGGACGAGCGGGTGCAGGCGATCCGCCGAAACTGGGACTCGGGCGAGCTGATGCAGCTGGACCGGCTGCTGCCGGCGGTGGGGGGGCTGCTGGTGGGGATCGGGGGCCTGGCGCTGTGGCGCTGGTGGCGGCAGCCGGGGCCTCGGCCGGGGCGGGTCTTTCGCGAGGTGGCCTCGTCGGCGGGGCTGGGCTGGCGTCAGCGGCGGCTGCTCGTGCGGATTGCCCGCGAGCAGGGCTTGCCGACGCCGCTGACGCTGATGCTGTCTTCGCGGACGCTGTCGGTGCATGCCCGGGCGTACGTGGCGAGGCGCCCTGACGGGCTCGCGAAGCGGGAGGCGCTGCGGCAGGTGGCGCTGGTCCGGCTGGCGCTGTCGCACCCCATTGACTGAGCCTGGCGCGGGAGGTGGTTTCAACCGGCGGCGATCCTGCTACACTAAGCGGTCTATGTCGAACGACTCGACCCAGCGTGACCGCTATGCCCAGTCCCGAGCCGCCTTCGAGCGGGCGCGGCAGTTCATGCCCGGCGGGGTGAACTCGCCCGTTCGCGCCTACAAGGCGGTCGATCGCACGCCGATGACCATCCGCTCGGGGAAGGGCGCTACCGTGACGGACGTCGACGGGAACAGCTACGTCGATTACGTCTGCTCCTACGGGCCGCTCATCCTGGGCCACGCGCCCGACAGCGTCACCGCGGCGCTGACCAAGGCAGTGGCCAAGGGGGTGAGCTTCGGCATGCCGACCGAGGGCGAGACGACGCTCGCGGAGATGATCATCGAGGACGTCGCGTCGATCGAGATGGTGCGCTTCGTCAACTCCGGCACGGAGGCGACGATGTCCGCCATTCGCCTGGCGCGGGCGACGACCGGCCGGGCGAAGATCATCAAGTGCGTCGGCTGCTATCACGGCCACAGCGATGCGCTGCTCGTGGAAGCGGGCAGCGGGGCGCTGACGCTGGGCATGCCCAGCTCGCCCGGCGTGCCCGAGGCGGTCACGGACCAGACCGTGCTCGTGCCCTACAACCACCTCGACGCGGTCGAGGCGGCGCTGCAGGAGCACGAGGGCGAGGTCGCCTGCATGATCGTCGAGCCGGTGGCGGGCAACATGGGCTGCATTCCGCCCCAGGAGGGGTACCTCGAAGGCCTTCGCGAGCTGTGCGACCGCCACGGGGCGCTGCTGATCTTCGACGAGGTGATGACCGGGTTCCGCGTCGCCCTCGGCGGGGCGCAGTCGCTGTACGGCGTCCGCCCGGACCTGACGTGTCTGGGCAAGATCGTCGGCGGCGGGCTGCCTTGCGCGGCGTTCGGCGGCAGCCGGGCGCTGATGCAGCAGCTTTCGCCCGAGGGGCCGGTGTATCAGGCCGGTACGCTCAGCGGCAATCCGCTGGCGATGGCGGCGGGGGCCGCGATGGTCGAGGCACTGCGTGAGGAGGGGATGTACGACCAGCTCGACCGCGTCGCGGGGATGCTCGAGGACGGGCTTCGCCGGGCGGCGGACAAGGCGGGCGTGGACGTGCAGCTCACCCGGGTGGGCTCGATGCTGGGGTGCTTCTTCACCAGTGAGCAGGTGGTGGAGCACGCCCAGGTGACCCATTGCCGGACGGACCGGTTCGCGGCGTTTTTCGGAGCGATGCTCGACGAAGGCATCGCGCTGCCGCCGAGCCAGTTCGAGGCGTGGTTCGTCTCGGCCGCCCACGACGAAGCGGCGATCAAGCAGACGCTGGAGGCGGCGGAGAAGGGTTTCGCGGCCGCGGCGGCGCTGGCGTAGAACTTCCGGCTGCCGCCACGTCGGCTGCGAGGCGTGAGCGCTTCCCCACCGCGGGGGCGTGCCGTTCCGGATCGCCGGGGCTGGGCGCTTCCGAGTGCCAGACCCGCCAGGCAGGCGGGGTTGTTTCGTTTTCCTTTACGATCACGAACACGAGCGCGGGCACCCGGTGCCGCGCGATGATACCTGTGAGGCTACAGTCATGACTGCCACGACGACGACCGGAACCAGCAGCGACGCGGCCGATCCCGCGCGTTTTCGCATTCTCGCCGCGGACAAGCTCGCCAAACAGGGCCTGGAGTGGATCCAGTCCCAGAACGACGCCGAGCTGGTCAACAAGCCGGGGCTGAGCGAGGAGGAGCTGGCCCGGATCGCCGGCGAGCACGACGCGATGATCGTCCGTTCGGGCGTGCAGGTGACTCGGAAGGTGCTGGAGAATGCGGGTCGGCTGAAGGTGGTCGCCCGGGCCGGGGTGGGTGTGGACAACATCGACCTCGAGGCGGCGACGGAGAAGGGTATTCTCGTGGTGAACTCGGCGGAGGCGTCGACGATCACCACGGCCGAGCACGCCTTCACGCTGCTGATGGCGCTGGCGCGGAACGTCGGGCCGGCCTACAAGACGATGGCGGAGGGCGGCTGGGACCGCAGCAAGTTCAAGGGCACGCAGCTTCACGGCAAGACGCTGGGCGTGGTCGGCTTCGGCCGCATCGGCCGAACGGTCGCCGAGCGGGCGCTGGCGTTCGGGATGGACGTGGTGGCCTACGACCCGTTCTACAACGCGGAGACGGCGCTGGACGGGCGGGTGAAGATGTACCAGAGCTTCACGGACCTGCTGCCGCACGCGGATATTCTGAGCTTCCACGTGCCGCTGAACGAGCAGACCCGCGGCCTGCTGGGTAAGGAGACGTTTCCGCAGTGCCGCGACGGCGTGCTGGTGGTCAACGCGGCCCGGGGCGGCGTCGTGGACGAGGACGCGCTGCTCGAGGCGGTGCAGAGCGGCAAGTGCGGCGGGGCGGCGCTGGACGTCTACACCCGCGAGCCGCTGGCGGAGGACTCGCCGCTGCGCAAGGAGCCGAAGATCCTGCTGACCCCGCACCTCGGGGCGAGCACGATCGAGGCGCAGCAGGCGGTGAGCATCGATGCGGCGGCGGCGGCGCTGAGCTACCTCCGCGGCGAGGGCGTCAAGGGCGCGGTCAACGCCGCGGGCCTGCGGCTGGACCTCAGCCCGGCGCAGGAGCGCTTCGCGGACCTCGCCCAGCGGATGGCCCGGCTGATCAGCCCGATGATCACCGAGGGGATCCGCGAGATCAGCCTCGAGGTGGGCGGGCACGAGCTGGCGTCGGCAGCGGAGACGCTCTTGCGGATGGCGACGGCGTCGCTTCTCAGCGATCACCTGTCGCTGCCGGTGAACATCATCAACGTGCTGCACGTCGCCGAGCAGCGGGGCATCGTCTGCAAGAGCGTCAAGCGGGACGAGGAGAAGTACGGCCCGCAGATCGCGATGACGGTGGCGGGCGGCGAGCAGGTGCGGCGGATCGTGGGGCGGATCTACGACGATCGTCGGCCGCGCGTGGTGGAGATCAACGGCTACCACATGGACATGGTGCCCGAGGGGCACATGGTGCTGGTGAACAACGAGGACCGTCCGGGCGTGATCGGCCTGGTGGGCGCCGAGCTTGGCGAGGCGGGGATCAACATCGCCGACATGAGCATCAGCCGGCGCGACAGCCTGGCGCTGATGGTGCTGAAGGTGGACGGCGATCCGGACGACTCGGTGATGAACCGCCTCAAGGCCCGGCCCGGCATTTTGAAGGTGGCGAAGCTGAAGCTGCCTGCCGAGCCGGCGTAAACCGGCCGTCTCTGGCGAACGGGATCATGCAAAGCCCGGAGGTTCAGCCTCCGGGCTTTTTCGTGGGCGAGACGCGGCTTGAGGCATCTTCGCCGATGAACCCGAAAAAGGAAGCTGGCGAGCGTGAACCCGCCAGCTTCGTTCATTCACGGCCCGGCTGATTGGGGGGAGGGGTCAGCCGCGGCGGCGCCTGATGAGCAGGGTCGCGCCGCCCAGGCCGAGCAGCGCCAGCGACGCCGGCTCGGGGACGGCGGCGAGGGTCATGCCTGGTTCGCCGGCAGCGCCGCCGAAGCTGACCATGTTGTACTGCGACGCGTCGCGGTTGATCATCGCGAGACGGAACTCGACCGCCTCGCTGACAGTCATGTCGATGCCGAAGTCGAGGTCGAAGTGGCGTTCGTTGCCCACGCCGACGTCGCCGATGACGACCAGGTCGCTCACGGCCGCGAAGTCGGTGTCGCTCGCCTGCCTGGCGAAGAGCTGCAGCGACATCTGGCCTTCCTCGGCCTCACGGAAGAAGAGCTTCGTGTTGAGGCTGTCGATGCCCACGCTGCCCAGCGGAGTGAGGGTGAAGCCGACGTAGTCGTTGTCGGCCATGGCGTCTTCGATGCTGGCCTGGTTGAAGCCGATGTAGGACCAGCCGGTTTCGTCCGCGTGGGTGCGGGCGCCCAGGCCGCTGCCGGCGGCGAGGGTGACCGGGGATTCGATCAGCGAGGTGTCGACGTAGCTGGCGTCGACGGTGACGTCGTTGCGGTTTTCCGGATCGGGCATGGTCCACTCCGCGAGTTGCGCGTGGGCGCTGCTCACCGCGAGCGACAGAGCGGCTGCGATGGCCAGACAGAACGATTTACCCATTGTTTTCCTCCAATCGGATGTGCCAGAACTGGCGAAAAAAGAGATGAAGCGCCCCTTGGATGCGGGCGTTTCCCCGAACAGACGTGACAGGCCCCCTCCCTGGGCCGAAGAATGGTGAGCCGTGCCGTCACGGCTGCTTTCCAATGTAAGCGTCTCCGCCAGCCGAGGCCAGTGTCTGCGCTAAAATGATTTGGTCTGCGCATGCGTGCGGGTGGCGCATGGAAAAGGCACCCCGCCGGGGGGTGCCTTTCGTGGCTGGTCGAGATTCTGCCGGCCGGCTTACTCGCCCTCGCCCGGCAGGGGGGTCTTCGCGGCGTGGTCGACGAGGGCGCGGTACTTGGAGTATTCGCGCGCCCGGTCGATGCCGACGCCGTTTTCGGGAATGCAGGCCCACTCCCGGCCGCCCGAGTGCATGTAGTGGCAGCCTTCGGTGAAGCCGGCCTCGCGGAGCGTGCGGAAGTAGACTTCGTACGCGTCGTACATGGCCGGGTCCTTGACCGGGCCCAGGCCGACGCCGCCCTTGGGCATGGCGTCGCCGTTGCCGCCTTCGTAGAAGTAGAAATCGACGTCGTACTTGTCCACGACCTTGCTTTTGTGCTTGAGCCAGCGGTCGAGCTGCTCGCGCGGGGACTCGCCCCAGTAGGTCGCGATGGCGTAGGCGTCGACCCCGTCGATCAGGCCGGGGTTGATCACGTCGTGCCTGGGGTGGTTCTCGTCGTAGATCGGCTCGAGCCGCTTGTCGCCGTGCCACCAGTTGCCGGCCTGGCCGGCCATGACGGTGCGGATGCGCTCGGAGTCTTCCCCGAACACCTGCTCGAAGGCGTCGAAGAGGCGGACCGACATGTAGGCGTGGTACTCGTTGGGGCCGAGGCCCATCTCCTCGCCCAGGCGCTTCATGTCGTCCCACTGGAAGAGCCAGGTTTCGTTGGAGAACTCGAGGTAGGCGCGAAGGTGCTCGGCGAGCGGGTCGCCTGTCTGTTTGCCGCCGGCCTCGACGAAGTCCTCCGCGGTCATCGTGTCCAGCTTGCCCTGGTAGGGGGCGAGGTCGATGTCGAGCATGTCCACGCCGGTCTTGACGAGGATGGCGAGGCGGAGGCAGTAGTCGGCGTTGACGCCTTCGGGCACGTTGAACCAGCCGTGGGAGTTGGTGCGGTTCGCCGCGTCCACCTGCCACTCGTAGGCGACGAGCATCTGGTTGGGGTCGTCTTTCTGCTTTCGGCTCATCCACTCGAAGTCGTCGACCTGGAAACCTTCCTTCTCGCCGACGTGGCTGTTGGTGTGGTTCCAGTCCATGAAGCGGATGATGTGGTAGGGCGTGACCTCCTCGATGAAGCCGGGCTTGAAGGGGTCGGGGCCTTCCACGTCGCGGAAGCCGGGCTGGAAGGGGTCGGAGCCGCCCCAGGGCACGGCCCAGAAGTTCTGGCCGATGAGGATGGGCTCGTCCTCCTGCGCCTGGGCCTGGCCGGCGAGGGCGGGCAGGAGCATGGCGGCGAGGGCGAGCGGGGCGAGCAGGTGGATCAGCCGAAGCGGGGATCTGGAGAAGCGTGTCACGATTCTGCCTCCTGGGGGGGGACGAAAGTCGGCGCCGCCCGGGTGGGGGCGCAGCTCCACTATGCGCCCCGGAAGGCGTGCTGGCAAGGGGGTATGGGCCGGGGCGGGTCAGTCGGCGACGTCCGCGAGCTTCGCGAGCAGGGCGGCGTGGGTTCGGCAGCCGAGCCGGTAGCGGTCGAGGCCGAAGTGTTCGTCGGGGCTGTGGATGTTGTCGCTGTTGAGTCCGAAACCGATGAGCAGGCTGTCGAGGCCGAGCAGATCCTTGAACTCGGCGACGACGGGAATGGTGGCGCCTTCGCGGACGAGGACGGGCTTTCGGCCGGCGCTCTGTTCGATGGCGGCGGTGGCGGCGGCGACCCAGGCGGAGTCGGTGGGTGTGGCGACCGGCGCCGCCCGGCCGTGCTCGGTGATCTTCCACGTCAGGCCGTGGGTATCGTGGCTCGTGAGCCAGCTTTTGAACGCCTCGGCGATGCGGTCGGGCTTCTGGTTGGCGGCGAGCCGGAAGCTGACCTTGGCGCCGGCGAAGCTGGGCAGGACGGTTTTGGCGCCCTTGCCGCCGTAGCCGCCGTAGAGGCCGTTGACGTCGCAGGCGGGGCGTGCCCATCGGCGTTCGAGGGTGGAGTAGCCGGCTTCGCCGAAGGGCTGGCTGGCGCCGATCCTCTGGAGGTAGCGGTCGACGTCGAACTCGAGGCGGGACCACTGCTCGCGTTCTTCGCTGGAGACGGGCAGGACGTCGTCGTAGTAGCCGGGGACGGTGACGCGGTGGCTGTCGTCGAACAGGCCGCCGAGGATTTTCGTGAGGATGGTGGCGGGATTGGCGATGGTGCCGCCGTAGACGCCCGAGTGCAGGTCCCGGCTGGGTCCGTGGAGCTGGATGTCGAAGTAGAGCAGGCCGCGGAGGGCGTAGACGATGGACGGCTCGCCCGGGGCCCACATGCTGGTGTCGCTGATGACGGCGACGTCGGCGGCGAGTCGGTCCTGGTGCTGGCGGAGAAAGGCGGGGAGGTTTTCGCTGCCGACCTCTTCCTCGCCCTCGATGAGCACGGTGACGGGGCCGGGCAGCTTGCGGCCGGCGTCGTGCCAGGCGCGCAGGGCCTCGAGGAAGCACATGACCTGGCCCTTGTCGTCGCTGACGCCTCGGCCGAACAGCTTGCCGTCGCGGACGGTCGGCTCGAAGGGCTCGGAGGTCCACAGCTCCAGCGGGTCGGGCGGCTGGACATCGTAGTGGCCGTAGAAGAGCAGCCGCGGGGCGGCCGGGTTCTCCACATGTTCGTCGCGTGTCTGCGCGAGCACGGCCGGGTGGCCGGCGGTGGGGAGGATCTCGGCGCTGAGGCCGCTGAGCTCGAGGTGCCCGGCGACCCACGCGGCGGCGGCCTGGATGTGCTCGGCGAAGTCGGGGTCGGTGCTCACGCTGGGGATGCGCACGAGATCCTCGAGGCGGGCCTGCGCAGCAGCCTGCTGCTTTTCGAGCTGGTCGATGACGTCCTGCATGATGTTCTCGGCCCCCTCGGCCGATCGTGGGTCTGGGTGGCGCGTTGGCGACAGCCAGCGTTTACTGCGGCGTTCCGCGGGTCGGCGGGCGGTCTTCGTAGCCCTCGGGGCACTCGGGGGCCGTGGGCGGGCCGGGCTCTTCTTCGGGCTCGCAGGGGGGGCCTTCGTCGCCCTCAGCGGGGGTTTCGACCGGGGCGGGGCCGCGCTGGGCGTCTTCTTCGCCGGACTCGTCCTCGGGGCCCTCACCTTCACCTTCGCCGTTGTCGCTGCCGTCGCCGTGGCCGGCCATCTGCACCTCGACGCGGCCGTCGTGCTCGCGGACGGGGAAGGTGCTCACGGGCGGCTCGTCGTGGGGCCGGTCCACGTTTCGGCCGGACTTGAGGTCGTAGGTGTAGCCGTGAAACGGGCAGGTGATAATGCGACCGGCGACCTCGCCGTCTTCGAGCGGCAGGCCGGCGTGGGGGCAGACGTTGTTGACGGCGTAGAGCTGATCTTCGACGTTGAAGACGACGAGTTCGTGCTCGCCCACGTCGGCCGTCTGGCGGCTGCCGGGGGTGAAATCCTGGGCGGGTCCGATGTCGATCCATTTGGCCATGGCGGCGGTTCCTTCTACGATTGGGGCCATGTCGGGAATTGATTCTAGCCGCTACCGTGCGATTGTCGCGTCCCTGGCCGGTTCCGCTCTGGACGCGGCCGAGCGCGAGGGGCTCCGCGTGGGGCCGGGGCAGATGTCGCTGGGCTGGCCGGCGGCGGCCGGTCTGCTGGACTGCGGCCGGGCCGAGGCGGCGCTGGAAGGGACGGTCGAGGGGCTCGCGCAGACGGCGCGGTCGGGCGGAGAGAACCCGCCGCGGCTGGTGACGCTGACGCAGCAGAGTCGGCCGGTGTATTACCCGCTGGCGCTGCACCTGCATTTCGCGGCGTGGCGGAAGTGCGGCGGCGCGCTGACGGGCGGCGTGCGGGACGCCTGCCTGGCGGCGCTGCGCGTGGCGGTGGAGCCGCTGACGCGGGAGCTCGACGCGGGGCGGGATTTTCTCGCGGTTCGGCTGTGGCGCGAGCTCTGCCGCATTGAGGCGGCCCATCTGCTGGGCGACCCGGCGATTGCCGAGGGGGCGGCGGAGGCGGTGGACGAGATCCTCGTTCAGCCCGGCCGGGCGGGGTCGCTGCACCACCAGGGGCCGGAGGATCAGCTCGACGCATGGACCTACCAGGAGCTGGCGGGGCTGCACGCCCTGGCGCACCTGGTGCAGCAGACGAACCGGCCCGGCTGGCGGGCGCGGTTGATCGAGGCGGCGGGGTATCACCTCGACTATACCCAGCCGGACTATACGACCTATGAGCCGTGGGGGACGGCGGCGTTCATGCTGTCGGCGAACACGGTCATCTTCGCCGACCAGCAGCTTCACGACGTGGCGACGAACCTCGAGCTCAGCGGCCGGGTGGCCGGGCTGATGGCGGGGCTGCTGCTGGCGGACACGGCCGACCTGATGGAGCGGCTGACCTAGCACACGCCGAAGGAGGGGGTGGTGGCGAGTCGCGACGGCAGCGAGCCTGGAGGGGGGCCGGGTCGGCCGCTGGTGATCCTGGCGCTGCTGTGGATGCTCGGCATCGCGCTCGGCCGAACGTGGCCGACGGGGGCGGTGTGGCTGGGGATTGCGGGGGCCGCCCTGACGGGGGCGGCCGTGTGCCATCTTCGCGGCCGATGGCGCGGGGCGCTGCATTTCGGGCTTGCCGGGGTCGTGGCGCTGGGGGCGGGGTGGTACGTCGTCCGGGCCGAGCGGCTGAGCGAGCATGACGTTTCCAGATGGGCGACGGCCGAGCCGCAGCTTGCGAGCATCACCGGCCGAGTGGTGGGCGAGCCGCGGCTGCTGGCCGGGGAGACCGGCCCCTTTGCCGAGTTCAGCTACCGCACGCCCGGCACGAGCTTCGTGCTGGAGGCGGCGTCGATCGTGCGCGGCGGCGAGGCGTCGCCCGCGGCGGGGCGGGTGCAGGTGTACCTCGCCGAGGCGGACGCCTCGCTCCGCCGGGGGCGGACGATCCGGGCAACCGGGTGGCTGTCGGGGCTGGAAGGCCCGGCCAATCCGGGTGAGCCGGACTATCGCGAGATCCTGACGCGCCAGGGCGTCGGGGCGAAGCTATATCTCGAGACGCGGGCGAACTGGCAGCTCGTCGCGCCGCTGCGCGCGGACAGTGCGGGCGGGGCGGTGGAGCTCGCCCGGCGGACGGTGCACGAGGCGCTGCTGGGCGGTTTGCGGGAGCGGATGGATGCGGGAACCCGGGAGCTGGCGCTGCTCGAGGCGGTGCTGCTGGGGCGGTGGAGCGTGCCCCTGGAGGCGGTGTACGAGGACTTCCGGGTGTCGGGGCTGGCGCACCTGCTGTCGATCAGCGGGACGCACGTGGGGATTTTCATCATTCTGCTGGGGCTGGTGGTGCAGGCGGTGGTGGCCCGGCCGTCGCGAGCGACGGCGGTGCTGCTGGCGGTGCTGGGGCTGTATCTGCTGGCGCTGCCGATGCGCGTGCCGATCATGCGGGCGGCGATCATGGCGTCGCTGCTCTGCATCGGCTACGCGAGCGGTCGGCGGACGACGCCGATGGGGCTGCTGGCGCTGGCGGCGGTGGTCGTGCTGATCGCCTGGCCGACGGATCTGTTTTCGCCTGGGTTTCAGCTCAGCTTCGCCGTGGTGGCGGGGCTGGTGCGGTTCACGCCGGCGCTGGCGCAGCGGCTCGGTCCGGCGGCGTTGGTGGAGCCGGAGCGGCGGGGCGCGTGGTGGCAGCTCAGGCGGCGCGGGGCGCAACTGGTCGCGGCGAACGTGGTGGCGTGCGTGATTGCCATGCCGCTGGTGGCGCACCATTTCGGGATCATCAGCCCGCGGGCGGTGGTGTGGGCGGTGCTGGCGGCGGTGCTTGCGCCGGTCGTGCTGGGGGCGGGGTATCTCAAGATGCTGGTCGGGCTGATCGCGCCGGCGGCGTCGGGGCTGCTGGCGGCGCCGGCCGAGTGGCTGGGGTGGGCGATGCTGAAGCTCGCTGAGCTGGGCGCTGCCGCGCCGGGGGCGGCGGTGATGCTGGGCAGGCCCGTGTCGGTCGCCTGGACGCTGGCGGCGATCGGGGCCGGGGCGGCGGTGCTGGGCGGGCGCTTTCAGCAGCGGCGGATCGCGGGCGCGGCGTGCATCGGACTCGTCGCCGGCTGGGCGGTGCTGGCCCAGCGGCCCGCGCCGTGGTCGGGCTCGGCGGGCGAGCCGGCAGCCCGGGGGGTAATGTTCTCCGTCGGCGGGGGGTCGTGTCATCTCGTTCAACTGCCCGGGCACACGCTGATGTTCGACTGCGGCTCGCGGGGGAACTACGAGGTCGGCCGCGAGCAGGTCGTCCCCGCCCTGCGGGCGCTGGGCGTGCGGCGGATCGACACGCTGGTGATCTCGCACGCGGACATCGACCACTTCGCCGGCGTGCCGGCCGTGGTGGAGCGGATGTCCGTCGGCCGAGTGCTGACGACGCCGCAGCTTCTGCGCGAGGCGGAGGCGCAGCCGAGGGCGGCGGCGACGCTGGTGGGCGCGCTGCGCGAGGCGGGGGTGGAGATCGCGAGCGTCACCCGCGGCTGGGAGGAGACGCTTGGGGCGGGCCGGCTGGAGGTGCTCTGGCCCGAGCCCGATACGCCGGGCGAGCCGGGCAACGAGGCGTCGATCGTGCTGCGCATCACGGCGGGCGACGCGCGGCTGCTCTACTGCGGCGACGCGGGCGAAACGCTCACGCGGGCGCTGCTCGATCGCGGCGACGATCTGCGTGCGGACGTGGCACCGCTGCCGCATCACGGCGGATTCCACCGCGCGTCGCTCGACTGGCTGGAGGCGGTTCGGCCGGGGGTGGTGCTCGAATCGCGCGGCCGCCGGCGGGGGCGGGACCGCTGGGCGCCGCTGCTGGCCGAGCGGGACGTGGTGCGGCTGGTGAGCGAGGAGCTGGGAATGGTGGAGCTGACCGTTCACAAGGCCGGCGGCGTGAGCTGGCGCGGCTTCCGTGGCGGCGAGGGCGAGCTACCATGACCCGGGGGCGTGACGAAAGGAGAGGTCATGCGCAGCGCAGGCGTTTTGATCGGACTGCTGGTCGTCTGCTTCGCCGCGGCGGCGCTGGGGTCGCTGCTGACGGTTCAGTCGGTGGGGACGTGGTATCAGCAGCTCGCTCGGCCGACGTGGACGCCGCCCGACTGGTTGTTCGGCCCGGTGTGGACGCTGCTGTACGCGATGATGGCGGTCGCGGCGTGGCTGGTGTGGCGGAAGGCGGGCTGGAGCGGCTCGCCCTGGGCGCTGGGGGTGTTCGGCCTGCAACTGGTGCTGAACGTGGCGTGGTCGGGGATTTTCTTCGGCCTGCGGCTGCCGGGGGCGGCGCTTGCCGAGCTGGTCGCGCTCTGGGCGGCGATCCTGGCGACGGCCGTGCTGTTCGCCCGGGTGAGCTGGCCCGCGGCGGGCCTGATGATTGCCTACCTCCTCTGGGTGAGCTTCGCGGGAGCGCTCAACTTCGCGATCTGGCGCATGAACGGCTGACTTGCACGCCTGCCCGGCAGCCGCGATAGTGCGGGCAGCACCCAGGGAGACCTGACCATGGCAGCAAGCGGCGAACGTCCCAACTTTCTGTTCATCATCGGCGAAGACACCGGGCGATACCTCGCCTGCTACGGCGATCCCGTCGCGCAGACGCCCCACCTCGACCGCCTCGCCAGCGAGGGCTGCCGGTTCGATCAGGCGTGGACGACGTCGCCGGTCTGCGCCCCGTCGCGCTCGGCACTGGTGACGGGGCAGTACCCGATGAAGATCGGCACGCACCACATGCGCAGCCGATTGCTCGACCCGCCGCGGCTGTTCACGCACGAGCTGCGCGACGCGGGGTACCACGTCTCCTGGCCGACGAAGCTCGACTTCAACCTCGATCCCACCGAAGGCTGGCGCGACGACGACGAGATGTGGCAGGATCGGCTGCGTTCGGGCGATCTGCCGGACAAGCCGTGGCTGCTGTACCAGAACATCGGCATCACCCACGAGAGCACGATGTGGCCCGACGAGGGGCAGGGCGAGAGTCGGCCGCGAAGCTGGTTCCTGCAGTTCGAGCCCCGCCCGCCCCGGCAGACCGATCCCGACGCGGTGCCCCTGCCGGACTACCTGCCCGACACCCCGGCGGTGCGCGAGGACATCGCCCGGCATTACGACAACATCGCGGAGCTCGATCGGCAGATGGGCGGGATTCTCGACGCGCTCGCTGCGTCGGGGCAGGCGGAGAACACCTTCGTCATCTTCCTCGCCGACCACGGCCGGGGGCTGCCGCGGGAGAAGCGCTGGCCCTACGCGCCGGGGCTGCGCATGCCGCTGATCGTGCGCGGCCCGGGCATCGAGGCGGGCAGCACGCGGGACGAGCTGGTGTCGTGGACGGACATCGCCCCGACGATCCTCTCGCTGGCGGGGGCGGAGATCCCCGAAAGCTACGACGGGCAGGTCTTCCTGGGCCCGGACGCCGACGAGCCGAGGAAGTACGTCTTCGGCGGCCGCGACCGGATGGACGAGGCTTTCGACCGCGTGCGCGTGGTCAGCGACGGCGAGTGGCTCTACGTGCGCAACTTCTACCCGCAGATCCCCTATGCCCAGCGGCTGAAGTACATCGAGCACCTGCCGACGATGCAGGAGCTCCGCCGACTGCGCGCGGCGGGGCAGCTCGCCGGCAGCGACGCCCTGTTCATGCAGGAGACGAAGCCGGAAGAGGAGCTGTACGACCTGCGCCTCGACGCCAGGTGCGTGAACAACCTCGCGGACGATCCCGTGGCGCGGGGCCGGCGCGATCGACTCTCGGCAGCGCTGGAGCGGTGGATCGAGGAGATCGGCGACCTGGGCGGCGTGCCCGAGCGGGAGCTGATCGAGCGCGGACTGGTGGAGGACCAGATCACCGGGCACCGCCAGTCGCTCGAGCCGCTGTCGCCGGAGCATCGCATCGGCCCCGAGCTGACGGTGGTGGAGCCGGGCGATCTCGAGGACGGCCAGTGAGGCTGTCTCCTCAGCCCCCGGCTCTGCCGCTCTGCCGGGAGGGGGCAGCCACAGCGTTTACCTCACCCCAGCCCATGCGACGTCAGTTGCTCAGCCCCGGCAGCCGGCCGCCTACGCCTTGACCAGGGTGAGCAGGAACTGCACCGGCTCGTCGACGGTGAGCAGGTCGTGCGGCGCGTTGGGGGGCATGAACAGCCAGTCGTTGGGCCCGAGCTCGTAGCTCTTTTCCTCCACGGTGAGCCGCACCCGGCCGACGAGGATCTGCACGGTGGCGGGGAAGGGGGCCTTGTGCTCGGAAATCTCCTGCCCGGCATCCATGGAGAAGAGGATCTGCTTGAGCGGGCCGGTGTCGATCAGCGGCTTGCTGACGATCGCGCCTTTGACAACCCTGCTCAGCTCGGCGAGATTGCCTTCGCCCACGGTATCCGGTTCAAACAGCGGTCTGGCCATGTCGGCGTCTCCTGCCTGGTCGCTTTCTCGTCTTCGCGCGTTTGATGGTAGAGACTGGGGGGGGTCGTCGCCACCGCTCTGGGCGGAGCACGACTAGACGTGGTCGCGGGGGATACAGCGGTTCCACGTCTTGCAGAAAACGCGGGCGTCGTTCTCGAACGCGTCGAGGTCGGCCTGCAGGTGGAAGTCCGTTTCGGTGGAGGTCAGTACGGTGCGGGTCACGGTTTTGACTTCCCAGTTGCCCCGGGAGAAGGTGCGCACCCACTGCGTTTCGCCGCGCAGCGTGCCGAGGTCGTCGTGCTGCACGCTGTAGCGTTCCACGGCCCGGTTGCTGACGGTCCAGTCGATCTCGTCGAAGCGGATCTTGCCCTTGTCCTTGATGACCTCGAGGCAGGACTCGTCCTTCGCGAGGTCGCGGATGACGCGCCACTGGCCTTCGCCGGGCTCGATCCTCGTGTGCGGCACGGGCGGCGACGCCTCGGCGGGGGGCATCTCCAGCTTCTCGTCCTCCTCGCGTGGCGGCCGGGCGGGGAGGATCAGCCGACTCGAGCCGGTGTGGATGTTCAGTGTCTCGGGCTCGGGCGCGGGCCAGACCAGCGGCCAGTAGGACGTCGAGATCGCCAGGCGGATGCGGTGCCCGGCCGGGAACGCCTGGGCAACGTTGTTGAGCTCGAAGCGCACCTTGTACCGCTTGCCCGGCTCGAGCGGCTGGGGGTTCTCGTGGTCGTGGCGGTGCGTCAGGTTCAAGAGGCCGTAGCTGATCCGCGTGATCCGCCCGCTGGGCAGGATGTTCGACAGCCGCACGGCCACCATGGCCACGGGCTGGTTGGAGCTCAGCTCCAGCTCGACGACCGGCGCGCCGAGGATCTCGAGGCGCTCGTCCAGCGGTTCGGTATCGAAAACGAGCGCCCCGCCGTCTTCCTCGCGCTGGTCGTCGGGCAGGTCGGGCGGGGCGGCCTCGGAGCACCACTTGCCGCCGAACTGTCCCAGCGACAGCGGCGACTGGATCGGCAGCGCCCCCTTCTCGACCTCTTCCTGCTCGGGGCGCAGCTCGCGCTTGACGCCGAGCTTGTAGCCCAGCTCGTACACGTTCGACGAGGGCCAGCTCGGCTCGCCCACCCAGCGTCCGGACCGGCGGTTGTAGCCGGTCGCGGGCGGGGCGCTTTCCTGCATGTAGGTCCGGAGCATCGGCTCATCCATGATGCCGGTCTCCCTGCCCTTGAGCCAGTGGTCCCACCAGCGCAGCGCTTCCTGAAGAAAGCCGATCGCCGGCCCCGGCACGCCGATGTGGGGGTACTTGTGGCTCCACGGGCCGATCAGCCCCTGCCGCGGGCCTTCGAGGTTGGCCATCATGCGGAAGATGGCGTTCGTATAGGCGTCGGCCCAGCCGCCCACCGCCATCACCGGGATCTGCACCGAGCCCCACTGCTCGCAGATCGAGCCGTGCTTCCAGTAGTCGTCGCGCCGCTGGTGACTGAGCCACTTCTCCAGCCAGAGGCCGCTGTGCTCGAGCCGGTCGAGCCACATCTCGCGCCAGCGGTCGCCGACCAGGGCCGGGTCCGGCGGGGCGGTGTTGTAGGCGAACATGGTCGACGCCCACGACAGGTTGTCGCTGAGCAGGCAGCCGCCCATGTAGTGCACGTCGTCGGCGTAGCGGTCGTCGGTCGAGCAGAGGGTGATGATCGTCTTGAGCGCCTCGGGCCCCCGCGCGGCGATCTGGAGCCCGTTGAACCCGCCCCAGGAGATGCCCATCATGCCCACGCCGCCGTCGCACCAGGGCTGGTCGGCGATCCACTCGATGACCCGCTCGCCGTCCTCGAGCTCCGGCTCGAGATACTCGTCGCGGAGCACGCCGTCCGACTCGCCGCTGCCGCGCAGATCGACGCGCACGCAGGCGTAGCCGTGGCCGGCGAGGTAGGGGTGCATCATCGAGTCCCGGATCGACGTGCCGTCCCGCTTGCGATAGGGGATGTACTCGAGAATGGCCGGCACGGGGTTCTGCTCGGCGTCCTCGGGCATCCACATCTTCGCCGCCAGGCGGGTGCCGTCCGGCAGGGGGATCATGGTGTGTTCGATGGTGCGCACGCGGTGGGGGAACGTCTCGACGGTTTTCAACCCTGCTCCTCCTCTTCTCGGCACGTCAGGCCGTCCTCGCGGCGACCTCGCCGCAGACGGGGGCGCTGTTTACTCTCCCGCCGGCTGGGGCGAGATCAAGCTTCGCCGCCCGCCGATCTGCCCCCGCTGCCAGCGCCGCGCTGGCCCAGACGCCACGCCGCGGCCCCGATCGCGTGGCTCAAAACCGGCCCCGCCACCGCCAGCAGGCCGATCAGCAGCAGCTCCCGGCCCCACACCCCGACGCCGGCAAACAGGCACGCCAGCGCCAGCAGCGACGTGCCGAACACGCTCACCTTCCCCGCCGCGTGCAGTCGGCAGTAGACGTCGGGCAGCCGAAGCATCCCCAGCACGCCCACCACCGCAAAGAACGTGCCCGCCGCCACCGAAATCGCCGCCAGGGTCTCCAGTGCGTCATTCATGCCCTTCGCCCCCCTTCGGTATCTCGCGCCCGGCCCAGGCGACGTACCGCGCGAGCAGGATCGTCGCCGCGAACCCTACCGCCGCCAGCCCAAGCGCCACGTCCACCAGCAGGCCGCTGCCCGTGCGCAGCGCCAGCAGCAGCATCAGCGAGATCGCCAGCACGCCCAGCAGGTCGGCGGCGAGCAGCCGGTTCACCGCCTCCCGCGGCGTCCACAGCCGAACCGCCGCCACCAGAAGCAGCAGCAGATGCACCCCGACCGCCACGTCGATCATCCAGCGCAGAAGCGGGCTCATCGCACGTCCTCCCCGAGAATGCGGCCGATCAGGCGAAGCCGGGGCCGCTGCGACCGCCGCACCCGCTCAGGATCACCCGCATCGAGGCAGTGCGTCCGCAGCGCGCCCGGCCGCGTGATGCGGACCACCATCTGCCCCGGGGCGAGGTTGATCCCGTGCGCCGCCACCGCGTGCAGCCATCGGCTGGGCGAGTCGGCGCGGATGGTCACGAAGCCCGGCCGAATCGGCATCCGCGGATGCAGCACCACCCACGCCACGACCAGCCCGTTGAGCACGACGTCCCACGTCAGCACGAGCAGGTACCACCCCAGCCGGGGCCCGGCCGCAATCAGCGATCGGGTGCTCCGCCGCACCCGCGGCCGGGGCAGCAGCAGCGTGACCGCCCCCGCGACGATCGCGCCGACCGCCAGGTTCGCCGGCCCCGCCTCGCCGGTGAGGGCGAGGTAGAGCAGCCAGAGCGGCAGGGTCTGCAGGATCAGCCGGTTCATCGTCGCCTCCCGGTCAGGGCCCGAGCACCGCACGGATGTAGGGCTCGGGATCGGTTAACCATAGACTCGCCCCCTCCGCCAGGCGCACCAGCGGCGTCGGCCAGACGCCCAGTACGACGCAGCCGCCGATGAGCAGCGTCGGCGCCAGCAGCGCGTCGCCGTACGGCTTGGGCTGCACGTCCGCCGGCGGCGTCTGCCACCAGATCGCCTGGAAAGATCGGCCGACGTAGACGAGGCTCACCACGCTCGCCAGCACGAGCAGCGCGAGGGCCCCCCAGTGTCCGCCGGCGATGCCGCTTTGAAAGACCATCAGCTTGCTGATGAACCCGTTGGTGGGCGGCAGCCCAGCCAGCGCCATGCCGCCCAGCAGGAACAACGCCCCCGCGAACAGGCGGTAGCGGCCGAGGCCGGTGATCACGCTGAACGCCGCGGACTTCACCGGCGCCCGGCTGGCGACCGCGCCGGCGAGCATGAGCATCGCCGCCTTGGCGAGGCTGTGGTTCACCGCGAACACGATCGCCGCCGCCAGCGCCGCCGCACTGCCCCAGCCCAGGGCGACGAGGATGAACCCGAGCTGGCCCAGCGTGGAGTAGGCGAGCATCCGCTTGGCGTCATAGGTGCCCGTCGCGCCGAGACTGCCGAAGAGCACGCCGGCGCTGCCGAGCACGAGCAGGATCTGCCGAATGAGCTCCGCATCGGCGACGAACAGCAGCGTGGTCATGCGGATGAAGCCGTAAATCCCCACCTTCACCACCACCGACGACAGCACGGCGTGCACCGGGGTCGGGGCGGCGGTGTGAAAATCGGGCTGCCAGAAGTGAAGCGGCAGCACGGCGCTTTTGACCATCATCGCCGCCAGCAGCATGACCATGCCGAACCGGGCGAGCCCCGCCGCCGGACCGGCCGCGAGCGCCCGAGCGAGCTCGGCGAAGTTCAGCGTGCCGCAGGTCGCATACAGACTACCGCTCGCCAGCAGCAGGGCGATCGCCGCCACCATGCTGATGTAGAAATACTTGTACGCCGCCTCCGTCCCCGTGCGGTCGTCGGAGACGGCGGTCAGGGCTGCGCCGGAAATCACCAGCAGCTCGGCGAAGACGAAAAAGTTGAACAGATCCCCCGTCAGCATGACCCCCGTCAGCCCCGCACCCAGGGCCGAGAACAGCGGGAAGAAGGCCGGGTATCTCGCGCATTTGTCGTGGCAGCCCAGCCCGTAAAGGATGCCGGCGAAGAGGACGAGCTGGCTCATCACCGCCATCGCGGCCGCCAGCACGTCGCCCACCAGCACGATCCCCACCGGCTCGGGCCAGCCGCCGAGCCGCAGCACGACCGGCTCGCCCCACGCGAGCACCACGGCGAGCAGCACGCTGGAAAAGCCCAGCGCCAGCCCCATCGCCAGCAGCACCGCCCACGCGCCCGCCCGCGGCCGGCGCCACAGCGCGAGCCCCGCCGCCACGCCCGCGAGCGGCAGCAGCACCGGCAGCAGCACGAGATGGTCCAGCCACGTGTTCATGGGCCTCTTCAGTGTTTCAGCCGGTCGATCCGGTCGAGGTCGGCCGTGCGGTAGCGCACGGCAAAGATGACCAGCGCCGCCAGCACGAAGGCGAACCCGCCCAGGCCGATCACGATCGCCGTGAGCACCAGCGCCTGCGGCAGCGGGTCGGCCGGCTGCCCCTCGACCCCCGCGTAAGGCGGGGCGGTGGCCTGGGAGGCTCCCGCGAAGACGAGAAACAGGTTCACCGCGCTGCCCACGAGCGTCAGCCCGATCGCCGAGCGGATCACGTTCCGCCTGAGCAGCAGGAACACGCCGAGCCCGAACAGCGCGCCGATCGCCGCCGCGTAGACGATGCTCATCCGCCGGCCTCCTTTCCCGCTGGTCTTCGCCTCAGCCGC
Organism: Phycisphaeraceae bacterium; assembly: GCA_046540025.1. Lineage (GTDB taxonomy): Bacteria > Planctomycetota > Phycisphaerae > Phycisphaerales > Phycisphaeraceae > JBKHFW01. Next base: position 23,781 of record JBKHFW010000043.1, read on the forward strand.
TCCCGCTCGGGCGACAGGGTGGCCAGCAGCATCGCCGCCGCCCCGAGCACGACCAGCGCGATCGCCAGCTCGAACAGCAGGCTCGTGCTCAGCGCAAACCCCTCCGGCAGGGGAATGCCGAGCCGCCTGCCGAAATCGACGTGCGCGAAAAACGACCCCGCCAACCCCCACGCCGACACCGCCGCCGACAGCACCAGCGCCAATCCGCCCGCCATCAGCGCCACCGGACGCAGCCAGCGCAGCGCCATCGGCCCGCGTCCCCGGCCCATCACGGCGAGCCAGAAACCCGCCGCCAGCGCCGCGATCACGCCCGCCGTGAACCCGTCGCCCGGCTGCCCGTGCCCGAACATGACGTGCGTCGCCGCCAGCACCAGCGCAAACGGCAGCACCGCCAACGCCAGAAGCTGCATCATCGGCGTGCGCAGCAGTGCCCGCTGCGCCTCGCCCCGCGCTTCCGCCTCCGGATCGCCCGCGGCCGGCGAGGCGTACTGGATCAGCGTCATCGCCCCCAAGCACGCCAGGGCGAACACCGCAATCTCCACGAGCGTGTCCGTCGCCCGGTAGTCGATGATGATCGACCCCACCGCGTCGGCCGCACCCACCTCCGCCTTCGCGTTCGCCAGCACGTAAGGCGCGATCCGGCTGTCACGCGGATGCGTCGCCGTCAGCCCCAGCGCCGCCACGGCCACCACCGCCCCGGCCGCCGCCGCGACCACCCCGTCACGCACCAGATCGCCCGGACGCTCGCGCAGCGCGTCCGCCTGCCGCCTCGCCTCGGGCGGCATCCGCAGCAGCGCCTGCACCAGCACCACCACCGTCAACACCTCCACCACGAGCATCACCAGCGCCAGGTCCGGCCCGGGCAGAAGCAGAAACACGCCGGCCGTGCCCAGCCCGGCCGCGCTGTAGGCGAGAATCGCGTGCAGGTCCCGCCGCAACAGCGCGATCATCGCCGCCGACACGACCGTCCACCCAAGCGCCAGCGCCATCAGCAGCGTCTGCGCACCAATCCCCCACGCCCGGCCCCACGCGTCGGGCCAGCCCGGCGTGCCTGCGATCAGCAGCAGCCCCCCGATGCCGAGCAGCATGACGAGGAGATACCGCCTGAGCTGACCGTTCTGCCCCCGCGTCACCAGCCACGCCGCGCCGTCGATCCCGCGCAGCCCGATCCGGTACAGCGCGTCGCTGCCCGTGCCGACCCTCGACCGCGCGAGAACCTGCCGCACCCGGGCCCGCCAGGCGAGCAGCACCAGCCCCAGCGCCACGGCCGCGCCGCTGAGCATGAGCGGCAGGTTCAGCCCCGTCCACAGCGTCAGCGACACCTTCACCTCGCTGCCGAACGCCGCCTGCGACGCCGCGGCGAACAGCGTCGCCAGCCCCGGCGGGTCGAGCAGCGCCACGAACACCGACAGCACCGCGGGAATCGCCGGGGCGAGCAGCATCCGCGTCGGCGGGTCGTGCGCCTGCTCGGCCGCGCGGGGATCGCCCGGCTCGCCGAAGAAAGTCTCGATCGCCAGCGTCCCCGCCTGCGCGAAGATCAGCCCGCCCGCCAGCACGACCGCCCCCGTCAGCGCCCACGCCACCAGCGCCGGCAGGGTGGGGTGCGTCGCCGTGGCGATCAGCGTCTCCTTCGCGAGGAACCCGAACAGCGGCGGCAGCCCCGCCATCGACGCCGCGGCCAGGATCGTCAGCCCCGCAGTCCAGGGCATGCGCCTGGCGAGCCCGCCCAGCCGGTCGAGGTCTCGCGTGTGCGCCGCGTGATCGACGATGCCCGCGAGCAGGAACAGCGCGCTCTTGTAGAGCGCGTGCGCCACGATGCCGACGATCAGCGCCTTGAAGGCGATGCCCGTGTCCTGCCCGATCAGCATGATCAGCACGCCGAGCTGCGCCACGGTGGAGTACGCGAGCAGGCCCTTGAGGTCGCGCTGGTACAGCCCGGCCGCGGCGGCGACGAGCATGGTCGCCGCACCCAGCGTGGTCAGCGTCCAGAACCACGCCTCGGTGAACCCCAGCGCCGGGTTCAGCCGGGCGAGCAGGTAAACCCCCGCCTTGACCATCGTGGCCGAGTGCAGCAGCGCGCTCGCCGGCGTCGGCGCGGTCATGCCGCCGGGCAGCCAGGCGTGGAAGGGGAACTGCGCGCTCTTGGTCAGCGCCCCGACCGCCACCAGCGCGAGCATGAGCCCGTAGATCGGCGACGCCCGCAGCACATCCCCCGCGGCGAGCACGTCGGGGATCGCCAGCGAACCCGCCTCGGCGCCCAGCGCCAGCAGCCCCGCCAGCAGGGCGACGCCGCCTCCGCCGGTGATGAGCAGCGCCCGCAGCGCCGCCGCCCGCGCCTCGGCGCTCGCCGCCTGGTAGCCGATGAGCAGAAACGAGAGGATGCTCGTTCCCTCCCAGCAGACGAACAGCATCACCAGGTCGCCCGCAATCACCAGCCCCAGCATGAACGCCGTGAACCCCAGCAGATAGGCGAAAAACCGCCACGCCCCGCGATCGCCCTCGAAGTAGTACCCGGCGTACAGCGTCGCCAGCGTCGCGATCGCAGCGATCAGCATCCCCAGCAGCAGGCTCAGCCCGTCGAGGTAGATCGCCCACGCGATGCCCAGGCTCGGCGCCCACGGCAGGGACGCCGCGATCGGCTGCCCGTCCAGCACGCCCGGCGTCAGCGCGATCAGCGCCCCCAGCGATGCAGCCGGCCCCGCCGCGAGCAGCCAGCCCGCCCGCGCGGCGCGAAAGCGCGCCCGCAAACGCGGCAGGCCCATCAACGCCGCCGCCACGCTGCCGAGCAGGCAGGGGCCCAGCAGCACACCTGTGAGCAACCCGATCATGTGCGCCCGCCCGTGCGAAGCCGCGTCTCGATGAGCCGGGCGATGTCCCGCGCCCGCGTCGCCTGCTCGGCATGCCCCAGCCGATCGTGCGCTTCCGCCAGTGCCCGCCATGCTTCAGCGAAGGCGACGTCAATCGCCAGGCAGCGCTCCAGATCCCGCGCCGCCTGCTCCACCAACCGCACCCGCTCGACCAGCCTCATCGTGCCACCTCGCCCGCTCGAATCCCGACCCGCGAACTGGGCAAAACGCCGCCGCGCCGCCCGGATCGCCCCCCGGCAGCGTGCGGAGGATCCTAGGCGACCGCCCCGGGCGGGACGTCACCCGGTTCCTGGGGGCGCCCCTCAGTTCCACTGCCGACAAGGGTTCACCCCGGCATTGCCGAAAGGCGGAGTCGCCCCTGCGCCCGGACCACCAGATGGCGCCGGCCCAGGCTCGTCGCGCGCTACAGGAAAAGAGGGGGGCAGCGGGGCAGGGGCAGAACCCGAAACGCTCGCGGGTGGACTCGAACCACCGACCTGCGGTTTAGAAGATTATGAAAGCGGCTGGCATCTC
>JBKHFW010000044.1:0-24891 GCA_046540025.1 Phycisphaeraceae bacterium
CATGGCGCAACCGAACAAGCGCCGAACGCGCGCTAAAACTTCACGGAGTGCGTATTAGAGGGGGTCGCCTCCGGTTTTGCCGGGGATGGTGGCGCGGTTGGGGGAGCCACAGATAGACACAGATGAACACAGAGGAAGGAGACAGAGGGGAGGCGGAAAGCGGCGGGCTCGATACCGTCCCAAGCCGGGGCAGAGCGCAGCGCCGCCCCGGGTGTGGATGCTGAGTTGCCGATCACTCCCGCATCCGCACGTCGCGGGCGACGAGTTGGTGGCGGTGGTTGAACAGGCGCAGGCAGGTCAGCAGGCCGACGCCGATCGAGCCCATGGCGGTGGACGCGGCGAGCATGAACATGACCACGATCTGGTAGCTCACCGCCTTGAGCGGGTCGGCGCCTTCGAGGATCTGGCCGGTCATCATGCCGGGCAGGGAGACGATGCCGACGACCATCATCGTGTTGATGATCGGGATCATCCCCCGGCGGACGGCGTCGCGCAGGGGCGGCGTGGCGGCTTCCCAGCGGGTCGCGCCGAGGGCGAGGTCGGTCTCCACCTCCTGCCACCGGCCGTGCAGGGACTCGAGCAGCGTGTCCAGGGCGAGCGAGATGCCCGTGAGGCTGTTGCCGAGGATCATGCCCAGCAGCGGGATGAGGTACTGCGGGCGGTACCACGGCTGGGCGTCGATGATCAGCCCCGTGACGATGTAGACCGTCAGAATGCCGGTGAGCACGAGCGTGACCAGTGCCCGCACGGTGACGCCGGGATACGCCCGGCTGGGCCGGCGCACGGCGGCGAAGCTGGCGGCGACGAGCATGACCGCCACCACCGCGGCGATCAGCAGCGGCGACTGGAGGTCGAACACCCAGCGCAGGATGTAGCCGACCAGCAGCAACTGCGCGACCGTGCGCAGCGACGCGATCGCCAGCCGACCTTCCAGCCGCAGCCGCAGCGCCAGGCTCACCGCGCCGGCGACGAGCACCAGCAGCGCGGCAAGCCCCACGTCGAGGGCGGAGAGTTCAATGGCCCCCTCGTTCATGACGCTTCCTCCAGCCGGGGCAGTTCGATGCGGCGGTGGCACCAGCGGTCCGCGAAGCCGGCGTCGTGGCTGGCGATGACCGCGGCGAGCGATTCGTGCTCCGCCAGGTGCTGGAGCAGCTCGCCCATCCGGTCGGCCGCGGCGGCGTCGAGGGCGGCGGTGGGCTCGTCCAGCAGCACCACGGCCGGCCTGAGCAGCAGGGCCCGCACGAGAGACACCCGCTGCTGCTGACCCACCGAAAGCTCGCGGGCGGGGCGGTCGAGCACCTCTGCGGAGAGGCCGAGTCGGTCGAGCAGCTCGGCAGCGCGCTGGCGTGGGAGGGTTTGCCCGCCGGCGGCGCGGAAGCTCAGCGGGCGGGCGAGGTTGGCGGCGACGCTTTCGCTGCTCAGCACGGGCTGCTGGGTGACCAGCGGCATGCGCGAGCGGAAGGCGGGCCAGCCGAGCTTGTCGCCGGTCTGGCCCTGGAGGTAGACAGTGCCGTCGAGCGGGTCGATCAGCCCGGCCAGCGTGCGCAGCAGCGTCGTCTTGCCGCCGCCCGACGGGCTCTGCAGGGCGAGCAGTTCGCCCGCTTCGACGCGCAGCGCCGTGACGGTCAGCAGCGGCCGATCGGCGAGGCCGATGGTGAGTTCGGTCGTGCGGAGCGGCGGCTGGGGCGCGTCGGGAGGGGGGCTCATGGCATGGCGGGTCAGGATCGGGTGGGGCGGGTGCGCGGGGCGGCTCCCCGGCGCATGAATTTCGCTTCGCCCCGGGCGCAGAGCCGCCCGGCCTGCTCGATGGCGGCCTCGACGACGAACAGCGGCGGCGACTCGCGGGTGACTTCGGCGCGGATGTTGACCGGCCTGCCGAGTTCGACCGGGTGGCGGTAGCGCAGGCGCAGGTCGGCGGTGACGGCGGCGATGCCGCGGGCGAAGAGGGCGTGGGTCATGGCGCCGTCGATCATCGAGGCGATGATCCCGCCGTGCACCTGCCCGGGGTAGCCCTGCCAGTGGTCGAGGCAGTCGCACTCGGCGAAGACGCCGGTCTGGTCCTCGCGGAAAGTGAGCTTGAGGCCGGGGATGCGCGGATCGCCGCAGACGAAGCAGTCGGGGTGCTCGCGTCGGCTGAGCTTGTTGATCGGCTCGGCCGAGGGTTCGCGGTTGCGCATGGTGAAGGCCTCCTCCAGGTCGCAGCCGGGGTCGGACTCGCGACGAGCCAGCGAGGGTAGCAGGCGGGGCGCCGGCTCGCCAGCCGGGCCGGGGCTACCGCCGAAGGCAGCGGGGCATGGCGAGCCAGCCTTCCGAGGCGGGGTCGAGCTCGAGCGCTTCGCCCAGCGGGGCGAGCCGGTCGGCGAGGGCGTCGAGGGCGGCTTCCCGCCGAGCCTCGGCCGCGGCGGCGGTGGGCAGGGGGAGCCCGAGCCAGCGTTTCTTCGCGGCGACGTCCACGAGGCGCACCGGCTTTTTCTCCGCGATGCCGGCAAGCTGGCGCGCCCGGCGGACGGCGTCGGCGAGGCCGCCCGTTTCATCGACGAGGCCGCTTTCCGCCGCCTGGCTGCCGGTCCAGATTCGCCCCTGGGCGAGCTCTTGCACCTTTTCGGCCGAGAGGCCGCGGCCGTCGGCGACGCGCTTCTTGAAAAGGTCGTAGAGGCTGTCGAGCATCTGCTGGAGCCTCTGCCAGCCGGTTTCGGTGAAGTCTTCCGAGCCGGCCCACATGCCGGCGTTGTCGCCGGCCTTGACGGCCTGCCAGTTGACGCCGACCTGCTGCCAGGCTTCTTTGGTGACGAGCTTGCCGGTGACGACGCCGATCGAGCCGGTGATCGTGCCGGGCAGGGCGAGGATCTCGCTCGCGCCGGCGGCGACGTAGTAGCCGCCCGAGCCGGCAAGGTTGCTCATGGAGACGATGATCGGCTTGCCCGATTCGCGGATGCGGCTGACCTCGCGGCCGATGCTCTCGGACGCGACGGCCGAGCCGCCCGGACTGTCGATGCGGAAGATGATAGCCTTGACCTTTCTGCTTTCGCCGGCCTGGCGCAGGGCGCGGACGACGTCTTTCGAGCCCATGGTGGTGCGCGGCGGCAGGCCGCGTCGACCGCTGCTGCCTCGCACCACGGCCCCGACGCCGTAGACGATGGCGACCGCTTCGCCGCGGCGCCAGGGGCTCCCCGCGCGGGCGAGGTAGTCGTGGAGGCCCATCAGGCGCCGGCCGGGTTCGTCTTCGCCGGTGATCTCTTTCTCGGCCTCGTCGCGATGGGCGAGGCGGTCGATGAGGCCGGCGTCCAGGGCGGCCTGCCCGCTGAGGGGGGCGTCGTCGATGAGCTTGCGGACGTGCTCGGGCTCCAGGCCGCGGTGGCGGGCGACGTGTTGGCAGACCTGGTCGAGCATGGCGTCGACCACGGCCGAGAGCGACTCCCTCGCCGGCTCGGGCATCTCGCGTTCGGTGAAGGTGTAGCGGGCGGTCTTGTAGGCCTCGCGGCTGTCGAGGCGGGGGGTGACGCGAAGCTTGTCGAGCAGGCCGCGGACGTAGGGCTGGCGCAGCGTCAGGCCGACGATGGCGAGGTCGGACCCGGGCTGGAGGTGGATGGCGTCGAACGTGCTGGCGAGGAGGTATTCGCTGGTCGCGCCGCTGCCTTCGCCGAGGGTGGGACACCAGGCGACGGTTTTCTTGCCGGCCTCGCGGAAGCGTTCGACGGCGGCGGCGAGCTCCTGGGCATGGGCCATCCCCATCCCCGACGGGGCGAGGCGGACGTAAAGGGCGGTGATGCGGGGGTCGCTTCGGCCGCGCTCGAGCGCTTCGACGACGCTGCGCACGGTGAGCGGGGGCGGGCCGGTGAAGCGGGCGAGGCCCTGGACAGGGGCCTGCTCGTGCACGCCCGACTCGAGGTCGATCTCGAGCACGGTGCCGCGTGGCACCTGCCTGCGCAGGACGCGGTAGGTGACGCTCGCGGCGACGGTGAGCGCGGCGAGCGCGACGAGCCCTGGCCAGCCCAGCGCCCAGGTGACGACCCAGCCCACGAGACTCAGGACGAACAGGCCCAGGGCGATCCAGTAGACGACACGGGCAATGCGGCCGACGCGGTGGAGTCGACGGGTGGCGGCGCTGTCGGGCACGGTTCCCCCTCCTTCAGTCGCTTGCGGTGCGGCGATCGCGGCCGGCGTGGTGTCCGGTCGATGATAGCAGCCGGTGACGTCGGGGGAAGCGTGGCGTGGCGGATGCCGGACGGGCCCCGGGGTTTCAGCGCACGCTGCCGAAGCGGCGGGTTCGGCCGGCGTAGCTGCGCAGGGCCTTGTGCAGTTCGGCGACGTCGAAGCTGGGCCAGCAGACGTCGGCGACGTAGAGCTCGGCGTAGCTGATCTGCCAGAGCAGGTAGTTGCTCAGCCGCATTTCGCCGGCCGTGCGGATCAGCAGGTCCGGGTCGGGCAGGCCGGCGGTGTAGAGGTGGTCGCCGATGGTGGCTTCGCTGATGTCGCCCGGGTCGAGCTCGCCGCATTCCACCTTGCGGGCGATGGCGCGGACGGCGTCGGCGATCTCGGTGCGCGAGCCGTAGTTGAGCGCCAGCGCGAGGGTGAGGCCGGTGTTGTCGGCGGTCGCCTCGGTGGTGCGGTCGAGTTCGTCGAGCACGGGCTGGGGCAGGCCCTCGCGCCGGCCGAGCTGGACGAAGCGGATGTTGTTTTCGTTGAGGTGCTCGCGTTCGGCGACGAGGTACTGGACGTAGAGGTCCATGAGGAACCCGACTTCCTGGGCGGAGCGGGTCCAGTTCTCGGTCGAGAAGCTGTAGAGCGTGACCACCTCGAGGCCGAGCCTGGCGCACTCGGTGACGATGGGCCGGACGACCTCGGCGCCGCAGCGGTGGCCGTAGGTGCGGTCCTTACCCTGAGCGACGGCCCATCGGCCGTTGCCGTCCATGATGATCGCCACGTGGTCGGGCAGGCGCTCGCGCGGCAGGTCGAGGGCCGGGGCCTCGGCGACCTGGGGCGGCTGCTGATTGGCGGTGATCGGTGAGTTCACGCGGTGATCCGGAAAACGAAGTTTGTGGCCCGCTCAGCGCAGGACCGTCTGGTCCCGCCGGGGGCCGACACTGGCGAGCACGACCGGAGCGCCGACGAACGCCTCGATGCGCTCAATGTAACGCCGAGCGGCGTCCGGCAGTTCGCTGAACTGGCGGCAGCCGTCGATTTCCTCCTGGAACCCGGGCAGCGTTTCGTAGACCGGTTCGACCTCGGCGAGCACTTCCGGGCTGGCGGGGAAGCTGGTCAGCTCCCGGCCCTGGTAACGATAGGCGACGCAGACCTTCAGTTCCTCGAGCCCGGCGAGCACGTCGAGCAGCATGAGCGAGAGGCCGGTCGCGCCGCTGATGGCGGTCGTGTACTTGAGCGCCACGAGGTCGAGCCAGCCGCAGCGGCGGGGGCGTCCGGTGGTCGTGCCGTACTCCCGGCCGCGGTCGCGGATGCGCTGGCCGGTCTCGTCGTGCAGCTCGGTGGGCATCGGCCCGCCGCCGACGCGGGTCTGGTAGGCCTTGACGATGCCGATGACGTGGCGGACCGCGTGGCCGGGCACGCCCGAGCCGGTGTGGGCGCCCAGTGACGAGCAGTTGCTGCTGGTGACGAAGGGGTAGGTGCCGTGATCGATGTCCAGCAGGGTGGCGTTGGCGCCTTCGAAGAGGATGCGCTTGCCGTCGCTCATCGAGCGGTGCAGCAGGTCGGCGGTGTCGCAGATCTGCTCGCGGATCTGCCGGCCCTGGGCGGTGACCTGCTCGAAGAGCTCCTCGGCGTCGAACGGCTCGTAGGGCTCGTGGCAGGAGTGGGCCAGCGCGGCGAGCTGGATGTTCTTGATGGTGACGATGCGGGCGAGCTTCTCGCGCAGCCGGGGTTCGTCGAGCAGATCGCCGACGCGGATGGCGGTGGAGCGCAGGGCCTTGTCGGCGTAGCAGGGGCCGATGCCCCGGCCGGTCGTGCCGATGGCGGACTGCTCGCCGGCGGCCTGGGCGAGGGCCTGCTCGAGCAGGGCGTCCTGCTGCTTGTGGTAGGGCAGCACGAGGTGGGCGCGGTCGCTGACGCGGAGGTTCTTCTCGACGTCGATGCCGCGGTCCTTGAGGCCCTTGACTTCCTTGACGAGCTGCTCGAGGTCGATCACCACGCCGTTGCCGAGCAGGTTGAGCTTGTCCGGCGAAAGGATGCCGGAGGGAATCAGGTGCAGGGCGTAGCGCTGGTCGCCCACCTGGACGCTGTGGCCGGCGTTGGCGCCGCCGTTGTAGCGGACGACGAGGTCGAAGCCGCCGGACGCGCCGGCGAAGAGGTCGACGACCTTGCCCTTGCCTTCGTCGCCCCACTGGAGGCCGACGATGGTGGTGTGGCCGCTGGCGAGGCCGAAGCTCTCGAGCACGTTGGGCTGGGTCTCGGTGGCGGGGGGGCTGGTCTCGGGAGAACGGGTCATCTTGCTGCGCCTCGCGTCACTGCGCCTGGGAACTCAGAACAGACGTACATTGTAGCAGATCGCGGGCGCGCGGCACCCCCCAAGGGCGCGTTTCCCTCACGGTCAGCTATCCCGCCGTCACCGGCTCGGGGGCCGCCGATCCCGAGGCGGCGCGGCCGGCCAGCGCCAGGCCCCGGTGGACGAGCGTTTCGGCGGTTTCGGGCTCGGTCAGCAGCCGGTGAAGCTGGTGCGCCAGCGCCTTGGAGCGGTCGCTCAAAGCGAGCAGGGCGGCACCGCGTTCGCCGAGCCAGCCGCGGGTTTCCGGCGTGTCGACCGCGACGACGGGGCACCCCGCCGCCAGAGCCCAGAGCAGGCCCAGCCGGCTCCTGCGCGGGTCGGGGCAGATCGCGGCGTCACAGCCGGCGAGGACGCTCCACGGCGAGGCGAGGCCGGGCTCCTGGAGGATGCGGATCGGGCGATCCTGCTGCTCGTTGCGCCGTTCGGCACGCGGTCGGCGGTGCTGGGCGGGGTGGACCAGCAGCGTCAGGTCGGCCTCTCGGCCGGCGCCGCGGAGCGCTTCGCGGACCAGGGCGGCGGCCATGGCTCCCTCGGCTGCGTCGGCGGAGTCGGCCGGATCGCTCAGCAGCGCCACCACCCGCGTGGCGTCCGCCACGTTCCAACGGCTGCGCAGGTCCTCGCGCGAGACGCCGTCGAGGCGGGCGAGGTTCAGTCGCGGATCGGCGGTCTCGATCGCCGACGCGGGCAGCCCGGCGGCGAGAAGGTCCGCAGCGATGGTCTCGGTGAGAGCTCGGAGGCGGACGGCTGCCCTGGCGCGGCCGATCTGCCGGGCGAGGCGGGTGAGCGGTTTGGGCGCCAGTGGCTGGGTGAGCGTGAGCCGGCGCGGGCAGCGCGGCCGAAGCAGGCCGGCGGCAGCGAAGCTGGCGGGCGACCAGGCGTCGACGTGATCGAAAGGCTCAGCCTGGCGCATCTGCCGGGCGAGGGCGGGCAGGTTCAGAAGCGGCTGGCCGCCCGGCATCCCGACGCGGGCGACGTCGCGCAGGCCGGCGGCGTCGGCCGCCCGGGCGAGCGGCTGCCCGCCCAGCAGGAGCACCGGGCCCCGGTCAGGCTGGTCGGCGAGCAGCGCCAGCGTGGTGGGGCAGGCCTGGGGCGAGGCGGCGTCGATCAGGTGCAGGCTGGGCATGGCGGCTCAGCCCCGCAGTCGGCTGCCCGGGTCGGGCTTGCGGTGGCGGTAGAAGAGCTGGGCGACGTCCCTGCCGATGGTCAGGGCGAGCTCGCGGGCGAGGCTTGCGGCCCGGGCGTGGCTTTCGATGCCCGTGCGCTGGGCCGGCATCTCGACCGTGACCACCCGGCCGGGCGGGGGCGCGTCGGCGCGGAGGCTCACGTCGGACTGGGGGAACAGCCTCCTGCCCTGTTCGATATCGATCATCTTCACCTCGACGACCGCCTTGGGCCGATCGACCCCCGGGGCGGGACCCTGGGAGGCGTCGCGGATCTGCACGTGGATGATCTGCTTCGCGCCGAGGCGTCGGCTGAGCTCGTCCAGCGGGGTGCGCTGGTAGGCGTCGCCGAGCTCGTCCTTGAGGCGCACGAGCTTGTTGGCGGGGATGATGGAGCCGGCGTACTGCTTTCGGCTGTCGAGGAGCTGGCTGACCCGGGCGGCGACGAGGTCGGTCGCGCCGGGGTCGGGCAGCGCCCCGGTGGGGTCGTCGACGACGACGAGGGTGGGCTCGGGCTCGAACTCGTAGGCGGCGGGGAGGTTTTCGCCGCCCATCGCGCTGAGGAAGGCGGGCAGCTCGCAGCCGGCCGCGCCCAGGCTCGCCAGGGCGAGGCAGCAGGCCAGGAGAAGGTGGCGCATCGGGTTACTCGCTGGTAATCTGGTGATCGTAGAAGAAGCCGCCTGCCAGGCGGGCGAAGGCCTGTAGCATGCCGAGCTGGATGGTTTCGTCGTCGGCATCGACGACGCCGAGCACCTTGTCCTCGGGGAAGCGCACCTGGGCGACGTCGAAGAAGGCGGCCTGATCGGGGTCTTCCGCGTCGGCTTCGATGACGCTGACCGTGCCGGCGATGACGCCCTGCCAGACGTGGGCGTTGCCCGGCTCGTGGGTGCGGTAGTCGGCGAGGTCGATCAGCACGAGGCGGTCGACGTCGAGGCGGTCGATCAGCTCGCTGGGGCGCTGGGTTTTCCAGTAGGGGTTGCGCCGCTGGAACGCGGCGAGCTCTCCGGGGTTGGCCACGCCGATGCCGGGCACGTACTTGGCGATCTGCCCGCTCACCGCCCGGCTGACGAGTTCGGGCGCCCGGGGGTGCTCGGCAAGCGAGGCGGGGTCGGCCGCGACCAGCACGGCGACGTCCTGGTTCTCCAGGCCGCGATACTTGGCCTTCACGTCGGCGGTCTTGTCGCCGCCTGCGATGCCGTGGGCCATCCAGGGGCCGATGCCGCAGCCTGTCGCGGTCGGCAGGGTGATCAGCAGCGTCAGGCACGCGGCCCGGCAGAAGATCGATCGGAAGCGTTTGGTCATCGATTCAGGTTCCCATGGCCTGCCAGAGGGTATAGCCCCAGCTTACGAGGAGGAAGACGATCGTACCCACCACAACCCGCGGGCGGATGAGCTGTTGGATCAGCGGCATCAGCGACATGCCGGTCACCAGGGCCCAGGCGCTGAGCAGCGCGGCCATCGCGGTGAGCAGCGCCAGGATCGCCCCCGCCGGCTGGGTGAGGAAGGCGGCGAGGAACTGCCCCTCCGCCGCGTAGGCGAAGCTGGTGGTCATGCCGCAGGTGGCGCAGGGCAGGCCGGTGGTCAGTTTCATGGCGCACGGCGCGAGCCCGAGCTGCGTGTGCGTGCCCGTGCCGCTGGGGTCGGGCGTGAACCAGGCGGCGAGCCCGAGCACGATCGCGGCGGGGAGCAGGATCGCCAGCGCCAGCGCCCGCTCGCGCCACCACGGCTCGGCCGAGGCGGCGGGGGGGGAGCGATCGAGTGTGTGAACTTGCGTGCTCATAAAGCGTTAAGTGTACCGCGGCTGCCGGCTGCGGCCAAACCGGGTAGAATCATAACTCATGGTCAGATTAAGCGAAAAGCCCAAGGCGGCGAAAGGGCGGCCCGTGAGCCGGGCCGGGGCCCGTCGGCGGCGCGTCGCCCGCCGCACGGTGGCGACCGTGCCCACGCTGTTCACGCTCGGCAACGCGCTGTGCGGGTTCGCCTCCATCTTCGCTGCATCCCGGCCCGCGACCCCGGGCGAGGAGAACTGGGCGCTGACTGTGGCGGCGATGTTCATCTTCGCCGGCATGGTCTTCGACGGCCTCGACGGCATGGTCGCGAGGCTGACGCGCAGCGCGAGCGGGCTGGGCGAGCAGCTCGACTCCATGGCCGACATGGTCACCTTCGGCGTGGCACCGGCGTTCCTGGCGGTGCAGCTCGTGGGCGTGGGCGTGCCGTTCGTGCCGCCTGAGACGGAGCTGTTCGACCGCGTCGCCATCGTCATCGCGTTTATCTACGTCGCCTGCGCGGCGCTTCGGCTGGCGCGGTTCAACCTCGAACTGCACAGTCAGAGCGATCATAACCGGTTCAGCGGCCTGCCCTCGCCCGGCGCGGCGGGCACGGTGGCAAGCCTGGCGCTGCTGCACGAGCATTTTCTCATCGAGGAGCAGGTGCCGCACTGGGCCGAGAGCGGCGCGGCGGGGGCGATGGTGGCGATCATGCTCCTCGCCGCGCTGGCGATGGTGAGCAACCTGCGCTACGTGCACGTGATGAACCGCTACGTCCGCGGCCGGGCGCCGATCAACACGCTGGCCAAGGCGGTGATCGTCGGCCTGCTACTGGTGGTTCAGCCCCAGGAAGCGCTGGCGGGGGTGTTCGTGCTCTACGCGCTGTCGGCCCCGGTGGCCTCGGCGGCGAGGCGGCTGCGGAAAGCCGGCCATGGGGATCCTGGCGGGGAAGAGACGCCGGAAGCGGGCTGACTCAGCCGGGCAGCACCGCCACGCCGATCAGCCCGAGCGCCGAGACGAGAATGCCGATCAGCCCCAGCACGATGGCGACGAGGCTGAGGATGCCGCCGCTGACGCGGGGCGAGGCGGCGATGACGAGTCCGAGCAGCCCCAGCGGCACGCTGACGCCCGCGGCGAGCAGCCCCCAGCCGGGCGAGCCGGTGCAGGTGAGCACGTAGCTGGCGATGGCGGCGATGATCGCAAGCGCGGCCGCGATACCGGTTCGCTGTTCCATGAGCGGCGTCTCCTGTGCCTGGCAGCCGATAGCGCAGGCTGCGGGGTCAGCAGAAGCCTAGGCCGCCGCGGCGGCGAGATCGCCCCTGGGGGCTGTCGGTTGGGGTTTTCGAGCAGGGGAAAGAGATTTTTGCTCCGCTGTCGAGGGGGGTTGACCCGCGGGGGAGTTTCCTTATAATCCCCGGTCTCGAAAATGAAACCGGCTTCGGCCGAACGCCTCCGTAGCTCAATTGGCAGAGCAAGTGACTCTTAATCACTGGGTTCTAGGTTCGAGTCCTAGCGGGGGCACTTGAAAATCAAGGACTTACGGCAATCGGCCGTGAGTCCTTTTTTGTTGGTTTATCCGGGTTGATCCGGGGTGATCCGGGAATTGCGGCAAGGAGGCGGCCGGTTGATCCGGGTTCGGCGCCGTCGTGCCCGAGTCCGCCACGCGCTCGCTGCTGGGCTCGCGGGCGCTGGCCTGCTGCGGCGCCGCGGACGTCTGCCGACCTGCATCGCGCGGTGTCAGTCTTTCTGGTCGGGCGCGGGCAGGCGGTAGGTGCCCGCCTTGATGCGCTGGTTCTTCAGCTCCCGCAGAAGCTTTGCCGGTTCGGCTTCGGGCTCGGCCTGGTCGGCGGCTGCCGGCTCGGGTTCGGGCTCCGGCTCGGGTTTTGAGTCGGCCTGGACGGTCGGTTCGTCCTGGTTGTCCCGGGCTTCCGGGGCTTCCGGGGTTTCCGGGGTTTCCGGGGTGGGCTGGCCGACGGCGTCGGTGATGATCAGCCCCCGGGAGGTGGGGCGGAAGCCGGTCCAGAGCTGGCCGTCGCTGAGCGTCCAGCGCAGCTCGCGGCGGTCGCTGAGGCTGGGGCGGGTCCCGAGGAACTCGCCGAGCTGGTCCACGCTCATCTCCGGTGAGATGAAGGCCTGCACGTCGGCGAGCGTCTTCTCGCTCACGCGGGAGCCCGGCCGACTGGCGCAGGCGGGCAGCAGCAGGAGTGCGAGCATCAGGATGGTCAGCGGGTACTTCATGGCGGTCGGTCCTCTCAGCAGGGCGGGCGACATGGTAACACGCCCACGTTTCGGCCACATCAGGTTCTTGCAGCCCGCGCGACGGTCGGCTGAGGGTGCGAAGCGGTCTCGCGCCTGCGCATTTAGTAAATAGCGATGCGCACATTGCCCATTGCCTTGCGTCGGCCGTGGGGCATGATGATGAATGGTTCCGTGAACGGTCGCCGGGAGGCGGCCTGTCTGGAAGGTCCCTGTGATGCTACGGGGCCTTTCTGAAGCGTCGAGCGCGTTCCGTGTGAGCGGGTCCGCCTGGCGCATCCCTCCTCCGGACAGGTCGAACCCAGGCGGCTGCTTCGGCCGGGGTCGCCCACCCTTTCGCGGACCCGGCCAGAGTACGACCGTCGCCGACTGGCGCGCCGGGAACCGCCGAAGATGGTCGCTGGTGGGGGGGAGCCCCGCCTGCCGCGTGGACGTGTTGTGATGGTCCGGCCAAACCGTGCCGGGCGGCCGACGTGCTTCGGAATGCCACCCGCCTTCATCGCCCCTCCGCGGGGCCAGATCATTCGGTTCATACCAGGAGGATTGGAGAGCATGCGAAAGAGACACGTCCTGCACCGGACACTGCCATGGTCGGCCGCGCTGGCCTGCCTGGCAGCGGTTTCCCTTCCCGCCCAGGCCGCGGAGGACAGCCCGCCCCTGATCGGCATCAACCTCACCGGCGTCAACTACTACACCCGCGAGCTGCCGTTCATCGACGTGATGAAAGGCGCCGGCTGGAACAACGGCGAGCCTTTCGAGTACGTCGGCAACCCGCA
Source organism: Phycisphaeraceae bacterium (assembly GCA_046540025.1). Classification (GTDB taxonomy): domain Bacteria; phylum Planctomycetota; class Phycisphaerae; order Phycisphaerales; family Phycisphaeraceae; genus JBKHFW01. The sequence goes on from JBKHFW010000044.1 coordinate 12,455, forward strand.
GGTTCGCGAAGACGGCTACCCGGTTTCGATCAGTGGCGGTCAGGAGGCGTACCGCCTTTTCGACAAGCCGGTCGGCGTCGACGGCGGCCGATACGTCCTGCTCTACGACGGCACGGGCGAGGTCAGTATCGGCAGCAACCACACCACTTCCGGCCGGGCGACCATCGACTTCCCCGGTCCCAGCGACAAGGAGCGCACCTTCATCCGCATCCGCCGCTCCGACGCCAGCGACCCGGTGCGGAACATGCGCCTCGTGCCCAGTGCCTACGAATCGACCTACCGCCAGGGCGAGCCGGACAACCCCTTCCGCCCCGAGTTCCTCGATAGCTGGGACATGATGGAAGGCCACCGCTTCATGGACTGGGGCGACACCAACGGCAACCCGATGAGCGAGTGGTCCGAACGCACGCTGCCCACCGACAGCACCCAGGCGGGGGACAAGGGCGTCGCGCTGGAATACCAGATTCAACTCGCCAACCAGGCGAAGAAGCAACCCTGGTTCTGCGTGCCGCACCTGGCCAGCGACGACTACATCCGCCAGATGGCGACGAAGCTCCGCGACACGCTCGACCCGGGGCTGACCGCCCGCATCGAGTATTCCAACGAGGTGTGGAACGGTCAGTTCGACCAGGCTCAGTACGCCTTGGAGAAGGGCCGGGAGCTCGAGCCCTGGCGGGATGACCGGGACGCCTGGATCGGCGCCCAGCACTGGCACGCCAAGCGGGCGACGGAGATGTTCAAGATCTTTGAGGACGTCTTCACCGAAGGCGGGGCGAACCCGGCCGGCATGGACCGGCTCCGGCGCGTGATCGGTGCCCAGGCCGGCAACAGCGGGATGGCCGACAAGATCATGGAATACGAGGACACGGCCGACCACGTGGACGCGATCGCCATCGCCCCGTACGTGCAGGGCGTGCTCCGCGACCAGGGGGAGGTCGACCGCATTAAGCGCTGGACCCGCCAGCAGCGCTGGGACTGGTACTGGGGCCAGTTCGACGAGGCGGTGGACCGGATCAACCGCTACGCCGCCAAGGCCGACCAGTACGGCGTCGACCTCTTCGCCTACGAGGGGGGGCAGCACCTCGTCGCTCACGGCCATCTCAACCAGGACCAGCAGATCAACAACATTCTCCAGGACATGAACCGCGACCCCGAGATGCGGGAGATGTACCGCCGCCTGCTCGAGGAGTGGGAAGCGGCCGGCGGCGACGACTTCTTCCTCTTCGCCTCCACCGGCAGCTTCGGGCCGTTCGGCAGTTGGGGCCTGCGCGAGTACGAGGGCCAGCCGCTGAGCGAAACGCCCAAGCTCCAGGGTGTGCTGGACTACCTCGCCGGCCGCCCCGGCGACCCGGGCAACGGCGGCAATGACGATCCGTCCACCCCGGAGGGCGTCCTGTTCGCCGACACCTTCGCCATCAGCCTGACCGACGCCGGCTCGACCGGCCGGGAGGGCTCCAGCGAAGCGTGGCAGATCGGCGTGGACCATCTCGCCGGCAGCGAGCCGCTGAACGTGAGCGAGGTGCTCCACGTCGGCACGCACAACGGCAAGCAGGTGCTGGTCTTCGAGGGCAACATCAGCAACACGCCCACGGATATCAAGAAGGTCCACCTGAGCCGCGATGTGGACACGAGCGAGTACGAAGACGTGCAACTGGAGCTGAAGGTCGCTCAGAACAGCTCGGCCGAGTACGACGGTTTCAACGAGGCGCCGTTCGACGGCACTTACTGGGCGGACTTCATCGAGGTGCTCGTCGACTACGGCGACGGCCAGGGCTGGCAGCAGGTCTTCATCGACGATTCCGCGTTCGACGGCTATTTCGACGGGTTCGGCGACGACTCCGACCCGTACGGCGTGGGCGAGGCGGTGACGGCGCTGATCCCGCTGGGCGAACTCGCCGCGGACAACCCCGACCTCGAGGTGCGTGTCGCGTTCGGGTCGAACTCGAACGACGAGAAGTATTACGTCGAGTCGCTCCGCGTGCTGGGCACGCTCGTGCCCGAGCCGGGCGCTCTCGGCGCGATGCTCGTGCTGGGCGCTCCGCTGCTTCTGCGGCGGCGCTGCCGGGCGTGAGCTGAACGAGGATCCATTCGCGGAGGTTCCGGCCCGGGGCACCCCCGTGCCCCGGGTCGGCCGACCGCGAGATGGGTCAATTTTTTCAAGGCTGGGGGGCGGACGTTGCGCCTCGCAGTCGCAGAACATGCGGACTGCGGGAACCCGCTTTTTCATCTTTGTTTTTGGGAACTTGCAGATGACGCAGAAAAGAGCCGTAAAGTTGCTGCTGGGGCCGCTCGCCCTGGCGATGAGCCTCTCGCTGGTCGGGCCCGAGGTCCGCGCCGCCCAGGCAGACCTGCCCGAGATCGGGATCAACCTCAGTGGCGTCCGTTACTACGCCCGGGAACTGCCGTTCATCGACCTGATGAAGGGGGCCGGGTGGAACAAGGGCACCCCCTTCAATTACGACGGTGACATCGACGTCCGCGACGACGGCTACCCCTCGGAGATCCGCTCGGGACAGGCGTACCGCCTCTTCGACAAGCCGGCCGGCGTGCCGGGCGGCAGGTACGTGCTGCTCTACGACGGCCAGGGCAACGTCGACATCGACGGCGGCTACAACCGCTCGGCCGGGCGCATCGAGGTCAGCTTCGAGGGCTCCGACACCAAGAGCCGCCGCTTCATCCGCATCCACAGCACCGACGCCGGCGACCCGGTGCGCAACATGCGCCTCGTGCCCGCCGCGCAGGAGAGCACCTACCGCAGCGGCACGCCCGAGAAGCCGTTCCGGCAGCAGTTCCTCGACAACTGGGACATGATGGACAGCTACCGCTACATGGACTGGCAGGACACCAACGCCAGCCCGCTCGAGCGCTGGGACCAGCGCACGCTGCCCACCGACAGCACGCAGGCGAGCGACTACGGCGTCGCGCTCGAGCACCAGATCCAGCTCTCTAACCAGACCGGCAAGAAGCCCTGGTTCACCGTGCCCCACCTCGCGGACGACAACTACATCCGCAACATGGCGACGATGATCCGCGACAACCTCGATCCCAACCTCAACGCCCGCATCGAATACTCCAACGAGGTGTGGAACTGGAGCTTCGAGCAGGCCCACTGGGCGGCCACGCAGGGCGTCGAGCTCGGTCTCGATGACGAGTGGGGCACGCTCTCCCAGCAGCGGTTCTACGCCCAGCGCTCCAAGGAAATGTTCCAGATTTTCGAGGACGTCTTCACCCAGGGCGGCACCAACCCCGACGGGCTCAACCGGCTGACGCGCGTCCTTTCGGGCCATGCCGGCAACAGTTGGGTCATCGAGCGGGCGCTCGAGCATGGCGGCGTCGCCGATCACGTCGACGCCATCGCCATCGCGCCCTACATCCAGGGCACGCTTCACGACCAGAGCGAGACGCCCGGTGAGGTGTACAACGCCACGGGCGAAGAGCTCAAGGAGATGACCTGGGAAGAGCGCTTCGATTGGTACTGGGGGCAGCTCGACAAGGCGGTCGAAGACATGGAGAGCCACGCTCAAATCGCCGAGCAGCTCGGCGTCGACCTGTTCGCCTACGAGGGCGGGCAGCACCTCGTCGCCCACGGAGACCTCAACCAGGACACCGAGCTGGTCAACCTGTTCATGGAGATGAACCGCCGCCCCGAGATGCGCGAGCTCTACCGCCGCTACCTCGAGGAGTGGGAGCGGGTTGGCGGCGACGACTTCATGCTCTTCGCCTCCACCAGCGGATTCGGCTCGTTCGGCAGTTGGGGCCTGAAGGAGTACGAGGACCAGCCGCTGAGCGAAACGCCCAAGCTCCAGGGCGTGCTCGACTATCTCGCCGCCCGCGAAGAGCCGATCCCCGAGCCGGCCGGGCTGGCGGCGATGCTGCTCGTCGGCGCTCCGCTGCTCCTGCGGCGCCGCCGCCGGGCCTGAGCCGACAGGGCGGATCATGCCACGATAGCGCAGCGGCGCGACCCCGGTCGCGCCGCTTTTTCATGCGCCGCCCAAGCCCGGCGTCCTTGTCATTGCGGGGCAGAGGACGGCTGGTAAGATGGCCCCAGCGCAGCGCCGCCTGGCGGCCCGTCGGGCAGCCGGCTGCGCGTGGAGGGTCTGCTTTTGCGATCAGCCTGCACGCCAGCGACGAGGCCAAGCCTCCCCTCGGCCAACCCGGGGGCGATGCGCGACACTTCTTTCCGCACGATCCAGGATGTTCCACCCTACTTCTTGAGGAGCTCAGCATGCTTCGACGCCTGCTCGTAAGCAGTGCGGCGCTCGCGCTGTGTGCCTGCGCGACGACCGTGGCCCAGCCGTCCAGCGACACCGCCGCCGGCGAATCCCGCGCGGACTGGTACACCTTCCAGCCCACCAGTGACAACGGCCCGAGCGTCATCGGAATGGAGGACTGGCTCGACGCCCCGGCCGGCAAGCACGGCGCGGTGCTCTCGATCGGCGACCGGCTCGTCTTCGAGGACGGCACGCCGGTCAAGTTCTGGGGCATCAACCTCGGCGGCAGCGACAACACGCCCAGCCGGGAGATGGCCGAGTACTGGGCCGAGCGCTACGCCCGCTACGGCATCAACGCCGTGCGCATCCACAAGCCGTGGGACGAGCTGTTCACCGACTACGACTCGACGAAGCCCGACCCCGAGGCGCTCGAGCGGCTCGACTACTTCTGCAACGAGCTGCGCAAGCGGGGCATCTACTACACCTGGTCGCTGTTCTACCACCACCGCCTGCGCGGCCGGGACTTCGACAAGCTCAAGTACCCCGAGGAAATCAAGCAGGCCGAACTCCTCAACATCTACGGCATTGCCGACTATCTCCCCGACGTCCAGGGCATCCTCATCGAAGCGACGGTGAACCTGCTCAACCACGAGAACCCCTACACCGGGCTCACCTACGCCAACGACCCGGCCCTCGCCTGCGTCGAGTTTCAGAACGAGGCATCGCTGTTCTTCTGGTCCGGGCAGAAGATCCCCGAGATGCCCAGCTACCAGCGTGACCTCTCCGCCGACTTCAGCCGCTGGCTCCGTGACAAGTACGGCAGCCAGGAGGCGCTCGTCCAAGCGTGGGGCGAAGAGGCCATGGACGCCTACTCATACCAGAACGAGAGCCTCGACAAGCTCAACATCTGGCTGAGCACGAACAGCTACGAAATGGCGCCGAGCGGTCTGGAAGAGGCGGCGGAGAAGGGCCTCAAGCAGCGTCTGCTCGACAACGCCGAGTATCTCCACGAGATCCAGAACGACTACTACACCCGCTTCCGTAAGGCCGTGCGCGGCGCCGGCTACAGGGCGCCGCTGGTCGGCTCCTGCTGGCGCGGGCAGGGCGGCATCACCGAGTACTACAACCTCCGCTCGGACTGGCTGGTGGGCATCATCGACCGCCACAACTACCACGGCGGCCTCAGCGGCTGGCGGCCCCGAGCCGAGGAGTTCTCGCACAACCCGCAGATCAACGAGCCTGGCAGCGGCCTGTTCAGCTCGGGCCTCGTTCAGGCGGCGGACCGGCCCTACGCGTTCTCCGAGTGGGCCACCGTCTTCCCCAACGAGTACGCGCTCGAATCGCCGTCGATCATCGCCATCTACGGGCTGGGCCTGCAGGGCTGGGACGCGTCCTACCAGTTCGCCGGCCGGACGAAGGAGCAGTACCGCGGCTATTCGCCCGCCCTGCACGAGGGTAACCTGCTCTGGAACATCGAGCGGCCGCAGAACATCGGCCTCTACCCGGCGCTGGCGCGCCTGATCTATCGCGGCGACGTCCAGCCCGGGCCGGTCATCTCCGCCCGCCGCGTGTCCATGGATGATCTGCGGAATGGTGAGCTCCCCTTCGGCGACGAGTGGTACAGCGGCTGGAAGGACGTCAAGGTCTACCACGGTCCGATGCCGGGCGAGGCCATGGCGGCCGGCCGGGTGGTCGTCGAGTTCGTCGATCAGCCCCAGCCCAGCCAGATGCCCGACATGGACAAGTACCTCGAAGACGGCGTGATCACCTCGGCGACGAAGCAGTTGAAATGGGACGTCAGCCGGGAGGGGCAGGGCTTCTTCACCGTCGACACCCCCGGCACGAAGGCCGTGGTCGGCTTCAGGCCCGATCAGCCGCAGGAGCTCGGCGGCGTGACCATCGACGTCCAGTCGCCGAAGTTCGCCGCGGTGTACGTCACCAGCCTCGCGAAGGACCAGTCCATTGATGAGACCGACCGGTTGCTCGTCACCGTGATGGCCCGCTCGGCCAACACCGGCATGAAGTACGACGAGGACCGCGACGAGCTGCTCGCCCTCGGCGAAGGCCCGATCCTCCTCGAGCCGGTCCAGGCCAGCGTCGACCTCGGCGGGCGTCCCATCCAGTCGGCGCGCCTGCTCGACCACGACGGCCGGGCGACCGATCGCGAGGCGACCCTCGAAGATGGCCGGCTGGTCATCGACGGCACGCAGGACAAGACGATGTACTACGAGGTGGTGCTCGAATGACCCGCTGCGCCAGCTGACACCGCGAACCCCCCCTCGGCGGCCCGGCCCGCGTGCTGAACACAGCACGAGGCCGGGCCGCCGGCTTTCGGGGCCACGGTTCCGGTGGTACAGCTTGCTTGCAAGTGGGTTCGGAGGTCGGGTGGCACCCAACGCCGTGCATTTTTTGGGGGTTTGTTTCTGTAACTGGCTTCTGGACATCAAATAAACGCCTCCCTTGGGTGTTGTTGGAAGCGCAAGCCAAGGGAGGCGCTCAATCGGCGTGTCGCTGCTGGTGCGGGTGGGCTCGAACGTGAGGCTGCTGAAGAACCTGGGCTGGCAGGCGCGCCGGCATCGCGATCAGGTTCACCTCTGGCCGGACGGGCCCCGCCGGGCCGAGGTGCCGCCGCTGGTGCTGCGTCTGATCGTGCTTCAGGGCCGCTGGTTGAGTTCGTCGCTGAGGCGCTTCATTCGCTTGCGGTTGACGCCGAAGTCCCACCAGCCGACGCGGGCGGCGGAGCGGTAGTGGATCACCTTCTGCTCGCGGTCGATCAGGAACTCGACGTCGTCGCGAAAGCGCAGGAACCGGGTGCTCACCACGGCGTGGACGTAGGTCGGCGTCTGTTCGACGATGCGCGTGCGCGGCTCGGCGTGCAGGACGTCGAGCACGGCCGCCATCGCCTGCTCGGCGGTGCCGTCAAAGGCGACCGGCTCCGGCCGGCGTGCGGGGCGCGGGTCCTGCGTGCAGACGCAGTTGGGCGATTTCGGGCAGGGGGGCAGGGTGTGCTCGGCCATGTCGGGCTCTCCGCGGGAGTGTAGCCGCGACGGGCCGGGCCGGCTCAGTCGAGGTCGGAAAAGCAGCGGTCCCAGCGCGGGGCGAAGGCGCGTCCGGGGTCGAGCGACAGGGCGACGCCGAACGCTTCGCCGGTGATGGCGCTGCCCGGCACGGTGCCGAAGAAGCGCGAGTCGCGGCTGTTGTCGCGGTTGTCGCCGAGCATGAAGTAGTGGCCGGGCGGAACCCGGACGGGCCCGAAATCGCGTTTGACGGGGCGGGTGGGGACGAAGCGCACCAGGTGCGTTCGGCCGGCGATGGTTTCGCGCACCGCGGTCCGCCCGAGGGGGCCCGAGTAGCGGGCGAACTGGCTGTTGACGATCAAACGTCCGTCCGCGAGGGCGACGGTGTCGCCGGGCAGGCCGACGACGCGCTTGACCATGCGCTGGCCGTCCTCGGGCGACCAGAAGGTGACCACGTCGCCGCGTTCGGGCTCGCTCCAGTGGCCGAGGCTGATGTTGGTCAGCGGCAGCTTGAGCCCGTAGGCGAGCTTGTTCACGGTGATGTGATCGCCCTGGACGATCGTCGGCAGCATTGACCCGGTGGGCACGGGGTTGTAGTCCGCCACCGCGGAGCGCACGGAGGCGACCACGAGCACGGTGAAGACCATCGGCCGGGCCCAGATCCACAGCCGCCTGAGCCGGGACCGGACGGGGTGATGGGGCGCGTCGAAATCCGTTTCGGGCATGGGCTCTCCTTTCCAGACCAGGGCGCGGGCCCCTGGAGGAGTCGGAGCTTTGGCGGGTCCGTTTCGGGGCGAGTTGGGCATTCGGGGGAAGCTTGGCGGGGCGGGCGTCTGATATTCGGCACCGTCCGCACGTCCACTACCCGGGTCGGCGCTTTGCTCTGCCCCGGCTTGACGCGCTGCCGGGCCGCCTCCGCTCACGCCGCGAACATGGCTTCGACGAACTTGTCGGGTTCGAAGTGTTCGACGTCGTCGGGGGTTTCGCCGAGGCCGATGAACTTGACGGGCAGGTTGAGCTGTTCGCGGATGGCGATGACGATGCCGCCGCGGGCCGTGCCGTCGAGCTTGGTGAGGAAGATGCCGGTGACGTCGGTGGCCTCGGTGAAGACCTTGGCCTGGTTGATGCCGTTCTGCCCGGTGGTCGCGTCGATGACGAGGATGACCTCGTGCGGGGCGTTTTCGATTTTCCTGCCCAGCACGCTCTTGATCTTGCCGAGCTGCCGCATGAGCGGTTCCTGGGTGTGCAGCCGACCGGCGGTATCGACGATGAGCACGTCGATGCCGCGGGCGACGGCGGCGTCGGCGGCGTCGAAGGCGACGGCCGCGGGGTCGCCGCCCTGCTTGCCCTTGATCACATCGACGCCGAGGCGGTCGCCCCAGATCTCGAGCTGCTCCACGGCCGCGGCGCGGAAGGTGTCGCACGCCGCGAGCAGCACGCTCTTGCCGTCATCGCGGAGGCTGTTGGCGATCTTGGCGATGCTGGTCGTCTTGCCCGAGCCGTTGATGCCGGCGACGAGGATGACCGTCGGGCCGTTCGGGTTGAACTGGAGCTGGCGGTCGGCCTGGGGGTAGTAGGCCTCGAGCTGCTGCTTGAGGAAGTCGAGGGCCTCGTCGCCCTCGGTGATTTCGCCTCGCTCGAACGCGGCCTGGAGGTCCTTGCGGATTTCGATGGCGGTGCGCACGCCGATGTCGGCCTGGATCATCGCCTTCTCGAGCTCGCGCAGCAGTTCGGGCGAGAGCTTTTTGCCGGTGAGGATGGTGCGCACCCTGGCGGCGGAGCCGGTGCGGGTCTTGGTCAGGCCGGTCTTGAGCTTGTCGAATGCGGCTTTGAATAGGCCCATGGTGTTTAGCGGCTGGGGGCTAGAGGCTGGTGGAACGGGGCTGATTCTATAGCCGGGCGGGCAGGGGGGAAACCTACTCCTCTTCGACGGCGTCGCGGAGCCAGTCCTGCTCGCTTGCGGGGCGCTCGGCCGGCTCGGGTTCGTGGAGCCTGCCCTCCTCGCGGAGCTGGCGGGCGAGCTTGTCGAGCACGCCGTTGATGAAGGCGGGGCTGTGCTCGCCCGAGAAGCGCTTGGCGAGTTCGACCGCCTCGTTGATCACGACCTTGGTCGGGGCGTGGCCAGAGGTCATCTCGTAGTGCGCCAGGCGGAGGATCGCCCGGTCCACGGCCGGCTGGCGGTGGGGTGGCCAGTCGGGGGCGAGCTGGCGGCTGTAGCTGTCCGCCACCTCGCGATCGGGCCAGGCGGCGAGGGCGAGGTCGGTCGCGGCAGCGCGGACCTCGGGCGGGTCGTACTCGTCGAGGTCGGCGAGCAGGGCGTCGCGCTCGGGCTTCGAGCCGAGGTCGAGCTGGTAGAGCACCTGCATGGCCAGGCGGCGGATGTCACGTCGTTTGGGCATAGGGCGGTGGACTGCGGTAGAACTTGGTTGGCGGGGCGGCCCGGCGGGCGGACGCTAGTGGATTTTCTTGAGGAGATTGGCCATTTCCAGTCCGGCCTGCATGGCTTTGCCGCCCTGGTTGCCCATCTTGCCCCCGGCGCGGTTGATGGCCTGCTCGAGGTCGTCGCAGGTGATGACCCCGAAGATGCAGGGCACGCCGAGCTGGGTGCCGACTTCGCGGATGCCCCTGGCGGTCTGCTCGACGACGTGGTCGTAGTGGTCGGTTTCGCCGCGGATGACGCAGCCGAGGCAGATCACCGCCTGGTACTGGCCGGTCTCGGCGAGCTTGCGGGCGGTGACGGGCAGCTCGAACGCGCCGGGCACCCAGGCGACGGTGAGCCGCTCGGGCTCGCCGCCGAGGCGGGTCCACTGATCGATGGCGGAATCGAGCAGCTGCTTCGTGAAAAACTCGTTGAAGCGGGCGACGACGATGGCGATCTTCGCATCTTTGGCCAGCAGTTCGCCTTCGAGTGTCTGGGGCATGGCGTCGGTTCCCTGGTGGTTGGTGGAGCCGGGCATTGTAGTGGAAAACGCGGCCGGGGTCCGGCCGGCGGGCGGGGCCGGGGGCTGCCGCGGTCGGCGGCGTGTGCTGGAAATCCAAATCGCGAAACCCGGTTCGTCTGATTTCGGGTTGAGCGCATCGCGGGTTCGCCTATCATGACGCATCCATCCACTTATTGTGGTGGCATCGCAGGCAACCCCACTTTTCAGAAGAAGGAAGCGAAACATGCCCAGGCGAGCGAAGATTTCGGTGATCGGTGGCGGCGGGAACGTCGGCGCGAGCGTAGCCCTCTGGGCCGCGGCCAAGGAGCTTGGCGACATTGTCGCGGTCGACATTCCCAAGGCGGAAGGCGTGGTGAAGGGCCGGATGCTCGACCTCGCCGAGTGCTCCCCGATCGAGCTGTTCGACGCGAACATCACCGGCACGAGCGACTACGCGGACATCGCCGGTTCGGACGTCGTGGTGGTCACCGCCGGCCTGCCGCGCAAGCCGGGCATGAGCCGGGACGACCTGATTCAGACCAACGTCGGGATCGTCAAGTCGGTCAGCGAGCAGATCAAGCAGCACGCCCCCGAGGCGATCGTGATCGTCGTTTCCAACCCGCTGGACGCGATGGTCTACACGGCGTGGAAGACGACCGGCTTCCCGACCGAGCGCATCATCGGCCAGGCCGGGGCGCTCGACGTCGCCCGGTTCAAGACCTTCATCGCCATGGAGACCGGCTTCAGCGTCGAGGACATCAACGCGCTGCTGCTCGGCGGCCACGGCGACGACATGGTCCCGCTGCCGCGCTACACCAACATCAGCGGCATTCCCGTCACCCAGTTCATGCCCGAATCGCGGCTCAACGAGCTCGTCGAGCGGGCCAAGAAGGGCGGCGGCGAAATCGTCCAGCTCATGGGAACCAGCGCCTACTACGCCCCCGCGGCCGGCGTCGTGCAGATGGTCGAGGCGATCGTCAAGGACAAGAAGCGGATCATCCCCTCCGCCGCGTTCTGCGACGAGAAGTACGGCGTGGGCGGCTACTTCGTCGGCGTGCCCTGCGTGCTGGGCAAGGCCGGCATTGAGCAGATCGTCGAGGTCGAGCTCAACAGCGAAGAGAAGCAGCTCTTCGACAGCTCCGTGGCTCACGTCAAGGAGCTCGTGCAGGTCGTCCAGAGCTCGTTCCCCGAACTGGCATAAGCCGCCGCGGAACCGGCAAACGACTCCGAAGGGCCCGGTCGCGCCTGCGGCCGGGCTTTTTCGTGCGCGTTCGGCGTGTTTCAAGCTGCGGCAAGCGTTGATGGGGCGTTACGCCGGGGCGATGCGGACCAGCAGGTCGTCGAGCAGGTCGTCGAGGTCGCCTTCGAGGACGCTGAGCCGGCCGGCGATGGCGAGGCTCGCCAGACCGTGCAGGGCGATCCAGAAGCGCCCGGCCGCGCGGTTGATTTCGGTTTCGGAGGCCGGTTCGCCCTGCTGGCTGCGGACTTCGCGGACGCGGTCGAGCAGGGTCTGGAAGCCGCCCTGGAGCATGTCGAGGTCGTCTTCGGGCAGGGGGGTGTCGAACATGAGCTTGTAGAGGTTGGGGTGTTCGAGGGCGAAGTCGAGATACGCCCGGGCGCCGCCGCGCCAGCCGGCGGGGGTGCCGAGGGTGGAGCTGGCCCTGCCGCGCTGGTTGAGCATGTCGAAGCCCCGCCGGACCATTTCGCGGTGGAGCGTGCGCTGGCTGTCGACGTAGGTGTAGAGCGTCATCGTCCCCACGCCGAGCCGGGCGGCGACGCGGCGCATGGCCACGGCCTTTCGGCCGCGCTGGTGGAGCAGGCGCAGGGCGACGTCGATGATCATCTCGCGCCGGCGGTCGAAGTCGGCCTGCCGCCACTGCTGCTCGAGGCGGACGTCAGCGGTGTGGGATCGCGTGCGTCTCATCGGGAACATCTCGTCGGCCAGAGCGAACGCCGAACCGAGCGCCGGCCCGGCGGGTAAGCATGAGGTGGAACGGTTCTTGACCCGTCCGGCCCCGATGCTTAGATTATACCTCCTGCCTCGTACATTGTACGAAACCCTGGCCGACTCGCCGAAGTCGGCGTGGAATCCCTGCTCATGGCTCAGAAACAGACAGGCAACTGGCTCCTCCTGGCCGCGGTCGCTCTCGTCGCCGCGGGCGTGGCGGTGGGTGTGACGTTATGGCTCGTGCAGCCGCCGCGTGCGGCCGGCAGCGGCGCCGGCGGCCCGGGCGGCGGTCCGGGCGGCGGTCCGGTCTGATACCCGCCCGGCACAAGTAGTACACAAG
>JBKHFW010000045.1:0-24388 GCA_046540025.1 Phycisphaeraceae bacterium
GCGTTGCGCGTGTCCACGATCAGCTGGCTCTTCATCGCGACCGTGGGCCAGTCGTACGCCGCGTGGTCCGTCGCGATCAGCACGCAGTCGTAGCCGGCCAGCGCGTCGTCGCTCAGCTCGATGCTCTGCATGTTCGAGAGCTCGGGGTAGTGCCGCATCTTGTGCGTCTTCGGCACGTGCGGGTCGTGGTAGTCCACGTTCGCGCCCAAGGCCCGCAGCCGCCGGATCAGCTCGAAGCTCGGGCTCTCGCGCACGTCGTCCACGTCGGGCTTGTACGCCAGGCCCAGCACCAGCACCTTCGACCCCTTCACCGCCTTGCCGTGGCCGTTGAGGGCGAGCATCGTCCGCTGCACGACGTACTCGGGCATGAGGTGGTTCACCTGGCCGGCGAGCTCGATGAACTTCGTCGGCTGGCCCACCTCCTTCGCCTTCCAGGTGAGGTAGTAGGGGTCGATGGGGATGCAGTGCCCGCCCAGCCCGGGGCCGGGGTAGAAGGCCTGAAAGCCGAAGGGTTTGGTCGCGGCGGCGTCGATCACCTCCCAGACGTCGATGTCCATCTCGGTGAGGATCACCTTGAGCTCGTTGACGAGGGCGATGTTGACCGCCCGGTAGACGTTCTCGAGGATCTTCGCCGCCTCGGCGACCTCGGCCGAGCTGACGGGGATGACCTCGGCGATCGCCTTGCGGTAGAGGGCCGTGGCCAGTTCGCCGCTGACTTCGTCGATGCCGCCGACGAGCTTGGGGATGGACTGGGTGTTGTGGGTCTTGCGTCCGGGGTCTTCGCGTTCGGGCGAGTAGGCGAGGAAGAAGTCTTCGCCGGCCTTCAGGCCGCTCGCCTCGAGCCGGGGGAGCATCACGTCGCGGGTCGTGCGCGGGAAGGTGGTGCTCTCGAGGACGACGAGCTGGCCCTGGCGCAGGGTCTTGGCGACCGCTTCGGTCGTGGACTCGACGTAGCTGAGGTCGGGCTCGAGGTGCCGGCCCAGCGGCGTGGGCACGCAGAGGATGACGGCGTCGGGCTCGCCCAGCCGGCCGAGGTCGGCGGTGCCTTCGAAGCGGTCGCCCTGCGTCATTTCGCTGACGTAGTCTTCGCCGAGGTGCTTGAGGTAGCTCTCCCCGCGCTCGAGCATGGCGACCTTTTCGGGATCGACATCGAACCCGAGCACGCGGAAGCCCGCGGCCCAGAACGCCTTGGCCAGCGGCAGGCCGACGTAGCCCAGGCCGACGATGCCGATGGTGAGATCGTGGTTGGCGATTCTGCTCTGAAACTCGTTCCGGTTTGACATGAGTGCCCCTACTTTGTCGTTTTGCCTCTCAGGCAGTCGGCCCTGACGCTTCGCGGCGCCCCCGCCGGGCCAGCTCGTGGTACTGCCGCATCATACCTTCCCAGATAATCTCCTGTCGAAACAGCGTTTCGACCCGCCTCCGCCCGGCCTGACCGAGCTTGCGGCGAAGCTCGGGGTGGTCGATCAGCCGCTCCATTGCCGCGGCCAGCGCGGCGTCGTCACCCAGCGGCACGAGCAGCCCGGTCACGTCCCGCTCGACGCTTTCCCGGCAGCCCATCACGTCGCTGGCGACGACCGGCAGTTCCATCGCCGCCGCCTCGAGCGCCACGTTGCCGAAGCCCTCGCGGTGGCTCGGGAAGGCGAGCAGGTCGGCTGCGGCGTACGCGGCGGCCGGGTCCTGCTGCCACGGCAGGTGGTGGATCCGCGGGTGCTGCTCGATCTGCCGGTCGATGTCCGGATCCAGGGGATCTGCCTCCTCCTGGCTGCCCACGAGCAGCAGGTGAACCTTCGGCCGACGTTTCGCCAGGCGGGTGAACGCCCGCACCAGTTCCTCGATCCCCTTCTCCCGGCGAATCCGGCCGAGGCAGAGGATCACGAGGTCGTCCGCCGCCACGCCGATCTCCCGGCGAAGCTGCGCAGCCGTGTCGAGAAGATCGGCAGATTGGCTGTACCGCTTGAGATCGACGCCCGTGCTCGATCCGTGCCCGAGCAGGCGAATCTTTTCGGGCGAGCAGATCCCTTCCCGGACGGCCGCCTCGCCGAGCTCGCGGCAGATCGGGTTGACCCGGCGGGCCAGGCGGCAGACGAGCCAGTCCATGCCCGCCAGCAGCCGCCGCCGAAGGCCGGTGGCGTTCTCGTACACCCGGCCGCGCAGGGTGAAGACGACCTGGCGATGTCCGCTCAGACGGGCGGCGAGGGCGCCGATCAGCGCCGCTTTCGGCGTGGAGACGTGGACCACGTCGTAGCGGTGGCGCACCAGGAACCACCACAGCCGAACCAGCGAGACGAGATCGCGCAGCGGGCTTGGCCGGCGGGCCATGGGCACGAGCTTGAGGTCAACACCCGCTTCGCGCAGCCAGGGCACCTCCGGGCCGGGCGAGGAGACGGCCGTCAGCTTGACGCCGCGCGCTTCAAGATCATGGATCTGCGGGAGGCAGAGGTAGTAGAGCGTGCTCGCCGCGGTCACCACGAAGCAGACCCGGATCGGCCGGGCCTCGGTCTCGTCCGAAGCAGCATTCATGTGGCGCTGCTCTTTGCAGCCTGCTTCGGCGCTTGCGATGCCAGCAGGCGCCGGTAGGCGGCGAGGATCTTGTCGATGACGCGCTGCTCGTCGAAGACCTGCTCGGCACGTCGGCGGGCGCCTTCGCTGAGTTGCTGACGAAGGTCGGCGTTCTCGTACAGCCGCCACAGCGCGGCGGCGAGCGGCTCGACCTCCTTCGCCGGCACGAGCAGGCCGTTCACCTCCTCCTGGACCGCCTCGCGGCAGCCGCGGATGTCCGTGGCGACGGCGGGCAGGCCCATCGCGTTCGCCTCCATGACCGAACGCGGATAGCCCTCGCGGTAGCTGGGCAGACAGAAAACGTCCATCGCCGCCATCAGGCGATCCACGTCGTCACGCTGGCCGGCGAAGCGGCAGAACTCGGCCACGCCGAACTGCTCCGCCGATTCGGGGCTGACCTCGGCGCTGCGGCTGTGATCGACGATGCCGACGTGCAGGAGGTAGGCGTTGTCTGCTTTCCCGCGCAGCCGCGCGAACGCCTCGAACAGCTCGCGGAAGCCCTTCTCCGGCACCATGCGGGCGACGATGCCCACCACGAACGCATCCTCGGGCAGCCCGAGCTCCTCGCGCACCTGTCGGCGGTCCTCTCGCCGCTCCGGGCCGGGACGGAAACGGGTGAGATCGATCCCGTTACCCAGCCACGCCAGCCGCTCGGGATCGACCAGGCGCTCGCGCTGCATGAGATCGAGGTCCTCCTCACTCTGGCTGAAGACATAGGTGGCGAGCCGGCAGGCGAAGATCTCCAGCGCCTTGAAGAGCCGCCGACGAAGCCCTTCGTCGAAGGCGAGGTAATAGAGCCCGTGCACCGTGTTGACCCGCACGGGCACGCGGGCGAGCCAGGCGGCGAGCTGGCCGAGCAGCGCCGCCTTGGGCGTGTGGGTGTGAACGATGTCGAACCGGCCCCGGCGGAACAGCCGGGTCAGCCGAACCAGTGCCTTGAGGTCCTGCCAGGGTGCGATGCGCCGGGCGATCTCGACGGGCTCGATCGCCAGTCCTTCCGCCTCGAGCTGCGGGCGGGACGGCCCGTCGGAGCAGAAGCTGACGACGTCGTAGCCCGCCTGCTGCATCGCCTCGATCTGCGGCCGAAGCAGCTTGAGCACGGAGAAGTCGATCGCGCACACCTTGGCGACGCGGGGGCGGATGGTCGAGGCGGAACTTTGGGCGTCGTCCATCAGACTACGGGCTCCTGCCGGGAACTGCACGCCGCCAGTTGCTGGTAGCAGGCACCGCGTTTGGCCTGAAGCCGCTCGGCGCTGTAATCGGCAGCCCTTGCGTAGTTGCGAGCTACCAGGCTCTGCAAGCGCTTCGTATCGGCAACGAGATCACAGATGCGCCGGCCGAGCGTGGCGGTATCGTCGGGATCGAACAACTCCGGCGGGTCGAGCAGCTCCGCGGTTCCGCCCACGTCGCTCGCCAGACAGGGCAGACCCCGAGCCATGGCCTCGATGATGACCCGCGGCAGCCCCTCGGTCGCCGAAGGCAAGACGAACAGGTCGGCGCTGTCAAGAACGCGCCGCACCGCTTCGCCCGCGGGGATCTGCCCCACGAACTCGA
The DNA here is from genome assembly GCA_046540025.1 of Phycisphaeraceae bacterium. Taxonomy (GTDB): domain Bacteria; phylum Planctomycetota; class Phycisphaerae; order Phycisphaerales; family Phycisphaeraceae; genus JBKHFW01. The sequence continues at coordinate 4,117 of JBKHFW010000045.1, forward strand.
CCTGATCCGCTACCCCCAACGCTTCGGCCTGCCGTCGGAACCGGGCCTCAAGCCGCCCGCTGCCGACAAGCCGCAACCGCAGCGCCGTGCCCCGATTCCGGCAATCGGCAACGGCCTGGATGAGAGCGCCCTGCCGCTTGTAGGGCTGGGACATGGAGCCGATGTGCGCACAAACCCATTCGTGGTCCGGCCCCTGCTGGCGGTAGCGCTGCAGTCGCCGCTCGAGGGAAGCGTCGTCGACGAAATCCGCCTCCCCGAGCTGCACCGTGGAATAGTGGGTGGACCAGCCGCGGGTCGGGTAGCGATTCTGAAGGGCATGCTCGGTCACGTAAGCTGCCACAGCGGCATCCCGGACCTGCCGACGAAGTCGGCTGGTGAACATCCACCGCAGCAACGGCCGCAGGCGTGAGTCGCTGACCCCCGGCGCGAAGACCTCGTAAGGATCGCCTACGACTTCGACGCCGTAGGAAGAGTTTCGCTTGCGAAGCTGTCCCCAGAGCAGCGTCCCGATCTGCCCTGGCACGCGGAGCATGAAAGCATCGCCCGCGTCGATCGCTCGCTCGACCGAGCGGATGATCGACCGGCGCCTGGCCAGGAACTGCCAGGGCCCGTGGTAAAACGGAACCGGGATCCAGTGCACAGCGGGGCCTGATGCCAGATGCTGATTGGCCGGCACGGCATCGACATCGGAGACCCGCGCCAGCACGTGCACCTCGTCAAACACGGCGAGGTAACGGCTCCAGAAGCGGTCGTAGGTGAAGGTGCTGGAGTAGACCTGACCCCTGTACCGCGCGAACCGGTGCTCAAGTGCAACGACGAGGCGTCCGCCCGCCCGGTCGGCCTCCCGCACCGGAGCATCAGCGACGGGAGTTGGCAACTCAGTGTCATTCATGAGCGTCACATTGCCCGGAGTTTGCTGCGACCGCAGGTCGCAGACTCGAATCAGAGACGGCGACCGGCACGTTCGCTCCGCCCGACGTCACACCTGGGTCCCCGCCTCCGGCACAGCGCCCGCCGACGCGTCCCGGACCCCCGCGATGCCCCAGTTCCGGGGATTGGAAACGATCATGGCCGCCACCAGGACCGGGGTCACGATGAAGAGCAGGTGCTTGATCACGACGCTGAATGCGAAAACACAGCCGTAGGCCAGGGGCAGCCAGAGAATGATCATCAGATTGCGGGATTTCAGATAGATCTGGGTGTCCAGCAGCCGGCAGACCAGGATGACGGCGGCGATGTAGGCCACCGCCCCCACGTAGCCGAAGTTCGCCATCCCGTCCTCGAGATAACCCAGGCCGAAGCCCCAGGCCAGGTCCTGTTCCGTTCCGATGATCCAGGGCGTCACATACTCCGGGGTCGGCCAGGGCTTGGCGGGCCAGACCGCCCGGGGCACCCAGAAGAGGAATTGGAACAGGAATCCCGAGCCTCGCGGCATCGCTTCGTGGCTGGTCCAGTCTGCGCCGGCGATCACGGGCAACAGCGTATAGTCGCGGAACAGATCGCCGTAGACCGACGAGGTGCCGTCGCCGCCCTTGAAGAGCGCCACGTAAACCTGCATGAAGGCGACCAGGGCCACGATCCCCGCCACGATGTGCCGTGGCCGAAGAGCGCCCTCCAGATAGGCGACCGCCCCGGTGGTCAGCATGAACAGGAAGACGATGGAACGCTTGCCGTGGATGTAGCAGGCGATCATCGCCAGGATCATGGCGAAGATGATGATCCCGTGGAGAAGCCGGCGATTCTCCCGGATCTTCACCCAGAGGATGAAGGCATAGGCGCCGACCGCCAGCAGGCAGAACATCGAGATGATCGAGTGGATGCTCAGGGCCCAGTCACTGCCGCCGAATCGCTCGGACGGCGTTACGTAGACGAGGTAGGCGGCCGGGTTCGGCGACAGGAGCACCGTCAAAGGCGTCGCCAGCAGCACGAGCCAGCACACCGTGTAGATCTGCCGGATCATGGGGTGCACCGGGTACAGCGGCAGATTCAGGTATTGCTGGCGCCAGACCCCCAGCATGCCGCTTTTCAGCCCTGCTTCCAGTTTTCGAGACGAGCCCAGCCAGTACACGGCCAGGATCGTCAAGCCTACGAACAGACGGTACTGGAGCTGCACATCCGTCGACTGGATCGCCCTGTAGAGGGAGTTGTCGGTGAGCGGATACCGCGTCCACGTCGCGTAGCCGTAGAGGTTCATCCCGATCAGCGGGACGACGTACGCCACCGTGAACATGGCGATCAGGACGTCTTTCGACAGCACGGCGCGGGTCTGGACGATTCGCCGGGTGATCTTCACCAGGATCCAGAGCACCGAGAAGATGATCGCCGCGTCCAGAATAAATAGTAGCAGAGTCATGATTTCGGCTCGTCCTGTCGTGGAGTCGCAGGTCAGCAGGTCATTCTTTCGCACACCAGGCGAAGCGAGTTCTCCATGCTGTAGCGTTCGATGCACCACTGCCGGAGTCTGTGCCGCCCAGCCGGGTCCGGCCGGAGCAGGCGCTTGACAACCAGTTCGGCGAGGGCCTCGGCGTCCTCAGGAGCGGCAGTGAACTGATGCTCTTCCGGCGGCAAGGCCTCCAGAACTGACGCGACGTTACTGGCGACGCAGGGCACACCCGCCAGCATCGCCTCGATCAGCGCGTTAGGCAAGCCCTCAAATCGCGAAGGAAAAAGAAAAACGTCCAGCCCCTGAAGGATGCGCGGCACATCGCCGCGGTTCCCCAGAAGGATGAAACGATCCCCAAGGCCGGCTTGTTCGATGGCCTGCTCAATATCCGATCGACCTTCGCCGTCGCCCACGAGCACGAACCGGACCTCGTCCCGCTCCCGGCAGACCCGCGCCGCTGCCGCGACGATCGCCTCATGATTCTTTGCATGGCGGAAACGGCCCACATGACCGACGAGCATCGCCTCCTCCGGAAGCCCCAACTCGTCACGAACCGCCAGCCGCACGGTGGGATCAGGCTCGAACTGTTCGACCGGCAGCCCATTGGCGATCACGCCAAAGCGGGAGTCGACCGGATTGCGTCGGGGGTGGAAAGCGTCCAGATTGGCCACCGAGTTCGACAGAATGTCCGTGCCGAAGCGCGTCACCAGCCAGCGGGCGCCGCGGGCGTAGAGATCCCGGATGCCGTGCCGGTAGTGCACGCTGGCACTGCGGTACCAGGCGATTCGCTTGCCCACCCCGGCGGTGCGGGCGAGCAACAGAGGAACGCCCGCAAAATCGCCGGTGAAATCAGCGACGACGTCGTACCGGCCCTGAACCAGAACGCGCCGCAGCCGCCACCAGGAAAGGGGGTCGACATACCCCTGTCGACACTCGAGGACCCGGACCCCCAGCCGCTCGTACTCGGGCAGCAGCTCGCCCTGCCGGCTGCCCTTGCAGAGCACGTCCATCTGCCACCGGGCGGAATCCATGTGCTGAATCAGGCGCAGCAGATACCTTTCGATTCCACCGAACCCAAGCCCGTGGACGATGTTCAGAACCCGCGTTTTGGAGTCAGACGGCAATGCTTTCACCAAAGAGTTCCTGGCCTCCGGATAGAAAAGCCCGCACCGCCCGGCCGAACCCAGACCCGCCAATGCTGCCCGGGCTAGCCGCCCGCCCCCCTCTGCTCGCCATCCAGACCGAACTGCTTGAGCAGGAATGCCTTTTTGTCCGCCGGGGCAAGGGATTTCGTGGGGACGCTGCAATCGAGCACTTTCTGGTAATACGCCTCCAGAGGCCTGATCGGCTTGGCGGGCGTCCCCGCCGCAACGCAGCCTGCCGGGATATCCCGGCTCACCACCGAGCGGGCGCCGATGACAACGTCGTCGCCGATCGTCACCCCGGGCAGAATGAGGCAGTCCGCGCCGATGAAGACGTTGTTGCCGACGCGGATGGGGGCGATCACGTCGAGGTCGGGGTGCTTTTCCCGAAAGACCCACACCCCCCCGTCGTGGGTCACGAAAGCGGATGAAGTCACGCTGACATGATCGCCGAGGGCAACCAGATAAGGCTCGGACCCGAACTTGACGTCGCCGATCAGCCGGCATCCCCGACCGATGCGCACCCCGGCCCGCCGGGCCGCCTTGACAGGATCCCGGCGACGCAGAAGTCGTTTCAAAACCCGAGACAGAGCACTCAAATCACAGATCTCCTTCAGGCCATGCCTCGCCGGCCACCCCGCCTGGCGGGGACGCTCGACGCCAGCCGCAGCGGCACACCCCCATCAGATTTCCTCCGGCACAGCAGATGGGCGGTCCTCTGCCTGCGGCACGCACAGCCCGATCAGCAGAACCGTCAGGCTGGCCTGAGCGACCTTGCCGAGGATCAGGCACCACGCACCGGCCACGATGCCATGGGCAGGAATGAGTAGCCACGCCGCCACGGCAGAAACCGCGAGAGCGGCCCCGTAGGGGAGCACCTGCAGCCGAAATCGCCGGAGCGCCGTCAGGCCATAGCCGAGGAACGTGACGGCGTAGGTCACCGCAGCGAAGACCATGGACCACATGAACAGGTCGCTGTGGTCGGCGTAGTCGGCCGTAAAGATGATGCGAAGCAGCGGTTCGCCGGCGAGCGCGACCACCAGAAGCCCCAGCAGCCCGAACCCGGCGCCGAACAGAACCAGTTGAAAAAGCAGCCGGAAGTAGGCCGTGCGGTTTTCCACGGCATACCGGCTCAGGCGGGGCAGCGCCGACATGCCCGCTGCCGTGGTGACCATCGTGCCCGCCATGGCGAGGGCCATGATGGCTGCGAAGTAGCCCAGCCGCTCCTCGTCGAGGAAGGCGGCGATGAAGTATCGAGGCAGATTGTTATAAACGGCCACCAGCACCGTGGTAAGCCCCAGAGGCAGCGCCAGCCAGGCCAGCGAGAGCATGATGCGCGGCTGCCAGATCGGCCGAAGATAGCTCGCGACGGGCTCATTGACATAGGCGGCGACGAGTCGGCCGGTGGCCCGCAGATCCCAGCCCAGAAACACCAGCAGCTTAGCTGCCTGCATAGCCACCACGCCAGCGAGGAGATTCCGGGTCAGCCAGACGGTCAGGCTCAGCGCTGAAATGGATGCGACCCCCAGCACCGCCTTGGAGACGCCCACCGCGTCCATCCGCTCATGCTTCTGACTGAAGGCGATGAAAACATCTCGCACGAGCACGACGGCCTGCCCCAGGCCGACCGCGATGATCAAGCAAGCCGTCTGCACGCCGTAGCCGGAGACCAGGACGATGCCGGCTATCACCACCAGCGCGAGAGCAGCGTTGAACAGTTGAAGCGAGAGAAAGTGGCCGAACCGGTGCTCCTCGCGGGCGTCGGTAACTTGAACCGCCCGCAGATTCAGCCCCGAGAACGTCATGATCGGCGTGCAGATGGCCAGCGCCAAAGCAAAGAGGCCGACATCGGTGGCGGTCAGGAGTTTGGCCAGAACGACCAGCACCAGCCACTGGCACGCCTGGTACACCGCGTTGCCTGCGAATGCCCAGCCAAAATTCTTTTTCAGCCCCAGCCGCCGCGGCCGAGGGGGCGAAACAGCCGCGCCAACCGACCCTGCCTGTGGACTGGCCTCGGGGGAAGCAAGACAGCGAGACTGGGCTCCATTTTCATTCACACACATAGCCTGCAGGGCGCGTAAGACCTTGCAGAAACGGCGATAAAAGATCCGCTCCCGCCTCCGGCGAAAAGGTGGATTATACCAGATGGCCTGACGTGCGTCCAAGCTTTTTCCCTTGGCCGGGACAGAACGATCCGCTGGCCGCCAGTCCGGGAGGGGCCGCTGGCGCGTGACAGCGCACGCCGCGGCAGCAGTGGCATCAGCGCCGCCTGCCCGGGCCGGCGAAGTCGACGGCGTTATTGGCAAATTCCAGGTCGGCCGTCGTCAAGTTCCCAGCCATGCCCACGTAGACGCCATACCTCCTGCAGTTCGCGATGCGGTTGGCCGAGAGCGACAGCGACTCGACATCATCCGCCCGCACACCGTTCAAGAAGCCATCGATGGCGACGTTCTCCACCTCGGCCTGCTGCACCCGGCCGAGGTAGATGCCGTTGCCGAGTCCGTGGCCACTGGCGATCCTGGCATTGGAGATCACGACCATCTCGATCGCCTCGGTCGTGGTCGAGAAAAAGTTGATGCCGGTGGAGACGGACTCCACATCCACATCGCTCAGGTGGACGGCCCCCAGAGACTTGAGATTGGCATTGGTCGTGATGCCATGCCGGGTGCGCCGCGTCTTGAGGCCGGACACCGTCAGGTCGAAGACCTCCCGGTCAACCAGAATAGCCGCCCCATGGCTTACCTCCCCGCCCTGCGTGAGGCCATCCACGGTCAGGCCCTCAATAGTCGTCATGTCGGCGTATTGCACGCTGCAGCCCGACTGATAGGCGAAGGTGTAGTCTTCGTGCGAGGCAATGTCAGTTGCCTGGCAATTGCGGATCACGTTCCCGACGGCCTGATGCTCCCGGGTGCCGCTGACGGCGAAAGCCGCGAGGCGCACATTCGGCTTGTCCTGGTAGAACGCGGGTATGCCGCCGCTCACCACCGTGCAGTCTTCGATCGTGTTATCGCTCGCGCCCTTGTCAATATCGAAGTTGGCCAGAGCGCGTCCAGTGACGGTGGACCGGGCGACGCGATTGTGGATCGTGCCCGGGCCGGCGATTTCAATCGTGTTCCACTCCCAGGCGCCTTCGAACGAGCAGTCTTCGACCACGTTGTACGCGCAGACATTCTCCCCGAACGCCTCGCGGCTCCGCCCGGCCTCCCAGTCGGTGAGCATCCGGATGGCGAACTGGTAGCGGGGCGAGCCGGTCACTTCGAATCGGCACCCGCGGATCGTATTGTGCGTCACCGGGCCGACCTCGCCCAGGTAATTGCGCTTGTCACCGGCCTCGGCCTTGGCCACGAGACAGATGATCGGGCCACTGGCGCGGGTCCCTGTCGCGGGATCCATGCCGCAGTCCACGAACCGGACGTTCTCGATGAGGCAGTGGCTGGCATTGCTGAGCGTGATGATCGTCGAGAGTGCGGCGCTGTCAGGCCTCTGGTCGCCCTGCCCATCGATGGTCAGATCCCGGATCGCCACACTGTCCACCCCAGCGAGATAAAACAGCGGACTTCCCGTTTGCCCGAAAGCTCTCGAATCCGCGGAAAGGACCAGCGTCGTGTCCTGCCCACTGCCCCGGATCGTCACGCCGCTGGCGGGGGTGGGCAGATACCCGGAAACGAGGTGCGAACCCGACAGCCACACCGTCTGCCCGGCCGCGGCCTCGCGAATCGCCCGGGAGATGGCCGCGGTGTCGTCGGTCACGCCATCACCCAGGGCCCCGTAGTCGCGCACGTAGAGATCCCCGGGCTGCCCCGGGCGGGATTCCTCGTTCGCCGCGAGCGAAGCGGACTCATTCTCCTCCTGCACGTCCAGCGCATCTCCGTGGTAGCTCGCCACCGGCTCTTTCGAGGCGTCGCCCGCATCTTCATCGCCGCTGGGAGCCGCGTCCGTGGGGGTACCTGGCGTCATGGCCGTGCCGGTGCCGGTCCCGCCGCTCGCTTCGCCGCCGCCGGACGCGTGAATTGCCGAGGAACCGCTGCGGATGGTGTTCGTCCCGGCGGGTTCGGCAGCGCCCAAGGAGCCTGCGGCAGGTTGCCGACCAGAGGCTGCTTCGGCCGAAGCAGCGCCGCTCCCGGTCCCACCGGCCGCGCCGCCTCCCCCCCCGCCGCCGCGGCTGCTGCCGCCGCCCCCGCCGCCGATGGAGACGGAACTGCCCGCCTCGGCGATGATCAGCCCAGTGGAGCGGCGGATGAGGCCGTCCTCGGATCGGCGGATGAGCCGGGCGCCGCCGGAATCACCGCTGCTGCTGGTGACGATCTCCCCGGCCCAGAGAATCGGGCCGGCACTCAGCATCAGGATCAGACCGGCGATGAGCGGGATGATTCGCATGGCGGTAGCTGGGTCTCATGAGTTCGGTGTATCGTCCGCGACACGTGGCAGACCCGGCTGGCCCCGGAGCGGAGCTGCCCCCGGTAAGGCCGATGAGCGGGAAGGCCACTCGTCTTGTCGTACGCCGGCAAGGGCGACTTGAGATCGGACATCGCGGACGGAAGCGGCCGAAAACCGCCACCAGCCGCGATCAGGACGAAAAAAACCGCCTCAGAATCGTTCCATGCTGTTTTTCACGATTTTCCGCCGGCAGGTTCACTGACCGCTACAGAGCATAGAGCCGATACCGCCCGCAGGTCTCGGCGCCGGCAGCATTTGCACATGCCCCGACTGCCGTCCATAATGACTGCCATGCCTCATCTTACCCCCTGGCAGGACCATCACGGCAGCTTCTTCACGGGCGCCAAGATCCTCATCACCGGCGGCGCGGGCTTCATCGGCTCGCACCTGAGCGAAGCCCTGATCGAGCTCGGCGCCGAAGTCGTCGTGCTCGACGACCTCTCGGGCGGCGACATCGCCAACCTCGGCCCCTTCCGGCAGCGGGCGGGCGAGCGGCTGAGCTTCGTGGAAGGTTCGCTCCTCGACCAGGATCTGCTCGCGAAGATCGCGCCCGGCTGCCGGTTCATCTACCACCAGGCCGCCTGGGGCTCGGTCCCGCGCAGCGTGGAGATGCCCCGGCACTACCACGAGACCAACACGACCGGCACGCTCAACGTCCTCGAGGCCGCCCGCGAGGCCGGGGTTCAGCGGGTCATGTTCGCCGCGAGCAGCTCCGCCTACGGCGACAGCCCCACGCTGCCCAAGATCGAGGACATGCCGGTTCGGCCCAAATCGCCTTACGCGGCCACCAAAGTCGCCGGTGAAGCCCTGATGCGGGCCTACGCCGGGTGCTACGGGCTGGACACGGTGAGCCTGCGGTATTTCAACATCTTCGGGCCGCGGCAGAACGCGAACTCCGCCTACGCCGCGGTGATCGCTGCGTTCGCCAAGGCGCTGCTCGCCGGCGAGCGGCCGCGGATTCACGGCGACGGCGAGCAGTCGCGCGACTTCACCTTCGTCGAGAACGCCGTGCAGGCCAACCTCCTCGCCGCCCGGGCCGAGCAGCCGCTTGGGGGCGAGGTGCTCAACGTCGCCTGTGGCGGCAAGATCACGGTCAACGAGCTGGCGGAGAAAATGGCCGCCATTCTCGGCCGAAGCGATCTCACCGCCGAGCACGGCCCCGAACGGGCGGGCGACGTCAAGCACTCGCTGGCGGAGCTGAGCAAGACGCAGGCCGCCATCGGCTACGAGCCGGTCGTCGACTTCGACCGCGGGCTGGAAGTGACCACCCGGTGGTACGAGCAAACGATGGGCCAGGACACGCCGGCAGCGCAGCGATGATCGTCATCCTCATGGGCGTCAGCGGCAGCGGCAAGACCCACGTCGGCAAGCTCCTTGCCGAGCGGACGGGCTGGGCGCTGTTCGAGGCCGACGACTTCCACCCCGAAGGCAACATCGAGAAGATGAGCCGGGGGATCCCGCTCGAGGACGCCGACCGCTGGCCCTGGCTGGGGAAGATGCGCATCGCGCTGACCAAGACCGCCAAAGCGGGCGAGTCGGCGGTGGCGACCTGCTCGGCGCTCAAGCGGAGCTATCGCGAGTTTCTCGCCGACGGGCTGCCGGGTGAGGTGATGTGGGTGCTGCTCTTCGCCGACCAGGAGCTGATCGAGCAGCGCATGCGCGGCCGGGAGCACTTCTTCCCCCCTTCCCTGCTCGAGAGCCAGCTTCGCACGCTGGAAATCCCCGACCCCGGCGAAGCGCTGGTGATTGACGCCGACCAGCCGGCGGAGGACATCGTCGACGCCATTCTGGCGACGATCGAACGCTGAGCCGCGTCAGCCTGCCTGCGGCGAAATCAGCTCCCGGTAGAGCTCCCAGGTGCGGTCCACCATCGTCTCCACGCTGAAGACTTTCTCGGCCCGCCGGCGCGCGGCCGCGCCCATGCGTCGCCGGCGAGGCGGGTCGTCGATCAGCTCGCGCAACGCGTCGGCCGTCGCGACCACGTCGCCCGCGGGGACGAGGAGGCCCGTGTCGGGGGTGACGACCTCGGGCACCCCGCCGACGGTGGTACCCACGGCGGGAATGCCGGAGGCGGCGGCCTCGGCAAAGGCGGTGCCCATCGCTTCGTGGCGGGTGGGGAGCAGGTAGATGTCGAAGCAGCGCATCAGCCGATGCACGTCGTCGCGGAAGCCGGTAAAGGTGACGCGGTTTTCGATGCCCAGCTCGCGCGCCTGGGGCTGAAACGCCTGGGCGGGCTCGCCGACCACGACGAGGTGCAGGGCCGGCGCTTCGCTGGTTCGGACGATCTGCGCGACCGCTTCGAGGGCGACGTCGGTGCCCTTGGGTTCGCCGAGGCGGGCGACGTGGCCGATGACGAGCGAGCCGGGCTCGACGCCCCAGGCGAGGCGGATTTGAGCGTCGGGGTCGCCTGGCTGGAAGCGGTCGAGATCGACGCTGGAGTAGATCGGCCAGACCTTGTGTTCCGGCAGGCCGTCGGCGACGGCGAGCTCGGCGGTGTGGCGGGAGTTGGTGACGACGGCGTCGACGGGGCCGTACTGACTGACGCTGAACCGGCCCGAGCGCAGGGGCAGGTAGCTGTGGCGGGTGCGGATGAGTCGCCGACATCCGCCGGTGGTCTTGAGCAGCATGCCGATGAGCTGGTCGCGGGCGCCGTGGCAGTGGACGATGTCCCAGTGTCGCCAGCCGGCGGCGGCGCGGAGCCGGGCGGCGGTGGGATAGATGCCGCTGCCGTACATGGGCAGGACGCGCGGCTCGACGCCGCGCTGGCGGGCGGCCTCGATCATGGGGCTGTCGGTGTGGGAGACGAGGGTGACGTCGATGCCGCGACTTTTGAGGCCGGCGACGACGTTGAGCGTGCGGTTGAGTTGCCCGCCCCAGCCGCGTTGTCGGTCGATGTGCAGCACTTTCATCGCGGCGTCCACCTGGTGGGCTCAAGTCGCTCGGGCCGGGCCCGGCGGGCGCGACCCCTGCCCGATCCGCGGCGATTTCGGGAACTGAGGGGCCTGCCAGCGCAAGCTAGCACCGGGCGAGCCGGTGTCAAGTGGCGCGGCCCCGGCAGCGCGTTCGGGAGCGCAGGCAGAGCATGGACATCATCTACGCCCGCGGCGAAGCGACGGCGATGCAGGTGCCCGAGGCCCTGCCCGAGGCCTTGACGGGGGCATCGCCTGGAATCCCGGCTCCGCCTTCGACCAGGGGGATGCTGCGCTTACCGCGGCTCGAGGCGCGAAAGGTGCGGCGCACATCGAACGCCCCGCGCCGACACGAACAGGCGCTGGCGGGCCCCTACAGCAGCTCTTGCCCGAACCGCTCGCCAACCTGCCTGTGCAGCTCCTTGATCTTCTCGGCGTGGTCGCGGTCGCAGACCAGCGTCGCGTCGGGGGTGTGGATGACGATCACGTCCTCCAGTCCCAGCGCAGCGACGAGGTGCTCGGGCTCGCTGGAGGCGACGAGCAGGTTCTGCGACTCCATCAGCACGCTCCGGCAGCCGCTGGCCACGTTGCCCGCCGCGTCCGGTTCGAGCGTCTCGGCGAAGCTCGGCCAGGAGCCGACGTCGAGCCACTGCACCGGCATGGGCATGGCCGCGACGGTGAGAACCGGGTCCTGCGAGGCCGGCTCCATGACCGCGTAGTCGACGCTGATCTTTTTCAGCTTCGGATAGATGTCGTTCAGTGTCGCCTCGTACCGGTCGGTCCCCCACGCGTCGGCGATGGTCTGGATCTGCTCGTGGTTCTCCGGCACGAACTTCTCCATCGCGCCCAGCAGCGCCGAGGCGCGCCAGACGAACATGCCGCTGTTCCAGAGATACGCCTCGGGCCCGGCCTCGAAGTACCGCCGGGCGGTCTCGGGATCGGGCTTCTCCTTGAACTCGTCGACGAGGAAGGCCTCTCGGCCGGCGATCGGCTCGCCCAGAGCGAGATAGCCGTAGCCGGTCGCCGGGCGGGTCGGCTCGATGCCAAAGGTGACCAGGGCGTGCTCGCTCGTCTCGGCGATCTCGCACCCCTGCTCGACGATGCGGCGGAACCGCTCTTCGGGGCGGATCAGGTGGTCGGCGGTGAACACGGCGATGGCCGGGTCGTCGTCGCCGGCTTCGCGGGCGCGGCGCTGGATGATGGCCGCGGCGAAGCCGACCGCGTTGAGCGTGTCGCGGCCGGTGGGCTCGCCGAGGAACTGCTCGTCGGGGAAGCCGCCGAGGGCGCTTTGGATCGCCTCGCGGTGGTCCTGCCCGGCGCAGATGAACCGCCGCTCTTCGGGCACGAGCCCCTCGAGCCGGTCCATGGCGATTTCCAGCAGCGACTTGCCGTCGATGAAGGGGATGAGCTGCTTGGGCAGCGATTTCGTGGACATCGGCCAGAGCCGGGTTCCCGATCCGCCTGCGATAATGAGGGCATATCTCATGGCACTAAAGGAATAAGCCGCTTCACCGGGTCGAGTCAAGCCCGCGCCGGCTCGCAGCCGAGCTTCCGGATCGGTGATGGAATCGCCGGTCGCACCCGCATAGCCTTCCCTGCGGGTTCTTTGCGGGCCCGTTTCCCGCATGAAGCACATTGAAAGGAGAGGAAGCTTTCATGGCCGAACTGAAGAAGTCGAAGACCCTTGACGACGCGACGCGCCTGCAGATCGTCGAGGCGCTGCAGAAGAGCTACAACATGGAGATCGAGACGGTGGCCAACTACCTGGCCAACTCGATCCACCTCGACGGCATGCTCGCCACCGAGATCAAGGAGAGCCTCGAAGAGGACGTCCAGGAGGAGCTTGGCCACGCGAGCCAGCTCGCCAAGCGGATCAAGATCCTCGGCGGCAAGGTGCCCGGGTCGCAGGCGCTGAAGATGGTGCAGACCGGCCTCCAGCCGCCGGACAACTCGCTGGCGCTGGGCTCGGTGATCCAGGGCGTCATTGACGCCGAGGAAGGCGCGATCGACCAGTATCAGAAGATCATCGAGATGACCGAGGAGGTCGACATGGTCACCCAGGACATGTGCATCGGCCTGAAGGGTGACGAGGAGGAGCACCGCCGCGAGTTCCTCGGCTTCCAGCGCGAGTGGGAGGTGATCAAGAAGCAGCTCAACCTCTGATCCCTGCGCGGAACAGGCAATCCCTGTGGGGAAGGCGGTCGCCCATCCGGCCGCCTTTTCTCATGCGCGGGGGGAGGCCCGGCAGGACGGCGGCGGGCACCGCGCGAAGCTGTCCCGGACGCTCACTTCTTCTTGAGCACCGCCCGCCAGCCGGTGGGCATAAGCGTGCGGCGGGGCCGGCGGGGCAGGGCGTTGTGCGTGCGCACCTCCTCGATGGTGGCGAAGATGCTCTCGTCGATCCCGCGGGCGATGCGCATCACCTCCGGCGTCTGGCTGCGAGGCACGACGGCGAGGCACATCGACACGTCGCCCCGGCCGCCCTTGGCGGGCAGTTCGGTGACGAGGTAGTCCGCCAGCCGCAGCGCCAGGGCGACCGCCTTCGTGCGGTGGCGGGAGATCAGCGTCACCACCTGCTGCCCGATGGCGAGCTTCTGCTCGATCCAGATGCCCACGGCGTTGCCCATGGCGAAGCCCAGGCCGTAGGCGATCACCCTCGCCGCGCTGAGCTCCTCGAGCACGCCCGACGCCGCCAGGACCCAGACGATCACCTCGACGAACCCGAGCATGGCGGCGATCAGCCGGTGGCCGCGGACGACGAAAAGCGTGCGCAGCGTGCCCAGGGCGACGTCCGTCGTCTTGGCGAGGACGATGAACGCCGGCAGCAGCAGCGGATGAGCGTCGTCGAGGAGCGTAAAGAAGTCCTGCATGAACCGGTCCTTCTGGCAGATTCAGGTGCTGGAGGTACGCTCGCTGGCGTTGCCGGTTCGGCAATCGGCGGGCAGCGGCGATGTCGGCGTGATTTCTCTTTTTGCCCCTCGGCCGGGCGTTTCCCGGCAGGTGCTTTTCCCCCGCGGCGCATTATTCCGGGATGCTCAAGCAGCGTCAAAAGCTCCTTCAGGCGGCGTCAGCGGGCCCTGAGGTGGGATTGCCCCGTCTGTGCGGATTATCCGGGCGGGGAAAGAGAGCAAAAACCGGGGGATTTTTTCATCTCGGTCTTATGCGGGGTCTTCCGGTGGACGATACCAGCGACAGCGGACCCCGGCGCGGGGACCGCCGATGATGTTTGCCCACGGTGAGAGCCCATGGACCTGAACACGATCCTGAAGTCGGCACTGGAGATGGACGCCTCGGACATCCACCTGGTCACCGGACATGCGCCGATGATCCGTCTGCACACGACGATGACCCCCATGGACTACCCGGTCCTGACGGCCGAGGGGGCCATGCGCATGCTCAAGCAGATGGCCAGCGAAGAGCAGATGCGCGTCTTCGAGAAGATCAAGGACGCGGACTTCTCCTACGAGATCCCCGGCGTGGGCCGCTTCCGTGTCAACGCCCACCTCCAGCGGCAGAGCGTGGGCATCTCCCTGCGTGCGATCAAGACCAAGATCCCCGCGTTCGACTCGCTGAGCCTGCCCGAGGTCGTCCAGCGGCTGACCTACCTGCCCCGCGGCCTGGTGCTCGTCACCGGCGACACCGGCTCGGGCAAGTCGACCACGCTCGCGGCGATGATCGACGCGATGAACCACCGCTACCACAAGCACATCATCACCCTCGAGGACCCGGTCGAGTACGCCTTCGTCTCCGACCGCTCGGTCATCGAGCAGCGCGAGCTGGGCGCCGACGTGCCCACCTTCGCCAGCGGCCTGCGGCACGTGCTGCGTCAGGACCCGGACATCATCCTGGTCGGCGAGATGCGCGACCTGGAGACGACCGCCGCCGCCATCACCGCCGCCGAGACCGGCCACCTCGTGCTCAGCACGCTGCATACGGTCAACGCCAGCCAGACGGTCGAGCGCATCATCGACATGTACCCCGCCGACCAGCAGAACCAGATCCGCTCCATGCTGGCGAACACGCTTCAGGCGGTGATCAGCCAGACGCTGTTCAAGCGGCAGGACACCAAGGGCATGATCCCGGCGGTCGAGGTGATGCTCGCCACGCCGGCCGTGCGCAACCTGATCCGCGAGAACCGGGCGTTCGAGATCCCCAACGTGATCGAGACGAACCGGGCGATGGGCATGAACAGCCTGGACAACGCGATCGCGGAACTCTACTTCAACGGCAAGATCAGTCGGGAGGACGCCGTGGCGCAGGCGGCCTATCCCGAGAAGCTCGAGCGCATGCTGGCCGCGTGAGCGGCCGGTCAGGACGGTCAGGGTACGGTCAGCGGCGACGGATCGCAGCGACCGGCCCCGGGCTCCGCTCACTCCTTTAACTCCTGGTAAGCCATGCCCCAGTACCGATACCAGATGCGAACCTCCGGAGGGGAAACCACCGCAGGGGTGCTCGCGGCAGAGAACGCCCTGGCGGCGGCCCAGCAGCTGCGCAACCAGGGCAACACGGTTCTGCAGCTCACGCCGGTCAAGTCGGCGGCAGCCACGAACTGGAGCCAGAAGCTCAGCGCGCTGAACTACTCCTCCGGCCCCAGCGCCCGCGACGTGCTGAACTTCACCACCCAGCTCGCGGTCATGATCCGCGCGGGCATCAGCATTCGCGCCGCCATCGAAGGCATCGCCGAGCAGCAGACCAACGTCAAGTTCCGCGACATCCTGATGAGCATCAAGCAGGACGTCGAGTCGGGCAAGCAGTTCAGCGAAGCGCTCGCCAAGCATCCCAAGCAGTTCGGGCCGCTGTACGTGAACATGGTTCGGGCGTCGGAGATGTCCGGCTCGTTCTCGCAGATGCTCGAACGCATCGCCGCCTACCTCCAGCAGCAGATCGAAACCCGCTCGATGGTCGTCGGGGCGATGATCTACCCCAGCGTCATCGCGGTGATGGCCATCGGCGTGACGATGTTCCTGCTCACCTTCGTGCTGCCCAAGTTCGCCGACGTCTTCGCCGGCAAGGAAGCGGCCATGCCCGGGCCGACGATCTTCCTGATGGGCCTGTCCGCCATCATGCAGCAGTGGTGGTGGGCCGTGCTCGGCGGCATGGCGCTGCTCGGGCTGATCCTGTTCCTCTTCGTCAAAACCGAGCCCGGGGGCTGGTGGTTCGACCGCTTCAAGCTCCAGGTGCCCATCCTCAAGCGGATGTTCCGGGCACTGTACATCTCCCGCAGCCTGCACACGATGGGCGAGCTGGTCAACGCCGGCGTCCCCATGCTCGACACGCTGATCATCACCGGCGAGATCAGCGGCAACCGCCTCTACAAGCGGATGTGGCGCGGCGTGTACAGCTCGGTGAAGCAGGGTAAGAAAATCGCCCATCCGCTGTACAAAAGCACCCTCCTGCCCAAGCCGGTCGTGCAGATGATCTCCGCCGGCGAAGAGTCCGGCAAGCTCGGCGAGGTGCTCGACGAGGTCAGCGACTTCTACTCCAGACAGCTCCGGGAAACCATCAAGACCGTCACCAGCATGATCGAACCGCTGATGATCGTCGTGATGGGCTCGGTCGTCGGCTTCATCGCCATGGCGATCATCCTCCCGATCTTCAAGCTCTCCACGCTGGTCAAGTGATCGGCGGGAGCGACGGGGCGGACGGGACCCCGAGGATGAGGCGGGAAAACGCGGGGCGGAGTGAGGAGAACCGTTCGGCGGTGGCGAAAGCAGCCGCCGAACATTTTCACCGCCCGGCACTCCAGCCCGGCGGCACGAGCAAGCGACGGAGCCTTGCCATGAAGCGCAACGCCTTGACATCACACCCACGCCGCCTCGCCCGTCGCCGGGCGGGGTTCACCCTCATCGAGGCCGCGCTGGCCACCGTCATCGTCGGCACCGGGGTGCTCGCGATCGTGGCGGCGCAGCAGGCGTACCACCAGAAAAACGACTGGGCCCAGCGGGCGGGCACGGCCATGCTCCTCGCCAACGAGCTGCGCGAACGCACGCTGAGCCTGCCCCTGCACGACCCGATCACCGGCGCGAGCAACTTCGGCCCCGAGACCGACGAAACCTCCCCGCGCGACTACGACGACCTCGATGACTTCGCGGGCCCCTACGACGCGGCAAGCGGCCTGGGCGAGGGCACGACCTTCAACCCGCCCATCAACGCCATGGGCCTGCCCATCGAGGACATGTCCCGCTGGCAGCAGGTCGTCGAGGTGGGCAACGTCTCAGCCGGCTGGCTGGACAACGACACCCTGCTGCCGCTGGGCTCGACCGACATGATGCGCGTCACCGTGCGCGTGCAGTACCAGGGGCCCAACGACGAGGAGCCCGACAACGTCACCAGCCTGACCTGGGTCGTCGGCCGACGCTGATCGCAACCGGACCGACCGGCCCCCGATTCCCTGGAGGCGACGGAAACGCCGACATGCACCCGCGAAACCACCCAACCAGGCTCCAGCGAACCAGGCAGCGCGGCGTCGCCGCGGTGCTGGCAATGATGTTCCTGGTGATCTTCTCCTCCCTCGCCGCCGCGATGGCCCTCGTCTCGCAGGGCAACCTCGCCACGGCCGACAGCCACCTCAAGGTCAACCGCGCGCTCGCCGCCGCGGAGACCGGGCTCTACTACATCGCCTACCAGCTCGACGACGTCGCGCGGAACGTCAAGACCCGCGAGGGCGACATCACCCCCGCCATCGCCGAGCAGCTCTGGACCGAGGCGAGCACCGCCCTGCACGCCAACCTCAGCAACCAGTCGCACAACGGCGTGGACGGCGAGCCCTACTTCGACGGCGGGACGCTCCACGTCGGCCCGATCGCCGTGGGGCCCGACAGCCCCAAGTTCGAGGTCGAGCTCACCCCCCACCCGCTGACCCATCCCGACGGCACGGCCGAGGACTACGACGCGCCGTTCTACCAGCGCCCCCCCTACAGCGAGCTGAGCCCGCCGGTCTCCAACGCCGCGCCGCTCGACGCGACCTGGGTCCGCGTGGTCGTCACCGCCCGCGACCGCGACATCACCCGCTCGATCACCACCGACTTCCGCATCGGCAAGACGATCCCCTACGCGATCCTCTCCAAGAGCCGGGTCATGGTCGGGCGAAACGTCACCATCGACGGGCCGCTGGGCTCGACCTTCCTCGACACCCACCTGGCGCACGGGCACCCGATCCAGATGGCCAGCGACTTCCGCGGCCTCAGCGACAAGCTCGACGCCGACCTCGACGCCCTCACCGGCACACTGATCGCCAACGACCACAACGGCGACAACCGCATCAACCTGATGAGCACCGCCGAGACCGAGGACCTGAGCAACCCGGAGAAGTTCGACACCAACCAGGACGGCTTCATCGACGAGTTCGACTTCTTCCTCGCCGAGTTCGACGACAACGGCGACGGAGCGGTCAGCCTCACCGAGCTCGAGAGCTGCGGCGACCCGGTCGCCGCCCGCCAGCTCATCCAGCTCATCGACGACTACGGCAACAACGACGGGATGATCAGCGACGCCGACCGCTACGCCAAGGTCCGCGGCGAAGTCCAGCTCACCGCGGCGATGCAGGGCTGGAACGACGGCGCCGCCGGCGGATCCTACCAGGACTACTTCGAGGGGCCGGTCCATCCCGGCCACCACAAGTCGGCCCTGACCTTCGAGGCCGCCGAGAACGCCGTCTACGAGTTCGGACCCGAAGACTTCGACATCTCGACCTTCCGCGACATGGCCACCGGCGACCTGATGACCCAGGCCAGCAACCAGGCCGCAACCTACGACCCGGACGACCCGACCTCGCCCCAGCGCCTCGGCCAGACCGTCACCGAGGCCGCCCCCTTCGGCGCCGCCCACCCCTACGACTACTACGATCGCCAGGTCTTCGAGAACATGACCTTCCGCGACGTGGCCATCCCCAAGGGCACCAACGCGCTGTTCCGCAACTGCAACTTCATCGGCGTCACCTTCGTCGAAACCGAAACCGACAACACCGACCCCGACTACAACTACGCCGGCATCCAGGACAGCGACGGCGACTTCAAGCATCCCGACAAAGCCGCCCGGGTCGACGGCGCGGAGGTGGACAACACCAAGGACGTCGCCAACAACATCCGCTTCGAGAACTGCGTCTTCGAGGGCTCGGTCGTCACCGACGTGCCCGAGCAGTTCACCCAGGTGCGCAACAAGCTGGCGTTCACCGGCAAGATCAAGTTCAAAATCGACGACTCGGTCGAGCTCACCGGCGACGAAAAACGCCTGTTCAAACGCAGCACCATCCTCGCGCCGCACTACTCGGTCGAGATGGGCACCTTCATCTCCCCCTACGACACCCGCGAACGCGTGGACCTCTCCGGCACGATCGTCGCCGGGGTGCTCGACATGCGAGGCCAGGTGCAGGTCAAGGGCACCGTCCTCACCACCTTCGAGCCCGAGAGCGACACCGGCCCGGTCATCGGCGACACCAGCCCGCAGTTCAACACGACGCTGGGCTACTTCGACGCCGACTCCGGCGACCTCGAAGCCGAAATCCCCGACTCGGGCGTCGGCGTCATCCACGTCGAGTACGACCCGACCCTGCCGCTGCCCGACGGCGTGCTCGGCCCGATCCAGATCAAGCCGGTCATGAGCACCTACTACGAGGGCCGCTCCAACGGCTGACCCTCCGCCCCGAGCCCACCGAGGAATCGCCATGATCTCCCGCAACGCCCGCAAGCAGCAGTCCGCCCGAAAGCGCCGGCGCAAACCGACCGCCCCGCCCGCGACCAGCGCCATGCGCCGCGTCCACTCGCGCGCGAGCAGCCACCAGCGACAGGCCGCCCCGGCCAGGCGACAGGCCGGCCTCTCGCTCGTCGAGGTGCTCATCTCGCTGGCGATCACCAGCATCCTGCTCGCCGCGACCATGGTCGCCATCGACACCAGCTTCAAGGCCTACGCCGCCGCAGCCGAGAGCGCCACCACCCAGGCCTCCACCCGGCTGGTCACCCACCGCCTGCTGGCGCTGATGCGCACCAGCACCGCCCACGCGCCGACCCGGACCGAGGACGCCAAACGACCGGTCACCATCACCGGCAACACCATCGAAAGCCCCTACATCGAACTCGTGGACGCCCGCGGCAACCTCATCGAAATCAACTACCACTCCGACCAACAGGAACTGACGGTCACCACCACCCCCTACCCCTGGGACAGTTCCACCCCGACTACGCACCCCCTGATCGGCGGCGTGACCGACTGCACCTTCCACCTCCACCGCCGCGAGACGCCCGACGGCGTATACGTGCTCGAACGCGGGTCGATCAACCTCACCGTCGCCCCCGACCGCGACAACACGCTCGCCATCGAAGCCGACGGCTCGGCCCCGATCCGGATCGTCGCCTCGACGATGCCGCGCAAGCTCAACTGACCCCTCCCGCCCCGCCGACGCTGCC
>JBKHFW010000046.1:0-23029 GCA_046540025.1 Phycisphaeraceae bacterium
ACCTTGCTCACCGATACTTGACGCCGAGGAAGCGCGGCGGGTACGATCCACGCTGGCCCCGAGCCGGCGTGGCAGGTCGGGCGGCGGGGCGCGAACAGAAGCAGGGGTTTCCTGCGTACAAAGGTGGGATTACACGGCACGATCCGGGCACTTTTGTCCAGAGCCTGGCGATGCCGATCAGCCGAGCGGTCCGCGGGGTCTGCTTGGCCGTCTGGGCAACCGGACGGAATAGATTGACGATGCTGATTCTCATGTGGCTGTGGATGTGGATTGCTGGCGCGGGGCCCGACGAGGCCCGCGCCGTGTTGGCGCGCGGGGGCTGCCTGCCCCTGCCTGCGGGGGAAAGTGTGTCTTTCTGCGCCTGCCGGGCCCGCAATGCCTCTGTCCCCGGATCAGGACCACCATCGTCAGCTCGAAGCTGATCGGCAAGCAGCCAGCGGCCCGCCCGTCGCCAGGAAGGTCGGCGCGGCGAATGCCCGGAGCGTGCCCCGTCATCCGGCCCCAGCGGCCGGTTCAATAAGGGGCTCGCACGTTGATATTGACAACCCTCGCACAGAATGCCGCCTGGATCGGCGTGGCGGCGGCGGTGGGCATCCTCCTCGGTGCCGCCGGCGCGGTCCTCGTCGGTCGCCTGATCGGTCGGCAGATCCTCGGCCACGCCCGCCAGGAGGCCGATCGCCAGCTTGAGCAGGCCCGCAGTGAGGCCGAGACGCTCAAGAAGCAGCTCGAACTCGACGTCCGCAACGAACTCGCCCAGCGGCGCGAGCAGTTCGAGAAAGAGACCGACCAGGCCCGCAACGAACTCAAGGACCAGGAACGCCGGCTCACCAAGCGGGAGGACAACCTCGACCGCAAACTCGACACGCTGACCACCAAGGAAAAATACCTCGACGAGCTCGACCGCACGGTCAAGGCCCGCGAGGAGAAGCTGGACAAGCGCGAAGGGGAGCTCGACGAGCTGATCGCCCGCCACGAGCAGCTCATCGAGGAAGGCGCCCAGAAGCAGAAGCATGCCATGCTCCGCATCGCCAACCTTTCCGAGGAGGACGCCCGCAAGGAGGCGCTCAAGGCCGTCGAGCGCGAGAGCCAGCACGAGGCCGCCCAGATCATCCAGCGCAACCTCGAGAAGGCCGAGGAGGAAAGCCGGGAGAACTCACTCAAGATCACCCTCCAGGCGATCCAGCGCTTCGCCAGCGAGCACACCGCCGACTCGACCGTTTCGACCATCCAGATCCCCTCCGACGACATGAAGGGCCGGGTCATCGGCCGCGAGGGCCGGAATATTCGGGCGTTCGAGAAGTCCACCGGCGTGGACGTGATCGTCGACGACACGCCGGGCGTGGTCGTGGTGAGCTGCTTCGACCCCGTCCGCCGGGCGGTGGCGAGCGAGTCGCTGCAGAAGCTGCTCGAGGACGGCCGCATCCATCCCACGCGGATCGAGGAGGTCGTCGAGCAGATGCGCAAGGAGATTCACGAACGCATCATCAAGTTCGGCCGGGACGCCTGCATCGAGGCGAACATCCAGGGCCTGCACCCGCGCATCGCCGAGATGATGGGCCGACTCCACTACCGCATGAGCTACGGGCAGAACATCCTCCGCCACTCGATCGAGGTGGGCTACCTCTGCCAGGTCATCGCCAACGAGCTCGGCCTCGACGGCGACCTCGCCCGCCGCTGCGGCTTCCTGCACGACATCGGCAAGGCGATGGACCACGAGGTCGAAGGCGGCCACCCCAAGATCGGCATGGAGTTCTGCCGCAAGCACGGCGAACGCGAAGAGGTCCTCAACGCCATCGGCGGCCACCACAACGACATCCCCGCCACCAGCCCCTACACGCCGATCGTCATGGCGGCCGACGCCATCAGCGGCGCCCGGCCCGGCGCCAGGCGGGAGACGCTGGAGAAGTACATCCGCCGACTCGAGCAGCTCGAGGGCATCGCCAAGGACATGAAGGGCGTCAAGGAGGCCTACGCCATCCAGGCCGGCCGCGAGGTCCGCGTCGTCGTCAACCCCGACGAGGTCGAGGACACGAACTGCACCTACATCGCCCGCGATATCGCCAGGCGGGTGAGCGACGAGATGACCTTCCCCGGCGAAATCAAGGTGACCGTCCTCCGCGAAATGCGAACCGTGGAATACGCGCGGTAGGGGGGCGCCCCAGGCCGCGGCAAGCGATGCGCCGCCGCGGATCCCGCCCGGGACACCCCACATCCCGACCTCACGACAAGAGCCCCGGCACCGCGTCCGGGGCTCTTTCACTTGGTGATCTTCTTCCGCCGCTTCCTATCGTCCTGCCGAGGCCGCCAGGCAACAGGAAACGCCGGGCCGATCTCGACCGCCGCCAACCTGTGCGAAAACCCGGCTCAGTCCGGGATCCAGATCTTCTCCGCCTCGACCACCTGGCAGTGCTCGGGCAGGGTCAGCGGCTGGCCGCTCTTGCAGAAAAACGCCAGCCCGCGGTGGCTGGTGAGATACTGGTGCTTCTTGCTGAAAAAGCCCCCGACGGCGTGGACGGCGATCGGCTCGTCGTTGAGTTCGATGATCGCGAGCAGGTCGTCCGGCTCGACCCGCACGATGACGCCGGACGCCTTGGTCGCTCTGGCGACCCTCGCCGCCTGGGGCGCGGGGTCCGCTGCCCCGCCCGCTGCGGCCGCCGCCGCTGCTGCTCCGCTCATGCTTCGCTCCTTCCGAGGCTACCGTCTATTGTGCGGCGGCGAGCCAGGCGGGGCAACCCGCAGCCGAAGGCTCATCGACTTTTCTAAAAAGCGGAGGCGGAGCGCCTCAACGCTCTTCCGAACCCACCGGCTGCCACGGGATCCGCGGCAGCTTCTCCCGACTCTCCGACGTTGGCCGCCCCCGGGTCCGCCTCGGCGGGCTGAGCACCGGGATCCGCTCCACCTCGTCGCCCTGGCGGGACATCTCCGCGTCCTGCGGCCAGATGTAGTGGGTCCGGCGCTGCCGAAGCTCCGCCTGGCTCTCGCATCCCCAGCCGGCCAGCGCCAGCCCGGCCGCCGCCATGAGCATGAACGTCTTCACGAAAACCTCCGGCCTCCGTTTACCACCCGCGGGCGCACCGCAGAACCACGTCTGCTTTCCCTTGACCCCTACAGCACGAACCGGCTCAGATCCCGGTCCTCCACGATCGAGGCGACCTGCTCGCGGACGAACCCGGCGTCGATCACCAGCTTCTTCTCGCCCTGTTCCGCCCGCTCGGGGGCGTCGAAGTTGATCTCTTCGAACACCTTCTCCACGATCGTCATCAGCCGCCGGGCGCCGATGTTCTCCAGGCTCGCGTTCGCCTGCGCGGCGTACTCGGCAATCGCCTCGATCGCACCGCCCTCGAACACCACCTCCAGCCCCTCCACCCCCAGAAGCGCCTCCTGCTGGCGGGTCAGGGCGTTGTGCGGCTCGGTGAGGATGCGCACGAAGTCCTCCCTGCCCAGCGGCGTCAGCTCCACGCGGATCGGGAACCGGCCCTGGAGCTCGGGCATCAGGTCGCTCACCGAGGCGCTGTGGAACGCCCCGGCCGCGATAAAGAGGATGTGGTCCGTGTGCACGACCCCGTGGCGGGTGTTGACGGCCGAGCCTTCCACGATGGGCAGCAGGTCCCGCTGCACGCCCTGGCGCGACACGTCGGGCGTGCCGCCTCCGCCGCCCGGCCCGGCCTTGGCGGTGGGCGAGGCGATCTTGTCGATCTCGTCGAGAAAGACGATCCCCCCTTCCTCGACCCGGCGGATCGCCTCGGTGGTGATCTTGTCGCGGTCGAGCAGGCGGTCGGTCTCCTCCTCGACCAGGATGTCCCGCGCCTCGCGGACGCTCGTGCGGCGGCGTTTGGACTGCTTGGGCATCAGGTTCTCGAGCATGCTCGCCATGTCCGGGTCCATCTGGTCCGCGCCCATGCCGCCGAGCATGGCCATCTGCGGCCCCTTGGCGGTAACGCTGATCTCCACCTCGCGGTCATCGAGGGCGCCGGACTCGAGCTGCTCGCGCATCCGTTCGCGGACGCGGGTCTTGCGCTCCTCCGCCTCGTCGGAGGGCACGTAGCCGGTGGCGCGGGCGGGCTGCTGGCTGGAGGAGCTCGCCGAGGGGAGCAGCAGCTTGAGCAGCCGGTCGTTGGCGGCCTCGCGGGCCTTTTCCTTGACCTCTTTCGCCTGCTCGGCGCGGACCATGCCGATGGCGCCTTCGAGCAGGTCGCGGATCATCGATTCGACGTCCCGGCCGTGATAGCCGACCTCGGTGAACTTGCTCGCCTCGACCTTGGTGAACGGCGCCCCGGTGAGGGTGGCGAGCCGGCGGGCGATCTCGGTCTTGCCCACGCCGGTCGGGCCGATCATGACGATGTTCTTGGGCGCCACCTCGCCGGCGAGCTCCGCGGCGAGCTGCCTGCGACGCCAGCGGTTGCGGATGGCCACGGCGACGGCACGCTTGGCGTCGGCCTGGCCGATGATGTAGCGGTCGAGCTCGGCAACGATCTGTCGGGGAGTCAGGTCCTGCATGGCCCATATCCTAGGGCCTCGCCGGCCGATGTGGGACGTTCGGCCGGCAGAAACCCGGCCTCGCCCGGCCCGGCCGGGCAAAGCGCCTGGACTTCCTGTTGCTGCCCCGACCTTTGCGCTTGGCGAGGGGGGCTCCACACGCTACCATTGGGCCAATTTGCCCCCACCCCGACCCCCGAGTCCGCGGAAAAAGCTCTCGCGGCGACCGATTTGACTGCGTAAATACGGCTGCACCTCAACATGCCCAAACGCGACGACATCAAGACCATCCTCATCATCGGCTCCGGCTCGATCGTCATCGGCCAGGGTTGCGAGTTCGACTACTCCGGCACCCAGGCCTGCAAGGCCCTCCGCGAAGAGGGCTACCAGGTCGTGCTGCTGAACTCCAACCCCGCCACCATCATGACCGATCCGGAGTTCTCCGACCGGACCTACATCGAGCCGATCACCCCCGACGCCGTCCGGCGCATCATCGAGAAGGAAAAGGACGGCCCGTTCCACATCGATGCCCTGCTGCCCACCCTCGGCGGACAGACCGCGCTCAACTGCGCCTGCGAGCTGTTCGACCGCGGCACGCTCGACGAGTACGACGTCGAAATGATCGGCGCCACCCGCGAAGTGATCTACCGCGCCGAGGACCGAAAGCAGTTCAACGACGTGGTCACCTCGATCGGCCTGAAGATGCCCGCCGCCGGCACCGCCAACTCCATGGACGAGGCGTGGAAGGTGCTCGAGCGCACCGGCCTGCCCGCCATCATCCGCCCGGCGTTCACGCTCGGCGGCACGGGCGGCGGCATCGCCTACAACCGCGAGGAGTTCGAGGACACCGTCCGCCGGGGCCTCGACGCCTCCATGACCAACCAGGTGCTCATCGACCAGTCGCTGATCGGCTGGAAGGAGTACGAGCTCGAGGTCATGCGCGACAAGGACGACAACGTCGTCATCATCTGCTCGATCGAGAACATCGACGCCATGGGCGTGCATACGGGCGATTCGATCACCGTCGCCCCCGCCCAGACGCTGACCGACCGCGAATACCAGCACATGCGCGACGCCTCGCAGGCGATCATCCGCGCGATCGGCGTCGAGACCGGCGGCTCGAACATCCAGTTCGCCGTGAATCCTGAAAACGGCGACATGGTCGTCATCGAGATGAACCCCCGCGTCAGCCGATCGTCCGCGCTCGCGTCCAAGGCGACCGGGTTCCCGATCGCCAAGATCGCCGCCAAGCTCGCCGTGGGCTACACGCTCTGGGAGCTGCCCAACGACATCACGAGCAAGACGGTCGCCTGCTTCGAGCCGTCGATCGACTACGTCGTGACCAAGATCCCCCGCTGGACCTTCGAGAAGTTCCCCGAGGCCGACGAAACGCTGACCACGCAGATGAAGAGCGTCGGCGAGGCCATGAGCATCGGGCGGACCTTCAAGGAAAGCTTCCAGAAGGGCATCCGCTCGATGGAGGTCAAGCGCTACGGGCTGGGCCTCGACGCCAACGACAAGTGGCTCAACGCCCGCCGGGGCAAGACCAACGCCGACGGCAGCAAGGTGGAGTGGCCGATCGAGCCCGGCAAGCTCCGCCGCAAGCTCAGCGTGCCCTCACAGGGGCGGATGTACTACGTCCGCTACGCCTTCAAGATGGGCTGGACGCTCGACGAGATCAACGAGCTGACCCGCATCGACCCCTGGTTCCTCGAGCAGATGAAGCAGCTCGTCGATTTCGAGGACACGCTCGACCAGTATCACCGCCTCGAGGACGTGCCCCGCGACGTGCTCTTCCAGGCCAAGCAGCTCGGCTACTCCGACGCGCAGCTCGCGAACCTCTACCTTGGCAGCATCAGCGCCGAGACGATCCTCAAGGTGCGCAAGTACCGCAAGGGCCTGGGCATCAAGCCGGTCTACAAGCTGGTGGACACCTGCGCCGCCGAGTTCGAAGCGGCAACGCCTTACTACTACTCCACCTACGAGTCGCCGATCCGCATGGTCGGCCGGGGCGAGGTCTACGAAGACGAGATCCGCGTCAGCGACAAGAAGAAGGTCGTCATCCTCGGCGGCGGGCCCAACCGCATCGGCCAGGGCATCGAGTTCGACTACTGCTGCGTGCAGGCCGCCTTCGCCGCGGACGAGCTGGGCTACGAGTCGGTCATGATCAACTCCAACCCGGAGACGGTCTCCACCGACTACGACACCAGCGACCTGCTCTTCTTCGAGCCACTCACCCTCGAGGACGTGCTCAACATCGTCGAGCGACTCAACGGCGAGGACGCCGACGAGGCACTCGTCCACGGGCTGATCGTCCAGTTCGGCGGGCAGACGCCGCTGAACCTCGCCCACGGTCTCGAGCAGGCGGGGGTGCCCATCATCGGGACCGCCGTCGACTCGATCGACCTCGCCGAGGACCGCGAACGCTTCGGGCAGCTCATCCAGCGCCTCGGCATCGACCAGCCCGCCAACGGCATCGCCTACAACGTCGACCAGGCGGTCAAGATCGCCGAGGATATCGGCTATCCGGTCCTGGTCCGCCCCAGCTTCGTGCTCGGCGGGCGGGCCATGGAAACCGTCTTCGACGAGGACCAGTTGCGCCACTACATGCAGATCGCGCTGGGAGCGAGCGACCTCGAGAACCAGCCGATCCTCATCGACGACTTCCTCGCCGAGGCCATCGAATGCGACGTCGACGTCGTGGGCGACTTCGGCCAGGACGGCGAGTGCCAGGCGCTGGTCTGCGGCGTCATGGAGCACATCGAGGAGGCCGGCATCCACTCGGGCGACTCCGCCTGCGCGATTCCGCCTCACTCGCTGCCTGCCGAGGTGGTGGACCGGCTCAAGCAGCAGTCGCGCGATCTCGCCGCGGCGCTCAAGGTCCGCGGCCTGATGAACGTGCAGTGGGCCATCCGCCGCACGAACGGCGAGCACGAGATCTACGTGCTGGAAGTGAACCCCCGCGCCTCGCGCACCGTGCCCTTCGTCAGCAAGGCGACCGGCCAGCCCTGGGCGCGGATCGCCGCGAAGGTGATGATCGGCAAGCAGTTGCCCGAGCTCGGCGTCGCGGGCGAAGTCATCCCGAAGCACACCTCGGTCAAGGAGTCGGTCTTCCCCTTCACCAAGTTCCCGGGCGTGGACGTCATCCTTGGCCCGGAGATGCGCTCCACCGGCGAGGTGATGGGCGCCGACCCGGATTTCGCCATCGCCTTCGCCAAGAGCCAGATGGCGGCCGGGCAGAAAATGCCCACCGGCGGCAAGGTGTTCCTCTCGGTCCGCGACAGCGACAAGTCGGCCGTGGTGGACATCGCCCGCCAGCTCGCCGAGATGGGCTTCGAGGTGCACTCCACCGGCGGCACGCACGCGTTCCTCAAGGAGCGCGGCGTCGAGACGGTTCGCCTTCAGAAGATCAGCGAGGGCCGGCCCAACGCGGTGGACCTCATCAAGAACGGCGAGCTGAGCCTGATCATCAACACGCCCACCCGCAAGGGCGCCGGCTCCGACGAGGGCCGCCTGCGAGCCACGGCCGTGCGGTTCAACGTGCCCATGATCACGACGATCACCGGCGCCGTCGCCAGCGTCCGGGCCATCGAAGGCCTCCGCGCCGGCGACTGGCAGGTCCGGGCCGTGCAGGACTACTTCCCCGAAGCCGCCCGCAAGCCGGTCGAGGAAGCAACCGGGCAGGCGTGAAACGCTCGGTGACAGGTTGATTCCATACCCCCGCAGAGGCTCACTCGGGCAGGGGCATGAAGATCCGGAGCACGAAGGCCTCCAGCGGAATGGTCCGCGAAGCCCTTCGCGCCTCGTCGCGCTCTTCGTGTCGTCGTGGTTCTCTGCTACCGCCGCTCCACCGCCGCCCGGCGTCGGCCGCTGAGGGTGACGGGGACGATGTACTTGTCCGCGGGCGGCACGGCCGGCTTCGGGGCCTCGACCTCGGGCACGCTTTCCAGCACGCGGATCATGGCGATTTCGTCGCACGCCTGGTTCTTCGGGCAGCGGGCGCACTCGCTCCACACCTTCAGCGGCAGCGTCTGGCGGTCCACCACGCCGAAGCCGGCCTTCTCGAAGAACTTCTGCTCGTAGGTCAGCGTCATCAGCTTGCGGATGCCCAGCCGCTCGGCCTCGTCGACCGCGGCGAGCACGAGCCGCTTGCCCAGCCCCTTGCCCCGCTGGTCGGGCGTGATCGCCAGGGCGTACACCTCGGCGAGGTTCGCCCACATGATGCCCAGTCCGCAGACGCCGACCACACGCTCCCCGCCGTGCTCACCGGTCTCGATGGCGACGTGGTAGTCGCGGATGTTCTCGTACAGCGAGGCCAGCGACCGCGGGAGCATCAGCCCGTGCTCGGCCGCGTCGTTGATGATGGCCGCGATCGCGGGCACGTCGGGAATGTGGGCAGGGCGAATCATGGGTCTCGATTATACGTCCGGCCCCGCTCCCGTTTCAGCGGGGCCGGTCAGCTTTCCGGCAGATTCTCCCGCAGCTTCGCCTCGTCCCATACCTCGATGCCCAGCCGCTCGGCCTTGTCCAGCTTGCTGCCCGCCGCCTCGCCGGCGATGACCAGGTCCGTCTTCTTCGAGACGCTGGAAGCCACCTTCGCGCCCAGGGTCTCCAGCTTTTCCGCCAGCTCGCTGCGGGTGAAGTGCTCGAGGCTGCCGGTGAGGACGATCGTCTTGCCCGCGAAGGGCGACTCGATGGCGGTTTCGATCGGCGCCCGGCGGGACTGGGTCAGGTCGACGCCCGCCTCCTTGAGTTCCTCGATCACGTGTCGCCCGGCCTCGTGGTGGAGAAACTCGTGCACCGACTGCGCGGTGACCGGCCCGACGTCGGGCACGTCCGCGATCTCCTCCTCACTCGCCGCGGTCAGGGCGTCGATGTCGCCGAAATACTCCGCCAGGAGCTGCGCCCCGCGGGTGCCGACGTGGCGGATGCTCAGGCTCCCCAGCACCCGGGCGAGGCCGCGGGACTTGCTCGCCTCGATGCCCTTGAGCAGGTTGTCCGCTTTTTTCTCGCCCATCCGCTCGAGGGTGAGCAGGGCGTCGCGCCGATGGTGGAGCCGGTAGATGTCGCCGAACGAGCCGATCAGCCCGGCGTCCAGGAGCTGGTCGACCATCTTCTCGCCCAGGCCCTCGATGTCCATCTGGTTGCGCCCGGCAAACCAGATCAGCCGTTCGCGAAGCTGGGCGGGGCACTCGGGGTTGACGCAGCGGATGTCCACCTCGCCCTCGGCGCGGACGACCGGCTCCTCGCAGCTCGGGCAGACGGTGGGGATTTCGACCGGCTTCGCGTCGGCCGGCCGCTCCTCCTCGACCACGCGGAGCACGTGGGGGATGATCTCGCCCGCCTTTTCGATGATGACCATGTCGCCCTCGCGCACGCCGAGACGGTCGATTTCGTCGGCGTTGTGCAGCGAGGCGTGCCGGACGGTCGTGCCGGCGAGCTGGACGGGCTCCATGGTCGCCCGCGGGGTGAGCCGGCCGGTCTTGCCCACCTGCCAGTCGATCTGCCTGACGCGGGTCGGCGCCTGCTCGGCGGCGTACTTGTAGGCGATGCACCAGCGCGGCGCCTTGCTCGTGTGCCCGAGCGCGTTCTGGAGGTCGTAGCGGTCGACCTTCACCACGACGCCGTCGGTGAGGTAGGCGAGGTCGGATCGTTCCTGCTCGAACTGCTCGATGAAGCGGATGGCGTCCTCGATCGTGTCGGCGGGACGGACGTGGGGGTTCACCGGCAGGCCCCATTGCTGGATGGTGTCGAGAAACGCGCTGTGGCTGGCGAAGTGGGGCGGTTCGACGACGCCTCGGCCGTGGGCGAAGAAGCGCAGCCGCCGC
Organism: Phycisphaeraceae bacterium; assembly: GCA_046540025.1. GTDB lineage: Bacteria > Planctomycetota > Phycisphaerae > Phycisphaerales > Phycisphaeraceae > JBKHFW01. The sequence continues at coordinate 10,305 of JBKHFW010000046.1, forward strand.
TGGGCGACGACGCGCGGGTCGAGCTGCTTGAGTGTGCCGGCCGTGGCGTTGCGGGGGTTGGCGAACGGCTCGAGGCCTTCGCGGGTGCGGATGGCGTTGAGGCGGACGAGCTCGGAGTCGGGCATGTAGATTTCGCCGCGCACTTCGAGAATGTCGGGGAGGTTGTCGCCTTCGAGGCGGAGGGGGATGGCGTGGATGGTGCGGACGTTGGAGGTGATGTCGTCGCCGCGTCGGCCGTCGCCCCGGCTGGCGGCGAGGACGAGCTGGCCCTGCTCGTAGCGGAGGCTCACGGCGACGCCGTCGACCTTGGGCTCGAGCACGAGGCGCACGGCGTCGCCGCCGGTCTGCTCGAACAGGCCGGCTTCGCCCGGGTTCGGCTGAGCGGTGGAGATCCCGGCATCCGCGAGGCGTTTGAGGACGCGCTGATGCCAGGCGCGGAGTTCGTTTTCGTCGTAGGTGTTGTCGATGGAGCGCATCGCCGCCGCGTGCTCGACGGTGGGGAACCCTTCAATGGGTTCGCCGCCGACGCGCTGGGTGGGCGAGTCGGGGGTGACGAGTTCGGGGTGCTCGCGTTCGAGCCCTTCGAGTTCTTTGAGCAGTCGGTCGTACTGCTGGTCGGAGATGGCGGGCTTCGCCTCGACGTAGTAGAGGCGGTTGTGTCGGTGGATCTCCTGGCGGAGCTCTTCGATGCGCTTCGCGGGCTGGGCCATACGGGGGATTGTACCGAGGCGCTGCCGGCCGTGGCGGTCAGCGGCGCATGGCCTTGCTCAGGGCGTTTTTCGCGGCGGGTTGGCGCGTCTGCTGAAGGATCGCGTCGAGCCGGCTGCGGTCGCTGCGTTTGAGCTGTCGGACGAGCTGCTGCAGGTGGGCGTCGCGATCGCGGGCGAAGCGGGGGAAGGCCTGCTCGAGTTCGGGCCGGGTGTATTTGGACAGCGGGTCCTCAAGGCCGGTCTGCATGACGGCCCACTCGATGAGGCTGCGGGGGCTGGTGTCGAACCGGTAGGTGTCGAGGGTAGCCTCGAGCCGTTTCGCCGGGCTGGCGAAGGGGTCGGTGAGGGCCTCGGGCAGGTTCCACAGCTCGTGGGAGCTGTTGTTGGTGGCGCGCTCGAGCTCGGCGAGCCAGCCACCGCCTGCGGTGGTACTGCGTCCTGCGGGATTCATGGTCGTGCGATCCTCCTGTCGCGTGGTGAGCGGTGCGACGGCGGTGTTGAGTGTCATTCGGCCGCGGTGGCTGAAGTCCACCGCCAGTCGCTGGGCTGATTGCCCCTGATGGGTGATGGAACTGGCGTTTCGGACCACGCCCTGGCCCCACTCGGGCCGTCTGGCGTGGTAGACGACGTCTCCTCGCTGGTAACGTGGAGGTGATTTCATCGAGTCGGTTTGCAACTGCGTGTCCCCGCTGATGTTTTGCCGGGGGGTTTGCCGGGCGGTACGGGATGCAGGCTGAGTCGGGGCGGACGGCGCCTGGTTCTCTCGCAGATCGACCTGTTGCACAGGGTGCCCGGGGTCGATGACCACGACCGCCTGTCGGGGGCGGGCTCAATGGATTCAGGTTGGAAACGAGCAGGTGGCCGCTGCTGAACGTATCGACAAAGGCGGGTCTGCTACTGTGAATTATAACCTGCCGCGGGCGGGGGGCAAGGCTGAGACGGGCCGAAGCGGTTTTCCGGGACACCCTGTTCATTTACCCGCATTCAGACAAAACGAACTTTTTTGCCAAAAAGGGGGCGAACGGTTTGCACGATATCGAGGCGTCGGTTATAGTATCTGCGTCGTCGGTGAAGGGGATTCCCCGAAGCCGCCGACCACTCCATTCGCCCCCGGAAGCCCGTGCTGTCCTCTTCGGAGGCAGCGCGGGTTTTTTTCTGCGCCCGCCGGCCCGCCCCGGCCCTCTCGAAGCCGGCTGAGGCGGGCACCACCCACCTCGCGGCCCGATTCTTTCCGACACGCGAGGTGGGCATGATCGGGAACGGACTGCTGGATGGCCCCGTCCGGGCCGCGGGACACACGTCGGCGGAACCTGGCGCGGTGCCGATTCAAACGACACCTTCCCCGTCCGCGAGCCCGCCTCGGGCGAAGTCGCGGGCGATCTTCGGCCACCCACCGCCGCGGCTTGTCTCCTGCCCGCCATTCGCGAGCGGACCAGAAAAAAGAGCGATGGAACCGCTGATTACGCCGCGGTCGTTGACTATGGATAGAGGGGCCGCGATGGCCTCCGATTCGATGGAAAGAGCTCAACCAGGCAATGGGAAGGAGCGGATCATGCGGAAATGGACGACCGGTTTGATGGCAGCGGTGATGGCCGCGGGACTGATGATGACCAGCGGCACCGCCCAGGCGCAGCCGGGCGGGCAGGGGCCCGGCAGTGAGGGGCCGATGATAAGCGGCCCGCAGAAGCGCGGGCAGCAGAAGCAGGGCCAGCGCCCGATGAAGGACCAGCGCGGCAGGAACGCCCGCCAGCAGATGAGGCAGCGGATGCCGGAGGAGATGCGCCTGCGGATGCAGATGATGATGCAGTCCGAGGTGCAGCCCACGGCCCCGCAGTCGGTGCTCGCGGTGCAGGACCAGCTCGAGCTGAGCGATGACCAGGTCGAGCAGATCGAGCAGATTGCCGAGGACGCCCGCCAGCAGGTCCAGGACGTGCTGGGCGACGAGCAGCTCTCGCAACTCGAGCCGCTCGAGCAGATGCCGATGACCCACATGCAGATGCGGCAGCAGATGATGCAGCGGATGCAGCAGATGCGTCAGCAGCGGCCGCAGCAAGACCAGTGGCAACAGGGCCGTCGCGGCCGGTGGCAGCAGCAGGACCAGTGGGAGCAGCGGCAGCGCGGTCAGCGGCCCCAGCGGCCCCAGCGGGACCAGTGGCAGCAGGAGCGTCGCGGCCAGTGGCAGCAGGACCAGTGGCAGCAGGGGCGTCGCGGCCAGTGGCAGCAGGACCAGTGGCATCGCGGCCAGCGGCGCGATCGCGGCACGGGCCGGGGCATGATGAACCGGCCTGGCCGGCGCATGGGCCCGCCGAGGATGTCCGACGAGTGGTACCGGGACGACGCGACCGATCGGCAGTGATGGGCTGATGGATCATGGTCACTCCGCGGCCGCTGCCCGAGTCGGGCCGGCCGCGGTTTTTTCTGCGCTCCGCGGGTAGGATGGAAGCCCGGTCTGCCGGAGAAATTCTCCCGCCCCGGGAACGCGGCGGGACCGGCGGGCGTTAGAAAAGGTGGTGACCATGACTGGCCGACAGCTCAGCCAGAGCCAGCAGGCGAAAGCGAAACAGGTCGTTCGGCCGCAGCTTCCGCTGCTGCTGCGCGTCGCGCTGTCGCTCACGCGGCATCAGCAGGAGGCCGAGGATCTCGTCCAGGAGACGGTGCTCAAGGCGGTGCGGGCGATCGACAGCTATCGCGACGGCACGAGCGAGCGGGCCTGGCTGCTGACGATTCTTCGGCGGGCGCACGTGGACCGGATTCGCCGCAGCCAGCGCCGGGTGCAGTCGGTGTCGCTGGCGAGCGGCGACGGCATCGACCCGGCCGCGCCGGAGTCCGAGTCGGCCGAGCTCTGGGAGGAGCCCGAGCAGATCCTCCAGCAGTTCGGCGACGAGCAGCTGATCGAGGCGCTGCGGTCCCTGCCCGAGGCGATGCGCTGGACGCTGCTGCTGGTGGACGTCGAGCAGCTCGAGCACGCCGACGCGGCCGAGGTGCTGGGCGTGCCCGAAGGGACGATCAAGAGCCGGGCCCATCGCGGCCGACAGATGCTTCGCAAGCGGCTGGCGGAAGAGGCGAAAGCGCGCGGCTGGGTGGACCGGCCGCAGAAAGAGGTCACGCCATGAATGACAAGTTTCGGCAAGATCGCGAAGAGCAGGCGCTGCGTGAGCGGCTGGCGCGGCTGTCGAGCCGGCTGGTGGACACGAGCCGACTGGAGCGGAACCTCGCGCCGCTGTGGGGCGAGGCGGAGCGTTCGCCGCGCTGGCGGCGGTGGCGCTGGCCGCTGCAGATTGCCGCCGCGGTGGCATTCCTCGTGCTGGGCGGCTACTTCGCCAGCACGCACGACTTCGCCGCCGGTGAGCCGGTCGTGGCGAGCCCGGCGTCGCTGTGGCAGTTGCACTATTCCGAGCCGGATCGGCCGATGGCGGAGGTGGAGACGATCGACGCGGCCGAGGGGGTGATTCGGCGGCAGTGGCGCGACGCGCCCGGCCTGCCCCGGCCCGAACGCAGCCGGGTCATCGGGTGCTGCCTGCACAAGGTGGGCGGCCGACGCGTCGCGTCGGTGCACCTCGAGTACGACGGCCAGCCCGTCACTGTGCTGGTGGGGCGGGCGCGGGACTTCCGGCACGACCACGACCACGACGGCCGGCGCTGGCGCGAGGGCCGCAAACATCGCCACGAGGCCCGGCGCGACCGCTGGCGCGAGCGGCGGATGGATCGGAGGGGGGCCCGCGACGCCGACGGGTTCCGCGTGCATTACCGCGGCGAGAAGACGATGGTCACGACCCGCCGAGGCGCCCGGTGGATCTGCGTCATGGCGGAGATGCCCGCGGATCAGCTCAAGGCGTTCGCCATCGAATTGCTGGACAGGTCGCCCGCCACGCTGGGAGGCAAGTCGTAAAACGCCCGCGGCGGAGCGAGGTCGGCCGCAGGCGAGGTGTGACGCGACGCGACGTCCCGGTCGCATCCTGATTCCCCGGCCTCGGTGGCACGCTCCGACCCGCAGGGCAGGCCGTGGGGGCTACTCCCTGGTTACAAACGCCGATCGCGCCGCCCGGGCACGCGGGATGCAGGAAAACCCTGCAGCCGGCGCGGGAGCGTGACTGCAGGGCTGGTCCTGTTTGCCCGGAAGGGCGGCGTCCGTTGCCACTTCCGGGACGGCGGAATGGGGGGCGGGTTTACTGGGTGACCGGGCGGGTCGGCTCGTCGCGGTCGACGAGGGTCGCGCCGTCGGCGGCGTCGTCCTCGGCGGCGAGGGTGGGGATGTCCAGCTCGAGCACGGCGATCACGGGGCGGTGGTCGGAGGGGTAGTTGCCCCTGTCGTGGTTGTAGTTGATGCCGGCGAAGCGGACGCCGAGATCGCCGCTGGCGAGGATCCAGTCGATGCGCGGCCCGCCGCGGCCGCCGCCGAAGCCGCCATGGGTGCCTTCGTCGGCGAGTCGTCGGGGGTGGATCTCGCGGAAGGTGTCGACGAACGCGGGGCCGCGGCCGTCGCCTTCCAGGAGCGCGCGGTAGGGGCGCGAGCCGGCGTCGGTGTTGAAGTCGCCGGTGACGACGACGGGGTTGTCGCCTGCGATGGCGAGGATCTGCTTGCGCAGCAGCTTGGCGCCTTCGCGGCGGGCCTGGGCGGACTGGCTGTCGAGGTGGACGTTGAAGACGTAGAACGGCTCACCGCCGAGTTTGGGCTGGAACTCGACCCAGGTCGCCATGCGCGGCCACCAGCTTCCCCAACTCTTGCTGCCGGGCTTGTGGGGGGTCTTGCTGAGCCAGAAGTGACCCGAGTCGAGCGGGGTGACGCGGTTCTTGCGGTAGAAGACAGCGGTCATTTCGCCGCCCTGCTTGCCGTCGTCGCGTCCGGCACCGATGAAGTCGTACTCGGGCAGGTGCTTCTGGAGGTATTCGGCCTGGGAAGTCCTGCACTCCTGGGTGCCGAGCACGTCGGGCTGGAACTGGCGGATCGTATTGACGGCGACGGCCTTGCGGGCGTTCCAGTGGTTGTGGAAGTCGAGGATGAAGGGCGTGCGGAGGTTGAAGCTCATCACGCCGAGCTCGTTGCGGTCTTCGGCGACCGGGTAGGCCGGGCCGTCGAGGACCTTCTGGCCGAGCTGGGCGGGCTCCACGGTGGCGCAGCCGGTGAAGAAGGCGAGGCTCAGGCCGAGCGCGGAGGCGGCGAAAGCGGTGCGTCGGAACATGGGGCGTCTCTCAAAACAGGCATGTCCGGAAAAGGGGCAGCGCGGACGATGGCCGCCCTTACATTCCCGTTATCGGACGCCCCGATGGGGGACTTAAGGGAAATGCGGATAAGTTGTTGCGGCTTTTGAGGACCCCGGGGGGCGGGGCTCGGGAGCGCAGAAAAACGCCCCGCGGGGGGCGGGGCGTTCGGGGTCGCTGGTGGGCAGGGGGCGTCAGTCGCTCTTGGCGCTGCTGGACGCGGCGGGCTTGCTTTCGCTCTTGCCGGCGGAGCTGGTTTTGCTTTCGCCGTTGCTGCTGCCGGCCGAGTCGGTCTTGCCGCTGTCGCGGTCGGCGCGGGCGGCCTTGCGGTAGCTGTCCGAGCGGTAGTCGGTTTCGTAGAAACCCGAGCCCTTGAAGATGATGCCGGCCCCGGTGCCGATGAGGCGGTTGAGCTTCATCTTGCCGCACTCGGGGCACTTTTTCTTCGGGCGGGCGGACATGGACTGGAAAGCCTCGAACTCGTGGCCGCAGGCGTCACAGCGGTAGTCGTAGGTGGGCATGGGTCGGAGTCTCCTGGCTGGTCTGGCCGCGGGGCGGGCCGGTGTCACTCGGCCACGGCCACCTGGGCCGGGCGGATCGTCTTGTCACTGAGCACGTAGCCGGGCTGGAACTGGGTGGTGACGTGGCCGGACTCGACCTCGTCGCTGGCCTGGCGCATCAGGGCCTCGTGGCGGTTGGGGTCGAACGGCTCCCCGGGCTGGGCCTCGATGCGCTCGATGTCGAATCGGCCGAGCACGCGGGTCAGCTCGTCGCGCACCATGGTGACGCCCGAGAGCACGTCCTTCGCGGTCGTTTTTTCGGGATCGACCTCGAGGGCGCGGTCGAAGTGGTCGAGCACGCTGACGAGGCTGCGGGCGATCTCCATGACCTGCTGCTCGCGGGCCGCCTGGAGGTTCTGCTCGCTGCGGCGGGCGTAGTTCTGGTAGTCGGCCGCGGTGCGCAGGAGGCGCTGCTCGAGCTCGTCGCGCTCGGACTGGAGGGCGGCGAGGGCGTCGGCGATGTCCTGCTCGACCTGCTCGCGGGCCTGGTCCTGCTCGTTCGCCTCGGGCTGTTCGGGCTGTTCGGCCCGGGCGTCGGCGTCCGGGGCGCCGCCGGTCTCGCGGGCGGGGTTTTTCTCGTTTTTCTCGCGGTCTGGCTTAGGCATGGCGGTTTCTCACCTGCTTCGGTGGCCTGAGGGTTAGCTGAGGTAGGTCTTGATCCTGTCCCAGAAGCCGCGAGTCTCGGGGAGCACGTCGCGGCTTTCGGTCTCGGCGTACTCGCGGAGCAGTTCTTCCTGCCTGGCCGTCAGCTTTGTGGGCACCTCGATGCCGAGGACGACGACGAGGTCGCCTTTCTGTCCGCTGCGGAGGTTGGGCAGGCCCTGTTCGTCGATGCGGAGGACGGTGCCGTGCTGCGTGCCGGGGTTGATGGTCAGCTCCTGCTCGCCGTCGAGGCTGGGGACGTTGACCTTGGCGCCCAGCGCGGCCTGGGTGAAGCTGATGGGCATGCGCAGGACGAGGTTGTCCTGGTCGCGCTGGAAGATGTCGTGCGGCTGAACGCGGATGGCGACGTGGAGGTCGCCTCGCGGGCCGCCTTCGGAGCCTGGCTCGCCTTCGCCGGGCACGCGGACGGCCTGTCCTTCGTGGATGCCGGGGGGGATGTGGATGCTGAGGACGCGGCGTTTGGGCTGGCGTCCCCGGCCCTTGCAGTCGGGGCATTTTTCCTTGATGACCTTGCCCGAGCCCTGGCAGGCGGGGCAGGTGGAGACCATGCGGAACATGCCGCCGAAGCCGGACTGGCCGATCTGGCCGGTTCCGCCGCAGGTGACGCAGGCGACGGGTTCGGAGCCGGGTTTGGCGCCGCTGCCCGAGCAGGTATCGCAGAGGTCCTGTCGGGTGATGTCGATTTCTTTTTCGACGCCGGTGGCGATCTCTTCGAGGCTGAGGTCGATGACGGTTTCGAGGTCGTAGCCGCGTCGGGCGCGGGTTCGCGCGCCGCCTCGCCGGGCGCCGCCGAGTCCGCCGAAGATGTCCTCGAACATCGAGAAGATGTCCTGGGCGTTCATGTGCCCGAAGTCGTGTCCGGGCGTGCCCTTGAGGCCGTCGTGTCCGAACTGGTCGTAGCGCTGGCGCTTCTCGGCGTCGGAGAGTACCTCGTAGGCCTCGGCGGCCTCCTTGAACTTGCGCTCGGCCCCCTCGTCACCCGGGTTGCGGTCGGGGTGGTACTTCATCGCGAGCTTGCGGTAGGCTCGCTTGATGTCGCCCGAGGCGGCGTCGCGCTCGACGCCGAGCACTTCGTAATAGTCGCGTTTGGTTGCCATGCGGTCGGTCTGGGGTCTTTTCTCTCGGGTTTTCGGGCCCGGGTGTCGGCCCCGGACGTTCAGTCAGCGCCTTACGAGCGCTGGCGGGGACGGGGTCCCCCTTTTGCGGAAAAGCGCACCCGGGGGGGCAGCCCCGGGTGCGCGGATGGGCAGTTTGCACCCTTGCCGGGGCTGTGATCAGGCGACGGCGCCTTCGACCAGTTCGTCTTCGTCCTCGTCGTACTCGGTGACGAGCACGTTGGTGGTGAGCATCAGCCCGGCCACGGACGCGCCGTTGAGCAGGGCGGTGCGGGCCACCAGGGCGGGGTCGATGACGCCCGCCCTGACGAGGTCCTCGTACTTGCCGGTCGCGGCGTTGTAGCCGCTCGAGCCGGTCCTGGTCTTGACCTCCTCGACGGCGAGGAAGCCGTCGGCGCCGGCATTGTCGACGATCTGCCGCAGCGGCGACTCGAGCGCCTGGGCGAGGATGTCGAAGCCGAGCTTCTCGTCGCCGCGGGCCCGCTGCCGGGCCTTGTCGACCGCTTCGATGGCGCGGATGAACGCGACGCCGCCGCCGGGCACGTAGCCTTCCTGAGCGGCGGCCCGGGTGGCGTGCAGGGCGTCGTCGACGCGATCCTTGCGCTCCTTCATGGCGGTCTCGGTCGCCGCGCCGACGTGGACGATAGCCACGCCGCCGGTGAGCTTGGCGAGGCGCTCCTGGAGCTTCTCGCGATCGTAGTCGCTGGTGGTGGTCTCGATCTGTCTGCGGATCTGATCGCAGCGGGCCTGGATGTCCTTCTTCTTGCCGCCGCCTTCGATGATCGTGGTCGAGTCCTTGTCGATCGTGATCTTCTTGGCGGAGCCCAGGGCGTCGATGTCGAGGTTTTCGAGGCTGACGCCGAGGTCCTCGCTGATGAACTGCCCGCCCGTGAGGGTGGCGAGGTCCTGGAGCATGGCCTTGCGGCGGTCGCCGAAGCCCGGCGCCTTGACGGCGGCGACCTTGAGCACACCGCGGAGCCGGTTGACGACGAGGGCGGCAAGGGCCTCGCTCTCGACGTCCTCGGCAATGATGAGCAGGGGCTTCTGCGCCATCGCCACCTTGTTGAGCAGCGGCAGCAGGTCGGGCAGGTTGCTGATCTTCTTCTCGTGGATGAGGATCAGCGCGTCCTCGAGGACGGCCTCCTGCGAGCCGGTGTCGGTCATGAAGTAGGGGCTGAGGTAGCCCTTGTCGAACTGCATGCCCTCGACGTACTCGAGGGTGGTGTCGGCGGTCTTGCCTTCCTCGATCTCGACGACGCCGTCCTTGCCGACGTGGTCGATCGCCTCGGCGATGAGGCTGCCGATCTCGCTGTCGCCGTTGGCGCTGATGGTGGCGACCTTCTCGAGGTCGCTCTTGCCCTTGCACCTGGTGGCGGTGCCCTTGATCGCCTCGGCGGCGACGTCGGCGGCGCTGGTGATGCCGCGCTGCAGGGCGATGGCGTTGGCGCCGGCGGTGACGTGCTTGAGGCCCTCGGTGTAGATGGCCTGGGCGAGGACGGTCGCGGTGGTCGTGCCGTCGCCGGCCTTGTCAGCGGTCTTCTTGGCGACCTCGACGACCATTTTGGCGCCCATGTTCTGGAACTTCTCGGGCACCTCGATTTCCTTGGCCACGGACACGCCGTCCTTGGTCACGCTGGGGCTGCCGAAGCTTTTCTGCAGCACGACGTGTCGGCCGGTCGGGCCCATGGTGACCTTGACGGCGTTGGCGAGCTGGTCCAGCCCCTTGCGGAGCTGAACGGCCGCCTCGGCCCCGAAGATCATCTGCTTTTTCGCCATGATTGGCTCCGTTTCTGCTTGCTGTGTCGCCCGGCCGCGGGGCCGGGGTTGGTTTTTCAGATTCCTGCGATTGTCCGTCGCCCGGGGGTGGGGCGGCGGAGCGGAGGCGATTTACTTCTCGATCACGCCGAGCAGTTCACCCTCGCGCATGATCATGAAGGTTTCGCCGTCGAGGGTGATCTCCGTGCCGCCGTACTTGCCGTACAGGACGGTGTCGCCGGGGCTCACGGAGATTTCGGCGCGGCTGCCGTCGTTGTTGAGCTTGCCCGGGCCCACGGCGACGATTTCGCCGGTCATGGGCTTCTCCTTGGCGGTCTCGGGGAGGTAGATGCCGCTGGCGGTCTTCTCCTCGGCCTCCTGGGGCTTGACGATCACGCGGTCGTCGAGCGGCCGCAGGTTGGTGGTGCGCTTGCTGGTGGTCTTCTTCTTGGCCATCGCTGTTCTCTTCTCCAGGAATGTCTGGTGTAGTGATGTTCGAGTTTTTCGCGGTCACGGTCCGAGGTTGGCGGCGGCTTACATCATGCCGGGCATCATGCCGCCCATGCCGCCCATGCCGCCCATGCCGCCCATACCACCCATGCCACCCATGCCACCCATGCCGCCGCCGGGCATCCCGCCTTCGCCTTCTTCCTCGGCGTCGGGCGATTCGGTGATGACGCAGTCGCAGGTGAGCAGCAGCGTGGCGACACTGACCGCGTTCTGCAGGGCCGTGCGGTCCACCTTGGCGGGGGTGAGGATGCCGCGCTGGATCAGGTCGGCGTACTCGAGCTTGAGGGCGTCGAAGCCGTAGCTGCCCTTGCCGGCGGCGACCTTGCTGACGACGACCGAGCCGCGTTCGCCGGCGTTGTCGGCGATGGTGCGGGCGGGCACGGCGAGCGCCTTGCGGACGATCTCCACGCCGGCCTTCTCATCGACGCCGGTGGCCTTGACGTTCTTGAGCTTCTCGATCGCGCGGAGGAAGCTCACGCCGCCGCCGGGCACGATGCCCTCCTCGACGGCCGCGCGGGTCGCGTGCAGGGCATCCTCGACGCGGGCCTTCTTCTCCTTGAGTTCGGCTTCGCTGGCCGCGCCGACGTTGATCTGGGCCACGCCGCCGGCGAGCTTGGCGAGGCGCTCCTGGAGCTTCTCGCGGTCGTAGTCGCTGGTGGTCAGCTCGATCTCGCGGCGGATCTGCTCGATGCGGGCCTGGATGGCCTGCGACTCGCCGGCGCCTTCGACGATGGTCGTGTTTTCGCTGTCCACGGTGATCTTCTTGGCCATGCCGAGCTGGGCGAGCTCCACCTGGTCGAGCTCGACGCCGAGGTCCTTCATCAGGGCCTCGCCGCCGGTGAGGACGGCGATGTCCTGGAGCATGGCCTTGCGCCGCTCGCCGTAGCCCGGCGCCTTGACGGCGCAGACGTTGAGCACGCCGCGGAGCTTGTTGACCACGAGGGTGGCGAGCGCCTCGCCCTCGATGTCCTCGGCAATGATCAAGAGCGGCCGCTTGGCCTCCTGCACCTTCTCGAGCAGCGGGACCAGCTTCTGCAGCGAGCTGATCTTGTCCTCGTAAACGAGTACGAGGCAGCGGTCAAACTCGACGAGCATCTCGTCCGAGTTGGTGATGAAGTTCGGGCTGAGGTAGCCGCGGTCGAACTGCATGCCCTCGACAACGTCGACGTAGGTCTCCAGGCCCTTGCCTTCTTCGACCGTGATGACGCCGTCCTTGCCGACCTTCATGAACGCGTCGGCCATGATCTTGCCGACCTGCTCGTCGTTGTTGGCGCTGATCGCGGCGACGTTGGCGATGTCGTCCTTCCTGGTGACGTCGACCGGGCTGGACAGTTTGGCGATCTCGTCGACGACCTTGTCCACGGCCTTGCGCATGCCGCGGACCAGGGCGTTGGCGTCGGCGCCGGCCGCGATCTGCCGCAGGCCTTCCTTGAACAGTGCCTCGGCGAGGACGGTGCTGGTGGTCGTCCCGTCGCCGGCCTTGTCGGAGGTCTTGCTGGCGGCCTCCTTGACGAGTTGGGCGCCCATATTCTCGTACTTGTCGGCGAGCTCGATTTCCTCGGCGACGGTGACGCCGTCCTTGGTGACGGTGGGCCCGCCCCAGCTCTTGTCGAGCACGGCGTTTCGGCCTCGCGGGCCGAGCGTGCTCTTGACGGCTGCGGCGAGCTTCTCCACGCCCTTCAGCAGGCTCTGCCGGGCCTGGGTTTCAAAGGCCAGTTGTTTCGCGGCCATGTGCTTGCTCTCCTGTCAGGTTCGCTTGTTTCACTGAATAAACGGCAGGGTGAGGTCAGTCGCGCCTGCCGGTCCCAATTCCGCTTGCCGGGCAGAGCAGCAACCACGATGCCGCGCTGCCGGGAGCCGCGAAATGGCCGAAAACCCCCGCTGAGGGCCTTCAGGCCGGCCTCCCACCGCCTGCGAGCCTGCCGCCTCGGCGGCTCATGCTGCCACACTGACAGGTGGGCCGGGGCCAACCTGACAGTTTCGCCACGTGTGCCGGGGGTAACGCGGGGCGTGGCGGCAGCAGCGGGGCGGCCGCCGGGGGAGGGCGAGCAGCAGCAGGAGCATCTTTTTCCCGGGAAACGGCTGAGCCGCGTTGACAGGCCTATCGAGCGTCTCTATAGTGACCAACCTAAATCGCGTTGCGGGGTAGAGCAGTCTGGTAGCTCGTCGGGCTCATAACCCGGAGGTCGGTGGTTCGAATCCACCCCCCGCTA
>JBKHFW010000047.1:0-22961 GCA_046540025.1 Phycisphaeraceae bacterium
CCCCTCTGTATGTCCTCTCTGTGTCTCCGTGCCTCTGTGGTTCTCTCCCCTGACCCCAGGCACCCTCTCCCCCAAAGCTGGCCCTCCCCATGGGAAACCGGACCTCCGCAAAGCGTGCGAAGGTCCGGCCCTGCGGGCATCCCCGGTGGGCCCGCGTGGGGTAAGCGCTTCCTTCTCCCCTCATCGAGGGGCGCAGGGCGGGTCAGATGCCTTCTCCGCCAGGCTTGCCCTGCTCGGGCCTCTCCTCTTCGCGGTGCTCCTCGTGGCCCGGTTCCCGGGCGGCTTCCTGAGTTGCCTGTTTGGCGGCCTGGCCGATCTTGCTGGCGTGGCGCTTGAGTTCGCCGAGTTCCTCCCTGGACTCTTCCTTCGCGACCTCGCCGACGCGTTCGGCGATGACGCCGGGGGCTTCCTGGTAGAGGTGCTGGCCGTGCTCGCGGGCGCGGTGCATGAGTTCGTCGCGGTGCTTGCCCATGAGGCGGTCTTCCTGCTTCGTGCGCGGGGCGAGCAGGCCGGCGAGCAGGCCGCCTGCCATGGTGAGCAGTCCGAGGGTGACGGGGTGCTCGCGGAAGGCGGTTTTCGTGCGGATGGTTGCCCGCTGTGAGCCGCGCTGGAGGCGTTCGCCCATGCGGTGGCTCATTTCGCCGGCGCGCTGGCGGGCGTGCTGGCTCACTTCGCCGGCGCGCTGTCGGGCGCGCTGGGTCTGCTCCTGGGCGCGGTGGCCGAGCTGCTGGCCCTGCTCGCGGGCCCGCTGGGCCCACTGCTGGCCCTGGGCGCGGGCCTGTTTGGCGCGCTGGCGCGCCTGCTCGCGCCGGGACTCGCCGGGCGTTTCGCCACCTTCCCAGGCGGTGCCTTCGCCCTGGAGGCCGGCTTCGTAGAGGGCGTTCTCCTCGCGGAGGTGGGTTTCGGGATTCTCCGGGCCGGCGTAGCGGGGCTCGACCGGCTCTTCCCAGGCGGTGCCTTCGCTCTGGAGGCCTGCTTCGTAGAGGGCGTTCTCTTCGCGCAGGCGCTCGGCCCTGCCGCGCTGAGGCGTGCGGCGCGGGCGGCTGCTGCGGCGGCGGACGGCGGCACCGACGAGCCAGCTCAGGCCGATGCCGCTGAGCGCGGCCGGCACCGGGTGGTCGGTCACGAAGTCGAGGATGCTGTTGCCTGCACGTTGCGTTCGACGTTTCATGGCGTCTTTAGCCCTGGTCTTGAGGTAGTCGGGTGAGAGTCGATCCTGGAGCGTGTCCAGGGTCTGGTCCAGCCGGGCGCGGGTTGTGGCGATGTCGTCGCGCAGCTCTTCACGGCGGCGGGCGTAGGGGCGGACCTGGGGCGGTCCGGCCTGGGGGCCACGTTCCTGGCGCGTTTCGCCCCGGCTTACCTGAATCGTTTTTGAAGCCATTGCTGGTCCTCCCGCAGGGTCTGCTCGGTTTGCTCGGGACGGTATCGTTCGCGGCGGAGCTTCCGGATGCCGACGGCGGCGCAGGCCCCGGCGGCGGCGCCGAGGAGGAGGGTGGCCACCAGCGGTCCGAGCCAGGCGGAGATGAACCACGGCAGAACGATGTAGAACGCCGTGGTGATGCCTGCTGCCAGGAAGAGGCAGAAGGTGATTCCCGCCGAGAGGCCGATCGCGGCCGCGGCGATGAGCCAGACACTGTCGCGGGCGACGTGCCTGGCGGTGTCGGTCAGTTCGATCTTCGCCAGCGCGAACTCGTCTCGGACGAGCTGGGTCATGCCGTCGCGCAGGTCGCGGGCGAGCTCGCTGACGGTGCGGTGGTCTTCGATGGCCGGTCGCATTTACTGGCTCCTTCCTTCTTCCGCGGGCGGTTCAGGCTTGGGGCCGGTGGGGGGCGGCGAGAGTTCGCTGGTGTGTCCCGGGCCGTGGGGCGACTCTTCGCTGATCTCCTCGCTCATGTCCTCGCCGATGGGCGGGGGCGGCGCCGGCTCCTCGGCGGCGGCCGGGGGCGGGGAGGTCGTGTCGCCGGCGGCGGCGGGCGGCACTACGGTGATCGGTTCGATTTCGGTCTGCGGCTCCTGCCGACTGTAGGCGTAGGATTCGTGGCCCTGCTCCTCGTCCTCGCGGCGTTCGGCGCTGGAGCGGAGGAATCGGGCGACGGCGACGCCGGCGACGGCGGCCGTGCCGAGGAAAATGGCCGGGTGCCGGCGGGCCTGGTATTCCACGTCGTGCCAGATGTCGGTCACCGGCCGCTCGCGGAGGTAGTCGGCGACGCGGTCGATCCGGTCCGCGGCCGAGTCGACGTAGGAGGCGGCCTGCTCCTGGTCCTCCTCGCGCAGCTTGGCGCTGGTGGCGCGGAGGGCCTCGGAGGCGGCGCGGACGCGGTGGGCGGCCTCGTGCTTCTGTTCGTCGAGCCGGTCCCGGGCTGCCTCCTGGGCCCACTGGGTCCAGTGGCGGGCCTGTTCGCGAGCCTGATGTTTGGCCTGCTCGGCCATTTCGCGGGTGCTGCCGGCTCCACCCTGTCGGCCGGCTTCTTCGGAGGACTCGGCCCGGTAGTAGTGACGTCGCGGTTGGAAGAGCATGTCCGATCTCCTTTCAAACCGGCGGGCAGTTGCGGCTGACCGCGGTGGGGCTTCAGACTTCCGCGCGACCCGATCCGACTCCGTTCGGGGCCGCACGCACAGCATTGTTTGCGCGCAGCGGGAAGCTGTCGCCTGCGGTGTGGGGACAGGGGGGGGAAATGGCAGTTTCCCCGACCCGGGGTTCGGCAGGGCACCGGGTGGTGCCGGCGGGGGGGGGCGGGGAACGGGGTCAGGCGAGTGGTTCGAGGCGGTCGCCCGGGCCGAAGTGGTGCCCGCGGGCGAAGGCGCCGAGCTGCATCACCCGCGTGCCGGGGGCCTGCACTTCGAGCAGTTGCACGGCCCCGGGCGCGGCGAGGACGAGGTCGCCCTCCACGACCGTCCCGGCCGGGGGAAGGGGCTGGCCGGCGTACTGCCGGCGGAGGAAGTCGGGCAGGTCGGGCAGGGCCCTGGCGCGGGCGAGGGTGAGCGTCCGGGTTTCGCCGGTCTCCTGGCAGTACCAGCTCACGCGGCAGCGGGGCCAGGGGGTGAGGCCGTGGATGCGGTTGCGCACCCGCTCGGCCGGCTGGTTGAAATCGACCGTGCCGTCACTCTTTTTGAGCTTGGGCGCCTGGCTTGCCTGGCTGTCGTCCTGAGGCTGGGGCTGGAGGGTGCCCTGCTCGAGATCGGTGAGGACTTTCTGGACGGCGTCGGGCCCGAGGGTGGCGAGCTGGTCGTGGGCTTCGCCGGCGGTCTGGTCGGGGGCGATGGGCATTTCGGCGCGGGCGTAGACGGCGCCGGCGTCCATTTTCCGGGCGAGGCCGATGACGCTGACGCCGGTGGTGCGCTCGCCTTCGATGATGGCCCAGTTGATGGGGGCGGCGCCGCGGTAGGCGGGCAGGAGGGAGGCGTGGAGGTTGACGGCGAGTCGGCCGAGCACGCCGATCAACTCGGGCGAGAGCTTCTGCCCGAAGGCGATGACGACCGAGGCGTCGGGCTGGTATTTGCTTGCGCGCTCGATGAAGTCGGGGTCGTTGACGTTGTCGGTCTTGAGGACGTCGAGGCCCTGCTTCTCGGCCCACTCGGCGACGGGGGTGGGTTTGAGCTGGCGTTTGCGTCCGGCGGGGCGGTCGGGCTGGCTGATGACGGCGGCGACCTCGTGGTGCTGGCAGAGGTGCTCGAGGGTAGGCAGGCCGAATTCTCCCGATCCGAGGTAGAGCAGTCGCATGGTTGGGCCCGTGGGAGGGTTCAGGATTTGACGTGCGCCGCTTCGAGCTCGCGCAGGGCGCGTTTGTTGGCCATGCGGTCCACGCGGGTCATGCGGTCGGTGATGAGCACGCCGTCGAGGTGGTCGTATTCGTGCTGCCAGACGCGGGCGGGCAGTTCGTCGCTGGTGAGCTGGAAGGGCTGGCCCTGGAGATCCAGTGCGCGGATGGTGACGCCGGTCGGCCGGGTGATCTCCGCGGTGACGTGGGGAATGCTCAGGCAGCCCTCCTCCTGGGTGGCGGTCTCGCGGCTAAGGCTGACGAGGGTGGGATTGATGAAAACGCGATTGTCGTCGGGTTCTCCCGACGGGTTGGCAACGAAGAGCCGCCAGTTCAGGCTGACCTGGGGCGCGGCGAGCCCGACGCCGTGGGCATGGTGCATGAGTTCGAGCATGCGGCGGGCGACGGCCTGGACCTGCTCGTCGATCTGCTGGACGGGCTGGCAGGTTTCGCGCAGCACCGGGTCGGGGTAGAGGACGATGGCGAGCTTGTCGGGATGGACCTCACGCATGGATTAAATGGTAGGCTTGGGCGGTCTGCGGTACAAGCGGCGGGCGCCCCGGGGGGGCGGGTTCCGGAAGGGTCTCGCTAATTCTAACCAGAGCCAGCACTTGCCGCTTGACCCGGCAGGCCGGTCGTGGCATACTGGCTTTCGGTGAGCCTGGGGGGGAGTGGAAGTGCACCTGTCTGCACCGGTTATTGGCTGCTAGCGTTCAAGTTCAAGTGTTCCAGGTGGGGCTGTATCAGGCCCGGGAACTGTTATTGCCGCGAGGGGTTGAAGAGGTCTACCCATGGCCACAGTGACGAAGAAGGAACTGATCGACCAGATCGCCGAAGCCACCGACCAGAAGCGGGTCGTGGTGAAGAAGGTTGTGCAGAGCTTTCTGGACAACATCATCGTGGAACTGGGCAAGGGCAACCGGCTCGAGTTCCGCGACTTCGGGGTGTTCGAGGTCAAGCACCGCCGGGCCCGCAAGGCGCAGAACCCCAAGACGCTCCAGGAAGTGTGGGTTCCGCCCAAGCGAACGGTGAAGTTCAAGGTCGGTCGTCTGATGAAGCAGACGCTCTCGGCCGAGCAGATCGAGGCCGCGGCCGCGGCCGTGGAGGCGCAGAGCTGAACCGGCATTGCCTCGCGCCGGCCGACCCTCTCGGCCGGGTGCGGGACGCAGCAGCGGTCGGTCCGCACGTGGGCCGGCCGCGGTGAGACGTCGCCGTGGCGAAGTGTCTCTCCTTTCCGCAAGCCGGCGGCGCGCGTGTAACCACATCCATGACCGTCTTTTACGACGAGCTGCGCAGGGATCTTGACGAGCTCGGGCGGGCTTCGCTCCGCCGCTCGCTGAGGTTGCTGCCGGGTGTGGGTCTGCGCGTGGCGGTGGCCGGGAAGCGGCTGCTCAACCTTGCCTCGAACGACTACCTCGGCCTGGCGGGGCATCCGCGCGTCAAAGCCGGGGCGATCGACGCCATCGAGCGCTGCGGCGCGGGCGCCGGCGCGAGCCGCCTCGTGGCCGGGCATCTCGACCTGCATGCGCAGGTGGAGCAGCGGCTGACGGCGCTCAAGACGGCGTCGCCGGGTTGTGGGAGCCTGCTGCTGCCGACCGGTTACATGGCGAACCTCGCCGTGCTGACCGCGCTGGCCGGGCCGGGCGACCTGGTGTGTGTGGACAAGCTGGTGCATGCGAGCCTGATCGACGCGGCGCGGTCGTGCGGCGCGGCCGTGCGGAGCTATCCGCATCTCCAGACCGCGAAGCTCGAGCGGCTGCTCGCCCGGCATCGGCGCGAGCACGAAGGCGCCGAGGGGCCGCGCCGGCCGAGGCGGTTCATCGTCACCGACAGCATCTTCTCCATGGACGGCGACGCGGCCGACCTGCCGGCGCTGGCGGACCTGGCCAGGCGGCACGAGGCGGTGCTCGTCGTGGACGAGGCCCACGCGACCGGCGTGCTGGGCGAGCACGGCGCCGGCCTGGCGGAGTTGCAGGGCGCGGCGGGCCGGGTGGACATCTCCATCAGCACGGCCAGCAAGGGCCTGGGCTCGCTGGGCGGGATCGTCACCGCCCGGCAGGAAGTCATCGACACACTCGTCAACCGCGGTCGGCCGATGATCTACACGACCGGCGCGATGCCCGCCCAGGCCGGGGCGATCCTCGCGGCGCTGGACGTCGTGCGCGACGAGCCGTGGCGGCGCCAGCGCGTGCTGGCGCTGTCGGCGATGGTGCGCGACCGGCTGACCGAGGCGGGCTGGCTGCTGCCGGCGACGACGGTGCCCACGCCGATCGTTCCGCTCGTGGTGGCCGAGGCGGCGGAAGCGCTTTCGCTGGCGGACCGGCTGCGCGAGGCGGGGATCCTCGCGGTGGCGATCCGTCCGCCCACGGTGCCGCCCGGCTCGGCGCGGGTGCGCATCAGCCTGCGCGCGGATCTCGAGGACGCGGACGTCGAGCAGGTGCTCGCGGCGATCGGGAAGCGGTAGAGGGCGGCGGGTCAGTCGCCGGTCCAGTAGTCCTCGCCAGGGGAGGGCATCTGGTAGCGCCTGGCGTCGCGGAGCGTGCCTTCAAATTCGCGGGCGGCCTGGTCGGACTGGTGGGGCGGGTGTTCGCGGGCGATGCGCTCGGCTTCGGCGCGGTCGCTGGTGTAGCCGCCGTCGAAGGTGTAGCTGCTGCCGTCGTATTCCTGGTATTCGTATGGGTGCCAGGAATCGCAGGCGGCGAGCGCGAGCAGTGCGGGCAGCAGGAGCGTGGCGGCGGAAAGGCGGGTCATGGGCATCTGTCCCCTCGGCCCCGGAATGGTGTGTGGTGCCCGGTGGGGCGTGGCCTGGGGCACCTGTTCTCTGGTACCTTGGACCCGCGGCCGCGTCAAGAGCTAAACTTGGGGCGGGATAACAGGCAGGTCTCGCAGAGGGAGTGGAGATGGACTGGTTCAGGGAGCTTTCGCCGGTCCTCCAGGCCGCGCTGGGCGGGGGATTCACCTGGGGGCTGACCGCCCTCGGCGCGGGGCTGGTGTTCTTTTTCACCGGCATCAATCGGCGGCTGCTCGACGCGATGCTCGGCTTTTCGGGCGGGGTCATGCTGGCGGCAAGTTACTGGTCGCTGCTGGCGCCGGCGATCGAGGCGGCGTCGGCCCGCGACTGGCCGGCGTGGCTGGTGGCGAGCAGCGGCGTGCTGATGGGGGCGGGGGCGCTGTGGGCGATGGACAAGATCCTGCCGCATCTGCACATCGGCTATCCCGTCAGCGAGGCGGAGGGGCCGCGCACGGACTGGCAGCGCAGCGTGCTGCTGGTCGCGGCGATCACGATGCACAACATCCCCGAAGGGCTGGCGGTGGGGGTCGCGTTCGGCGGGGTGGTGGTCGGCGACGAGTCGGCCGGTCTGTGGGGTGCGATGGCGCTGGCGATCGGCATCGGCATTCAGAACTTCCCCGAAGGCGTCGCGGTGGCCATGCCGCTTCGCGGCAGCGGGATGAAGCGGCTGCCGGCGTTCGCGTACGGGCAGGCGTCGGCGGTCGTCGAGCCGATCGCCGCGGTGATCGGCGCGGCCGCGGTCGTGTATGCGGCGCCGCTGCTGCCGTTCGCGCTGGCCTTTGCGGCCGGGGCGATGATCTGGGTCGTCGTCGAGGAGCTCGTGCCCGAGTCGCAGCGGGCGGGCAACGGCGATCTCGCCACGCTCTGCCTGCTGGTGGGGTTCTGCGTGATGATGACCCTGGACGTGGCGCTGGGATAGTGTCTGGGGAGTCGGGTGATGCAAATCGAGCTTCATGACGGACGGACGATCAGCGACCCTTCGCCCGCCCGGGTGGCCCGGGAGGTGTCGCGGCTGACGGAGCCGGGGCAGTTCGCCGTGCTGCGGGTGGGTGAGGGGTTTTACGTGCGGTGCATGCGGGAGGACAGGGGCTACCGCGTCGAGCGGGCGGACGGCGGCGCGAAGCGGCGGTGGGTCGCCCAGCCGGTGCCGATGAAGCTGGGGCAGGTGGTGAAGCTGATGGACGGCTTCGCCCGCAGGGCCCCGCGTTGGCACAAGGCGGCGCGGTGGCGGAAGGCGGAGCCCGAACTGCATTTCGAGCCGATCAAGCCGGCCCCGAAGGTGCGCGACAGGCTGATCGAGGTAAAAAACGGGCACATCACGATCAGCTTTCACTGGGCGATGCGCTTCTGTTGGCTGGGGCTGTGGGCGCTGGGCGGGCTTTGCATCATGTTCTTTCCCGACTTCGCCCTCCACGGCTGGTCCGGCGGCTGGGGCCGTCGGGACAGCCCGGTGCTCTGGCTCTTTCTCGGCGGCCTGGGTTGTCTGGTCGCCTCGTTCCGGACGAAGGGGCAGAAGCACGGCTACCGGTTCTAGGCTGGCGAATCGGGGGAATCCTGATTTGCGATCGGGGCGGGGTGTCTGTCCGGCAGGCGGGGCCTAGAGTGCGCCAGGAGCCGGGCGAGCCGGCGAAACCAGAGACCCCTGCGGAAGGAGACCGACGTGATGTGGACCCAGACATTGTTGGCTGTGATCGTGGCAGCGGGGCTGGCGCTGACGCCGCTGGCAGGCTGCGAGGAGTTGCCGGGTGAGCCGCGGACGCAGTCGGCCGTAATCGGCGGCGTGGGCGGCGCGGCCGCGGGCGCGATGATCGGCGGGGAAGAGAACCGGCTGGTCGGCGCCCTGATCGGCGGCGCGCTCGGTGCGGGCGGCGGCTACCTGATCGGCGGCCAGTTCGAGGACGAGGACGACGAGGAACTCGCCGCCGACGCCCAGCAGGCCGTGCAGGAGGCCCAGCAGGACCCGGCCACGGCTCGGGAGGCGCTCGCCGCGGAGACGGCGGACATCAACCAGGACGACTTCGTCACCATCGACGAGATCGTCGCCATGGAGCAGGCCGGCATCAGCGACGCCGAGATGATCGATCGCCTGCAGGCGACCGGCCAGGTGTTCGACCTCTCGCCGTCGCAGGAGGACTACCTGCTCGCCCAGGGCGTGAGCCCGAGCGTGGTCAACCAACTGCGGTCGGTCAACGAGGAAGAGCGCGTCCGCCTGCTGCAGGACGAGCAGATGTGATCGGCTGAGCCAGCCGGTATGAACGCAACCGCGGAGCGCGGCGAACCGGCGCGCTCCGCGGTTTCGCTTGCGCGCCGGGCGAGGCGTTCGGGCTCTGGATCCCACGGAAAAGCCGCGGACGGCCCAGTTGCGGGCCTGATTCAGTCGTGCGTGTCCGTTTTTCCTTCTCTTCCCTTCTCTTTTCTTTTCTTCTCTTCTCTTGGTGCCGTTGAGTGTCCGGGTGGTTACCCCCGTTTGCGCATCTGTTTGAGCAAGTCGGGGAGCTTGCGCAGGGCGCTGACCTGCTGGATGGCTTCGCGGAGGGGGAGGGCGGGGGAGCCGCCCCAGGTTTCGCCGGCGGGGACGTCGCGGACGACCTGGGCGCCGCCGGCGACGCGGGCGCCGGGGCCGACGGTGAGGTGGTCGCGTACGGCGACCGTGCCGCCGAGCATGGCCCCGTCGCCGATGGTGACCGAGCCGGCGATGGCGCTGCCGCCGGCGATGACGACGCATCGGCCGAGCTGGCAGTTGTGGGCGATCTGCACGAGGTTGTCGATCTTGCAGCCGTCGCCGAGGCGGGTGGCGGAGAACTTGCCGCGGTCGATGCAGACGCCCGAGCCGAGCTCGACGTCATCGCCGAGTTCGACGGTGCCGATCTGGGGGATTTTCACCAGTCCGCGGCCGTCCTCGTCGGGGCGGTAGCCGAACCCGTCGGCCCCGATGGAGACGTTGGGGTGCAGCGTGCACCGGCTGCCGAGGGTGCAGCGTTCGCGGATCACCGTGCCGGGCCAGAGGGTGCAGTTTTCGCCGACCTGCGAGTCGGTCATGACGGTGACCTGGGCGTGGAGCACGCTGCCTTGGCCGATGCGGGCGCGGGGGCCGACGACGCAGAGCGGGCCGATGCGGACGTCTTCGCCCAGCTCGGCGGTCGGGTCGACGACGGCGGAGCGGTGCACGCCCGGCTCGGGGAGGACCGGCTCGGGGGCGAAGAGCGCGAGCGCCCGGGCGAGGGCGAGGTCGGCGTTCTCGACGAAGATGAGCGTGCGGTGCGGGTCGGCGGGGGGTTCGACGCCGCGGGTGACCAGGGCGGCGGAGGCCCGGCTTCGGGGCCAGTCGGCGGCCCAGGCGGGTTCGCCGATGAAGGTGAGCTGGCCCGGCCGGGCGTCGGCGAGGCTTTCGACGCCGGTGAGTTCGACGCCGGCGGGGCCGATGAGATCGCCGTCGACGGCGTCGGCGATTTCCCGGGCGGTGTGGCTGGGCATGGGGAGTCTCCGGGGGCAAAGGCAAGGCCGCGCCGGTTGGGGGCGCGGCCTTGGCCGGGGTTCGTCATGCGCCGGATCGGTCGTTCAGCGGACGGCCTCGTACTCGTTGTTCATCCGCTGGACGATCTGGTCGGTGAGGTCGACCTGGTCGCCGGCGTGGATGACCTGGCGCTGCTGGACCTGGTCGAAGAACTCCTGGGCGGAGCTGTAGTCGAGCTGGAGCGGGTCGCTCTGGGCGAGCACGACGTCGTAGCCGGCCTCGTCGGCGACGCTGCCGACGGTGCCGACGATCTTGCGGTAGAGCTTTTCGCTCTGAGCGACGCGTTCGCGGTCGAGGCTCTGCTGCTCAACCTCCTGCCAGACCTTGAGTTCGACGAGGTCCTCGGTGAGCTGCTTTTCCTTCTGCTGGTAGCCGGTGCTGCCGGGGCTGAACTCGTCGAGCTGCTGCTTGAGCTGGGCGACCTTCTGGCGGCGCTGCTCGCCTTCCTGCTGGAGGTTCTGGGCCTGGGAGCGGATTTCGGTCTCGATGGCGGTGCGCTCATCGAGGTTCTGCAGCACCTCGTCGAGGTTGACCACGGCGACGGCGGTGGGCTGAGCGAGCATGGCGCTGCCGGCGCGGGCGCCGGC
Organism: Phycisphaeraceae bacterium; assembly: GCA_046540025.1. GTDB lineage: Bacteria > Planctomycetota > Phycisphaerae > Phycisphaerales > Phycisphaeraceae > JBKHFW01. Next base: position 10,651 of record JBKHFW010000047.1, read on the forward strand.
GAGGATGAGCAGGCTCAGCGCGAGGCTGGCGACAATCAGCTTGATGGATCGGGTTTTCATGGGCTGGCTCCACGTGGGTGTCTCGGGAAAAGCCATGTTGTAACACGGCTTAGCCGGGTGGGCAACGTTCTTCGTCGGCCTGGCAGGGCTCGAAACCGGCCGGGGCGGCTCCTAGGCTTTCTTCATGGGCGGTCGGGCCCCGTTCTCACCTGTTTCTTACACTTGAAATGCGGGGCCGGTCGCGGCGCATGGTAGACTGCAGGCTGTAAAGATGAAGGACACCACCACCCACACCGGCGACACGAAACGGATCACCGCGGCTGCGGCGCTGCGCGAGCAGAGCGAGCTGTTCCTCAACCGCGAGCTCTCCTGGCTGGAGTTCAACCACCGCGTGCTGCACGAGGCGCTGGACCCGCGCACGCCGCTGCTCGAGCGGGCGGGATTTCTGGCGATCTTCAACTCCAACCTCGACGAGTTCTTTCAGAAGCGCGTGGGCGGGCTCAAGCGGCAGATCGCCGCGGGGGTGACGACGCGCACGCCCGACGGGATGACCCCGGCCGAGCAGCTCGAGGCGATCCGCGAGCGGGTGCTGCCCATGCTGAGCGAGCAGGCGGCGTGCTTCCGGGATCAGCTTCGCCCGCAGCTTGCCGAGCAGGGGGTGGACCTGCTGGACTGGGACCAGCTCGAGCCGGAGGAGAAGGATCTCGGCGACGCCTATTTCCGCAAGAATCTGTTCCCGGTGCTCACGCCGCTGGCGGTGGACCCCGGGCACCCGTTTCCGTTCATCAGCAACCTCAGCACCTCGCTGGGGGTGATTCTGCGCGATCCCGGCGGCGGGGACGACCGGGCGAGCGACGAGATGGGCCGGGACGGGCTGCAGTTCGCCCGCGTCAAGGTGCCGCAGGTCCTGCCGCGCTGGGTGCTGCTGCGGCGGACGGAGGTGGGGCGGTACCGCTTCGTCAGCCTCGAGCACATCATCCGCCACAACCTCGGCGACCTGTTCGAGGGGATGGAGATCGTCGATTCGTACCCGTTCCGCATCACCCGCAACGCCGACGTCGAGCACGACGAGGAGGACGCGGAGGACCTGCTCGAGCTGATCGAGCAGGAGCTGCGCGAGCGGCGGTTCGCGCAGGTCATTCGGCTGGAGGTGCCCAACGACCCGACCCGCCCGATGACGCAGTTCCTCAAGCGGGAGCTGAATCTCGACGACCGCGATGTCTATCAGATGCCTGAGCAACTGGACTACACCGACCTCTGGGCGGTGCACGAGATCAACCTGCCCGAGCTCAAGCACCCGGTCTGGACGCCGGTGACGCCGCCCCGGCTGGCGGACGAGGAGGTGGACATTTTCAGCGCCATCCGTGCGGGCGACCTGCTGGTGCACCATCCTTACGAGAGCTTCGTGACCAGCGTGGAGCGGTTCATCCGCACGGCCGTGGCGGACCCGGACGTGATCGCGATCAAGCTGACGCTCTACCGCACGAGCATGGACTCGCCTTTCATTCCCGAGCTGATCCGCGCTGCCGAGGCGGGCAAGCAGGTCGTGTGCCTGGTCGAGCTCAAGGCGCGGTTCGACGAGGCGCGGAACGTGCAGATCGCCCAGCAGCTCGAGAAGGCGGGCGTGCACGTCGTCTACGGCGTCGTGGGGTACAAGACGCACACGAAGACGGCGCTCGTCGTCCGCCAGGAGCATGGCGAGATGCGCGTCTACGCCCACATCGGCACGGGCAACTACAACTCCAAGACGGCGCAGCTCTACACCGACCTGGGCATGTTCACCTGCGACGAGCGGCTGACGCGCGACCTCGTGGAGCTGTTCCACTACCTCACCGGGCGCAGCCTGAGGCGGAAGTTCAACCACCTGCTGGTCGCGCCGACGAACATGCGCGACCGCTTCACGCAGATGGTCGAGCGGGAGATCGAGCACACGACGGCGTGGCGCGAGCGCGGGGGCGACCCGGACGACCCCGATCGGCCGCGGATCACCGCCAAGATGAACAGCCTCGAGGACCACAAGATGGTCCGCAAGCTCTACGAGGCGAGCGAAGCGGGGGTGAAGATCGATCTGCTGGTGCGCGGGTTCTGCTGCCTTCGGCCCGGGGTCGAGGGGATGAGCGGGAACATCCGCGTGCGCAGCGTGATCGGCCGATTCCTCGAACACTCGCGGGTCTACAGCTTTCACAACGCGGGCGAGCCGGAGTATTACATCGGCTCGGCGGACTGGATGTACCGCAACCTCAACAACCGCGTCGAGTGCATCACCCCGGTGTGCGATCGTCGGCTCCAGCGCCGGCTGGGCGAGATCCTGGACATCATGCTGCACGACCAGCGGCAGGCGTGGGAGATGCGCCCCGACGGCAGCTACGTGCAGACGACCCCGCCGGCGGCGGAGGCGGTGGACCCCGACCACCCCGAGCAGGCGATGGGCAGTCACGCCCGGCTGATGCAGCTTTATCGGGCGGAAGCGAGCAACCCCGCAAGGCAGCCGCGACGGTAGCCGGGCGCGGGCGAGGTGCTCCGGCGGCCGCCCCCGGCGTGGCGCCCTCCGCTACAATCGGGGCATGCGCATCATCGCAGGCAAGCATCGTGGGCGGACCATTCTCGGCCCGAAAGACGCGAATACGACTCGGCCGATCACGGATCGGGTGAAGACGGCGCTGTTCGATCGGCTGTGCCACTCCTATCACCTGCTGGGCCCGGACGAGGGCGGGCGGGTGCTCGACGTGTTCGCCGGCACGGGGTCGATGGGGCTCGAGGCGCTGTCGCGCGGGGCGGAGGAGGCGGTTTTCGTCGAGCAGGACCGCGAAGCGCTGCGGCGGCTCAATAAGAACCTCGCCGACCTGGGCGAGAAGGATCGGGCCGAGGTGCTGCGGGTGAGCGCTCTGCACGCGACGTGGGTGCTTCAGCTTCCGCGGCGGTTTCACGGCAGCGTGCGGGTGGCCTTCGTCGATCCGCCTTACCGGATGCTCGAGGGGGAAGGGTGGTCGAAGCTGGAGCCGCTTTTCGAGGCGATCGCCGAGGTGGCCGAGCCGGGCGGGGCGATGGTGCTGCGGACGGAGAAGCGGCAGGACATCGCGCCGGTGGCGGGGTGGGGCGAGCCTGAGACGTATCGCTACGGGAGCATGAAGCTGCACTTTTTCGTCCGCCCGGGGGCGGGGGAGCAGGCGGCGGACGTCGAGTGAGGCGGGGGCGCCGCGTTGCCATGCGGCGCCCGGTGCACGGATCCGGCGTCTGTCGCGCAACTCCGGGCTCTGCGTTGCTTTGGCGGCGGGGGGAACCTAAAATCCTGCTTTCTCCGGTCAATGCCTGATTCAATCCTCGGGCGGCAGCCCATTTGTCGCCCCGGCAGCGGACCCGATGCCCCCCATCGGCCCGGCTGACGGGGCTGTGGTGCGATTTGGGCCGCCCGCGATACCAGGAAGACGCAAGCAAGCTCATGTTTGGCAATCTTTCCGACAAGTTCGAAGGCGCGCTGCGCAAGCTTTCCGGCCAGGGGCAGATCAGCGAGTCCAACGTCCGCGACGCGATGGACGATGTGCGGACCGCGCTGCTCGAGGCCGACGTGCACTACGAGGTGGTCGAGCAGTTCACCGACTCGGTGCTGGAAAAGGCACTCGGGCAGGACGTGCTCAAGGCCGTCAAGCCCGGCCAGCAGATGATCAAGGTCGTCAACGACGAACTGGTCAGGCTGCTCGGCGGTGAGGAGGCGGTCGAGGGCGAGGAAACGCCGCCTCTGATGTTCGTCGAGCCGGGGCCGACGGTGATCATGATGGCCGGGCTGCAGGGCTCGGGCAAGACGACGACCTGCGGCAAGGTCGCCTCGTGGCTCAAGAAGAAGGGCAAGCACACGATGATGGCCGCGGTGGACCTTCAGCGTCCCGCGGCGGTGCGGCAGCTCGAGGTGCTCAGCGAGCAGGTCGAGGCGGAGATGCCCGGCCCGGGCAGGGTGAGCTTCTACTGCGAACCCGACAAGGTGGCGGAGTACGGCAAGGCGGTCGGCGTCGCGGTGGACGTGGCGAAGAACGCGCTCGCGGCGGCGAAGCAGCAGAAGGCGGACGTGCTGCTGCTCGACACGGCCGGGCGGCTGCACGTCAACGACGACCTGATGGGCGAGCTTCGGCGGGTCGCGGCCGCGACGAACCCGCACCAGATCATGCTGGTCATCGACGCGATGACCGGGCAGGACGCGGTGAATTCCGCCAAGGCGTTCAACGAGCAGCTCGAGCTGGACGGCGTCATTCTCACCAAGTTCGACTCGGACACCCGCGGCGGCGCGGCGCTGAGCGTGCGCGAGGTGACGGGCAAGCCGATCAAGTTCATCGGCACGGGGGAGAAGCTCGACGGGCTGGAGGAGTTCCATGCCCGCCGCATTGCCAGCCGAATCCTGGGCATGGGCGACGTCGTCTCGCTGGTCGAGCGCGCCCAGGAGCAGGTGAGCGAGGAGGAGGCGGCGGCCCTGCAGGAGAAGATGGCGCAGGGCAGGATGACGATGGACGACTTCCTCAAGCAGCTTCGCAGCCTGCGGAAGATGGGCTCGATGAAGCAGCTTCTGGGGATGCTGCCGGGCATCGGCAGCCAGCTCAAGGACCTGCCGCTGGACGAGAAGCAGATCGACCGCACGGAGGCGATGATCCAGTCGATGACCCGTGCCGAGCGGAAGGACGTGGATCTTCTGAACAACTCGCGTCGTCGGCGGATCGCCCGCGGCTCGGGGACGGATCAGAAGGACATCAGCCAGCTCGTGAAGGGCTTCGAGATGGTTGGTCAGATGGGCCAGCAGCTCTCGGGCATGGGCATGATGAGCCGAATGAAGTCGATGGCCGGCATGGGCGGCGCCATGCGTCAGGGCATGGGCGGCATGGGCGGGATGCCCTCGGCGAAGGGCTCGACGAAGGCCCAGCAGAAGATGAAGAATCGCCGGAAGCGGAAGAAGAAGAGTCGGTGATGGGCAGGGCCTGGGGCCGAGGGCCCCGGGACTTAGGGCTTTGCGCCCGTCACTGTCGGAAAACCTGTTCCCCCGGGCCCAAGGCCCTTGGCCCTTGGCCCTGATAGACTGCCGCCATGACGACACAGACTGAACTGGCCAAGACGTACCGCCCCGCCGACGTGGAGCCCGAGGTGCTCGAGCGCTGGCTGAGCGCCAAGGCGTATCACGCCGAGCCGACCGACGACGGTGAGCCGTACGCGATCGTGATTCCGCCGCCCAACGTGACGGCGGCGCTGCATCTCGGCCACGCGCTGAACAACACGCTGCAGGACATCCTCATCCGCTACCACCGCATGCGCGGGCGCAACGCGATGTGGATGCCCGGCACGGACCACGCGGGCATCGCCACGCAGACGGTCGTCGAGAAGCGCGTCCTCCAGGAGGAGGGCAAGCGGCGGGTGGACTTCACCCGCGACCAGTTCGTGCTGCGCATCCAGGCGTGGAAGGACGAGTACGAGCAGTTCATCACCGATCAGCTCAAGCGCATGGGCTGCTCGTGCGACTGGGACCGCCAGCGGTTCACGATGGACCCGGTGTGTGCCGCGGCGGTGCGTGAGGCGTTTTTCCAGCTCTTCCAGGACGGGCTCATCTACCGCGGCAAGCGGCTGGTGAACTGGGACCCGGTGACCCGGACCGCCCTCGCCGACGACGAGGTGGAGATGGAGGAGGTCGACGGCAGCTTCTGGTACATGAAGTACCCGCTGGTCGACGACCAGGGCCAGGACACCGGCGAGTTCGTCACCGTGGCCACCACCCGGCCCGAGACGATGCTGGGCGACACCGGCGTCGCCGTGAACCCCGACGACACCGAGCGGGCGAAGCTGATCGGCCGCAAGGTGCGCCTGCCCATCGTCAACCGCATCGTGCCCATCGTGGGCGACGACTACGTCGTCATCCCCGATCCCGAGTCGGACGACGCCAAGGCGAAGTACGCCAGCGGCTTCCTCAAGGTGACCCCCGCGCACGACCCCAACGACTGGGAGATCGGCGAGCGGCACGGGCTCGAGGTGCTCAACGTCATGGCGCCCGACGCGTCGATCAGCACCGAGCACGGCTGGCCCGAGGAAGATGCCGCCCGGGCCGATGCGTTCCTCAAGGAACTCGTGGGCCAGAGCCGCGAAGACGCGCGGATGATGATCGTGCAGTGGTTCAAGGACAACGACCTGCTCGCGGACGTTCGGCCGTACCGGCACAGCGTGGGCCACAGCTACCGCAGTCACGTGCCGGTCGAGCCGTACCTGAGCGATCAGTGGTACGTGGCGGTGCGCAAGCCGGTCGATCGGCTGGGCGATAGCGGCGAGTTGCCGGGCACGGAACTCGCGGCGAACTCGCTGGCGGGGCTCGCCTGGCGGGCGCTGGCGGACGACCAGAAATACCGCGAGGACGCCTCGCCCGGCGGCGGCGAGGGGGAGATCGGCCGAAGCGAGATGGCCTCGGGCCTGCGCGGCGACAAGGAGTGGGAAGGGCACCTGCGCTTCTACCCCGAACGCTACGCCCGCACCTTCCAGCACTGGCACGAAAACCTGCGCGACTGGTGCATCTCCCGCCAGCTCTGGTGGGGGCATCGGATTCCAGTGTGGAGCGGGGAAAGTAGCCAGTTGGGCGACTGGCCGAGCGAGAAGGCGGCGGTGCGCGTCGAGGGCGAGAGGGCGTTCGTCTGCCTGCGCGAGGACGACGAGAAGATCACTGCCGAGCTGGAAGAACGCGGCTTCAGGCAGGACCCCGACGTGCTCGATACCTGGTTCAGCAGCGCCCTCTGGCCGCTGTCGACGATGGGTTGGCCGGAGCCGGAGGCGTTCCCCGACCAGTTTCCCACCGGCGACGCGGCGCTGAGCACGTGGAACCCGACGAACGTGCTGTGCACCGCTCGGGAGATCATCACGCTGTGGGTTTCGCGGATGGTCATGTTCAATCTCTACTTTTCCGAGCCGGGCCTCGACCCGCGCAGCGAAAAGCAGCGGCTGCCGTTCTACGACGTGTTCATCCACGCGATGATTCAGGACGGCCACGGGCAGAAGATGTCCAAGAGCCTGGGCAACGGCGTCGACCCGATGGACATCATCCACTCGCACGGCTCGGATGCGATGCGCTTCACGCTCGCGCAGATGACCACGCACACCCAGGACGTCCGGTTGCCGGTGGATCTCATCTGTCCGCACACGGGCGAGACGTTCGAGCCGAAGTACATCACCGCGAGCAGCGGCCACCGCGTGATGGACGGGATCCAGAGCAGCCCGAAGGATCCCGAAAAGAAGATGGTCACGACCTACGGCGTCATGTCCGGGCTGGCGCAGCCGACCGACGAGATGCCGGTCGCGCGGAACACGAGCAACAAGTTCGACAACGGCCGGAACTTCGCCAACAAGCTGTGGAACGCGGTGCGTTTTGCGCTGGGCAACTTCGAGCCCGGGGCCGAGGCGCCGGCGACGGGGGTGAAGGCGAAGGAGCTTTCCCTGGCGGACCGGTGGATTCTCTCCCGGCTGGCGCGGACGCTGCGGCAGGCGCGGGACAGCCTGAGCAACTACGAGTTCGCCAGCTACGCCGAGGGGATGTACGACTTTTTCTGGCGCGACCTGTGCGACTGGTACATCGAGGCGATCAAGCCAACGGTGCGCGAGAACCCGGCCCAGCGGGCGGTGCTCGCGGCGTGCATCGACGCGTCGCTTCGCATGATGCACCCGGCCATGCCGTTCATCACCGAGAAGCTGTTCCACCACTTCGGCGAAACCGTGCCCGAGCGTGGCAGCGTGGAGGGCGTGTCTCTGCCCGCGGCGGAGCTGCTGGTGACGGCGGCCTGGCCCAGGGTGGACGGGGCGTGGATGGACGACGAGCTCGAGGGGCAGTTCGCCCTGGTGCAGCGGGTGGTGTCGGGCATTCGGCAGGTGCGGACGCAGCACCAGGTGCCGCCCCGGCAGACGGTGGAGCTGTCGATCAAGGCGCCGCCGGCGATCGCCCAGAAGCTGCACGTGCATCGGGAACTGGTCGAGACGCTGTCCAACGTGCAGGGCCGGGAGATCGGCCCGCGCGTCGATCGGCCGGGCGACGCCGCGGCCGGCGTGACGGGCGACATCGAACTCTACCTGCACGGGCTGGTGGACCCGGAAACGGAGCGGAACCGGCTGGTCAAGCGTCAGGAGGAGGTCGAGCGGACGATCAAGACGCTCACCGGCCGACTGGGCAACGAGAACTACGTCAAGAAGGCTCCCGCGAAGCTGGTGCAGGAAAGCCGCGACCAGCTTGCCGCTGCCGAGCGCGAGCTGGAGTCGGTGAAGGAGCAGATCGCGGCGCTGGGTTGAGGCGGAGGTCCTGGTCCCACGAAGCGCCTGCGACGGGTACAATCCCTCGACCATGGCGCACATTCAGGACCAGGCCATCTGCATCCGGCACCAGGAGTGGTCGGAGACCAGCGAGATCGTGGTGCTCATGACCGAGCAGCACGGGAAGGTGCGCGGGCTCGCCAAGGGGGCGAAGCGCACCAGCCCGTCAAGCGTGGAGCGCTTTTCGGGCGGGATCGCGCTGCTCACCCGCGGAGAGATCGTCGGGGTGCTGCGCACCAGCACCGAGCTGGCGACGCTGACCGAGTGGGACCTTCAGGACGATTACCCGCATCTCCGCCGCTCGCTCGAGGCGCAGCGGCTGGCGCTGTACGTCGCCGACGTGACCCATGCCCTGATGGCTGACCAGGACCCGCATCCGCGGACCTATGCGGCGCTGCGCGGCTTTCTCGAGGCGTCGGCCGAGCCGCACCGCCGACCGGGGGCGCTGCTGCGGTTTCAGTGGGAGCTGCTCGACGATGCGGGGTTTCGGCCCGAGTTGCGGGCGGACGTGCACAGCGGGGAGGTGCTGCCCGAGCAGGCGAGCTACGGGTTCGACCCCACCGGCGGCGGTTTGACGCTCGATCCGACGCGCTCGGCCTGGCAGGTGCGGGCGGAGACGGTGCAGCTTCTGCGCGAGCTTGCCGAGAGCGGGCAGGGGGCGGCGCCGGAGCCGGCGATCCAGCGGGCGAACCGGCTGCTTTGCGTCTACGTCCGCGCCATTCTGGATCAGGAGCTGCCGACGATGGCGGCCGTGCTCAGGGAGGACCGGCCATGACTCGGCAGGCGAAGGCGAAACAGGCGGACAAGTACGCGCTCTACCAGCAGGCGGTGCAGGACCCGGAAACGGAGATCGCCTTTCTCGAGCGGGCCTACCGGAGCCATTTCGGGCGGACGCCGCGGGTGTTGCGGGAGGATTTCTGCGGCGCGTTCGCCGTCTGCTGCGAGTGGGCGAAGAAGCGCGGCCGAAGCGCGGTGGGGGTGGACGTCGATCCCGAGCCGCTCGCGTGGGGACGCGAGCACAACCTCGCGAAGCTGGACGCCGAGGCGAGGAAGCGGGTCCGCACGCTCGAGCAGGACGTGCGCGAGGTGCGCGGGCCGCGGGCGGACGTGGTCGCTGCGGCGAACTTCTCGTTCTGGATCTTCGAGCAGCGGGCGGAGCTGCTGCGGTATTTCAAGGCCGCCCGGCGGAACCTCGCCCGCGAGGGGGTCCTCGTGCTGGACATGATGGGCGGCAGCGAGTCCTACGTCGAAGAGCAGGAAGAGGTGCGGCGCTGCCGGGGGTTCCGGTACGTCTGGGAGCAGGTACGCTTCGACCCGGTGAGCTCGACCGGGCGGTGGCACATTCACTTCCGCTTCCCCGACGGCAGCGAGCTGACGCGGGCGTTCAGCTACGACTGGCGGCTTTGGACGATTCCCGAAGTGCGCGAGCTGCTCGAGGAAGCCGGCTTCGACGAGAGCCACGTCTACTGGGAAGGCACGGACCCCGAGACCGGCGAAGGCGACGGTCAGTGGCGCAAGGTGCGTTCCGCCGCGAGCGACCCGGCGTGGATTGCCTACGTCGTGGCGGTGAAGCGCGGCTGAGCTGGGCCGCGGGGCTGCGTCCGATATCTACTTTTTCGCGCGAATCGGGCGGGGGCGAGCGCGCCATTTCCTCTTTGACCCCGTTCCGCTGGCGGCGTCCCGGCCTGGGGAAAGGTCGCCGATCTGCTGTCCCGGGGGGCGGCCGGCCCGTTTTATTTGCATCTCGTCGGGGTATTGATCCGGTTTCTACCTTTCGTGGCGTGAACGTCCGGATAAGTAGCCATATCGGACGCGTCTTCCGCCCGGTGCTGCTGCAGCGGCGGGAACGCCGGACTTATCGGTCTCTGCCCGGCCGGGCGCTCGCGTGAGGCCTGGGGAGGGGGCGTGGCTTGTGCTGCCGGAGCGGTCTGTAGTGGGAAAAACGTGTATTTCGGATAGGACGCACTTAAGGGCGGGGCCGGTCGTGACGAAAAACAGGTTCGGAAGGAACGTATGAAGTCTGCCGTCTCGGGCGTTTCCGGGAGTCCACGTTCCGATAAGCAAGATCGTCTTCGGCAGTGCGGCCCGGAAGGGCAAAAGGCCGAAACAGGTGGTGCGAGGCGAGCACCTCGCGGGCCACGGCAGGCCTGGCCGAAGACGAAGGGAGCGACCGCGACCGGATCTTCGGCGCTTCACGGACGAGGAAAGGAGTCGAGCGATGAGCTAGCGGCAGGCAGTCCTGACAAGCAACCACGCGACGACCTCACAAAAACAGCTACCAGAACGCATCAACGTCAAAACGCATCGGATCGGAGATCTGTGGTTTTATCAGGTAGGACCCTGACGCCTCGCGGTGGGCGGCCCCACATCGCGCGTTCACGGAGGAATCTACTATGAGCCGTATTAACACGAACGTCAGCTCGCTTCTCTCCCAGCGAATCCTCAACCAGCAGGACAAGGGTCTGAACCAGTCGCTCGAGCGCCTCAGTACCGGCCTGCGGATCAACCGCGGCGCCGACGACCCGGCCGGCCTGATCGCCAGCGAAAACCTGCGCAGCGAGAAGGCTTCGATCGATTCCGCCATCAGCAACGCTGAGCGTGCGGACCAGGTGGTCAACATCGCCGAGGGCGGTCTGCAGGAAGTCAACGCCCTGCTGCTCGAGGTGCAGGGGCTCGTGGGCCGTTCGGCCAACGACGCCGGCCTGAGCGAGGAGGAGAAGGAAGCGAACCAGTTGCAGATCGACTCGATTCTGCAGACGATCGACCGCATCGCAGACAGCACGAGCTTCCAGGGCACCAAACTGCTCAACGGCACGAACGACTTTACCGTCAGCGGCCAGAACTCGGCGGTGTCCGACTTCAAGATCAACGCCGCGAAGCTCAGCCACGACGACCAGCGCGACGTGCAGGTGCTCGTGACCAAGTCGGCCCAGCACGCGGGCCTGTACCTGTCCATGGACGGCGATCTCGACCTGACCGACGCCGACGCCCGCTTCAGGATCGAGCTCGCCGGCTCGAAGGGCTCGCGTGAGTTCACCTTCGCCTCGGGCACGACCCTGACGGCCGCGGCCGAGCAGATCAACACCTTCAGCGACGTCACCGGCCTGTCGGCGGCGGTCGACGGCACGGGCCTGATGGTCAAGAGCACCGGCTTCGGCAGCGACGAGTTCGTCTCCGTCGACGTCATCGAGGACGGCGGCCAGGCCGGCGGGATCTACAACGTCTCGGCCACCGACGAGAACACGGTCAGCACCGGCTCCAGCACGGACTTCAGTGCCGTGACCAACGCCGTCCGCGACGAAGGCCAGGACGTCGGGGCCATCATCAACGGGATCGCGGCCACCTCCCGTGGCAAGACCGCCCGGATCAACACCGACTTCCTCGACGTGGAGCTCGAACTCGATCAGAACGGCGCTCAGACGCTCGACTCGATCGACGCGTTCACCATCACCGGCGGTGGGGCGAAGTTCAACCTCGGCCCGAACGTCGACATCAACAACCAGGTCTCCCTGGGCATTTCCAACGTCGCCGCCCGCAAGCTGGGCGACGTCACCGACGGCTACCTCGACCAGCTCGGCTCGTCGCAAGCGGCCAACCTGGTCGACGGCGACCTCGAGAAGGCCCAGAAGATCGTGGACAAGTCCATTTCGCAAGTGTCCAGTCTCCGCGGCCGACTCGGCGCGTTCCAGAAGAACACGATCGGGGCCACGATCCGCAGCCTGGGTGTCGCCCTCGAGAACACCAGCGCCGCCGAAAGCGCCATCCGCGATACCGACTTCGCCTCCGAAACGGCGGAGATGACTCGCGGTCAGATTCTCGTCCAGGCGGCGACGAACGTCCTCAGCATCGCCAACAGCCAGCCGCAGAACGTGCTGAGCCTGCTTGGGTAACCGCTCTGGTTGCAAGGACGCTCCGCGGAAGGAAACCGTTGGGCATCCGATCACTGATGCGGGGCGGCGGCTGGACACAGTCGTCGCCCTTTTTAATGGGGGGAAGGCGCCGAG
>JBKHFW010000048.1:0-22915 GCA_046540025.1 Phycisphaeraceae bacterium
GGGGTAGCTCCGGGCTCTGCGCGGGGGCGAGCTGCGCTCGCGTGGGGGAAGCCACAGATGAGCACAGATGAACACGGATGGGGCGGGGACCGATGACTTTTCGCAGCTCCCGGACCCAAGCCGGGGCAGAGCGCAGCGCCGCCCCGGGTAGCGCGGCCCCGGCACACCGCAGCCGGCGGCGTGCTGTCCGGCCCCCTTGTCGAGCCCGTGGCGGGGAGGGTCAATGCGGGCCGAGGCGCAGTTTGCTGCGCGAGGTGGGTTGCCTGCCGCCGCTTCGCTCGCTCCCGGTCCGACGAAGGCGTGCTCCGATACGGCCTATCAGGGCAGGAGGCCGGGCGGTTCGGGGGGAGGCGGGCCGAGGCGGGCGGTGTAGTCGGCGTCGGTCTGCTGGAGCCACTGCCGACAGAGTTCGTGGTAGGCCGCGACGCGTTGGGGGTCTTGGCTGGCGAGGTTGTGCTGCTCGGCCGGGTCGTCGGCGAGGTCGTAGAGCTGGGGTTTGCCATCGCGGATGTTGGCGATGAACTTCCACCGGCCGTCGCGCAGGCCCCACTGTTCGGGGTAGGCGTTTTTGTGGAAGAAGACCCGTCGGGGGGCGAGGCGGCTGGCGAGCAGATTCTGTCCCGGCGCGGCGGGCTGGTCGAGGCCTGCGGCTGCGGCGAGGGTGGGGAGGAGGTCGCCGACCATGCCGATCCGCGGGGAGACGGTGGCGTCGTCCAGGGCGGGGTGGCTGAGCATGAGGAAGCTGCGGACGTTTTCCTCGTAGAGGTGGTACTTGTGGGTGTGGTTCGTGGCGTGGCGTTTGCCGAACGCCTGGCCGTGGTCGCCGACGACGGCGATGATGGTGTTTTCTCGCAGGCCGCGTTTTTCGAGCGTGGCGAGGAGGTCGCCGATGGCGTTGTCGGAGTAGTGGATGGAGCCGTGATAGCGGTCGAGCGGCTCGTCGTCGGGGAAGGGGCTGGGGTAGTTTTCGGGGCTGGCGTAGGGGTGGTGGGTGGCGGCGTTCATGTACATCATGAAGAAGGGCTGATCGGCGTCGGCGACTTCGTCCAGCCAGGTTCTGATCTGGGCGAGGGTGTGTTCTTCGGTCGCGCCCCAGGAGTGGATCTGGGTTTCGGGGTCCTGGTTGGCGGGGTCGGTGGCGTAGTCGTAGACGTGGTCGTATCCGGCGCGGGCGATGAACTGGTCCATGGCTTCGCCGTCGAGGCGCTGGCCTGAGAAGAGGGCGGAGCGGTAGCCTGCGTCGGCGAAATGCTCGGCGAGGAGGGGGTCCTGGTACGGCCGGCGCAGGAGTTCGTAGAGGCTGCTGAGCGTGGGGTGCGGGCCGCCGGTGTTGAGGGCGACGTGGGTCCGCACGGTGGCGGGGAAGACGGTGTAGAGCTGGGGGAAGATCACCGACTGTTCTGCGAGGCGGGCGAGGTTGGGTGCGAGCTGGGGCTGGGGCTTGCCGTCCTGGTCGAGCAGTTGGAGTGAGCCGACGGACTCGAGGATCACGAGCACGACGTTGGGCTGTTTGTGCGTGTTCGTGATGGCGGCGGCGGCGCGGGGCAGCTCGGGCTGGACGGAGGCGTCGCCCTGCGGATCGGGCAGTTCGTCGGGGCGCGAGGGGAGGCGGGTGTCTGCGGCGTGGGCGGGGTCGGAGAGGACCATGTCGAGCGGCGGGGTGAGTGCGTCGCCGATGAGTGTGGAGAGCGGGTGGTCCTGGAGATTGTGGTGCTCGTCGGCGAACGCGCCGGGTAGGCCGGCGAGGATGAGCAGTCCCGCGAGGGCGAGGATGATCTGCGGGGTTGCCTGGCGTGGCGGCCGGTCGGCGGGGGGCGAGCTGCTGAGCATGGGTCGGGCCAGTGCTGCGAGCACGGCGAGCACGAGGACGAAGTTCACGACGAACAAGGCGTCCATTTCGTGCCAGAGCGAGCTGATGCCGAGCAGCGGGTTGAACGCCCGCACGCACTCGGTGACGCTGATGCGGAAGTGGTCGGCGAAGAGGCGGTAGTAGATCTGGTCGAGCAGCAGGTAGAAGCTCATGCCGAGGTGGCCCACGAGCAGCAGCGCCCGGCCGGCGCGGTGTCCGGCGGCGAGATAGGCGACGGCGCCGACGGTGAGGGCGGCGAGCAGGTTCTGGGTCTGGAGGAAGGGCAGGTCGGCGAGGAAGCCGAGCGCGGCGTCGATGCGGCCGTCCTGCGGCAGCAGGCAGGCGAAGAAGTTCTGGCACTGGATCATCAGGAGCAGCGCCAGGTGGGCCAGCCCGAAGGCGAGGGCGACGCGCATGCGGTCCGGCCGGGGTGCGGGTTGGGTTGTGCTGGTGTGTTCGATGACGTTTTTCCCGCGGATCAGGATTCGCGGCCCTGGGGCGGGCCCGGGTTCTGTACTTGGTTTGCGGGGGCGGGGTTCCGCCCCCTGCATGGTCGTGCAATGTACAGGAAAGTGACAGTCGGGCGAAAGAGTGTCAAGCTTTTCTCGCTGCTGCGGGTGGGGCGCGATCCGCGGCAGCGCTGCGCTTGCCACGGCCTGGCGGGGGGATGTCGGGGGGGGAATCTAGCAGGTGGGTGCGAGGATCCTTCTGTGGGAAGCGATCCGTTGGCGAGGCCCGAGGCCCGGGCATTCGTGAGGCTGTGTATTGACGTTCTGAGCCCGAAATGATTAAACTTGGCTCATGAAGTTTATCAGCAGTCCCTGCCGTTTCTTCCTGCAAGTCACCCTGGCTCTGGGCGTTCTGGCCCTGGCGTTGCCCGCGTCTGCGGAGGAACTTGCCGACGTGGACATTGATGCCCGCATGGAAAAGGGCATGGCGCACATTCTCGAGCACATCGAGGAACCGGAGATCCCGGGCAACCGGGTCGATCTGATTGCTTTTTCGGGCCACGAGCCTGACGCCGAGGGAACGCACAACTTCCACGGCGACATCCGCGAGGCGATCTCGCTGCTCGGCGAGATCGGCGGCGGCAGCCTGCACCTGCCTTATCCCGAAGGGGCTGAGGGCGAGGTGGTGTACCGGGTGAAGGGGCCGATCGAGCTGGCGAGCCACGTGGCGTTGCGGCTGGACCGGGGGATTCGGCTGTATTTCGAGTTTGATCCGGCGAGCTATCGGCCGGGCGGGAAGGGCGTGCTCACCAGCTACGAGGGCACGACGCTTTACACGCACAGTCCGCTCATTCGGGCGTTCAACGTGGAGAACATCGCCATCGCCGGCAATTCGGGCGAGGGTCCGCTGCCGATCATCGACGGCGACGGCAAGCGGTGGCGCGAGTGGGAGGTGGCCGGCAACCGCGAGCGGGCGGGGCAGCAGGACGCTCCCAAGGCGTCGTATATGCAGGCGAAGGTGGTGAACAACGAGGATCTGCCGATCCGCGATCGCCGCTTTGACACCGAGTTCCTTCGGCCGCACCTGGTGCAGTTTTTTCTGAGCAAGCGGGTGCTGATGGAGGACGTGAAGCTGGTGAATTCGCCGTTCTGGACGGTGCATCCGCGTTTCAGCGAGAACCTCACCTTCCGCGGGCTCGAGTTCAGGGCGCTGCAGGCGAACAACGACGGCATCGACCCGGACTCGTCGCGTTATGTGCTGATCGAGGACGTCGATTTCTGGAACGGTGACGACAACGTCGCCGTCAAGGCCGGTCGGGACGTCGAGGGGCGGAAGGGCGCGATCATTGCCGGCACGGAGATCGAGGGGGTCGAGTCGCCTTATATCCATGATGGGCGAATCGGCGGGCCGAGCGAGCACATTCTGGTGCGCAACTGCACGTTCCGCGGGCACTATGCGATCTGCATCGGCAGCGAGATGTCCGGCGACGTTCACCACCTCTATGCGCTGGACAACGTGGCGCACCATCCCGTGAACATGGGCTTCTACATCAAGGGCGGTCGCAACCGCGGGGGGACGGCGTCGCACGTTTACATCAAGAACATGGACCTTGTTCAGACGAACAAGGAGGCGATCCGGCTGATCCCCAACTACGACAACGACCTGGAGAGCCCCTGGCCGTCGAAGTTCACCGAGATTTACATCGAGAACATGTCGGTCGAGAAGGCGGCGCGGGGGATCCGCATCTACGGCTGGTATGATCAGCCGATCACGAACGTTCTGTTGCGGGATGTCGAGGTCGAGGAGATCGAAGCGGGGGAGCACTTCGAGTACGACAACGTCCAGAACATCGTGCTCGAGGACGTCGAGCTCGAGGGTGAAGGCCGCGACGGCACGTATAGCCGAATGAGCCCCGACGTCATTCCGCCGCGTTGATCCGGCGGCGTGACAACGAGGCGCACACGGCACGGCCGGCTCAGCGGGAGTCGGCCGTGTTTTACGCCAGCAGGAAGTCGCCCGCCTTCTCGCCCGCGGCCTGCTGCGTTGCTTCTCGGTAGGAGCTGGGTCCGCTCAGCGACCTGCGCGACATGTTGGCCCGCAACGGCGACACACCGACGAGCGAGTTCGAGCCGTGCCTGCCCGACTGCCGGGGTCGGTTGGCCGTCGTCCGGCTGACTCCTTCCTCGCCTTCGTCGCCGACCCGGGCGTCCTGCTCCTGGTTCGCCCCCGCCTCTGCTGCTGGTGAGATTCGTCCGAACCGCACCCCGCGGCGGCGTGACAGTGAGTGCAGGCGGGGCGAAACGCTTGACGGGGGCTTGCTCCGGCGTTAATCTGGCTGGCAATCCTGAACAGTCGGCCGCGGGTGTGCTTTCGCTTTGCACGCTGACGGGGCGCAGCTTTGTCAGCCTGCTCCCGGCCCATCCGCCGCCCGGCTCCCACCTGAGAAACGCTTTTACATGACATTCGATTCGCTCCGGCTCGCTGAGCCGATCTGTCAGGCCGTCTCGGCCGAGGGCTACCAGACCCCCACGCCGATCCAGGCCCAGACCATTCCCCACGTTCTCAAAGGCCGCGACGTGCTCGGCTGTGCCCAGACGGGCACGGGCAAGACCGCTGCGTTTGCTCTGCCCATGATCGACCGTTTGAGCAGCCGCAAGCCCGGCAAGGGCCGGCCGATCCGGGCGCTGATCCTCTCGCCCACCCGCGAACTCGCGGCCCAGATTCACGAGAGCTTCACCACCTACGGCCGGCACACGCCGCTGCGTCATCTCGCCATTTTCGGCGGGGTGAACCAGAACCCGCAGACCAAGGCCCTGCGCCGGGGCGTCGACGTGCTCGTCGCCACCCCCGGTCGCCTGCTCGACCTGATGCAGCAGGGGTTCGTCGATCTGCGGCAGGTCGAGACCTTCGTCCTCGACGAGGCGGACCGCATGCTCGACATGGGGTTCATCCCCGACATCCGCAGGATCTCGGCGAAGCTGCCGGAGCAGCGGCAGACGCTGCTGTTCTCGGCGACGATGCCGCGCGACATCCGGGATCTGGCGCAGTCGCTGCTTCGCGACCCGGTGGAGGTGCAGATCGCCGCCGAGTCGCCGACCGCCGAGCGGATCGAGCAGTCGGTGTACCACGTGTCGAAAAAGGACAAACCGGTGCTGCTCCAGCACGTGCTGAAGACGACCTCGATCAGTCGGGCGCTCGTGTTCACCCGCACGAAGCATGGGGCGGACCGGGTGGTCAAGCAACTCGGCCGGGCCGGCGTGAACGCTGCGGCGATCCACGGCAACAAGACGCAGGCGAACCGCAAGCGCACGCTGGCGAACTTCCGCTCGGGCAGGACGGCCGTGCTGGTGGCGACGGACATCGCCGCCCGCGGGATTGACGTGGACGACGTGTCGCACGTGATCAACTTCGACCTGCCCAACGAGTCGGAGACGTACGTGCACCGCATCGGCCGCACCGGCCGAGCGGGGGCGAGCGGGACGGCGATCGCCTTCTGCGCTCCCGACGAGCAGAGCTACCTCGGCGCGATCGAGCGGCTGACGCGCGAGCCGATCCGCGTGGCCGAGCACGAGGAACTGTCGCTGGACCCGGCCCTGGTCGCGCCGGCGCCCCCGGCCAAGCCGCGCCGCGGTGGCCGACAGGGCAGAGGCGGCGGCAAGAATCGCCCGCGGCAGGGGCATCACCACCCCCGCGCCTCGGCCTCCGGGCCCCAGCGCCGGCGCCGGCGCGGTGCGGGTAAGAGCAGCCGCCGACCGGCGTGAGCGCGTTGACAAGCTGAATCAGAAGCGGCCGTCCTCCGGGGCGGCCGTTTTTCGTAAGTGCCGGCGCAGGACGCCGCCCCAGGTCATGTGGGTGGGTTGGCCGTCCGCGCCGGTGAAGTGGGATCGCTCGAGGCGGTGGATCTCGAACTGCGGCTCAGGTCGGCGGACGTCCGGGGGCGGGGTCGCGTCCTGGTATCGCTTCTGCCAGTGCTCCGGGGGGCGCGCTCGAGCAGCCCGCGAAGCGCTGCGGCGCGGTTCGGGTGGCGTTCCAGGAGATTCGTCGTCTCGCCCGGATCGTCGGCGAGGTGGAAGAGCTGGGGCGGCTCGCCCGGGGCGGCGCGGTATTTCCAGTCGCCGACGCGGACCGCCTCGCGGGGGCCGGCCGGGTGGTGGTAGATCAGCGCGACGTCTGCGCGAGCGACCGTCTGTCCGAGCAGGGCGGGGGCCAGGTCGCGCCCGGCGAGGTGCGTCTCCACCCGGGCAAGGCGGGCGAGGGTGGCCGGCAGGTCGAGCGTCGAGGCCGGCTGGGCGATCGTGCTCCCCGCCCGGATCCGCCCCGGCGCCCAGGCGAATGCGGCGACGCGCTGGCCGCCTTCCCACGTCGTGCCCGGGCCGCCTCGCAGCGGCATCGGCTCGCCCGCCTGCCGAGCGTGCGGCAGCCAGGGGCCGGGGTCGCTGACGAAGAGCAGAATCGTGTTCCGCCCGAGCCCGAGCTGCTCCAGCCGGGCGAGCAGGCGTGCCAGCGAGGCATCGACGTCCTCGATGCTCACCGCGTAGGACTCGCGGACCGGCTCGGCCTCGGCAGGGGCGGGCACGTAGCCGGGTCGGCGGACCAACTCGTGGGCGAGATGCAGCAGCATCGGCCGACGACGGCGGCTTGCCAGAAACGCCTCGGCCGCGGCGGTGCGGCGCTCGGCGCCGGCCGGGTCGGAGGCGGGGTTCGGCGCCAGGGCCTGCTCGAAGCCGAACCGCTCGGGTCGGTCCGCCAGGGGCCAGCTACCGACGAGGGCCGCGGCGTACCCGCGGGATCGCAACAGGGCGGGCAGGGCGGTGGCGCGGTCGGCCCGGCCGGGGTACTGCCCGGTCAGGAGCGAACCCAGCGCCGCCTCGTGGGTCGGTGCCGGGCGGTAAAGGGCGCTCAAAACGGCGCCCTGGGCGGCGAGGCGGTCGATCGTCGGGGTGTGTGGCCGCTGCGTGGCGAAGTGGCCGAGATCGGCTCGGCCGCGCCCGGCCGCAGTGACGAGGAGGATGTTGGGCAGCCGCTTCGCCTCCGCCTCGGCGGCGTGCAGCAGGGCCGGCGTGGCCAGGGCGGTCAGGGCCGCCGCTCCCGTTTCCTGGATGAAGTCGCGCCGACTGATCGCACGCATGGGCGAAATGCTCCTCACCGGCCCGCTCGGCGGAAACCGAGCGTTCATGCTAACCGCTCGCTCGCGCTGGTGGCAAGCGTCTCGTCGGCGGACGGCTTCAGTCGCTGCCTTCGGCGAGGGTGGTGGTGATCGCCGCGTTGCCCGCCAGCACGCGGTGGACGGGGCACTTCTCGGCAATCTGGTGCAGTCGGGCGCGCTGATCGTCGCTGAGGTCGCCGGTGAGGTGCAGCCGGGTGGTGATGTGCAGGGTGGGGCGGTTGTCCTCTTCGCAGTGCTGACAGTCCTCGGCGTGGCTGTTGGGCTGGGCCATCTCCACCTCGACGTGTTCGAGCGGCCAGTTTTTGCGGTCCGCGTACATCCGCAGGGTGATGGCCGTGCAGCTCGCGAGGGCGCCGAGCATCAGGTCGTAGGGGTTGGGCCCCGCGTCCTGGCCGCCGGACTTCGTCGGCTCGTCGGCGACGAGCTCGTGGCCGGGCGTCGTGATGTGCGTGCGATAGGGCTGGGTGCCGATCGAGGCGGTGACGGGCGGCTGCGTGGCTTCGGGCATGGCGGCTCCTCCTGAGAGAATCCCGGTCTGTCGCGGGGGGGGGGGGCGAGCGTCGGCGGGAGATTCTAGGCAGCGGCGTCGGCGGGATCGCCCGGCCCGGGTCGCGTAGGATATCCGCGCTGCCGAACGGATCGGCGGCCCGGACCCGGATGACCACCTGCGTACGCTATGACCGACCGCGACTCGCCTGCCTCTGCTCTCCCGCCCGACGAACCGGAACTCGCCGAGCTCAAGCGGCGGGGCGCGGTGTGGTGGCAGCCGCTGGTCCTGCTCGTGCTGCTGGGGATCGCCTTCTTCCTCGTCGACCGCCTCGGGCTCACCAGCGACCTGGTCGAGGTGCGGCAGTGGATCGATTCGCTCGGCCTGCTCGGGCCGGTGGCGTTTGTCGCCATCTTCACCGTCGTCACCATGCTCGCCTTTCCCGCCACGCCGCTGACCGTCGCCGCGGGGGCGCTCTTCGGCGCCGGGCCCGGCATTGCCATCTCCCTCGCTGCGTCCACCCTCTCGGCCACGCTGTCGTTCCTCGTCGCCCGCTATCTCGCACCCACCCGGCTGCACCTCTGGCTCGCGCGCACCCGGCCGATGCGCCGGCTCGACCGTCTCATGCAGCGCCGCGGCGGGCCGGTCGTGCTCGTCGCCCGGCTCGTCTACGTCCTGCCCTTCCCGCTGCTCAACTACGGCTTCGGCTTCACCCGCGTGCCGCTTCGCACCTACGTCGTGTGGTCCTTGTTCGGCAAGGTCCCCGGCACGGTGGTCGCCGTCGTCGGCGTCGACGTGGTCATCCGCACGCTCACCAGTCAGCGGGTGCCCTGGGCGCTGGTGGCGCTGGTCGTGGGCATCGCCCTCGCGCTCGCGGCCGCGATCCCCTTCGCCGGCCGCTGGCTCCGGGAGGCCGAGCGGGACCAGGATGAGGATGGGCAGTAGGCCCCGCCCGGGCTGCATCCGGAGCGATTTCCAAGCCGTGCCCAGCGTCTTCCGGGCACTGCATTGGCCTGCGGTGCTCTTTTTGGCGACCGCCTACTCCTCGCCCTCCGTCTCGTACTGAATGAGCACGACCGGTCCGGGCCAGCAGATTTCCAGGCCGTGATGGCCGCCTTTGGCGTTGGCGATCGTGTTCTGTCCCTGCCGCAGGGCCTCGACGGGCACCGGCTTGCCGGACTTGAAGTGGGGGATCTCCGTCTCGTTCACCCAGCCGCCCGCGCCGTCGTTGCCGCCCCAGGCGTGGAAGAGCATCTTTGCCGCGGTCGCTTTGGCGGGGTCGCCGGTGACGTCGAAGTTCGCTTCCATCCGCCCCTTCCGCGTCACCCAGCCGGAGGGCACGTTGTAGGGCGGGCACATCTCCACCGACAGGTTCGGCCGAACGAGGCGGACGTTCCGCGCCTCGGGGGTCATATAGGTCATCCCGCTCTCGTCGCTCACCAGTGCGGCGATGTGCATCGGCCCCTTCTGGTCGGGCAGCCAGGAGGTGTCCCACGCGACCTGCCACGGCGACTGCTCCGCGAGGCCGATGATGCCCACCACGCTGCAGGCGGGGTCGTCGTCGTACGCCCGCTGATATTCGCGGTAGATCCCGTCGCCGTCGCGGTCGAAGTCTTCGTAAAAGCCGATGAACTCGACTTTCGCGATCGGGCTCTCGGCCGGCTCCACCCTCGCGGCGATCGTCGCCGTTCGGCCGATTTCGGAGTCGCTCGCCGGGCTGGTGATCTCGCCGGTCGGATGCGGCTTCGATTCGTCGTAGTACACCCGCAGGACGACGTTGTAGACGAGGTTCTGATACCACCCCTCGTCGCCCGGCTCCCGCGGCTCGGCGTCGATGCGGAACTTGAACTGGTTTTCGCCCGACCTCAGGTGCTCCAGCGGCACGTTGATCGTCGGGAACGGGCGGAACATGTACCCCGCCTTGGGCTCGGGGATCGTGTCGGGCACGGGCAGGCGGAGGTATTCGTGGTCGTTGAAGGCGATGGCGAGCCCGGTCGTCCCGCCGTGGCACTGGTCGTAGCCGACCTGCACCTCGGCGCGGACGGCGCCGTCGAGGTCGACCTCGTAGGCCGGGGCTTGCTCGTGGCGGGTGGGGCGAAGCGGCAGGTTGACGCCCCAGTTGGCGCCGCCCCATTCGTGGCGCTGGCCGACGCGCCACATCTGGGTGGCCATGCGGTATTCGCGGAAGACGTCGCCCGTGGCGGGGTCGGCCTGGGCGGGCCGGGCGAGCAGGGCGGGCAGCAGCAGAGCGGCGAGGGCGGTCAGGAGCGTGAGTCGGCGGGCGCGTGGCATGGTTGGTTCCTCCCCTGTGAGTTGGACTTCTGCTGTTGTAGCAGGGAGGAGGGTGACCGCCAAGGGGCTGCACCGCAAGTGGACCGCGTTGTCCGGCGATGCCAAAACGGCGCCTTTTTCTTGCCTCCCATCTTACGCCGGTTTACGTTGGCTTGAGCAATCTCGCGCGGTTCTGCGCTGGGTGCCGAGCCCGGCCACGCCTTTCCCGCTGCTGAACTGTCACATCATGCCGCTGCTTCTGCTGAACCTTGCCGGTTGCCACTTGGCGCGGCCGAAGGCGCTGCTAGAATGGTTTGCAATGAGCCGCCGCCTTGAACAACTCGGCATCATCGGCATCGCCATTAGCATTCCCTGCCAGCGGTAGGGCCGGCGATCGTCTAAACGCATCAGACGCACCAGCCCTGCCCACCGGCGGGGTTTTTTTGTTGGGACCACACCTCGGCCACCGGCCGGGCGGGAGCAGCCCATGAGCACGCGACGCATCGAAATCTACGACACGACCCTCCGCGACGGCACGCAGGGCCTCGGCGTGACGCTGAGCCTGGTGGACAAAATCAAGATCGCCCGCAAGCTCGACGAGCTCGGCGTCGACTACATCGAGGGCGGCTACCCGCTGTCCAACCCCAAGGACGTTGCCTTCTTCGAGCAGGCGCGGCAGATCGACTTCGGGACCAGCCGCGTCGCCGCGTTCGGCATGACCCGCCGCCGCGGGCTCGACCCCGCCGACGACCCGGGCATGCAGGCGCTGGTCGGCTCCGAGGCGCCGGTCATCACCATCGTCGGCAAGACCTGGGACCTGCACGTCGACGAGGTGCTCCGCGTGAGCCGCGAGGAAAACCTCGCCATGATCCGCGACTCCGTCGCGTTCTGCCGGGACCACAACCCCTCGGGCGAAGCCGTGTTCTACGACGCCGAGCACTTTTTCGACGGCTACCGCGCCAACCGCGACTACGCTCTGGCGACGCTCCGCGCAGCGCTCGAGGGCGGGGCGGCCCGGCTCGTGCTCTGCGACACCAACGGCGGCTCCCTGCCGGGCTGGATCGACCAGGTGGTCGGCGAGCTGACGGCCGAGCTCAGCCCCGCGTTTCCCGAGCTGGCGCTGGGCATCCACACCCACAACGACGGGGGGCTCGCCGTGGCGAACTCCCTCGCCGCCGTCGAGGCCGGCGCCGTGCAGGTTCAGGGCACGATCAACGGCATCGGCGAGCGCTGCGGCAACGTCGACCTGATCACCGCGGCGGCGAACCTCGAGCTCAAGCTGGGCCACGACTGCCTCGGCGACGGCGCGCTCGAGCGGCTGACCGAGCTGTCGCGCTACGTCTACGAGCTGACCAACCTCCCGCTCGTGTCGGGCCAGCCCTACGTCGGCTCCGGGGCGTTCGCGCACAAGGGGGGCATGCACGTTCACGCCGTGCAGCGCCTCGCCCGCAGCTACGAGCACGTCCCGCCCGAATCGGTGGGCAACCAGCGGCAGATCCTGGTCAGCGAGCTCAGCGGCGCGAGCAACATCGTCGCCACGCTCGGTGCCAAGTTCGGCATCGAGCAGGACCGCGAGCTGCACCGGGCCGTGCTGAGCCAGGTGCAGGAGCTCGAAAACCAGGGCTACCAGTTCGAGGCCGCGCAGGCGAGCTTCGAGCTGCTGCTGTACGAGCTCATGGGCAAGCGGACCGACTTCTGGGACCTCGACCACTACCGCTGCGTCATCCTCAAACGCAACGGCGACCCCTCCAGCACCGAGGCGATCGTCAAGCTCCACGTCGGCGACGCGATCGAGCACCGCGTGGCGGAGGGCGACGGCCCCGTCAACGCCCTCGACGGCGCGCTGCGCAAGTGCCTCAAGGATCATTACCCGCAGATCATGGACGTGCACCTGACCGACTACAAGGTCCGCGTGGTGAACCCCACCGCCGAGTCCGCGGCGAAGGTGCGCGTGCTCGTGGAATGGGCCGTGCAGGTCGAAGGCCAGGCCCGCAGGCACTATTTCACCACCATCGGCGTCAACGAGAATATCGTCGACGCGAGCTGGCAGGCCATCGCCGACGCGTTCGAATACCACCTGCTGGAGACGGCCGACGCGAAGCAGGAGCTGGCCTCCGGCACCTGAGCCCGCAGAGGCTGCCGGGCGGAGTCGCCGCTACTCCGCACTCACCGCCAGCGACTCCAGCGTCGGCCGATCCGGCTCGAGCTGCGGCAGGGCGGGGCGGCTGCGCTTCCGCGGCGCGTCGCGGTCCTGCCCGGCCTCGGGCTGGTCGGACTCCTGGTCCGCCATGATCGGCGCGTCCGGCTCACCCTCGGCCGGCATCTCCTGCATCGGCAGCTCGGTCATGGCCGAGCCGTTGACGAGGTTGTACAGCCGAAGCGTCTCCCGCTCCGACGCCTGCCGGGGCACGCGGGCGCGGAACACGCCCGTCGTCGGGTTGTACCAGAAGCCGGCCTGGTCAGAGCTGCTCAGCACCGGGTCCTTCGGGTGCAGCGACCAGTCGCCCGGCTCGGCGATGTCCAGCCAGGGCTGGTTCCGCACGCTCAGCGGGTTACGCGGGATCTGCTCGCCGAACCAGTTTGCATCGATGCGCCTGGGGTGGCCGCCGTCCGAAAGCTGGGTCTCGCCCACGGCAGCGCGGTACATCGCCTGCTCCTGCAGGGCCTCGAGCGCCCGCTGGGCATCCGCCTGCCTGCGGAGGTCTTCCTTCGCCTGCTGGTGGTGCATCACCACCGCGACGAGCACCCCCGCCAGCATGACCACCATCAGCGTGTCCACGATCAGTCGCATCCTGACCCTCCTTCACGGTCCCGGGGTAAGCGGCACTACGGGCATCATGGGTCCGTTATCGCTTATCGAGCCGGGTGCAGGCCCGCTTGACGCGCCGCCGATCTTTCGCGAACTTCCTCTCTCCCCTCGCCGGTATAACCCGCAACATGCGCACGACACGACCTGCAACCCGTCTCGAACGCCTCAACGACCGCATCGTCGCCTGTCGGGCCTGCCCGCGACTGGTCGAGCACACCGCCCGCGTCGCCCGCGAAAAGCGGGCCAGCTACCGCGACGACACCTACTGGGGACGCCCCGTGCCCAACCTGCTCGACGGCTCGCGGCAGGGGGGGCGGCTGCTCATCGTCGGCCTGGCGCCCGCGGCTCACGGCGCCAACCGCACCGGCCGGATGTTCACCGGCGACCGCTCGGGCGATTTCCTCTTCGCCGCCATGCACGCCGCCGGCTTCGCCAGCCAGCCCACTGCCGAGCACCGGGGCGACGGCCTGACGCTGCGCGACGCCGCCATCACCGCCGCCGCCCACTGCGCTCCGCCCGCCAACAAGCCCACCGGCGAAGAGCTCGCTAGCTGTCAGCCGTTCCTCGAGCAGACTTTCGACGCCATGCCGCGCCTGAAGGTCGTCCTCGCCCTCGGGCAGATCGGCCACCAAGCCGTGCTGCGCCTCTACAAGCAGCGCGGCTGGATCCGCACGCTCGCCGAGCACCCGTTCGCCCACGGCCGGCTCCACCGCTTCGACGGCGCCCCGGCCCTGCTGGACACCTACCACCCCAGCCAGCAGAACACCTTCACCGGCCGACTCACGATGGACATGCTGGTCGACGTCTTCCACGCCGCCCGCAAGCAGATCGGCGCCGCGCCATAAAAAACCCACAGACGGGGCGAAGCCCTTCTGTGGGACCGTGATGCTTTGAATTGCTGCCACCTCGAGCCGGGGCAGAGCGAAGCGCCGCCCCGGGGGATCGCAGAGTCGCCGCGCCTCAGTCCAGCGGCAGCGCCAGGTTGAAGCTGAACACCCGCGTCTCGTCTTCTTCTTCCTTCACGACCGGCCAGGCGAAGTCGATCGCGAACGGCGCCCGGCCGAGGAAGGGAAGCTGCAGCCGCAGCCCCGCGCCGACCGACACCCGCCAGTCGTCCACGCCGACGTCCTCCGAGACGGTGCCCATGTCGGTGAAGACGACGCCGCGGAGCCATTCCGGCTCGAGCTCCTCGATGCCGCCGTAGAGCGGGAAGTTGTATTCCAGCCCGGTCAGCAGCATCCACGTCCCGCCGACGGGGTCGTCGGTGAGCTCGCCCCCCCGGTTGACGCCCCGGGGCCCGACGCCGCGGAACTCGAACCCGCGGAAGCTGCTGTGCCCGCCGGCGTAGAACCGCTCGAACACCGGCACGTCGTCCTCGGGAGTGTAGCCCACCTCGCCGCGGAAGCTCAGCACGGTCTGCCTTCCGAAGAAGTCCTCGTCCAGCGTCCAGAACCGGCGGTACTCGCTGGTGAGGCGGGTGAAGTCGAAGTCGCCGCCCAGCGCCCCGACGCGCTCGATGCCCGCCTGCCATCGGCTGCCGCGGGTGGGGAAGATAAAGCTGTTGGTCGTGTCGCGCTCCAGCGTCAGGCCCAGCCCGGTGAGCAGGTTGTCGCCCTCGACGTCGAACACGTCGACGGGGGCGTCGGCGTCGATGTCGGAGATATCCACCGTCGTCGCCCGGCCGCGGACCGTGGCGGACCACACGTCCCCGAACCGCTGGCCGATGCCCAGCGTCCCGCCCAGCCGGCTCTCGTCGTATTCCTCACGCTCGCGGGAGAAGTACAGGCCGCTGGTGTCCAGGAAGAAGTTGCTCTCGAGCAGGTACGGTTCGCGGAAGCGGACGGAGTATCGGCTGGTCTCGCTGCCCGGCTGAAGCGTCAGCGAGAAGTACTGTCCCGCGCCGCGAAACGCTTCGCCCGTCACCAGCTCGCCCAGCGTGGCGGGCGGGTCGGTGATGTCGAAGTTCCGCCGCACCAGGTCGATCGACCCGATCAGCCCCACGTCCGAACTGACGCCGGCCCCGAAGGTCAGCGAGCCGGTCTGCCCCTCCTCGACCTCGATCAGCACGTCCCGCACCTCGTCGCCCGGCTCGCCCAGCACGGTGACGTCCGCCGAGCTGAACAGCGGGCTTTCCGAGAGCCGCCGCTCGGTTTCGTTCATCCCCGGCGCGTCGTAAGGCCGGCCCGGCTCCATCCCCCGCACCTGCCGGAGAATGACGCGCTGCTTGGTCACGTCGTTGCCCCGGACGCTCACCCGGCCGACCCGCGCCGGCTCGCCCGGCTCAATCCGCACGAGCACGTCCACCCGCGGCTGCTCGTCCGCGAACAGCGGGTCCAGCCGGAGGTCTGCGTCGAGATAGCCCAGTCGGCCGTACAGCTCCTCGATCGTCTCCCGCGACTCCCGCGCGAGCTGGGCTGAGTAGACCGCGCCGGGCTTGAGCGGCAGCCACTGGCGGATCTGCTGCTCGGGCACCAGCCCCGCCCCCTCCACGCGAATGTTCTCCACGTGATACTGCGGGCCCTCGGAAATGAGAAACACGACCGACGCCGACTGCTGGTCCGGCGCCAGGTCGATTCGCCGACCCACCTGCGCGTCGAGATATCCGCGGTTGCGGTAGAACTCACGCAAAGCCGCCGCGTCCAGCTCAAGCTGCTCCCGGCTGAGCACGCCGGGGCGGAGAATCGGAATGTACGTATCCGAGCGGATCTGCGCCTCGAGCTGCTCGGTCGTAAAGGTGTCGTTGCCTTCGAACTCGAGCTCGGCGATCCGCACCCGCGGGCCCTCGCGCACCTCGAGCTCCAGCACACGCTGCTGCTCGAGCCGCTGCTGGTCCACGCGCACCTCGGCGACGAAGTAGCCGCGCTCCTCGTAGGCATCCACGATCTGCTGCCGGGCGCGTTCGATCAGAAACGGGTCGACCGGGTCGCCCGCGCGGATGAGAAACCGTTCGCGCAGCGACTCGTCCTTGAGCACCTTGTTGCCGGTGATCTCGACCGCCCGCAGCACCGGCTGCTCCTCGACGCGGTAGCTCAGCACCAGCCCGCCGGCTTCCAGCGGTTCGACCCGGGCCCGCACGCTGGCGAATCGGCCGAGGTTGGTCAGGCGCACGATGTCCTGCTGCACCAGGTCGGCGTCGTACGGCTCGCCGACCTCCGCGCGGATCTGGTTCCGCGCGAGCTGCTCGGGCACCTCCTCAAGGCCTCGGATGCGGATCTCCGCGATCGGCCGACCTTCCGGATCCACGCTCTGCGCAAACGCCCGAGGCGCGAGCAGGGCGGCAGCGACCATGGCGAAAAACAGCAGCAGACGGTGATATCGCATGGGACCTCTCGGAACCTACCGGAACGGGGTTTCCAGGGTCGCCAAGTGTACCCGAAAGGGGGGCTGATTGCCCACCGGCCGCCGCTGGGGCATGCCGCCTGCGAACGGCGTCCGGCCGTCAGTCGCAGCCTGGAGCCTCGAGCACCTGCTCGTCCCGCGCCGCCCGCCACCATCTGCGGGGCGGGGCGTCAAGCGACAGCAGCCTCTCAGCCCGCTCAGCCGGCATCGGCTCGGCAAAGTAGTAGCCCTGCGCCTCGTCGCACTCCAGCGCCTGGAGCTGCGCGAGCTGCGCCGCCGACTCGATCCCCACCGCAGCGACGACGATGTCCAGCTTGTGCGCCACGGTCACGATCGTCTGCACCAGCAGGCCGTGCTCCCGGCTCTTCTCCAGCGTGCCCAGCAGCCGCGAGCCGATCTTCATGCACGCCACCGGCAGCTCGTGCAGCCAGCTCAGGCACGAATGGCCCAGCCCGAGGTCTTCCACTGCCAGGCGAACGCCCAGCTCCGCCAGCTCGGTGAACGTCTCCGGCGATCGGCTGAGCTGCTCGGACAGGCTCCGTTCGCTCAGTTCCAGCACCAGCCCGGCCGGGTCCGCCTGCGATAGCCGAATCGCCTGACCGATGTCGCCGAGCAGGTCGCCCAGTCCGAACTGACGCCCGGCAATGTTCACGTGCACCCGCAGCGAACGCTCCGGATAATCCCGCTGCCACTTCGCCAGGTCCCGGCAGACGCGGTGGATCGTCCATCGGCCGATGGGCACGATCAGCCCCGAATCCTCCGCCACCGACATGAACTGGTTCGCCGGCACCTGCCCGAGGTCGCGGTGCTGCCAGCGAAGCAGCGCCTCGAACCCGACGAGCTGGCCGTCCTGCAGGTTCACGATGGGCTGATATTCGACCTCGAAGCGCTGCTCCAGCACTGCCCGGCGCATGTCCTGCTCGAGCTGAAGCCGCCGAACCGCTTCCTCGTGCATCTTCGCATCGAAGATCACGTACCGCGCCTTGCCCTGGAGCTTGGCCTGGTACATGGCCGTGTCCGCGTCGCGGAGCATGTCGGCCGGGTTGTCGTAGCCGTGCTCGGAATGCACCAGCCCGATGCTCGCCGTCGAGCACACCTCGTGGCCCGCCAGCTCGTACGGCTCGGCGAAGACCTTCAGCATCTGCTTCGCCACGGCTTCCGCCGCCTCGACCGCGGGCGTCCGCGGCAGCACGACGACGAACTCGTCGCCGCCGATCCGCGCCGCCAGCGCCCGTTCGGGCAGGTGCTCCTCGAACCGGCGGGCGATCTCCTTGAGCAGCAGGTCGCCGGTCTCGTGGCCGAGGCTGTCGTTGATCAGCTTGAATCGGTCGAAGTCGAGATACAGCACCGCGAACGGCTCGTCTCGTCTGCGGTGCAGCAGATCGCCCAGCCGGCTCAGGAGCAGCTTCCGGTTGGCCAGCCCCGTCAGGCTGTCGTACATCGCGTCGTGGCGCAGCCGGGCCTCGCTCTTCTTGAGGCTGGTGATGTCCTGGATCTGCCCCACGCAGTACAGCGGCGCGCCCTCGTCGTCCCGCACCAGCGACACCGCCAGCCAGGCGTGAATCACCTGCCCGTCCTTGCGGATGTACCGCTTGTCGATCTGATAGTGGTCGAACTCCCCGGCCAGCATCCGCTGCTGCTGCTCGCGATCGGGCGCCACGTCGTCCGGATGCGTCACGTCGTGCGTGTAGAGGTTCTTGAGCTCGTCCAGCTCGTAGCCGAGGATGCGCGACATCGCCTCGTTGGCGTGGAGGAAGTGGCCGTCCAGCGACACGAGGCACATGCCCACCGCCGCCCCGTCGAACGCGCTGCGGAACCGCGCCTCGCTCTCGCGCAGCGCCCGCTCGGCCTGCTTGCGGTCGGTGATGTCCCGCAGCATGCCGATGATCCCCAGCGGCTCGCCCGTCACCGAGGTGTGCACCCACTTGCTGCCGAGAAACTCGCGCATCTGCCCGTTCAGCGGCAGGGCGTACTCGATCTGAATGCGCCGCCCGGTGCGCATCGCCCGCCGATCGCTGTCCGCCGCCTGCCGGGCGATGTGGGGCGGCCAGAGGTCGGCGTCCGTTCTGCCGACCGCGTCGCTTTTGTTGAGTCCCGCCAGGTCCAGGGCCGCCTGGTTCACCAGCACGTACCGGCCGTCGACGTCCTTCATGTAGATCGCGTCGGAGGAGCTCTGGATGATCGCCCGCAGTTTCTTTTCGTTCTCCGTCAACCGCTCGGCCGCTTCGCGACGGTCGCTCACCTCGTGCACGACCATCCACACCGGCCCGCCGGCGGGCATCGGCAGGCTCAGCCACTCCAGCCAGTGGGCCGTGTCCCGTTCGTCGATGCACCGGCACTCGAAGCCGGGCGAGGGCTCGCCCTGCTCGATCCGCTTGAGCTCCGCCTCCACGACGTGGCGGTCCTGCGGGTGGATGAAGTCCAGCACGCATCGGCCGCGCAGGTCGGTCTCGCCCTGCCCGAGCAGGGCGGCGCACGCCGGGTTCACTTCGCGCAGTCGCCCGTCGGGAGCCAGCAGGCACATGCCCTGGCCCACGTCGGCCACGGCCGGCCACCAGCCGCCCGGCCCCCCCTTCGGCGATACGCGCTGACTCAATGACATCGTGATCCCATCACGGGGCAGTAAAATCAGGCTGCACCGACCCTGACGAGGGCGGCCGGGGCCCCGTCTGTTCTTCGGCCAGCCCGGCGTTCCACTTAACCGCCCATCCGGAGCCACTGCCTGCGAAAAAAGCCGCGACGTCACCGCCGCGGCCGGGATAAGTTGTTGATGTGCAGTCCCTTGTCAGACCTTCAGCTCCGGCTGGTAGTCCAGCGCGTCCGCGTATCGCTCGCGGATTCGGCTCACCACCTGCTCGATGAAGTCCTCTACCTGGGCCGGCGCCCGGCCGACGAACTGGCTCGGGTCCAGCGCCGCCTCGAGATCGACGCCTTCGAACACCTTCTCGCCCCGCAGCCGGTCGAGCAGGTCGTTCGCCTCGCCCTCGGCCTTCACCCGCTGGGCCGCGGCCTGGCTGTGCGTGCGGATGATCTCGTGCACCTCCTGCCGGTCCGCCCCACGCTGGACCGCCGCCATCATCAGGTTCTCCGTCGCCATGAACGGCAGCTCGGCCGCGAGGTTCGCCTGGATCGTCTTCTGGTACACCACCATGCCCGAGGCGACGTTGTTCACCAGCTCCAGCACCCCGTCGAGCGCCAGGAACGGCTCGGGCAGCGTCAGCCGACGGGCGCTCGAATCGTCCAGCGTCCGCTCGAGCCACTGCTCTGCCGCGGTCGTGAACGGCGTCTGCGTCATGCCGATGACGAACCGCGAGAGCCCGCAGATTCGCTCCGAGCGCATCGGGTTCCGCTTGTAGGCCATCGCCGACGAGCCGATCTGACTGGTCTCGAACGGCTCCTCGATCTCCTTGCGGCTGGCCAGCAGCCGAACGTCCGTCGCCATCTTCTGGCACGCCGCGGCCGCGCCGGCGAGCGTCGCTGCCACCTGCCCGTCCACCACCCGCGGATAGGTCTGCCCCGTCACGACGAACCGCCGCTCGGGGTCCCAGCCCATCTTCTCCGCGACGATCCGGTCGAGCTGCTCCACCTTGGCGTGCGCCTCGGGCGTGTCCCCGCCCAGGAGCGCCAGGAACGACGCCTGCGTGCCGGTCGTGCCCTTCACCGCGCGGAAACGCAGCGACTGGATGCGGTATTCGACCTCCTCGAGCGCCAGGAACAGGTCGTGCGCCCACATCGCCGCCCGCTTGCCCACCGTCGTCGGCTGGGCCGGCTGGTAGTGCGTGAACGCCAGCGTGGGCAGGTCCTTGTGCTCGCGGGCGAACTTCGCCAGCGCGTCGATCGCCGACGCCAGCTTGCGGGCGACGATCTCCAGGGCGCTGCGGATCTGCAGCAGCTCGGTGTTGCAGTTGACGAACTGGCTCGTCGCGCCGAGGTGGATGATCGGCCGAGCCTTCGGGGCGACGTCGCCCAGCGTGTGCACGTGGGCCATCACGTCGTGGCGGAGCTTCTTTTCGTACTCGGCCGCCTTCTCGTAGTCGATGTCCTCGAGGTGGTCGCGCAGCTCGGCGATCTGCTCGTCCGAGATCTCCAGGCCCAACTCCTGCTCGGCCTCCGCCAGCGCCAGCCAGAGGCGGCGCCAGGTGGTGAACTTGGTGCGCGGCGACCACACCGCCTGCATCTCGGGCGAGGCGTTGCGCGAAGCCAGTGGCGAGACGTAAGTTAAATCATGGTCCATTGCGAGCCTCAGTGTTGACCGGTTGGAGCGAAGCGGCCATATTACACACTGGCCGGTGTTCGTGAAATCAGCCGGCCCGCGCCCGCGCCCGTCGCGAAGCGTGGAGCGGACCCTCGGCCGGCGCCTCGCCGCGCCTGCCGACGACCCCTGGGGAGGGGAGGGACCTGCCCCAGCCGCTCATGCCCGGAACCTTCACCCCGCCTGCTCTCCGCAGTGCGGAACGGACTCAGCCATGCCCGAGCCGTCGGAGCAGGACCTGCTGCAGCGCAGCCAGAGCGGCGACCACGTCGCCCTCGGACGTCTTCTGGAGATGCACCAGAAGCGGCTGTACAACGTCTGCCTCCGCATGGTAGGCAACCGCGATGACGCCGCCGAGGCGACCCAGGAGACCCTGCTCCGCGTCGTCCGCCACATCCGCGATTTCCGCGGCGAATGCCAGATCACGAGCTGGATGACCCGGATCGCCATGAACCAGGCGGTCAGTGTGCTGCGTAAGAGAAAGACCCGCCGGGGCATCAGCCTCGACGGCGAGGCGGCGGACGGCGAGGGCCTGGCGCTTCGGCAAAAGCTCGTCGATTCGCGGGAACCCGCCCCGGACCGGGGCGTCCAACTGGGTGAGCTTCGCGATCAGCTCGCCGCCGCCCTGGCCGAGCTGGACGCGGAGTTCCGAGCCGCGCTGGTGCTGCGCGACGTGGCGCAGATGGACTACCAGCAGATCGCCGAGGTGCTCGAGGTGCCGCTGGGCACCGCCAAGAGCCGGATTTTCCGGGCCCGGCTGGCGATGCGGCAGCACCTGAGCGAAACGTCAGCGCAGCCGAGCGCGAACTCGGCGGCCTCAGCGGGGCCCAGCCCGCCCGAGCCGCCCCCACAGCAGCCCCCGGAGCAGAGCCGGACATGAGCGACCGCTACGACCAGAACCTGCTGCTGGATTACCTCGAAGGCGAGCTCCCCCCCGACCGGGCCGCCGAGGTGGACGCCATGCTCGAGCGCGACCCGCGCCTGCGCCAGCTCATGAACCGCCTCGCCGCCGACCGCGAGGCCCTGCGCGACCTGCCTGGCGAAGACCCGCCCGCGGCGATGGTCGACGACGCCATCGCCTCGCTCGAACGCGACATGCTCCTGGGCGATCCCGACGAGCAGGCCCTGCCGCTCGAGAGCCGGTCGGCCGGGAGCTCGCGCTGGCGCCTGAGCAAGGCCCTCGCCTACGGCAGCGTCGCCGCGGCCGTGCTGGTCAGCTTCGCCTTCGTCGTCCACAGCCTCTGGCAGCCCGCTGCGCCCGACCCCGAGCGCGTGCTTGCCGATCGGCAGGGGCCGCCCGCCGAGGAGCTCTTCCCCGACAGCCAGCCGCCCGCCCTCGCCCGCCGACCCGACCAGTCGCCGAGCGCATCCGAGCCTGCCCGAGCCGGCGAGCAGTCCGCCACCGAGCCCACTGCCCCGGCTCAGCCCGCTCCCGAGGCCCTCGCCCGGGCCGAGGCGCCCAGCGCCCGGGCCAACCAGCCGCTCCGCGTGGCCGAGCCCGCCGCGGAGGCCGGCGACTCGGCCGCCCGGGCCGCTTCCGACGCGCCCGTCGCCGGGCCGCGGGTGGTCATGCGCTCCCGCGCTGCCGGCAGGTCGGACGCCGACGAGCCTGCGAACGCAACGCTCGAAGCGGAAACCAGCCCCCGCGTCGCCCGCCACCAACTCGGTCAGCTCGAACCGACCGTTTCCAACCTCCTTGTCTCCCCCGTGCCGGTGCCCCTCAGCCAGCCCGGCCGCCGCATCGAAGGGCACGGGGACCTCACCGAGCCGCTGGCGTTCGGCGTGGACGAGGCGGGCGCCCAGCCGTGGCGCATCACCCTCGACGGCCGACCGCCGCAGCCGAGCGACTGGCGGGAGCGGACGCTCGCCGGTCTGGAACTGACCGACGCCGTCGCCGGCAGCGAAACACGCGACCTCGGCGTCTCGACCGACCCGGCCCCGGCCGGCGGCGTGTCGGCCGACCTGCAGCGCTACTTCGACTTGGCCGAGGGCGTCCTCAACCCCCGGCGTTCCTTCGCCCGCAAGTTTTCGCCGGGCGACCTCGTCCCGCCCTGGCCGATGGTCGATTTCACCCGCTTCATCCTGCCCCCGTCCCTCCCGGCCCCGCGCGAGCTGCCCGCCCGGCCCAGCGTCCTCGTCGCCTCACCCGTTCCCGCCGCCGGCGAGGCCGCCGACACCACCGCCCCCGCCGAGGCCGAGGCCGAGCCCGGGAGCGGCGGGCAGCCACAGTAAAGCTCTGAAAAGGGGGCACCGCACCGCGAAGCGTGCTGTGTGCCGCGGCATCATCGGGT
>JBKHFW010000049.1:0-22634 GCA_046540025.1 Phycisphaeraceae bacterium
CCGAGCCCGGCACCGAGCCGGGGCCGGCAGGGGAGGGCGAAGCCGCCGCGGAAGGGGCCCAGCTCGACCGCCTCGCCGAGCGGCAACCCCGGCCGGGCAGCGTGCGGCGGATCGAGATGAGCTACCGCGAACTCAACGCCTGGCTCGACGAGCGGTTGCCGAAAATGGTCGCCAACCGCGGCGAGGCCTGGCCCGAGGCGGTCCGGAATGTCACCGTGGCGGTCGAGGACGGCCGACCGGTGCTGGGCGTCCGCGTCGGCGAAGGCGAATCGCAGCAGCTCATGTCGGCCGTGTTCAACCCGGTGCGCACGCCCGACGGGCGGGTTCGCCTGGAGGTCGAGCAGATCCGCAGCGGCCGAATGCCCCTGCCCGCGAACGAGGTGATGGAGCGTCTCTCGGCCGGCAGCGGCGCGGAGCGGACCGCCTGGGTGGAGAACGTGCTCGCCGGTGCCGCATTCGACCCGGCCTGGCAGGTGGACGCCACGCGCCGCGCCCGGCTGGTGGACTGGGAGATCGGCGACGAGGGCGTGGAGATCGGCGTGCGGGTCAGTCGGGAGGGCGAGTGACGGCGAACCCCGCGCCGCCGGGTCGGGGGGAAGCTGAATCCGCGGAAACTCGCCCGCCTTCGTTTGCCCGTCGCGTCGGCGCGGTGGACCCGAGCCTAAGATGAGGTGAAGTCAGCGGTTCACAGGTCTGGTACCAGTGGACCGCTGACCTTCAAACCCGCGCCGTAACGAGCCTCCAGGCCGGGGCCTTGAGGCACCACCAGGTACACGGCGCGGGTTTTTTATGCGCGCCCGGGGGGCCTGGCGGGGGAGCCACACAGCATTCCGAAGGATGCTGGGTGCGGGGGAGGATGCGCTGGCCGTTTCAGTCCGCCCGCTGAGGGACGCCGCGGCCCCACACAGCAGCCTGGCGGCGTGCTGTACGGCGCCCGCTGCTACTTCTGCTCCAGCCCCAGCACGCGGACCGCCTCGTCGAGGTCCTTGTCGCCTCGGCCGGAGAGGTTGACGACCAGGATCTCGTCCTGGTTCATCTTCGGCGCCCGGCGGACGGCCTCGGCGAGGGCGTGGGAGCTCTCGAGCGCGGGGATGATGCCCTCGAGGCGGGTGAGCATCTGGAAGGCATCCAGGGCCTCGCGGTCGGTGACGGAGCTGTAGCTGGCGCGTTTGGCGTCGTGCCAGAACGAGTGCTCCGGCCCGACGCCGGGGTAGTCCAGCCCGGCCGAGATGGAGTGGACCTTCGCGGTCTGGCCGTCCTCGTCCTGGAGGACGTAGCTGAGGCTGCCGTGCAGGACGCCGGGCGAGCCGAAGCTGAGCGGCGCGGCGTGCTCGCCGAGGCGGGTCGAGTGTCCGCCCGCCTCGACGCCGACGAGCTGGACGTTTTCGTCGCCGACGAAGGGATAGAACATGCCGGCCGCGTTGGATCCGCCGCCCACGCAGGCGACGATGGCGTCGGGCAGGCGGTCGAGCTGGTCGAGGCACTGCTGGCGGCACTCGCTGCCGATGACGGACTGGAAGTCGCGGACCATCATGGGGAACGGGTGGGGCCCGACGACGGAGCCGATGATGTAGTGGGTCTGGTCGGAGGAGGCCATCCAGTCGCGCATGGCGGCGTTGGTGGCGTCCTTGAGCGTGCGCGAGCCGGACTCGACGGGCACGACGCGGGCACCCATGAGCTGCATGCGGGTGACGTTGGGGCGTTGGCGGCGCATGTCCTCGGTGCCCATGAAGACGTCGCAGTCGAGGCCGAACACGGCCGCGGCGGTCGCGGTGGCGACGCCGTGCTGTCCTGCGCCGGTCTCGGCGATGAGTCGCTTCTTGCCCATGCGGAGGGTGAGCAGCGCCTGGCCGAGCGAGTTGTTGATCTTGTGGGCCCCGGTGTGGGCGAGGTCTTCGCGTTTGAGGTAAACCCGGGCGCCGCCGAGGGTTTCGGTGAGGCGTCGGGCGAAGTAGAGCGGCGTGGGCCGGCCGACGTAGTCGCGCATCAGCTCGCCGAGCTGCTGCTTGAACGCGGGGTCGGCTTTGGCCTCGGCGTAGGCCTGCTTGAGCTGCTCGAGGGCGGGGTAGAGGGTTTCCGGGACGAAGACGCCGCCGAAGGAGCCGAAGTGGCCGGTGGCGTCGGGCACCTGGAGCGGATCGGTCGCGCGGGTAGGGGGCGTGGCGGACATAGGCGATATTGTAGCGTCGGATGCGGGGCGATTGGAAGGGTTACGAGCTGGGGATATGGGAGGGCGCTTGGCTGGGATGCTCCGCGCTGACCCGCCCGGTGCATGGGAGAATCCCCGATGGCCGGCTCAGGTGCCGGGGTGGGGGTGAAGTTGCGTTCTGGACGCGTTCTGAAGAAGCTCAGGCTCCTATCGGGATTGCCCCGATGCGCCTTGGCCCCTGGCCTCAGCCCCCGGGGCCTTGCCTCTTAGATCGCTTCCGCCAGCGGCTGGCGGCGGGCGTAGCGGAGGGCGACGTACTGCTTCTCGTCGTGCCGGAGGTTGCGGACGATCGTGCCCTCGATCTTCTGCTCGGCCCGGACGAGGCCGGTGCACGGCTCCCAGGCGACGATCATCTCCACCCGCTGGCCGGGCAGGAGAAAGGCGGGGTGCTCGAGCTCGAGCAGGGCGCCGCTGACCGAGAGGTTCTGCGTCCGCCCGGTGAGGTAGCGCAGGCCCGACTGGTCGGTGCGCAGCTTCACCGTGCAACTGGCCATGAATCTGGGATCCTGTCGACGTTCGCGCATGTCAGACTCCGGTCGCGGTGGTAGAGTCTGTATCGGTTATTCCGGTCGGGATCTTGAATGCCCCGGCCAAAGAGGTTGGCGGCCGCGCGGATCAACCCGCCGCGGCCCCCGGGCAGGAGCAGGCCATGGACGCTCGCACGAGCATCGTCACCGTCACGCTGAACACCGCCGTCGACCGGGTGCTGGAGGTGGAGAACTTCGCCATCGGCGGCCACTTGCGCGCCCGCGAGGTCGCCCGCTATCCCGCGGGCAAAGGCATCAACGTCTCCCGCAGCCTCGCGAGGCTGGGCGTGGACAACATCGCCACCGGCTTCACCGGCCAGCCCGAGGCGGGACAGTTCGAGCAGTTGCTCGCCGGCGCCGGGCCCGGCCGGGCGGTCGATCAGTTGCTCACCGCCCGCGGCCGAACGCGGGAAAACATCACCATCCTCGACCCCGTCGAGCACACCGACACCCACGTCCGCACCTCCGGCTACGAAGTCACCCGCCGGGACCTCCAGCGCATCGTCTCCAAGCTGGGCCTGCTCACCCGGGAGGGGGCGATCGTCACCTTCTCCGGCTCATTGCCGCCCGGCATGAACCCGGTGGACCTCGACACGCTGCTTTACGTCGTGCTCGGCGGCGGGGGGCGGGTCGTGGCCGACCTCTCGGGCGATCTGCTCAAACAGTGCACCAGCATCGACCTGGAAATCTCCGGCGAACTCGACCGCTCGGAGCGCTACACCGGGCCCAAGATGCTCTGGATGGTCAAGCCCAACCGCAACGAACTGGCCGAGGCGCTGGGCATCGACCGGAAACTGACCGAACAGGAGGTGCTCGCGGCAGGTCGGCGGCTGGCCGAGCGGGTGACCTGGGTGGTCATCACCCTCGGCGCGGACGGCGCCCTGCTGTTCGGGGAGGAGGGCACCTGGCGGGCCCGCTGCGAGATTCCGCCCGAGGACGTGGTCAGCACGGTCGGCTGCGGCGACAGCCTGCTCGCGGGGCTGCTCGAGGCGCAGCTCCACGGGGGCGAACCGCCCCAGATGCTCAAACGCGGCGTGGCGACGGCGACGGCCAACGCCGTCCACACCGGCATCGCCGACTTCACACTCGATCTGGTTCGGGAACTTGAATCGCAAACCGTAGTGGATTCCGTATGAGCACCTCCGTATAAATCTTTCGGCTGGCATCGGGAACCACCCGATAAACCCGGTGGGGATGATGCCGGTCGGCGGTGAGCAGGCGTAGGCCCCGCCCGGATGGATGTGTCTTCTTTCGACGAGATTGGGTGCTGTGATGAGCATTTCCGCCCACGATTTTCTGCATGTGGTCCGACTGCCCCTCGAGCAGGGCAACGCCTCGGAACTCGCCGCCGCCGTGCTGGAACGGTGGGAACCGCGGGCCCTGTGCGGCCTGCTCAGCAGCCGCGACACGGACGTGAGGCGGGCGGCAGCGCTCGTGATCGGCCTCATCGGCGAGCGGAGCCTGGCGATGTGCCTGGCGAAGCTGCTGCACGACCGCGACGCGCAGACCCGGCAGATGGCCGAGCACGGCCTGTGGGCGATCTGGTTCCGCAGCTCCAGCGACGACGCAGCCGAGCCGTTCCAGCAGGGCGTCGACGCCCTCGCCGAGCAGCGCTACACCGACGCGATCGCCCACTTCCACGAGGCGATCGACCTCGATCCCGATTTCGCCGAGGCGCACCACCAGTGCGCGATCGCCCACATGCTCCAGGGCGACTGGTCCGCCGGCCGGGCCGCGTGCCGCCGGGCGCTGCAGCACATGCCCTGTCACTTCGCCGCCGCCGCGGCCCTGGGCCATTGCCACACCCACCTCGAGAACCTGGACGCCGCCCTGACCTGCTACCGCCGGGCGCTGGCGATCCATCCCGGCATGCCGGGCGTCACCCGGGCGGTCGAGCAGCTCGCCCGCCAGGCGGCCGAGGCCAGCCCCGCCCCCGCCTTTCAAGCTCACAAGAGCAAGCGGTCGATCTTCCCTGCGGGGTAAGTCGTTCCGCGCCGGCGCGAGCGTCGGCCATCACCAGGAGTTCCCCCGATGAGCGAATCGTCCCCGGCCGACCCGTTCGAGCTGCGCAAGCTGTACAAGTACCTGCGGGTGGCTGACGTCGCCGACGGCCTGGACGGGCTGGGCTATTTCAACCTCGGCCTGATCGACCAGGACATCCGCCCGCTGTTCGGCGGCATCCAGTTCTGGGGCGTCGCCTTCACCATCCGCTGCGTGCCGAGCAACCGCCCCATGTGGCCGCTGGACTCCTCCGCCGAGGTGGTCAAGGCGCACAAGCGGTGGTTCGACAAGGTGGGCAACATCTCCTACCACGACCAGCTCCAGGAGGGGCACGTCGTCGTCACCGCGACCGGCGGGGCGCAGGAGGTCGGCTTCTGGGGCAGCGCCAATGCGATGGGCGTCGTCGCCGAGGGCGCGGTGGGCATCGTCACCGACGGCTACTGCCGCGACACGGGCGAACTCGAGCAGCAGGGCACGCCGATCTGCGCCCGCGGACGCGGACGCACGATCATCCCCGGCCGAATCATGAGCGTGGAAACCCAGGCGACCGTCGCCTGCGGCGGAGCGCAGGTTCGGCCCGGCGACATCATCGGCTGCGACGCCGACGGGCTCATCGTCGTGCCCATCGAGGTGGCGAAGACCGTCGCCCGCCACGCCCGGGCCGTGCGGATCAACGACATGAAGCTCCGCGAGAAGTACTACCGCCGACTGGGCAAGCAGCCCGACGAGACGGTCGACTGGCAGAAGGTCGAGGCCTACTACCAGGAGCTCGACCCCGAGGGCTGAGCCGGCGGCGAGCTGCCTCTTCCCGCTCGTTTCTCCCGGTATCCCCGAGCAGGCCGGGGGGCGGAATCCCTTTTCGATATCTTGTGCATCGTTGGCATTGCCGACCCCGGTGGAAGCGCGAATAGCATCTTTCGCCGCCACGGATGGCGGTGCCGCGCCGGTCGGACGTTCGGCCGGGCGGCGCGCTGGAACTCCGTCTTCCGCAGGGGAATGCCATGGGCCGCCCGCTTCTGCTTGCCGCTACGTTCGTCCTTGCCGCCAGCTTCGTCGGTCCGGCCGACGCGTCGGTCATCGATCTTTTCGAAGACGGTGATTTCGAGCTCACCGTCGCACCCGGGGAGTCCGATTCGGTCAGCCAGTCGATGCTGTCCGGGGTGATCGACGGGCATCGCCGGGTGGAGGTCGAGAACCTCGGCCTCGCCGGGCCGGGCAACGTCGCCACGGTCTCGCTGACGACGACGCCGGGCCCCGACGCGCTCGATGCCGATCTCGCCGGCTCCGCTGCGGTGGGGCTGGGGCTGACCTATGGCGAGATGGACGACCTGAACGCCGACTTCACCGGCGACACCCACATGAGCCTGAGCTTCGATCGCCTGCCCGGCCTGGGCATGTCGGGGATCTGGAGCATCACGCTCGAGCTCACCTCGGGCATGATCTCCGCGTCCGACCAGGCCAGTTCCTTCACCGCGACAGGCACGAACGTCAGTTTCGACTACAGCGACCCCGCCTTCGCGGCGGTCGACTTCAGCGACATCGACCGCATCGACATCGGCATGACCACCGACTTCGGGCTCGACTTCGCGCTGGCGGAGATCCACAGCGTGCCCGAGCCGGGGGCGTGGATGATCCTGGCGGGGCTGGGGGCGCCGCTGCTGCTTCGCCGCCGGCGCCGTCGCGCGTGAGCCGGGCCTTGCGGGGGCAACGGGAAACGCCGGCCGCGGCGGACGGTCCAGCGCCGTCGCGGCCGGTGCTTGCTCGGCGGCGGGGTCACGGCCGAAGCGGATATTGCATGACGTGATCGACCACGTCGGCGAGGTTCGCCGTGGCGAGGCCGATGGCCGTGTCGCAGCAGCCGTAGTAGAGGTAGATCTCCCCGTCGACCGGCAGGGCGGCGGTGGGGAAGACGACGTTGGGGATGTAAGCCCCGACCTTTTCGTAGTAGGCCTCGGGCTCGAAGAGCGGATGATCGCAGCGGGCGATGACGCGCGTCGGGTCGCTGCCGTCGAGCATGGCCGCGCCCATGCGGTAGCACACGCGGCGGACCGAGGCGTCGAGCGTCTCCACGCCGTGGTAGAACACCAGCCAGCCCGCCTCCGTGCGGATGGGCGGGCTGGAGCCGCCGATGCGGTTGTTCTCCCAGTCGAAGGCGGGCGAGATCAGCGGCTCGGGGTCGGACCAGGTTTTCAGGTCGTCCGACCAGCTCAGGCAGATGTCGGGCGCCTGCTCGTGTCGGGCCTGGGTGGAGACGAAGCCTGACGGCCGACGCAGGACGAGGTATTTCCCGCCGATCTTTTCGGGGAAGAGGATGATGTTGCGGTCGTCCACGTCGGGCGGGTTGACCCAGCCGAGGTGCTGCCAGTTCACGCGGTCGCGGGAGATGGCGACGCCCGAGCGGGTCTGGTTCTTCTCCGACTCGCCGGTGAAGCCGGGGTAGTGGACCTCTTCCGATTCGGGCACGCCGACGCCGGTAGGGCAGGAGTTCCAGGCGTAGGGGCGGTAGGCGTAGGTGAGCAGGTAGTCGCCGTCGATTTTGACGATGCGCGGGTCCTGGACGCTGCCGTACTCGCTGCCGAGCATGCCGGGGGTGAGGACGGGCTCGTCGCGGACGTGGGTGAAGTGGACGCCGTCGTCGCTTTCGAGCAGGCCGATGTAGCAGTGGAACGGCCGAAACTGCCCCGCGGTGCGTTCGTAGAGGTAGAACCGCCCGTCGTCGTCGCGCAGCACGGCCGGGTTGAAGGTGACCGCCCGCCGCCAGGCCGGCCCGCCGGGGCGAATGATGGGGTTGTCCGCGTGCCGCTGGAAAAGCTGAGTCATGATCGCATGATGGAGAGCGGGGGAAGGAGCGTCAAGCGGGGCGCCGCTGCGCTTCGGTCCGGCTTGGTATGATGCCCGAATGATCGCACGCATCCAGGGAACGTTGGAGGCCGTGGAGGAGGATGTCGCCCGGGTGCAGATGCCCGGCGGGCTGACGCTGGAGCTGCTCGTCTCGGCCTACACCGGCGCCCGGCTGGGCGGCCTGCTCGACCAGGAGGTGACGCTGCACACGCAGCTCTACCTCGAGGCCCAGGCCCAGGGCGCGACGATCACCCCCCGCCTCGCCGGCTTCCTCACCGCGGACGACCGGGCGTTCTTCCAGCTTTTCGTCAGCGTCAAGGGCATCGGCAACCGCAAGGCCCTGCGGGCGATGGCGATGAGCACCGCCCAGATTGCCGCCGCCATCGCCGACCGGGATCTCGCGACGCTTCGCAGTCTCCCGGAGATCGGCAAGCGCACGGCCGAGACGATCGTGGTGAGCCTGCAGGACAAGGTCGAGCGCTTCGCCGCCACGACCGCGGGCGGCGGCACCTCGGCCGAGCCCGCCCCGGCAGCGGGAGCGCGCAGCGGCCTGGAGCGCGAGGCGATGGAGGTGCTGCTCCAGCTTGGCGAGTCGCGCCCGCAGGCGATGGCGTGGATCGAGCAGGCGATGGCCGGCGAGGAGCCGCCTGCGGACGTCGAGGCGCTGATTGCGGAGGTGTACCGCCTGAAAAGTGGCGGCTGAGGCTTCAAAGCGGCGGATTTCGCAGCGGAAGGCTCTTGAAGTCCCGGCTTCGAGCGTCTACACTACGCAACTCACAACTGAACGCCACGGGCGAGTGCCAGAGCGGCCAAATGGGGCGGACTGTAAATCCGCTGGCTTATGCCTTCGCAGGTTCGAATCCTGCCTCGCCCACTTTTCTCGCAGCTTTCCAGGTTTGGAAAGCTGCGTTTTTTCATGCCCGGCGTCAGACGCGGCTCAGCCGCGCATCTGGCTCTCCAGTTCCGGCAACTCGGCTCGGTCGAGGCAGGCCTCGATGATGCGTCGGCCCTCCGGGCGAAGCTCTGGGGCGAGGAACTTGCGGAGCTGCTGCTCGAAGAAGTCGTAGAGCATCTCGCAGCCGGCGTCGTAGGCGGCCTCGCCCACCTCGGGCTGGGACTCGACCTGCAGGAACCAGTGGCCAATCAGGGCGCCCTCCACCTGGATCGTGTTCGGCGTGTGGCCGAGCAGCGGGCAGCGGGCCGGGCGGAGCTGCTCGGGGCGGAACGGCGTCGCGCCGCGGCGGGCGAGGTATTCGCGGGCGATCCACTGCGGCATGAAGCCGACCTTCCAGCAGCCGACGTGCTGGTTGGGCACGAGCACGAACATCGTGTCCTGAGTCGCGGCGATCTGGTCGAACAGCAGGTTCGCCTGGTCGACGCGCCTTCCGATGGCGAAGGGCCAGTAGCTGCCCACGCCCTCGCTGGTCATGCCGGTGGCCTGGCCGGCGATCGACGGGTTGGCGTGGCCGCGCGGGGCGACGAGGCGCCAGAGCCAGGCCAGGCTCGGCGGCAGCAGGTGGAACAGGCCGAGGATGCCGTAGGAAGGCTTTTCCTTCGTGCACGGCGGGGTGCGCACGCCGAAGCTGCGGATGTCGACGGCGACCTGTCCGTCCACGACGCCGGGCACGATGTCGCGGGGCAGGATGACGCGCGGGTTCGGGCAGCGCACGCCGGGCTCGTCCTCGACGTGGTCCCAGATCAGGGCGCGGGCGTGGGGGACGGCATCGATGTTGAGAAACAGCAGCGGCCGGGGCGGCTGGGTGGTGAGTTTTTCGAGGTAGGGATCGACGCCGTACTCGTCGATGTGGTTGACGCGGACGAACCATGCCGCCTCGGCGTCGGTCACCTGCAGCTCGCGCGGGCTTTCCCGGATGCCCATGCACAGGGCCATGTCGTCGGTCACGGGCTCGAGGTCGCACTCGCGTGGCAGGGTCAGTTTCCGCCGCTCGCCGGTGACGGTGTTTTCGCCCAGCAGGAGCTGGCCGTCGGACTCGCGGTGGGCGTGTTCGAGCATTTCGCTCTTGCCGCCGCCCGACGCGCCCTCGTGCATGAAGACGACCTGGTTGTCGTAGGGCGTGACCACGCGCACGGTCGAGCAGTGGGCGGTGACGAAGCCCTCCTGCTCGCCGAGGTTGATGAGCATCC
The DNA here is from genome assembly GCA_046540025.1 of Phycisphaeraceae bacterium. Classification (GTDB taxonomy): domain Bacteria; phylum Planctomycetota; class Phycisphaerae; order Phycisphaerales; family Phycisphaeraceae; genus JBKHFW01. Next base: position 9,724 of record JBKHFW010000049.1, read on the forward strand.
CGTAGACGCCCTTTTTGGCGGACGGGCCGGGGTAGAGGTTGTAGCTGAACAGCTCGTGGAGCTGGTCGTGGCGGTTGTGCACGACGACCTGTCGGCCGTCGAAGTGGGTGTGTCGGAAGGTGGGGGCGACGTAGATCGCCGCGGCCACCTCGAAGTTCTTCGGCACGTCCTCGACGGGGACGATGTCCTGGAGCATGGCCAGCCCGAGGGCGAAGAAGCCGGTGTTGGCGGGGCAGATCGCCAGGGCGGGCAGGCCGGTGTCGCGCGTGCCGGCGTAGAAGGTGAAGGCGGCGAGGTCCTGGCTTTGCAGCCAGTCGAAGGTCTGCTCGCGCATCTCCTCGAAGGGGTAGCCGAAGCGGTCCACGAAGCGGGTCTTGTCGCTGGGCCCGGTGTCGCCGAGGACGATGCTCTCGGGGTCGCGGCGGCGCATGTAGGGGTCGACGTAGTTGGCGGCGAGGCCGTTCTTGACCCGGCAGACGGTGGCCTCGCGGACCCGCCCCTGGCCCGGCACGTCGAAGGCGACCTCGGCCCAGCCGTCGGAGCCCACCCCGCGCAGGGCGAGGTCCTCGAGGTCTCTGGTGCTGTTGGCCCAGATCACGCTTTTCGCCTCGTCCAGCACCTTCCGGAGGTGGGCAGGCATGGACAGTTCGCTCCACGGCTTGTCGGTCGGCATGGGACTGCTCCTCTGGCGATGGCGGCGCACCGGCCGCGCGTGTGGCCCGATGAGAGTATTCGCGGGTGGAGGGCGCGAAGCAATCCCGGATCGCCGGAAGTTGCAGCGGGCAGCAGCCAGCGGCGGGGCGGGTCGTCGGGCACATCGGCAGGCCGGGCGCGGACGCCCGGCCGCGCCGGGCCGGGCAGGGAGGAGCAAACCCGCTTGTCACCCGCTCGGCAGAGGGGTGCCGGTTGACCGGGGGCACTGCGGGGCGGAGTGGGGCGTGCTGGGAGGGGGCAACTCGGGGCGTGGGCTGGTCGGCAGTACCAGGTGGCTCCTGGGGGGGCAGTGGATTCTGCTCTTTCTTCTCGGCGGCTCGCTTGGGGCGGTTGTCCGCCGCTCTAAGATCGCGCGGGCCGACCTCGCACCCGACTCTTTATCGAAGGGGGAAAGGGCATGCCGTCGCCGGAATTTCGACTTCGTGCCGCGCCTGCCGCGGTGGTGGCCTGGCGTCTTCTGGGGGCGCTGCTCCTGATCGATCTCTGCTTCATGGGGCTGTATGCGGCGTTCCAGTTGAGCGGGCAGGTGCCGGCGTGGGTGGGGGACATTCGGCTGGAGGGGAGTCTGTCGGAGCGGTTCCAGCATGTCAAGGAGGCGGGGCTGGCGCTGGTTGGTTTTACCGCGGCGGTGCGGTTTCGTCAGGCGGCCTGGCTGGCGATCGGGCTGGTGGGGAGCTATCTGCTGCTTGATGACGCGTTGCAACTGCACGAGCGGGTCGGGGGGATGCTGGTTGCCGAGCTCGGTCTGTCGGGCTGGCGGGGGTTTCGCGGGCAGGACTTCGGCGAGTTGTGTTTTTTTGTGGTTGTGGGGACGGCGGTGGTTGGCGTGGGAGGGCTTTTTTATCGCCGGGGCGGGGTGTTCGAGCAGCAGCGGCTGCGGCTGCTGCTGATTCCGCTGGGGCTGCTGGTGCTGTTCGGCGGGGTGGTCGATCTGATTCACTACGTGGTGCCGAATCCCTTGCCGGGCTATTTCTCCTGGAGTCTGGTCGAGGACGGCGGGGAGATGGTGGCGGTGAGTCTTCTGCTGGCGATGGCGGTGGCGGCGACGCGTGCGGACGCGGCTGTTCCGGGCGGGGCGGTCGCCGGCGGTGGCTCGCAGGCGGGTCGTGTGGGAGCGGGTTCGCCTCGGGGCGCTCGGCTGCGCGTGCTGGTGGTCAGCGACCATCTCGGCTATGCGGACGGCAGCAGTCACGGGGTGACGACCTACTTTCTGGACGTTTTGCCGCGCCTGGCGCGGGAGGGGGTGGACGTTCGCCCCTGCTTTCTGCGTGGGCGTCATCCTGCTGCGGCGAAACTGGAGGCGGCGGGGCTGGCGCCGGTTTTCCTCGGCCGGCCGCGGTGGAGCCCGCGTCCGGTGCTTGACCTGGTGCGTCTGATTCGCCGGCAGAAGGTTGACGTGGTGCACGCGGCGGGAATGAAGGGGACCATTGCCGCTCGGCTCGCGTCGCGTGTGACGGGTGTGGCGTGCGTGGTTCATTTTCACGACACCTCGCCGCCCTCGCCGGTGGTGGGGCTGCTTCAGCGGCGGCTGGCGGGCTGGAGCGACCGTGCCCTGGCGTGCTCGGACGCGGTGCGCGAGTTTGCGATGGTGCGTTTCGGGATCGCGCCGCAGCGGATCGAGACACTGCGTTACGGCGTCGACCTCGCCCGGGTCGGCCGGGGCGAGCCGGGCGTTCGGGAGCGGCTTCGCCGGCAGTTGGGGCTCGGCCCGGCGAGTCGCTGCGTGCTGGTGACGGCCCGTTTTTACCCGATGAAGGGGCACGAGCAACTGATTCGGGCGCTCCCGCGGCTGAGGCAGCTCTGCCCGGGGGCGGTCGTGCTGCTGGCGGGTGAGGGGCCGACGCGGGAGGCGACTGAGCGGCTCGCGCATGAGCTTGGCGTGGCGGATTCGGTGCGCTTTCTCGGCTACCGCGCGGACGTGCCCGACCTGCTCGCCGCCGCCGACGTGCTCGCCCTGCCCTCGCTGTTTGGCGAGGGGCTGCCTTACAGCCTGCTCGAGGCGATGGCGGCGTGCCGGCCTGTCGTGGCCAGCCATGTGGCGGGGGTGTCGGAGCTCGTTCGCCAGGAGGAGAACGGCCTGCTGGTGCCGTCTGGCGACCCCGGCGCCCTTGCTGACGCTTTGGCGCGGGTGCTCACAGACCCCGACTTCGCCGACGCGCTGGCCCGCCGGGGCCGGGCCACGGCGGAGGCCTGTTCGCTCGAGACGCACCTGCATCAACTCCAGTTGCTTTACGCTGACGTCGTCCGTACCCCTGCGCGATCGGCGGTGCGGCGGGCGGTCGGCTGAGCGTGCCGCGGGGATCGGGCGGCCCGGGGCCGCCGGGGGATCGTCGCGATGCCGGTTCGCCGTCACCGCGCGAGATACGGTTTCACCGCGTCGTAGTAGTGCTCGCGCAGCCGGCAGTTCTCCAGCTTGAACGCCTCGGGCATGGCGAGGATCTCCGCCGTCGGCCGGGCGGCGAGCTCGCGGATCTGCGCGTCGAGGATCAGCCGGTTCAGGCCGCGGCGCATGTCGTCCATCGCCATGCCGCGTAGCTCGCGGTCGGCCGCGGTCTCGGGCAGGTCGTCGGCGACGCCGTCGAAGAAGCTGCCGAGCTTGCTGCCCAGCGCCTGCACGCGGGCGAGCATCTTTTCGCCGCGGGTGAACTGGAACCAGGGCGTGTCCTCGCGCGGCGTGACCAGGCCGAGGCGCCAGATGTCCTTCCACGTCCAGATCATCCAGCCGAAGCCGCACTGCTCGGCCGCGTCGGTCTGGGCCTGGAAGATCGCCAGCGCCTGCTCCGGGTTCCACCGAGCGGAAAGGCCGTACTCGCCCAGCAGCATGGGCCGCTGGGTCCGCTCCATCATCGCCTGCTCGGCGCGGGTCTGCTCGACGATGTACGCCGTGTGCTCGGCGACGTCGTCGTTCTCCGGCAGCCGCGGGCCGGGGAGGTTGAGGCTGTTTTCGAAGAGGGGGTAGTGGTGGAACGTCGCGGCCGTGCGCGGGTCCTCGAAGAGGGCGTCGTCGAGCTTGTCGTTGCCGCCGCACTGGCGCACCGGGCCTTCGATGACGATCCAGCCGTCCGGGTCGATCGCGCGGATCTCGCGGATCAGGCGGTGGTTCAGCGCGTTCATCGCGGCGACCTGCCGATCCTCGGAGAGCTCGTTGGGCAGGTTCGTCTGCGGCTCGTTGAGCAGGTTGTAGCCGAGGTTGGCGGGGTGCTTCGCGTAGCGGCGGGCGAGGGCTTTCCAGAGCTCCACCACGCGGTCCTGCGCGTGGGCCGACTTCCACAGGTCCGCGTAGCCGGTGGGGTTGTCGGCGGGGGGCGTGGCGTTCTGGCCCCGCGGGGCGGCGTGGTAGTCCAGCAGCACCCAGAGGTTCGCTTCGGCGCACCAGTCGTACAGGCGGTCGAGGAGCTCGAACGTCGCCTGGCGGTATTCGCCCGGCGCGGCGTCGGACTCGAAGTAGCGGTAGTTGAAGGGCACGCGGACCGAGTTGAACCCCAGCCGGGCGATCTCGCGGAGGTCGGCCTCGGTGACGAAGTGGCGCTCGTAGGCGGCGAAGAACGCGGCCGTCGTCTCGCTGCCGAGGTGGCGCTGCATCGCCCGGCGGATCTGCCAGTCGGTGCCTTCGAGGCCGAGCATGAAGTCTTCGATGTTCAGCCAGGAGCCGAGGTTGACCCCGCGAAGCTGGAACCGTTTGCCGTCTTTCTCGAACCGCATGATGTTCTCCCTCGAGTCAAGGTTCAATGCTCGCCCGGCGCGGCCGGCACGGTCAGCGACACGACCGCCAGCGGGATCAGTGCTCCCACGCAGGCGATCAGCACCGTCTGATAGTCGCCCGCATAGTCGGCGCTGAGGCCGAAGACGTACGGGCCCAGGGCCGTGGAAACCATCATGATCCCCGTCGCCAGGCCGCTGATCGTGCCCACGTGCGCCCGCCCGAAGTAGCGCGGCCAGGGCACGGCGAGCAGGAAGGCGAAGCACGCCCAGTGGATGCCGCTGCCCACGACCAGCGCCGCCCAGCCCCAGCTCGTCTCGAGCATGAGCAGGCCGGCGAGGTCGATCGCCAGTCCCGCGACCAGCCCCCACAGCAGGTGCCGGGGCGTCACCCGCTGGCCCGCCAGGGCGACGCCGGCCGTCACGGCGAGGTTCACCACGCTGCCCAGCAGCAGCAGCGACATGGCGAACTCCTTCTCCAGCCCGGCCCGCGTGCCCAGCGACGCGAGGTGGAACGCCACGCCCGTGCCGACGATGCAGTTGAGCACCAGCCCGCCCGAAAACGCCCAGAACGCCCGCGTCCGCAGGGCTTCGCCGGCCGTGTGGTCCGGGCCGTCGGGAATCGCCTTGCGGCCCGACAGCGCAGCGCCCGGGTCCGTGTCGTCGTCCGCCAGGCCGGCGTCGGCAGGCGAATCGCGGAAAAAGGCCCACGCCAGCACGCTGAACCCGGTGCCGAACAAGGCCCCCATCGCCAGCCACGTCTGCCGCCAGCCGATCGCCTCGACCGGGTAGATCAGCAGCGCCGGCAGGGCGGTGAACGACAGCGCGATCGCCGCGCCGTTGATCGCCACCACCAGGTTCCGCTTGCGCACGAACCAGCGGATCACCATGACGCGCACGGCCGTCATGACCAGCCCCAGCCCCAGCAGCCTCGCCGCGAAAAACCCGGCGCCCAGCAGCGCGATCGGCCAGAAGGCGGACACGCCCGCGATCCCCCGGCCGACCGCCGCCTCGACGAGCAGGTCCGCCACGCCCAGCAGGCACAGCGACCCGCCCAGCAGGAGGAACGCGAACGTGCAGATCCGCCGCACGCCCAGCCGATCGACCCACCGCCCGGCGAACATGGTCATCACCCCCGCCAGCAGCGTGCCCGCCATGTAGGCAAGCGCGAACCGGCTGCGCGAGAGGTCCATCGCCTCGAGCATCGGGTCCACGAACGGGGCCATGCCCGGCGGACTCACCGGCGCGGCCGCGAGCGCCCCCACGCTGCCCGCCACCAGCACGACCCAGCCGTAGTAGATCGGCAGCCGGGCGGGGTCCAGCGGCAGGCGCGGCGAAAACAGGCTTCGGTCGAGCTTCTCGAACATGCGCAGACAGATCTCCCGCCCCGGCAGCCAAAGGGGGACATCTTAACGCTCCGCGGGAAACTCGACGTCCAGCTTCACCATCTCGGCGGCCTCCGCCACCGCCGGCCCGATCGCCTGATGGGCCGGGTGGTCCATGTAGCTGGCGAGGTCGTCCATGCCGGCGAGCGTGACCGTCCAGCCGTGGGTGTAGCCGCTATCGCCGCCCACGGCGGGGCCGACCTTGAGGTCGACGACGACGTCGATCCGGTCTTTCAGCTCGGCGATCGCGGTCAGCAGTTCCTCCCGCCGGCGGGCGGAGACGCCGGGGTGGAACTTCGCCCAGACCATGTGCTCAATCATGCGCAGCCGCTCCTTCCAGTGTCGCGGACGCGCTCGGCCGGGGCACGAGGTGCTGGCGCGCCAGGAACCAGAGGATGGACGCCGCCTGCAGGCCCGCCAGCACGAGCAGGGCGACGCTGAACCCCCCGGCCCGCGTGCCGGCGGTGGCCGACCACCCGTCCACGATCACGCCGAACCCGGATTGCACGAGAAACGCCGAGCCGAACACGAGCACGTTCAGGCTCGTCACCACCCGGCCCGAGAGCGAGACGTCGAAGCCCAGCGGGATGACCGCGTAGGGCAGGATGCCGAACGAGCCGAAGAAGCCGGTCACGATCCACAGTGTCGCCGGCACGGCCGACCCGATCGCGTGCACGCCCAGCAGCAGGGCGAAGAGCGCCATCCCCACCGCGCCCACCAGCATCGGGTGCATCCGCCGCTCGTTGGCCCGGTGCGCGAGCGCCCCGGAGACGAAGTAGCCCACGGCGATGGCGATGTACATCCCCATCAGCAGCCGGGCGGTCGCTTTCTCGTCCAGCCCCGCCACCTCCTGCATCCAGGGGCCCGCCCAGAGCGTGGTGAGCCCGATGAACGCCCCCTGGCAGGTGATGACCCAGGGCGCGACCGCCCAGAACGGCCGATCCGCCAGCACCCGGCCGACGCCGGCCACCAGGGAGCCCAGCGTCTCGGGCTCGCCGCGGGTCGGGCTCGAAGGCACGAGCAGAACGAAGAGGATGGCGACGCCCGCCGTCACGGCGGCGATGATCAGAAACAGCGCCGGCCAGCCCATGTAGCCCAGGGCGATCTCCACCGGCTCGCTCGCGGCGATCATGCCGACCGCCCCGGCGACCATGTGCACGCCGTTGGCGAACGGACGCCGCTCGGGCGGGAGCCACTCGGTGAACGCCTTGAACGCGCCCATGAGGCACGCGCCGACGCCCACGCCGATCAGCGCCCGCCCGACGATCAGCCCGGCGAGTGTGGTCGACTGCCCGAACACGGCAGCGCCGACCGCGGCGAGCAGCAAAAGCGCCGCCTCCACCCGCCGCACGCCGAAGCGGTCCAGCAGGAGCCCCACCGGCACCTGCACCAGCGCGTACGTCAGCAGGTAGGTCGCCGTGACCAGCCCGAGCTCGCTGTCGGTCAGGCCGAGGTCCTCGATCAGCCTCGGCCCGACGACCGCATTGATCGCGCGGAACAGGCTGGCGACGAGGTACCCGAGCCCCAGCGGCAGGAACAGCCGAATGATCAGCCAGGAAAGGCGGTGGCGCTTCACAAAAGCCTCGCTCAGACCACCTTGTAGGTGATGTTGTCGATCTCGTCGCGGTCCACCTCGTACCCCAGGCCGGGCTTGGTCGGCGCTTCGACGAAGCCCTCGGCGTTGGGACGGATGACGTCCTTCATGCCGATGTCGTAGCAGCCTTCGGGCACGGGCAGCTCGAAGTAGTCGCAGTTGAAGGTGGCGAGGCTGATGTGCAGGTGCGCCGCCTGGCAGAGCGTCGAGCCGTAGTTATGCGGCTCCCACTTCACCCTGGCGAGCTCGCAGAGGTCGGCGGACTTTTTCATGTCGGTGATGCCGCCGGTGATGTCGCCCATCGCCTTGAGGATGTCGATCGCGCCGGAGCGGATGAGCTCGTAATAGTTGCCCATCACCTCGATGGCGAGGGGGATGTCCAGCTTGCTGCGCAGGAGCTGATAGCCCGTGATGTCGTCGCCGGGGATGGGGGCCTCGTACCAGAAGTAGTCGAGCTTCTCGAGCTCCCGGCCGACGATGAGCGCGCCGTGGCGGTCGTAGGCGGCGATCGGGTCGTGCATGAGCACCATCGTGTCGCCGACGGCTTCGCGGACGGCCCGGCAGGCTTCGAGGTCCTTCTCCACCGTGCCGTAGGGCGGGTGCAGCTTGTAGGCGGTGTACCCCTTCTCGCGCAGGGCGAGGGCTTCTTCGACGGTCTCGGCGATGGTGACGTTGTCGTGCATCGGGGTCTGGCTGCCGTAGGCGGGGATCTTCGTCCGCCCGCCGCCGAGCAGCTTGTAGACGGGCAGGTCGGCGGCCTTGCCGGCGATGTCCCAGAGGCAGATGTCGATCGAGCTGATGGTCAGCCCGTGCTTGTGCATGGTGAATCGGCGGGCGAGGGTGGCCATGATCCCCTCGCGGTCGTGGGCGTCGCGGCCGATGACGAAGGGCTTCATCTGGGTGAGTTGCTCTTCGAACTCGGCGAGGCCCGACCGGCTGACCTCGGTGGAGAGGATGTACTCGCCGGTGATGCCGGCGTCGGTCTCGATCTGCACGAGGGCGAAGTAGTAAGTGTACTGGATCGAGTGCCAGTAGTTGTCCAGCGAGGGCTTGAACAGGTGGGCCTTGATATCGGTGATTTTCATCCGGTTCCTCTCTCTCTATCGGGGGAAGGCAGTGCGTGGAACCAGCCAATCTACGGGCGGACGGCGTGCTGTCAAGTGAAGAGGTTTGGTGCGCTGGTGAAAAGGGAAAAGATGTTAAGTTGGCAGGGTAACTCTACCTCGTCCGGGCGAATGGGTTCACGTCGCGGCGCGCGTGATCAGCAGTCCGGGCCATTTCCGGTTGTCGCGCTCTAGAGAAGCGGCGAGAGCAGGGCCGCGGCACTCTCGACGTACTGTTTCACGATCGGCCGCTGGTGCCACTGCTCGGGGTCGACCTTGCGGCTGGAGGCGAGGTATTCCTGCTGGGCCTCGCGAAGCTGGCCGGTGATGGCGTCGCCGTAGAGCAGGACGTTGATCTCGAAGTTGAGGTAGAACGAGCGCACGTCGATGTTCGCCGAGCCGAGCAGGGCGAACGCGTCGTCCACGGTGAGCGTCTTGGCGTGGAGCATGCCGCCGCCGTAGCGGTGCAGCGAGACGCCCATGTCCATGAGCTGCTCGAAGTACCACCGCCCGGCCGCGGCGACGATGGGGTGATCGCTCTTTTCGGGGACCTGGATGGTCACCTCGGCCCCGCGGTCGATCGCCATCGACAGCGCCAGGGTCGTCGGCTCGTCGGGCACGAGGTAGGGCGTCGTGATGATGATCCGCTCGCGGGCGACGTTGATCGCCGCGACGAGCACGCGGCGGAACGTCTCGGCCTCGTGGTTGGGGCCGGTGGGCACCGCCTGCGCCCAGACCGGGCCGGTCGGCTCCAGCGGCGGGAACAGGGCGGGCCCCGTGAGCTGTCGGCCGGTCTCGAAGGCCCAGTCGTCGAGGAACACCATCTGCAGTTGCGCTACGACCGGCCCGGTGAAGCGGGCGGAGAGGTCGACCCACTTGCCCGCCCGCTTGTGGCCGTAGTCTTCCTCGACGACGTTGTGGCTGCCGGTGTAGGCGACGTGGCCGTCGACGACGGCGATCTTGCGGTGGTTGCGCAGGTCGATCCGCGCCAGCCGCCGCCGCCAGGGCGCCACGGGCAGGGCGGCGACCAGTTCGACGCCCGCCTTGCGGAGGTCGTCGGCCATGCGGCTGCGGAAAAGCGGCCTCGACCCGGCCGAGTCGGCGAGCAGCCGGCACTTGACGCCGCGCTTCGCCGCCCGCTGGAGGGCCTGGGAGACTTTCGTGCCGATCGAGTCGGGCCAGTAGATGTAGAAGAGCAGGTGGACGTGGTCGGTTGCGCGGTCGATGTCGTCGACGAGGCGGTCGACGAGGTCGCCCGCGTCATGGATGAGCGAGACGCTGTTGCCGCCGACGATCGGGTTGCCGCCGATGCCCTCGGCCTGGATGATCATGTTCTGCTGGCCCGGGGCCATGTCCGGGTGGTCGCGGTGGATCCTCATCTTCGCGACGCGCTGCGGCGAGCGGGCGCCGCCCACGATCAGCCGGTGCGACTTCGCCCGCCGGCGGCCGAGATAGCTCACGCCCACGAACAGGTAGATGACGAGCCCCGCCACGGGCTGAAGGAAGGTCAGCGCCAGCCACGCCAGGGAGGTCACCGGGGTGAACCGCCTGCGCAGGATCACCAGCACCATGACGGCGATGATGACCCATTCGACGATCGACCAGACAAGCAGCCAGGACATGATGCCTCGTTATCTCAGCGGTTTCCCCGCGGTGCGTCAGCTCGCCAGTGCCCCGGCCATGCGGGTCACCAGGTGATCGCAGGCGAGCCCCAGGTGCACGTTGCTCGCGAGCAACTGCTGCACTTCCTGCACGGCGTCGATCACGCCCAGCCAGGGTTCGAGCGCCGCTTCGCTCGCGGCGAGGTCGCCGGCCGGGCACTGCGGCGCCAGCTCGGCGATGCGGGTCCGGGCGTGGCTGGCGATGAGCGACCACATCAGCCCGGCCGCGAGCCGGTTGGCCGCCTCCTTGGACGCGCCGTCGTGCCGGCTGACCCATTCCTTGGCGAAAGCGTCGATCCGCTCGGCGATCTGGCTGCCCAGCTCGCCCCGCGGTCGGCCGCTGGCGAAGCCTTCGAGGGCGGGGATGACCGTCTCGGCCCACTCGGTGAGGCCGTACTCGAGCGCCAGCTCGGCCCGTCCCAGGCTGCCGGCCGCGAACTGGGCGAGCCACTGGCGGTCGCGCTCGATCAGCTCGGCGGCGTGGCGGTCGAGCCATTTCCGGATGACCTCGTCGGCCAGCGGCACGAAGGCGACGCGCTGGCAGCGGCTGCGGATGGTGGGCAGCAGGCGGTCCTCGCTGGCGGTGACGAGGATGATCGTGGTCCCGGCGGGCGGCTCTTCGAGCGTTTTGAGCAGGACGTTCTGGGCGGGGATGCCCATGAGCTCCGCCTCGTCGACGATAAAGACCTTGCCGTGGCCGAGTTGCGCCCGGCGGTAGACCGGGCCGATCAGGGCCTCCTTGAGCACGTCGAGGGGGATGCTGGTGAGCTTGCGCTGGCGCACCTGGGCGCTTTCGCTGAAGCGGGCGAGCTCCTTGGTCACGACGCGGAGGTCGGGATGGGCGGTGCTCGCCCCGGCGGGGAGGTCGTCGTCGGCCTCGTCGGCGGGCGGGTCGTTCGTGGGGCCGGTGGCGGGCAGGAGCCGGCAGGAGGGGCAACTGCCGCAGGCTTCGGGCCGGCCCGTGAGGTCGGTCTGGGGCTGATGGCAGAGCAGGACGCGTCCGAAGGCGAGCGCGGTGGTGAACTTGCCCACCCCGGCCGGGCCGTGGAAGACGTAGGCATGGTGCGGCCGACCCGCGGCGAGCTGGGTCTGCAGCACGTCGATTGCACGGTCCTGGCCGAGCACGTGGTCCATGGTGGGCATCGTAGCATGAAGCATAGCTGGGGTTTACCCCCAAGGCGCTGCCCGGGCGGAAAAGCGCGGATTGGCGGGAAAACGGGGTCGTCAGGTGCGGCGGGAGTCGCTATAGTGCGTATGAGTTTAAGGATCATTCCAAGGGTAGAGCTTGCCGTCTGCCCGGACCCGCCTGACATAAAACCACCATGACTCAGCAGATGACCCCCACGCAGCAGCAGGCGCGTCGGCGAAAGGCCACCCCCCGAGCCGACGCGCCCGACCGCACGAACGCCACGCTGATCAAGCGCGTCGACTTCAACGACGAGCTGGCGCTTTTCCGCGTTCAGCCCGACGCCGGCGAGGTGCCCGAGTTCAAGCCCGGCCAGTATTCCACGCTCGGGCTCATGGAAAGCCCCGAGGAGACCGGGGCCCGCGCCCGCGAGACCGGCAGGGCGCCCAAGCCCCGGCCCGTGCTCCGCGCCTACTCCATCGCCAGCTCGGCCGAGGAGCGGGGCTACCTCGATTTTCTCATCGTGCTCGTGCCCGAGGGCAACCTCACGCCCCGGCTGTGGCAGCTCGGCGAGGGAGATCGCCTCATCCTCGGGCCGAAGATCACCGGCAAGTTCACCCTCGACGGCATCCCCGACGGCAAGGACCTGGTCGCCGTGGCCACCGGCACCGGGCTCGCGCCGTTCCTCTCCATGCTGAGGACCTACCGCGGCACGGGGAAGTGGCGGAAGTTCGTCGTCATCCACGGCACGCGCCTCGCCGCCGACCTCGGCTACCGCGAGGAGCTCGAGCAGATCGCCGGGGAGGACGACTCGGTCGTCTACGTCCCCACCGTGACCCGCGAGCGGGAGACGAGCAACTGGCAGGGGCTGCGCGGCCGGGTGCACGTGGCGCTCGAGCCGGAAACCTACGAGCGGATCGTCGGCCAGCCGCTCGACGCCGAGCAGTGCCACGTGCTGCTGTGCGGCAATCCCGCCATGATCGACCAGGTCAGTGAGGATCTTGCCCCGCTGGGCTTCCAGGTGCGCAACCGCGAGAATCCCGAGGGCAATGTCCACTTCGAGAGTTACTGGTAAACCCGGATCTGCCGGGGCCGGCGCCTCGATCGGCCTGCCGGGCCGCCTAGAATGGTCCGGAGGCTGACATGACTGACACCATTCTCGTGCCCGTGGATTTTTCCGCCATCACCGACGCGGTGGTGCAGCAGGCCGCCCGGTTCGGCCGGGCGCTGAACGCCCGGCTGGAGCTGATCCATGTGATCACGCCCGAGCAGATTCAGTCCGCCTGGGCCGAGGCCGATTCGCTGCCCTGGTTCGGGCCGGTGATCATCGGCGAGCCGACGTCGCTCGAGCCGGCGCAGGAGGAGGTCGTTTCCGCGGCGCTGCAGGCCGAGCGCGATCGGCTGCAGCAGTACCAGGAGGACCTCGAGGCCGAGGGGCTGAAGGTGCGGGGGCGCATCGCCCTGGGCGACACGCCGGCCGGGAAGATCTGCGAGGAGGCGAAAAGTTCGCGGGCCTCGCTGATCGTCATGGGCTCGCACGGCCACGGGGCGCTGTATCACCTGCTCATGGGCAGCGTCTCGGAAGGCGTCATCAACCGGGCTCCCTGTCCGGTGCTCGTCGTTCCGCCG
>JBKHFW010000050.1:0-22487 GCA_046540025.1 Phycisphaeraceae bacterium
GAAGGCCGGGCCGTGCGGTACGACGTCTACGGGATCTCGAAGTAGGAAGTGGGCGCGTGGGCGGTCGGCCCGTCCAGTCACACCTCAGGCCCCGCCCCAGACAACGCCGCGGCAAGCGCAGCGCTGCCGCGGTCTGGATTCCGAGTCTCGATGGCCCTGGGCAGGGCGACATCCGCGGCAGCGCTGCGCTTGCCGCGGCGCGGGGCGCATGAACTGCGGACCCGCAAAGTCATCGCTCAAACAGTCGTTACAGCCCCAGCGCCCGCACCATGGTCGTGCCGATGTCGGCCGGGCTGGCGGCGACGTGGCAGCCGGCCTCCTCGAGAGCACGGATCTTGCTCTCGGCGTCGCCCTCGCCGCCGGAGACGATCGCCCCGGCGTGGCCCATCCGGCGGCCGGGCGGGGCGGTGCGGCCGGCGATGAAGGTCGTCACCGGCTTGGTGACGTGCTGCTTGATGAACTCCGCCGCCTTCTCCTCGTCGGTGCCGCCGATCTCGCCGATCAGGATGATCCCGTCGGTCTGCGGGTCGGCGTTGAACTGCAGCAGGCAGTCGATGAAGTCCATGCCGCGGACCGGGTCGCCCCCGATGCCGATGCAGGTCGTCTGCCCGATCCCGAGGTTCGAGCACTGCCAGACCGCCTCGTAGGTCAGCGTGCCCGAGCGGGAGATGATGCCCACGGCCCGGCGGGCCTCGGCCTGGTCGGCGGGCTTGTGGATGTAGCCGGGCATGATGCCGATCTTGCAACCCTCGCCCTTCGGGCCCGGCGTGATGACGCCCGGGCAGTTCGGGCCGATCAGATGCAGCCGACGATACCGCGGCCGCTGCAGCTCGCGCTTCACCCGCATCATGTCCAGCACCGGAATGCCCTCGGTGATGCAGACGATCAGCCCGATGCCGGCGTCGGCGGCCTCGAGAATGGCGTCGGCGGCGAAGGGCGGCGGTACCATGATCATCGTCGCCGTGGCGCCGGTCGCCTCGACCGCCTCGTAGCAGGTGTTGAACACGGGCAGATCGCCCACGGCGGTCGCGCCGCCCTTGTTCGGCGTGACGCCGCCGACCATCCGCGTGCCATAGTCGAGACACTGCCTGGTGTGAAACGAGCCGGCCGAGCCGGTGATGCCCTGACAGATGACGCGCGTGTTGTTGTCGACGAGAATGCTCATGGTGCTGTGAGGATAGCCCGAATCCCGGCCGGAGACAAAGCGGCGCTCCGACGGCCATGAAACAGCCGCGCAGCCCGGGCAAAACCGCCCCTCAAGCCGGATCGGAATCTACGTCAGTCGCGGGCCGTAGACGACCCAGGTGCCCAGACTCGCGGCCGAGAGCAGCAGCCCCAGCGCCAGCGCCGACCAGTAGTTCAGCCCCAGCGCGTTCATCAGGATCAGCGGCACGAAGAACGGCAGACTCAGCGGCACGAGCACCAGCGCCTCGAGCCGACACCCGGCTGATCGTGACGCTGTCGCCGTAGCGAAGCCAGGTGAAGGTCAGCGCCAACATGCTCACCACCGGCAGGGCGATCATCAGCGCGCCGAAACGCACCGAATGCCGGGCGCTTTCGCACACGGCCACCACAATCACGCCTGCCACCACGCCCCGGAGGATATTCATCCACATGGCAAGGGCTCCCCGGTCGGGCTGCTGAAGGTTTTCAAGGGAACCAGACACGCGCTGTCAGCCCATTGTCCCCGGGGCGAAGACAATAGCTAGCGCCCGCATAACAAAGAAGTTACGCGGGATCAGCAGAGGCCCCTGGCAGCGCTCTCAGCGGCTCGGGCCGCTTCCTATTTTTCGTGGGCAGGCACATCGCCCGTCTCGACGCGGATGCGCGAGCGGATGCCGCCCCGGCCCTTCCAGTTCGTCTCCACGATCATCCACCGCGGAGCCATCTCGGCCTCGAGATCGTCGGCAATCGCGTTGGTCACCGCCTCGTAGAAGATGCCCTCGTTGCGGAAGTCCTGGAGGTAGAGCTTGAGGCTCTTGAGCTCCACGCACCGCTTCTCGGGCACGAAACGGACCGTCACCGTGCCGAAGTCGGGGTGGCCGGTCTTCGGGCAGACGCTGGTGAACTCCTCGGCCACGTGCTCGATCACGAAGTCGCGGCCGGGAGCGGGGTTGTCGAAACATTCAAGCAGGTCGCGGTTGGGCATGGGGGAATAATAGCCATCAAGCCACGAGGGACCAAGCCACGAGGCTCGGTGCCTCGGTCCCTCGGTGCCTTGTGCCCCGGTGGCTTCGCTCCTTCCGCCCCATCGCCCCACTCGACCACTCGGCCACTTCCACTTATCCTGTTCGCATGGCCGAGAAGATCCACCCCATCAGCGAAGACGACGTCCGCCACGCCGCCCGGCTGAGCCGGCTGACGCTGTCGGACGACCAGGTCGAGCACTTCACCGGGCAGTTCGCCGACGTGCTCAACTACATCGCCAAGCTCAACGAGCTCGACGTCGAAAACGTCGAGCCCATGGCCCACGCGCTGGACCTCGCCAACGTCCTCCGCGAGGACGCCGAGCGCGCCGGGCTGACGGTGGACCAGGCCCTCGCCAACGCCCCCGACCAGGCGCCGCCGTTCTTCAAGGTGCCCAAGGTGCTCGGCGAAGGCAGCGGCGCGTAACCACCGCCCCACCGGCCGCCTCGTCCCCCCCCCCAATCCGAACCCCCGGCACAGACAGCCATGAACCCGACCCAGACCCGACTGATCGAGCTTCGCGACGCGATCGCCAGCAGGGAGATCTCCGCTGAGGAGGCGACGCAGGCCTACCTCGAGCGGATCGACCGGCTCAGCGCGCGGTACAACGTCTACCACGAGGTCTTCGCCGACCGCGCCCTCGAGCAGGCCCGGGGCGTGGACCGGGGCGAGCGCACCGGCCCGCTCGCCGGCGTGCCCGTCGCGATCAAGGACCTGCTCTGCACCGAGTACGGGCGAACGACCTGCTCCTCGAAGATGCTCGAGCACTTTGAGGCGCCCTTCACCGCCACCGCGGTGCGCAAGCTCGAGGAGGCCGGGGCGGTCATCCTGGGCAAGACGAACATGGACGAGTTCGCCATGGGCTCGTCGGGCGAGTACTGCGCCTTCGGCGGCCCGACGCGCAACCCCTGGGCCGAGGCGTACGTCACCGGCGGCAGCTCCGCCGGCGCGGCCGCGGCAATGGCGGCCGACCTCTGCGCCGGGTCCATCGGCAGCGACACGGGCGGCAGCGTCCGCCAGCCGGCGGCGCTCTGCGGCGTGGTGGGGCTCAAGCCGACCTACGGCCGAATCTCGCGCTGGGGGCTCGTCGCCTTCGCCTCCAGTCTCGACCAGATCGGCCCGTTCGGGCGCAGCGTCGCCGACGCCGCCCTGCTGCTGAAGGTGATGGCCGGGCACGACCCGCTGGACTCGACCTCCGCGAGCGTGGCGGTCGAGGACGACCTCGACGACGTCGAAAAGCAGCCCGAGGGGTTGCGGATCGGCCTGGCGAAGCAGTACATGTCCGACGCCAACGACCCGGCCGTCAACGCCGCGGTCGAGCGGGCGGTGGCCATCTATCAGGACGCCGGCGCCGAGATCGTCGAGGTCGACCTGCCCCACACCGAGTACGGCATCCCGACCTACTACATCGTCGCCCCCGCCGAGGCGAGCTCGAACCTCGCCCGCTACGACGGGATCCACTACGGCCACCGCGCGGACGAAGCGGACGACCTCGTCGACCTCTACTCCCGCTCGCGCAGCGAAGGGTTCGGCGAAGAGGTCCAGCGCCGCATCATGCTCGGCACCTACGCCCTCTCCAGCGGCTACTACGACGCCTACTACCTCAAGGCCCTCAAGGTCCGAAGGCTGATCAAACAGGACTTCGACCGCGCCTTCGAGCAGTGCGACGTCATTCTCGGGCCCACCACGGCGGCGCCGGCGTTCCGGATCGGCGAAAAGGTGGACGACCCGCTGGCGATGTACCTCAACGACGTCTACACCGCCAACATCAACCTCGCGGGCATTGCCGGCATCAGCCTGCCCGGCGGGTTCGCCGAGACGGACGGGCGGAAGCTGCCGGTGGGTGTGCAGTTGCTCGGCTCACCGTTCCAGGAGGCGAAGCTGCTGCGGATCGCCCGCCTGTTCGAGCAGGCGAGCGAGTTCACCGGGCTGCGGCCGCCGCTGGAAGGCTGATTCCGGCCGAAGTTCGACAGTCGCCGAGCGAATTGGACGATGCATCGAACAGGCGGCGGCTGCGCCGCTACGCTGTGGGTGTGGCTGTGCGGATGTGGCCAGAGCGGACCGGCGTCGCCGGAGAAGTGAAAAGGAACAGCGAACATGGGTGACGGCAAGTCGCTTTACGTGGGCATCGACCTCGGCGGGACGAACATCCAGGCCGGGGTCATGGGGCCGGACCAGAGCGTGCTGGCCCGCCACAAGACCAAGACCAAGGCCGACAAGGGCACCGAGGCGGTGCTGGACCGGATCGCCAAAGCGGTGACGGACCTGCTGGACGAAGCGGACCTTTCCGCGTCGGACGTCGGGGGGTTGGGCATCGGCGCCCCGGGGGCGATCGACGTGGCCTCGGGGGTGGTGCTCAACGCGGTGAACCTCCGCTGGCGCGACGTGGAGCTGGCGAAGGAGCTTGGCCGCCGACTGGACCTGCCGGTGACGGTGGACAACGACGTGAACGTCGGCACCTGGGGCGAGCAGCAGCTCGGGGCCGGGCGCGATTTCGACGACGTCATGGGCGTGTTCGTCGGCACCGGCATCGGCGCGGGCATCGTGCTGGACGGCCGACTGTATCACGGCCACTTCCGCACGGCCGGCGAAATCGGCCATACCGTGCTCTCCGCCGACGCCCCGCTGGGCAGGCGGACGCTGGAAGACCTCGCCAGCCGAACCGCCATCGTGCGGCAGCTCACGCAGTTGATCCGGTCCAACCACCCGAGTTGCCTGCCCGAGCTGGTGGAAGGCGACCTGCGCAAAATCCGCTCCAGGGTGCTCGCCGAGGCGGTCCGGCAGAAGGACGCCCTGACGCTGGAGGTGATCGAGCAGGCGGCGAAGTACGTCGGCACGGCGATCGCCAACGCGGTGACCCTGCTGAGCCTGCCCTGCGTCGTGCTGGGCGGCGGCCTCACCGAGGCGCTGGGCAGGACGTGGGTCGACCTCGTCCGCACCGCGTTTTCGGAGCACGTCTTCCCCTGGGAGCTGCGGGAATGTACGATCGTACCCAGCGAACTGGAAGATGATGCCGGGGTCCTGGGGGCCGCCCTGCTCGCCCGCGAGGCGAATCAGGGGAAATAGCGGGAAAAAAGCGCACTTCGAGAGATGTCCCGCTTGAATTGAGCCGGTATCGATTCAAAAATCTCAAGGTCAAACGGCAGGTTTGACGACGATTCCGACACAAACACGCTTTCTCCCCTCCGCCCCGTTGTCGCTTCGGCGACAGCGGGGTTTCTTTTTGTGCCAAGGCCCGGACGCCGCGCATGGAAAACCCGCAGAGGGGGCCCTTCTGCGGGATGAACGTGTGGCGACGGGGCGGGGAACGGGACCGGCCACGCGATGACTGAGGCTCAAATGCCACCCGAACCGGGGGGCAGTCCGTGGACTTCGGCTCGTTTGCTTGAGCCTTACTCCGCCCGCTGCGCCTTCTCGATGCGCGGCGGGTTCTTCGGCCGGCCGCTGCTGGGGTCGGCGAGCTGGGTCGCGGCAATGCGGTCGATCACCTCGAGCCCCTCGGTCACCTTGCCGAACCCGGTGTAGTTCTGGTCGAGGTGCTGGCAGTGCTCCCGGCTGAGGCAGACGAAGAACTGCGAGCCCGCCGAGTTCGGGTCGGCCGAGCGGGCCATGCTGAGCACGCCCTTCTCGTGCGGGCGGTCGTTGAACTCGGCGTCGACCGTCCAGCCGGGGCCGCCCATGCCGGTGCCCTCGGGGCAGCCGCCCTGAATGACGAAGCCGGGCAGGACGCGGTGGAAGTTCAGACCGTCGTAGAAGCCGTCGTCGACGAGCTTGAGGAAGTTCTCGGCGTGGCCGGGGGCGACGTCGTTCCACAGCTCCACGGTGAAGGTGCCTTCGGTCGTCTCGATCGTCACGCGGGGATAGTCGGGCATGGTGTTTCTTTTCCAGGGTTCAGGGTCCAGGGCCGGATGATATCCCACAGAAGGACGCTTCGCATCCTTCTCTGGGATCCGGAGTCCGGGAGCTTAACTACTCTAACTCCCTCTAACTCCTGTAGCTGCTTCCCCCCTCACTCCCCGCGCACGCGGATGAGCAGCTTGCGCGTCCGGGGGCCGTCGAACTCGCAGAACCAGGCGCTCTGCCAGGTGCCCAGCACGAGTCGGCCGCTGGAGACGAAGATCGTTTCGCTCGAGCCGGTCATCGTCGTCTTGACGTGCGCGGCCGAGTTGCCCTCGGCGTGCTGATAGAACGGCTGCGACCAGGGCACCATGCGGTCGAGCTGCTCGAGCATGTCGTGGACGACGTCGGGGTCCGCGTTCTCGTTGATCGTGATGCCCGCCGTCGTGTGCGGGACGAAGGCGATCACCTCGCCCTCGGTGATGCCCGCTTCCTGCACGGCCTCGCGCAGGTGGTGGGTGACGTCGAGCATCTCGCTTCGCCGATGTGTCTTGATCTGGATTTCCTGCATGCTGTTATCATAGCGGCACCTCCCGCCGACTTGCTTTGCGGGGCGATTTGCCGCATCCTGAGTGGCTTTGCTCCCGCCCCCCCCCGGGGCTCGGCCGCGGATGACGGCAGCGGCGGGATGAGCTAAGCTAGACCCCTGCATCCACATTTATGCGGTGCTAACCAAGCAGAGGCGAACACGCATGAAAATCGGCGTACCCAGGCAGGAACAGGACGGCGAGACGCGGGTGGCACTGACCCCGCAGGTCGCTAAAAAGCTGGTCTCCGCAGGCAGCGAGGTGGTCGTCGAGGCCGGCGCCGGCGAACGGGCGTCGGCGACCGACGAGGCCTACGAGAAGGCCGGCGCCACGATCAGCTCCGACGCCGCGGGCGTCTGGGGCGCGGACGTCGTGCTCACGGTCCGCCCGCCCCAGCCCGACCAGGTGCGGCAGATGAAGGAAGGGGCCGTGCTCGCCGGCGTGCTCGCCCCGCTCGCCAGCCCGGAGCTGGTCGAGGCGATGGTGGCCGCGAAGGTGACTGCCTTTTCCATGGAGTTCGTCCCCCGCATCAGCCGGGCGCAGTCGATGGACGTGCTCTCGAGCCAGGCCAACATCGGCGGCTACAAGGCCGTCGTCATGGGCGCCGATCACTGCCCGAAGATGTTCCCCATGATGATCACCGCCGCGGGCACGCTCGCCCCGGCTCGCGTGTTCATCATCGGCGTGGGCGTGGCGGGCCTGCAGGCGATCGCCACCGCCAAGCGGCTCGGCGCGGTCGTCGAGGCGTATGACGTCCGCCCCGCCACCAAGGAGCAGGTCCAGTCGCTGGGCGCCCGCTTCGTCGAGCTGCCCACCACGGCCGAGGAGGCCGAGACCGCCGGCGGCTACGCTCGCGAACAGACCGAAGAGGAACGCCAGCAGCAGGCGGAGCTGATGGCCAAGCACGTCATCGGGGCCGACGTCGTGGTGACCACCGCGGCCGTGTTCGGCAAGCAGCCGCCCATGCTCATCCCCGCCGACGTCGCCAACCAGATGTCGCCCGGCTCGGTGATCGTCGATCTCGCCGCCAACCCCGAGGCCGGCCGAGGCAACTGCGAGCTGACGAAGCCCGGCGAGGTGACGAAGACCGACGCCGGCGTCACGATCGTGGGCACGATGAACCTGCCCGGCCTCGTCCCGCAGCACGCCAGCCAGGCATACGCGAACAACATGCAGTCGTTCCTCAAGGAGATCGTCGAGGAGGGCGAGCTCAAGCTCGACCTCGAGGACGAGATCCAGCAAGGCGCCCTGATCACCCACAAGGGCGAGGTCATGCACCAGATGCTCAAGGAAGCCGGCAAGGCGGACTGAGCCCGCGACCTCGCGAACCCCGAACCAACCGCCCCCGCCTGCGGGGGCCGCATCCTCAGCGGAGGAAGAACCGATGCTCCTTGCCCCTCAATTGCTCGCGGTCGAGACGATCGACCCCTTCGTGGTGAGCCTGGTGGTGTTCGTGCTGGCGATCTTCGTCGGCTTCGAGATCATCACCAAGGTGCCCTCCACGCTGCACACGCCGCTGATGTCCGGCTCCAACGCCATCAGCGGCATCACGATCGTCGGCGCCCTGGCCGCGTCCTTCTCCGACACGCTGGGCGATTTGGGCGTCATCCTCGCCGCCCTCGCGGTCATCTTCGCCACCATCAACGTGGTCGGCGGCTACGTGGTGACCGCCCGGATGCTGGAGATGTTCAAGGAAAAGAAGGCGGAGAAGTAAACACGACCCGGTGACCCGCCCGGCCGCCGGCTTCGCTGACGCCGCCGGGCCGAGCCCCGAAAGCTCGTGACGGAAACGAATCCCATGCTGCAAACTCTCGCATTCGGCCAGTACGACGCCATTAACCTCGTGTACCTGCTCGCGGCCGTGCTGTTCATCTTCGGCCTGAAGCTGCTCTCCAGCGTCAAAACCGCCTGGCAGGGCAACCTCGTCTCGGCGGTGGGCATGCTCATCGCTGCCGCGGCGACCTTCTTCTTCCTCACCGGCGGACAGCTCATCAGCCTCGTCTGGGTCGCGATCGCGCTCGCCATCGGTGCCGGGGTCGGACTCGCCCTGGCGATCAAGGTGCCCATGACCGGCATGCCCCAGATGGTGGGCCTGCTCAACGGCTTCGGCGGCATCGCCTCGCTGCTCGTCGCCACCGGCGAGTACTTCCACACCCGGACCGAAATCGCCGAGGCGGCCGCGACCGCCACCGAACTCTCCATCGCCACCGTGCCCGAGGTCGGCTTCATCTGGTACGGCCTGCTGGCGACCGGGCTGGCGACGCTGATCGGCGGGGTGACCTTCACCGGCTCGCTCATCGCCTTCGGCAAGCTCCAGGGCGTGAGCTGGGTGCCCGACCAGCCGGTCCAGTTCCCGGGGCAGAAGGTGCTGATCGGCCTGCTGCTCGCGGTCAGCCTGGCGCTGTCGTTCCTGCTGATCTGGGAGCCGGCGCTGCCGCTCGCCTGGCCGGTCTGGGCGATCGCCGTCGCCGGCCTCGTGCTGGGCATCCTGCTGGTGATCGGCATCGGCGGCGCGGACATGCCGGTCGTCGTCTCGCTGCTCAACAGCTACTCCGGCCTCGCCGCCGCGATGGCCGGCTTCGTGCTCAACAACTACGCCCTGATCATCACCGGCTCGCTCGTCGGCGCCAGCGGCCTGATCCTCACCAGCATCATGTGCAAGGCGATGAACCGCTCGCTCGCCAACGTCCTCTTCGGCGGCGTGGGCGGCAAGCCCAAGGGTGGCGCCGCGGCAGGCGGCGGCCCGCAGGGCGAGGCCCGCGAGTTCACCGCCGAGGACGCCGCCATGGTCATGGAAGCGGCCAACCAGGTCATCTTCGTGCCCGGCTACGGCATGGCGGTCGCCCAGGCGCAGCACGCCGTCAAGGAGCTCGTCGACGAGCTCGAGGAGCGCGGCGTGGGCGTCAAGTTCGCCATTCACCCCGTAGCCGGCCGCATGCCGGGGCACATGAACGTCCTGCTCGCCGAGGCCGGCATCCCCTACGAGCAGCTGCTCGACCTCGACCAGGTGAACCCCGAGTTCGAGCGGACCGACGTGGCGCTGGTGATCGGCGCCAACGACGTGACCAACCCCGCCGCCCGCCACGACGAGTCGAGCCCGATCTTCGGCATGCCGATTCTCGACGTGGACAAGGCGAAGAACGTGTTCGTCATCAAGCGCTCGCTCAACCCCGGCTTCGCCGGCATCCAGAACGAGCTCTACTTCAAGGACAACACCGGCATGATCTTCGGCGACGCGAAGAAGGTCGTGACGGACCTGGTCGCGGAGATCGACGAGCTGTAAAGCGGGGCGAGGGCCTGGGGCCTGGGGCCAAGGGAAAAAGCAAAAGCCACGGACGCGGGTCCGTGGCTTTTTTCTGTTCAGGAGGCTGCTCTCCCTCCCTCATCTCTGCTTTCTGCGATCAGCCTGCCTGGCGCCGCCGCGTCAGCAGGAGCCCGGCCCCGAGGCCGAGCACGGCCAGCGACGCCGGCTCGGGTATCAGGTTGGTTCGGGTCCAGTCGATCGCCGCCTCGTGTGCCGCCTCGCCCGCGTCGCTGTCGAACACGAGATAGAGCGGTTCGGATGGGCCGATTTCCTCTGCGGAGCTGCGTAGCTGGAGCGTCAGCAGATAAACGCCGGCATCGGGCACCCCGGTCAGCGAGCCGCCGTCGCCCAGCAGGGTCCAGGTCAGATGCTGGTGCCAGCTTCCGTCGCCGGCGACGGGCACGTCGAAGCCGGTCACGAAGCCGCCGGCTGTGTCCCGCCGCTCAATGTCCAGGCCAAAGACGTAGGTGATCGCGAGCACCTCGTCGGTCGCCGGGTCGAGCGGGTCGAACCCATCGCCGTTCCAGAGTCCGAGCGGCTCGAGGATGTCGAAGCCCACGGCCGAACCATCGGGAAACGTGCCGGGCTCGGCGTCGAAGCCGGGGGCGGTCGAGCTGTCATCCTGCTCCGCGCCGAGCAGCCCGCCGATCACGCGAGGATGGGCGTGGATATCACCTGCTTCGACGTGGAGGCCGAAGTCGCCGTCGTGGGTGTGGCCATCGTCCACGCTCGCCGGGGCAGGGCTGGCCGGCAGGACCAGGGCGAGGGTGCAAACGGTTGAAAGAAGCATTCGCTGCATGAAGATTCTCCTTGTTCATCAGAAAGATAGGGGGCGGAACTAGCGAGCCACCTCGGGATCGAACTGGTTGCGGGTGTTGTCCTGGTACACCTCGCGGAAGCTGCGCGTCTCCGCGTGGCCGTCGAGAAAGCCCCAGCTGCTGACGGCGTCCCAGCCCTCCTCGGGCCCGCGGGCCGCGGAGATTTCCACCTGCGCTGCGGCCCGCTTCGGGGTCAGCTCGGGCTTGAGCGGGTGCCACCAGGTTTCGATGTGGGGATGGTCCGCTCCGGCGAACTCGCCCTCGAAAGCCATCAGCAGAAAATGCACCGTCGCCGCGGGCCGGGGCACGCGGGCGAGTGTGCGATACCGGCTCCCCGGGCCGACGCTGCTGAGGTAGTTGTTCACGCCGTAGCTGGTACGGCGGTACAGCCCGTTGCTGCCGGGGATCGGCGTGCCGCCCGGCCAGTGGGGGCTATCGTCCAGCGGGGAGCGGACGATCAGTTCGTCGCCGTAGTATTCGCTGAGCGTGTGGATCCACGCCTTGCCCGCCTGGTTGTGGCTTCCGCCGTGGGCGAGGCCGACGTCGATCAGCTCGTCTTCGTGATCGATCATGTAGTTCCAGTGTGCGATCTGAAGCTGGCGCATCTGGCTGAGGTCGGTAGCGACGCGTGCCGCCTGCCGCGCCCCGGCCAGGGCAGGCATCATGATCGCGATGAGGATGCCGATGATGGCGATGACCACCAGCAGCTCGATGAGGGTGAAGGCGCGGAGTCGGCGCATGGCGCACCTCGGGACGTGGGCCGGCCGCTTCAGGGCGCACCGGCACAGGGGGACACGATGTCCGCAAAGCATCCAGTAACGGGCCAAGCGGGGGCGCGGACGCCGCGGTCGCTCAGCTCGAATCGCGGAGGGGTCAGCCTGGCGGCGGGGCGCGCGGGCCAGGCTGGCCGAGGATGCTGGTCGAGATGACCGGCGGGTCGGCGGGCAGGGGCCTGCGCCAGGCGGTCGTGGCGAGTCCGGTCATCGCAGTCGCCAGCGGCCGCTCGGCCTGCCAGTGCGTCAGCAGGTGGCACGCCTGGCAGGGCTGCCCGGGGATGTGTGCGTGATGAGGCGCGTCGGCAGGCCGAAGCTGCCGGGCGTCGTCCGCGTGGTCAGATGCGGCGTGAGCGACGGCGGGGGCGGTGTGCACGAGCAGGCGATGCAGGTGCAGCAGGCCGCCGCTGCCGAGGCTGAAGGCGATGGACAGCGCCGCCGCGGTGGCGATGGCAGGGAAGGCGGGTTGTCGCCGGTTCGAAGCCATGGGAGAGACAGGCCTTCTTCAACTGCCTGGCAGCAGCGCGACGGCGCCAGACAGAGCCAGATGATAATGAGAAACCATTATCAGTCAAGGCTTCTCTCCATGTGCGGAGTGCCCATGCAGCAACCCGCGATGCTCGGCGCGTCGCATGACGCCCAAATGAAGGCGGGCGGGTCTGGGGTAACGCGGTGTCGGCCCAGCCGACAGCGGAGACGGAACAGGCCGCGTCTCACCGCGTCCGGAGCGCCGGCCCCGAGGGGCGAGCCCCCGAGGCAGGCCAAGCCCCTCCGAGTGGCGGCCCCAGGCGAGGTTTCATCCGAGACAAGTGCGATACCATCTCACAACTCCGCCGCCCCGTTCTTCAAGTTGCCCCCCCCCAGCCGCCCCCGCACCGCGGTCACGAACGCCTCGGCGTCGTCCGGCGACAGGACCACCGGCTTCGCATCCTCCAGCTCCAGGCACACCAGCGGCTCGCGGCGGCGGATGTAGGCGCGAAATGACGCCAGCTCCCGGCTGGTGAACCGGCCCCAGGCGCCGCCGAAGCCGGCAGCGCCGAAGGTGCGTACCACGTCGTGCAGCTCGATCGGGTGGACGTCGCGAATCTGCTCGAGGGGGATCCGCACCGGCCAGGCCGGGCGGTCGACGACGACGGCGGTCTCGTCCAGGCGGTACCGCCGCGGCACGAACAGGGCCATGCTCGCGATCAGCAGAACGATTCCGCCGGCGATGCTGAAGAAGGTGATCCGCAGCTCCGGATTCACCGCGGCCGCCCCGGCCCAGAGCATCCCGCCCAGCGCCGCCAGCAGCGCCCCAGCCGAGACGGCGGTCATCAGCTTGTGCGTTCGATCCTGCGACGCGGTGAAGTGGTCGGTCGCGGCCATGAGAGCCCCCTTGTCTGCGCCGTTTGCCCGCCCGGCAGACGCCCGCTGGACCGGCGGCGCACCGTCCAGATTACGTTGCTCTCGATGGGCGTCAATAGTCTGGCCCGAAGGTGGCCGCCTCCTGGCGTGGCGCAGAAGCCGTGTCGTGGAGCCCGCTCAGCCCATGTTGCAGGGCCCGTTCGGGTCGCCGCAGGCGCAGCCGCAGGGGCCGATGGGCAGGTCGCCGCCGCTCTCGCCGCTGGAGGCGGAGAACACGCTGTGGGCGCGCTTCGTCTGGTTGCTGCCGCACTTCTCGCAGGCGAGTTTCGCGTCGGCGTCGGCCATCTTGCGCAGGGCCTCGGTGACGTGGCCGCAGTCTTCACACTGATATTCGTAAACCGGCATGGTCAGTCTCCGCGGATCCATCAGGTTCCGTTCCCGGGCGTGTGCCGCGGGCCAGGGATCGCCCGCACGGCCTGCCTGGCGGGCCGCTGCGTTCCCGGGGGAAAAGCAATCTATTGTACCGCGTGGACGGGCTGGCGGTTCATGCCGCGGAGTTTCGGGCCTCGTCCGGCTGGAGATATCCCAGCCGCTCCAGGGCCGGGCGGTGCACCCGCGTCAGCTCCCGGCGCAGCTCATCGGTCAGCAGCGGGTCCCGTCCGCCCGTTCGGCCGCTGCGGACGAACGGCACGGAGGCGTCGGTCTGCGCGAGGCCCCTGAACTTGTCATGGTCCTGCTTCTCGATCTTCTTCATACTGTCGAAGCTCGCCGCCTGCACCGCGGCCTCGATCCGGGCGGGGTCGCACTCGAGGCCGACGAACCGGATCATCTTCGTCAGTCCCCCGACCGGGTCCCGGCGAAGATCCTCGTAGCGGTGCAACTGGAACTGCCGCGGCCCCCGATCGAGCCAGGACTCCACGTGGTCCGTCCACAGCCCCATGCCGTCGG
Organism: Phycisphaeraceae bacterium; assembly: GCA_046540025.1. Taxonomy (GTDB): domain Bacteria; phylum Planctomycetota; class Phycisphaerae; order Phycisphaerales; family Phycisphaeraceae; genus JBKHFW01. Next base: position 13,799 of record JBKHFW010000050.1, read on the forward strand.
CCTTACCGGCGTTGAAACGCTCGTGGAGGAAGTCGGCCAGCGGCAGGTCGCTCGGGATCGCCCCGTACTTCCGCTGGAAGTGGTAGTAGGACACCGCCACGTCACGGACGTCGCGGACGAGGTAGATCACCCGGCCGTACTGGGGCACGAAGGGCATGTGGCTCTTCATGACCCGCGGCCGGGGCGCCTGGTCGCACGCCGCGCGGTCGAAGTGGATATCCGGCACGAAGCTGTCGCAGTTGGTGAACCGGCAGGCGTTGCCGCTGAGATAGTTGCCCAGCAGGAAACGCACCCAGGTGTTGCCCGAACGCGGATACGAGACGAGGTAGACGTCGCCGGGGTAGTCGAAGCGCGGCAGGTGGCGGACGTGCGAGAGGCCCATTCGCCGGGCGATCGATCGAGGCAGCAGACGTTTGAGCATGAACAGGTCCTCCCAGGGGCGCTCGGCGGACAAGACAGTTGCCACCATCGCTATGACCGTCACAGCCAGTATCGTCAGGCCGGACAGGCGACTTGAGCGCAGCTCACGCAGCCGACGCGGCGGAATCGGCGCTGACCTGGCGCACCGTCCAGTCCAACTTCGGGCACAACACCCCGGGCCAGTTCGCTTCGCCCAGGCGGGAGCCGTGATTACCCACCCCTTCGACGCGGAGGCGGAGCAGGTCGGTCGTCTCGATCAGCCGCTTGCGCCCCGGCATGCCCGCGGCGAGAGCGACGATGTATTCCCCCGTGTTCAGCAGGCCGCCGGGGATGCGGCAGTGCGATTCGTACCGGCCCGGCCGGCGCTGGTCCCCGCTGCGCTCGGCGTGGTCCGTGCTGGTGAAGGCGAGCTCGCCCAGGCTGGTGCGCACCTCCAGCACCCAGCGGACGTCAGGCAGCGGTTCGAGCACGTCATAGCCCAGGCTCAGGTTGATCGGCTCCTGCGGCGTGAACTGCCCGCAGAGGCGCCCGTCCTCGCGGGCGAGGCGGACGTCGCGCAAACGCACCCCCTCCCCGCCGGGGCCGTCCCCATTCGGCCAGGCCCGTTCGGAGCCGGTCGCGGCGGCGCCGTTGACGACGTCGTAGTAGCCCGCCACCACCTCGTCACTGGTGCCGACCTGCCGAACCTGTCCGTCCACCAGCAGCACGGTTCGGCTGCACAGGCTGCGCACCACGGCCATGTTGTGGCTGACGAACAGCACCGTCCGCCCGCCGCCCCGGCTGAGCTGGCGCATCTTGCCCAGGCACTTCTCCTGAAAGGCCGTGTCCCCCACCGCCAGCACCTCGTCGACGATGAGAATGTCCGGGTCGAGGTGCGCCGCCACCGCGAACGCGAGGCGCACGCGCATGCCCGAGGAGTAGCGCTTCACCGGCGTGTCGAGGAAGTCCTCGACGCCGCTGAAGGCGACGATCTCGTCGAACTTGGCGCGAATCTCCCGCCGACTCATGCCCAGCACGGCCCCGTTGAGGTAGACGTTCTCCCGGCCGGTGAGCTCGGGATGAAACCCCGTGCCGACCTCGAGCAGGCTCGCCACCCGGCCGCGCATGAGCGCCCGGCCCTCGGTGGGGGTCGTGATGCGAGAGAGCACCTTCAGCAGCGTGCTCTTGCCGCTGCCGTTGGGGCCGATGATGCCCAGCACCTCACCGGCTTGGACGCGAAAGTTCACGTCGCGCAGGGCCCAGATCTCCTTCGGCGGCGCCCCGGCCACGACCGGCGTGCGCCGACCCGGAACCAGCCGGGCGAGCTGGTCGCTCAGCATGTCGCGGAGCGTGCGGTCCGCCCCGGCGCCCTGGCCGAGCCGATAGCGTTTGCCCAGCTTTTCGACCTCGATCGCGTACGACATCGGCAGATCCTTCTCTCGCTCCCCCGCCCCCGCCTCAGACCACGTCGGCAAACCGCCGCTCCAGGCGGACGAACCACGCCAGGCCCATCATCAGCCCCAGCATGCCCATGGCCGTGCCGCAGATCCAGAGCGGGAAATCGATCGGCTGGCCCAGCACAGCGGCTCGGAACGCCGCCAGCGGGCCGTGCATCGGGTTCAGGCACACCAGCCACTCCCAGCGCGTGGGCAGCGGCAGCGGATACATCACCGGCGACAGGAACATCCCCATCTGCAGCATCAGCGGCACGATCAGGCGGAAGTCGCGATACGACACGACCATCGCCGACAGCGGCACGGCGACGCCCAGCGCAACGATCAGCAGCGACATCGCCGCCAGCGGCAGCCACATCAGCGACAGGCTGAACCCGTCGCCCAGCAGTGCCGCCAGGCCCAGGAGGACGAACATCGACGACAGGAAATCGACCACCGGCGTGCCCACCGCGCTCAGCGGCAGCAGCAGCCGGGGGAAGTAGATCTTCCGCAGCATCTCGGCATTGTTGACCAGGCTGTTGCTCGCGTTCTGCACCGTCTCGCGGAAGAGCACCCAGGGGATCATGCCCGCGTAGAGGAACAGGGCGTAGGAGCCGGGCACCTTCGCGTCCATCCCCAGCACCTTGCCGAGGACCATGGCGATCACGACCATCATCGCCAGCGGCTGGAGGATCGCCCACGCCGCGCCGAGGACCGTCTGCTTGTAGCGCACCTGCACGTCGCGCACGAGCAGCGCCCACCACAGGTCGCGGTAGCGCCAGAGCCCGGCCAGATCCAGCCGCTGCCAGCCCTGGCGTGCCTCGATGGTGACCAGCTCGGCAGGGTTCGGCAGCGGGGGTCGCGTCGTGGCTGTCGCGCTCATGGCGCCTCCTGGATCAAACGTGACGACGGTAACGGCTAGGAGGGTTATCGTCGCCGCGCCGGGGCGACTTGAGCCGGGGCTCAGCCCAGCGCCCGGCAGAGGGCCTCGAGAAGCGGCCCGTTGGCGGGTGGAAAGGTGTAGTCATCCAGCTCGCCCGGCCCGACCCAGCGGATCTCGCTCGACGCGATCGCCCGCGGCCGACCTCCCTCGGCCCGGCAGAGATAAGGATGCAGCCGAACCAGGCCGTGCTCGTAGCGGTGCTCCACCACCGGCAACGGCTCGCCCACGGCGACCGAAAGCCCCAGCTCCTCCTCCATCTCCCGCGCCAGACACTCAGGCGGCGTCTCGCCCGGCTCAAGCTTGCCGCCGGGCAGCTCCCAGTAGCCGCCGAGCACCCCGTCCTGCCGCCGACGGGCGATCAGCACCCGCCAGCCAGCTTCCTTCCGCTCCACGAGCGCACCGACGGCGACGTCCACCCGGCCGATCCGATCCTGCTGTCCATCTGCCACAGGGAAATCCTGCCCTTTCGTCAAACCTCGGCCCGGTCGAGCTTTAAAGCCCGCTCCACAATCCCCGCCTCGCCCGGCCCGCCGTAAGTCCCGCCGGGCCAACGGCTTTCCGGGATCCGAGGCCGAAGGCAACTTTCGTTGACACGCTCTGAAAACGACCGATAGGATAGACGGAGCAACTCGACGCTCAAACCCCGGCTTAGCCGTGGCGCGCCTCCGCACACAGGATCGGAGCCCTGTGGCGGAGGTTTTTTCTGCGCCGGCACCCGAACAAGTTTCAGACATGAGCATTGACACCAGCCGGTGTTTGCCAGATAGTAGGGTTAACAGAACCCGCACCGAGTTGAGAATGACCCAAGGAGGGAGACATGCTCAGCAGCCGACTCATCGAGCGACACGTCCAGCGGGACGCCCACCGCGGTCTGCTTCGCCAGCTCATGGACAACGACCCGTCCCTGCCCCGCCCGCTGGAGGGCGCCCTCGCCCGCAGGCCGGCCGCGATCCTGGCGCTCGCGCTGCGAAGGCTGCTCGAGGTGAGCTACCGCCCGTCCCCGATGGCGGGCGAGCTGATCGACCGCCTGCGCGACTACCAGGACCTGCCCGGCGTGCGGGATGACGCGCTGACTCTCGCCAGCCTCGCCGCGGCCTGGCGCACCGTCGCCCACCACCCGCTGGTGGCGAGCGCCGGGGCCGGCCGAGCCAGGGAGGAGGCCCTGGATCGCCTGGTCCAGCTTCAGGCGGCGGACGGCCTGCTCAGCTCGGCCGAGCCCGCCACGGACGAGGAGCGGGCCCTGGTGACCGCTTGCGTCCTGATGCTGCTCGCGGACGACGCCGACTTCCGCGCCCGCCCCGCCTGGCAGGCAATGACCCGGGCCATCGAGCAGCGCCGTACCGCCCTGCCCCGCCAGCTCGGCCGACTCTGCCAGGCCGCCCGCCCCACCGGCCCCGCCGTCGCGGCGTGAGGGGGCTGGGGCTGGGATCTGGAGGCCAGGAGCCTGGGGCAGGTTCAGGGGGGGGCAAATATCAGTTGTCCTAAGCCGGGGCAGAGCGCAGCGCCGCCCCGGGTATGGGCCCGGCTTATTCAGTGGGGCTCGGAGCCCGGCCACCCGGAAATTGCGGGACCGCTTCGCTTCCCCGCGCCCCGTCAGCCAGCATCTGGATCCAGCCGCCAGCCCCTAGCCCCTGGCCTCTCAATCCCCCTTGCATCCGTCGCTGCGTGCAAAGACAATCGCCCCATGAACTTCCTCGCCCACCTTTACCTCGCCGACGACACCCCGGCCTCCCGGGTGGGCAATCTCATGCCCGATCTCGTCCGCGGCCGACTGCCGGCCGATCTGCCCGCCGAGGTGATGGAAGGCGTTCGTCGACACCGCCGCATCGACGCCTTCACCGATACCCACCCGCTCTTCGCCCGCAGCCGCGACCGTTTGCGCCCCCGCCACGGGCGGTTCGCCGGCATCCTCGTCGATATCTTCTACGACCACCTGCTCGCGGCGGACTGGGCGAGCTGGCACCCCCGGACGCTGCCGGCCTTCTCGGCCGAGGTGTACGACAGCTTCGCCGGGGCCGGGCACCTCATGCCCGAGCGGATGCGGCGGATCGTCGAGCGCATCGCCGACCAGGACCGGCTCGGCTCCTACGCCCGGGTCAGCGGCATCGAGGACGTGCTCGTCCGCATGTCCCGCCGCCTCACCGAGCGGTTCCGCCGACCGGTGCATCTCGAACGTGCGATGGACGAGCTGCGCGCCCACCGCGATGAGCTGGCCGGGGACTTCGCTGGTTTCTTCCCGCAGCTCATCGCCTACGCCCACCCCGCCCGGCAGCGCCCGTGTCGTAGCGCCCGCTGCGGCACCAGCGCGAATGAACAGGCTGGACCCATCCCCGGGGCGGCGCTGCGCTCTGCCCCGGCTTAGTGCGTTCGTGCCCCGCGCGCGACATGAAAACAGCCGCGGCGCGGGGCCGCGGCTGAATCGTGGTGCCTGGTTGCCTTGTCGGCTCAGCGGATGATCCGCGCCCCGCCGCCGCCGGCGACGCGCTGGAGCTCTTCGAGGGTGATCTGCGACGTGTCGCCGCGGGTGGTCTGGAGCATCGCCCCGTTGGCCGTGCCGAGGTTGACCGCGGTCTGCGGGTCGGTCCCGGTGAGGAAGCCGTAGGCGAAGCCGCTGGCGAAGCCATCGCCGCCGCCGACGCGGTCCTCGATGATCAGCCGATCGAACTGCGGGCCCTGGTAGAACTTGTCCTCCTCGGCCCAGTAGAGGATGGCGGACCAGTTGTTCTCGCTGGCGCTGGCCACCTCGCGGAGCGTCGTGCCGATGACCTTGAGGTTCGGGTAATCGCTCGCGAGCTTGCGAACCATCTTCTTGTAGCTCTCGATGGGCAGTTCGCCGCCCTTGTCGACGTCGGCCCCCTCGACCTCATAGCCGAGCACCTGCTGGAAGTCCTCCTCGTTGCCGATGAGGCAGTCGATGTACTGGACGAGCGGGCGGGTGGTTTCGATGGCCTGCTCGCTGGACCAGAGCTTGCTGCGGAAGTTGAGGTCGTAGCTGATGATCGTGCCGGCGTCGTGGGCGGCGCTGAGGGCGTCCGCGGCGATCTGCCGGGTGTTCGCGCTGAGGCCCGTGAAGATCCCGCCGGTGTGCAGCCAGCGGGCGCCGCGCTCGGCGAAGAGCTTCTTCCAGTCGATGTCGCCCGGCTCCATGTTGGCGGTCGCCGAGTGACCCCGGTCGTACATGGTGACGCTGGCCCGCGGCCCGGCCCCGACCTCGGTGAAGTTCAGCCCGATGCGGGCCTGCTTGCCCACGCCGTCGTAAGGCAGCATGACCACGTCGGAGACGTCCATCCCGGCCCCGCGGGCGTGGTTGAGGATGATCCTGCCCACCGGGTTGTCCACCAGGCCGCCCACCCAGCCGGTGCGCAGGCCGTAGCGGGACAGGGCGTAGGCGACGTTGTACTCGCCCCCGCCGACCCACACTTCCATCTGGCGGGCGAACTCGATGCGCTCGTGGCCGGGCGGCGACAGCCGCACCATGCACTCGCCCAGGCTGACCAGGTCCAGTTCACACTCGTCTCGGCCGCGGATGTTCAGAGCCATGCTGGCTTCTCCTCCTGTGAAAGATTGGATAGGCGGGTCATTGTCGAAGCCTCTTCGGACACTGTCAAAAGCGGCGCGGGTCGGCTGATCGGCCACTGCGCCCGACGGACGGCGGTTTTACCCCGGCCGACCGGGCGCGAAAGCGCGCCGGCGCCGGCGGCGCACATTTAGCCCGCCGCTTTTTCATTTCGCCCGGCGAACCGCGAGCCGGCCTGCCCGTAGCAATAAGGTTGGGCAGGACGGGTACTTGAGGCCCCTGCCGGGGCGCGTCCGACCGGAGCCGGCCAGGCCCGGCCGGGCGGGCAGAAGCAGAAAACGCGGATTTTCCGGACCGCCCCCCTTGACGGGTCTTCGCCAGTACCTATACTTCCCTCCTCGCCAGTCCACGGCAGCCGCAACGCCGGCCGCCACGACCGGCGGGACGCGGCAAACGCCGCCAAGAAAAAGTGAAAATCGGCACCCGGGCGGGTTGACACCAGGAAGCAACTGGTTAAGATACTCCGCTCTCGAGTCAACGGCACACGCCGACTCGAGACGGCCCCGAGCCGAGTCGATCTTTGACAAGTGAACAGTTGGAACGCCGCGAGGATGTGCCTCGTTCGGTCGGTCTCCGGACCGGCTGGTCGAGAAAAAGAAACGTCGCAATTCACAGCTGCGACGAGGCTTTAGCATCCTTGTGAGAATTGGAACGCCCTAATTTCCAATTCAAATGTGGATCTAGCCAATCTCATCGATAAGCCTTTCGATGAGAGTGTGATGTTTCGGCATCGCACATGACCGGTTCCGGCAATGCCGGAATTCAACCGGATCAGTCTTCTTTTGAAGCAAACGCCCGTCCCTGACGGGTGCTACGAATCTCAATTGAAGAGTTTGATCCTGGCTCAGATTGAACGCTGGCGGCATGGCTAAAGCATGCAAGTCGAACGCGAAAGGGGCTTCGGCCCCGAGTAGAGTGGCGAACGGGCGAGTAACGCGTTCCTAACGTACCTTGAGGACAGGGATAGCCCGGGGAAACCCGGATTAATACCTGATAATCCCGGTTGATCACATGATCTTTCGGGCAAATGGTCCGCCGCCTCAAGATCGGGGAACGTCCTATCAGGTAGTTGGTGAGGTAAGAGCTCACCAAGCCTCAGACGGGTAGCGGGTGTGAGAGCATGACCCGCCGCATCGGGACTGAGACACTGCCCGGACTCCTACGGGAGGCTGCAGTAACGAATCTTCCGCAATGCGCGAAAGCGTGACGGAGCAATGCCGCGTGCAGGATGAAGCCCCTCGGGGTGTAAACTGCTGTCAGGGTTTAGAAACACAATGATCAGACCCAAAGGAAGGGCCGGCTAACTTCGTGCCAGCAGCCGCGGTAATACGAAGGGCCCTAGCGTTAATCGGAATCACTGGGCTTAAAGGGTGCGCAGGCGGACCTGTAAGTGTCTTGTGAAATCCCACGGCTCAACCGTGGAATTGCTTGGCAAACTACAGGTCTTGAGCCCGACAGAGGTCGTCGGAACTCTAGGTGGAGCGGTGAAATGCGTAGATATCTAGAGGAACGCCAAAGGTGAAGACAGACGACTGGGTCGGCGCTGACGCTCAGGCACGAAAGCGTGGGTAGCGAACGGGATTAGATACCCCGGTAGTCCACGCCCTAAACTATGTGCACTAGGTCGGGAGGGTTTTGACGCCCCCCCGGCCGAAGCTAAAGCATTAAGTGCACCGCCTGGGGAGTACGGTCGCAAGGCTAAAACTCAAAGGAATTGACGGGGGCTCACACAAGCGGTGGAGCATGTGGCTTAATTCGAAGCAACGCGAAGAACCTTATCCTGGATTTGACATGCACGGATTAGTTCCTGGAAACAGGGATGACGCTCTTTGAGTGGAACGTGCACAGGTGCTGCATGGCTGTCGTCAGCTCGTGCTGTGAAGTGTCGGGTTAAGTCCCTTAACGAGCGAAACCCTTGCCGTTAGTTGCCAGCGGGTCATGCCGGGGACTCTAACGGGACTGCCGGTGTCAAACCGGAGGAAGGTGGGGACGACGTCAAGTCATCATGGCCTTTATGTCCAGGGCTGCACACGTGCTACAATGGTACGGACAGAGCGAAGCGATACCGCAAGGTGGAGCAAATCGCAAAAACCGTGCCCCAGTTCGGATTGTGGTCTGCAACTCGACCACATGAAGGAGGAATCGCTAGTAATCGCGCATCAGCAATGGCGCGGTGAATATGTTCCTGAGCCTTGTACACACCGCCCGTCACGTCATGGAAGCCGGGAGGACCCGAAGCCGCCACGATTCAGTGGTGTCGACGGTCAGCTCGGTGACTGGGACGAAGTCGTAACAAGGTAGCCGTAGGGGAACCTGCGGCTGGATCACCTCCTTTCT